>JBDHTD010000004.1:0-129701 GCA_039808485.1 Aquamicrobium sp. | reverse complement strand
GAAAATATTCCTATATAGGGGAGGGTGCAGGTGAGCGTAGCGATGGCCGGACGGCGTGACAGACGGGGCGTGGATCGCGGGGAACAGCCCGGGCTTGCGAAGGCGGGGCGGCGAACCGCCAAAAGCGGCGACCGGAGCAAGCCGGAAAGGCGCGAAAAGGCGCCAGCCCTGCGCATCCTTCCTTCCGCCAGCCATCGCGACCATGTCATGGCCGCCTGCGACGGCGTCATCGACATCGCCGCCACCCTGTTCAACGTTTCCGGCAAGGACCTGCGCGGACCGGGACGCTCGTCGCTCGCCGTCAGCCGGGTCCGCCAGATCGCGATGTATGTCGCGCATGTCACCCTCGGCTTCACCATGGCCAGCATCGGCCAGGGCTTCGGGCGCGACCGCACCACCGTGCTCCATGCCTGCCATCAGATCGAGGACATGCGCGAAGACGACGAGTTCGACGCCATCGTCGCCCGTGTCGAGCAGGTGATCACCGCCGCGTTCGGCGAAGCGGCGTAGCGCGACCGGCAAGGTGGACCATGGACAGATCGATGGAAGCCGACCGCGCCGGCATGCGCGTCCTGCGCTTTCTCGCCGGAGGCGATGCGCGCGTGCTGCCGGCGGCGTCGCCGGGGCTGGTCCTGCTCGAGAGCGGGGACAAGGGCGCGCTGGCGATCGAGGCGGCGGCGCTGATTGGGCTCGAAAGCCGCGCCCTGGTGGCGCGGCGGGGCGAGGCGCTTTGCCTTGCCGCCGCCGGGCGGGCGGCGCTCCGGCATCTTGCCGCCCGCCGCGCCGAGCCGCTGCTGGCGCCGCGTTGCGAACCGGCGACGGCGACGGTCGAGACCGCCGCCGGCCATGAGCGGGTCACGGTCAACGCCGCGGAATCGCCGCTGGCGCTGCTTCATCGCCGCAAGGGCAAGGACGGCAGGCCGTTCATCGACGGGCGCGAGTTTCGTGCCGGCGAGCGGTTGCGCGCCGACTACACGCGGGGCCAGATCATGCCGCGCCTCGGCGTCAACTGGAGTTCGGTCGGGTCGGCCGGGCGCGGGTCGGGCGCGGCCGGCGGCATCGGCGACCTGACCGACGCCGCGCTCGCCGCGCGCCGGCGGGTCGAGAAGGCGCTGATGGCGGTCGGGCCGGAGCTTTCGGGCGTGCTGGTCGACATCTGCTGCTTCCTGAAGGGGATGGAGCAGGTCGAGGTCGAGCGCGGCTGGCCGGCGCGTTCGGCCAAGGTGGTGCTGAAATCGGCGCTCGGCGCGCTCGCCCGCCATTACGAGCCGGCGCGCGGCGGCGGGTCTCCGCCCGCGCCGCTGCACTGGGGCGCGGACGACTATCGCCCTTCGCTCAACCGCTGACGGTGCGCGCGGCCTCGGCTTCGCGGCGGATGCGCTGCACCATCGAGCGCAGGCCGTTGGCTCGCTGCGGCGTCAGGTGCTCGTCGAGGCCGAGGTCGCGCAGCGTGGCCTCTGCGTCGATCGTCAGGATTTCGGAAGCCCTGCGACCCGAAAACAGTGCCAGCACGATCGCCACCAGCCCGCGCACGATATGGGCGTCCGAATCGCCGAGAAAGGTGATGACCGGGTCGCCGCCGTCGCCGCGGCTGGTGTGCAGCCACACCTGGCTGACGCAGCCCGGCACCTTGTGGGCGTCGTCGCGCGCGCTTTCGGGATAGGCGGAAAGACCCGAGCCCAGCTCGATGATGTAGCGGTAACGGTCTTCCCAGTCGTCGAGGAAGGAGAAGTCGTCGCGGATGCTGTCGATGGTCGCGCTCATGCCGCTGCATATAGGGCAGGCGCCCGGCGCTGTCACGCCCGCGCCTTCGGCGTCCCTTCAGTCCCGGGGCGCGCCGTCGCGCACGGTCGGAACCGGGACCGAGCCGGTGTGGAGCGGCTCGTCCGTCTGCGCGGCGGCCGCGATCTCGGCCGGCGCGGCGGCCTCGCCGAAATGCGCGTCCAGCATGTCGTAGGCGATGCGCGCGCCCTCCCGCGCCCTGACCCCGATGGTGTGGACCGCGGAGCGGCCGACCTCGCAGGCCTCCGGCCGGCGTTCGCACAGGCCCGACATGTCGTCGACGACCGCGCGGGCGGCAAGGAAGGCCTCGACCGCGCCGATGGTCGGCTCGCCATTGTCGCCGCCGTTGCCGAACGGGATGACCAGCAGGACGAGCGAAAGCCAGAACGCGCACTTGATCAGGAAACCCATTTCCACACCCTCTTTCGCGCCACGGATGCTTGGCCCCGTTTCCGTGCGCAAGGCCGATCCTTAGCCGCAACAGGCAAAGGACGGCTTGCCGCGCCGATTCGGATTGTCGGCGAATTCGATTCAAATTTTAGCGGTCCGGCCCGGCTCCGCCTTCGACGTCATGCGCGGCCGCGCGCGCATCGGAAGCGGCCCAAGTCCAAGCATCTGGAAAACAATGGAAAATCCGCGAGGCGGCCCGGGATGGCACCTCCGGCCCCGGCGAAAGGAACCCCGCCCGCGGCGTTACCCTCCGTTTACCATGAGTGGAATTTGCCCGCGAAAGAACGGTGAAAAACCGCCGCCGGCGGGCGCGGGCGGCATCGGCCGCTGCCGTGTTTATTCATTCCTTAAACCCCCGGTGCGAGGGTCCGGACAAAGCGTTTGTCCGTGAAGCGGACAGTGTAAGGGTGCGTTGCGTTGGACGTGCAGACAGGCAAGAGAAGCGACTGGCTCGCCGCGGTCGGTGGAGGGCTCGACCGCCTCGTCCACCCCGCGGTGACGGGCGGGCGCAGGACCGCGCAGCGCCGGCTGCTCGGCGTCCTTCTTTCCGCGCCGTTCGTCGTCTCGGCTGCGGTCGCGCAGGCGGCGTGGCCGCTTGCCGGCATCTCCGGCGTGCTCGCCATGCTGTGCGGCCTGTTCGGGGCAAGCTGGCTGATGGCGCTTGCCGTCGCCGCGCGCGGCGGCGCGCCGATGGTCGAGCGGCTGGTCCATGGATCGGCGCTCGCCGCCGGCGCTCTCGTCGTCGGCGGGCTCGGCGTCCTGTCGGGCGGCATGTCCGCGCCGCTTGCGGCGCTGCTCCTCGCGCTGCCGCTCGAAACGCTGTGGGTCGGCCGTTCGCGCCGGGCCGGCATGGCGGCGGCGGCGCTGGCGCTGGCCATGGCGGCCGCGATCGCGCTCCTGCCGGAGATCGCGGGTGCGGCGAGCGCATCGGCCTGGCTGTGGATATCGCCCGTCCTTTACGCGACGACGCTGGCGCTGCGCGCGAGCGAGGGCCTTTCGCCCGCGCGGCCGGAAACGCTTGCCGGCAATGTCCTGCCCGAGGCCGGTCTCGATGCCGTCGTCGTGCGGCTGTCGCGCGCCGGCGAGGCGGAAAGCGTGTCGCCGCAGGCGGCGCGCATCCTCGGGATCGAGCCGGAGCTCCTGCTCGGCACCGGCCTGTTCGAACGCATCCATGTCGGCGACCGGGTCGCGTTCCTGTGCGCGGCCGCCGAGGCGCGCGACGAGGGCCGCGCGTCGGCCTGCGAGGCGCGCATCAGGATGCCCGCGGTCGAGGGGCGGATCGGGGGCCGTGACGGGAGCCATAATGGGAGTCATGACGGCGGCCGCTACCGCCCGTTCGAGGTCGAGATGGTCCCTCTCGCCGCCGGTG
Organism: Aquamicrobium sp.; assembly: GCA_039808485.1. GTDB lineage: Bacteria > Pseudomonadota > Alphaproteobacteria > Rhizobiales > Rhizobiaceae > Aerobium. The sequence continues at coordinate 126,100 of JBDHTD010000004.1, read as the reverse complement.
CGGTCGCGGCGCTGGTCCGCGACGGGCGCGAGAAGGCCGAGCTGCGGGAGAGGGTGGCGCGGGCCGTCGAGGAGGCCGACACGGCCGAGGTGGCCAAGGGCCGCTTCCTGGCCACCGTCAGCCATGAGTTGCGCACGCCGCTCAACGCCATCATCGGCTTTTCCGACCTGCTGCTGCATCGCGAGATTTCCGGCGAGCTGACCGGCAAGCAGGCCGAGCAGGTCGGCCTGATCCGCGATGCCGGCAACCATCTCCTTGCGGTGGTCAACGCCATCCTCGACGTCTCGAAGATCGAGGCGGGATCGTACCACATCCTCGCCGAGCCGTTCGAGCTGAAGGACGCGGTCGAATTGTGCCGCGCCATGCTCGAGCCGCAGGCCGAGGCGCGCGGCGTCAGGCTGGTCGCAAACCTGCCGCACGGTCTCGACAAGGTCGTCGGCGACCGGCGGGCGGTGCAGCAGATCCTGATCAATCTCGTCTCGAACGCGATCAAGTTCACGCCGCAGGGCGGGCAGGTCGTCATCAGCGCGTCGAGCCGGCAAGGCATGGTCCGCATCTATGTCAACGACACCGGCATCGGCATCGCCGGCGACGATCTCGTCCGGCTCGGCCAGCCGTTCGCGCAGGTGCAGAACGACTATACGCGCCAGTTCCAGGGAACCGGCCTCGGCCTGTCGCTGGTCAAGGGGCTGGTCAAGCTGCATGGCGGCACCATGAGCATCGAGAGCGCGCCGGGGCTGGGCACCACCGTCGCGGTGGGTCTGCCCGCCGCCAGCTCTGTCGCCGACCCTGCCGCCGACCCTGCCGCCGATTGGGAAACGCACCGGCCGGCGCTGGACGAAGAAGACAATGCGAGGGAAGAACGATATGGCACCGCGCTCCGCAAGATCGCGTGACAGCCGCAGGCCAGCGGGCGATTTCGACGACGAGACCGGCGGCCTCGCCGGCTTCCTGTTGCGGAACCGCGCGGCCGTCGGCAGCCTGACGGCGTTCTTCGTCGCCTTCTCCTATGTCGCGGCGAATGCGCTGTGGTATCAGCCGCATGCCCATTCGGGCGCGTTCTTCGCGACGCGGCCGGCGTCCTCGATGCCGGCTCCCGACCGGATGGACGCGCCGCCGCAGGCGGAAGCCGACGCCGCCGCGGTCGAGACCATCATCCGCATCGAGCGCGAGCGCGTCGTCGCCCGTGAAGCGGGCGAAGCGGCCGCGGCCGGTGTCGCGCCGCCGCCCGCCGTTCCGCAGGGCGATCCGGTGGTCAAGGACGTGCAGCGCATCCTCGCCGGCCTGAACCTCTATTCCGGCGCGGTCGACGGCCTGACCGGGCCGCAGACCCGCCAGGCCATCGAGGCCTATCGCAAGATGGTCGGCCTGTCGGCCTCGGCCGAGATCGACGACCATCTCCTGTCGCAGCTCGGCGCGCGGCCGCGCAGCGCCTCGGCCGCGCCGCCGCTGCCGCAGGGCTCGCCCGGCACCGACATGATCGAGACCTCGTCGGCGCCGCCGCGCGGCGACGCCATGGTGATGCGCATCCAGGCCGGCCTGCGCGCCTTCGGCAATGACGGCATCGAGATCGACGGCGTCGTCGGTTCGCGCACCAGGGCCGCCATCCGCGAGTTCCAGTCGCTGTTCGGCCTCGCCGTAACCGGCGAGCCGGACCAGGCGCTCTACGCCAAGATGCGCGACATCGGCCTGACCGACTGACGCGGCGGCCATGCGTGTCACCAGCGAATTGTGGGTGTCGTCGATCGTGCGGCGGGCGTTCGCCTCGGGCGGCTTCGCCGCCGTCGCGCGGCGCGGCGCGGCCGAGGCGGGCGCGGTGCTGATCCTGCGCCGCGACCGGATGGGCGAGGTTGCGCTTTATGCCCCGGCATCCCAGGCGAGCTATGACGAGGCGCGGCCGCAGGAGCGGCTGTTCACCCTGGTGCTGCAAACCGGCGACGAGAGCGAGCTCGCGAAGCGGATCGAGCGCGAGACGCGGTTCGATCCCGACCTGTGGATCGTCGAGCTGGAGGTGAGCGAGAGCGGCTTTTCCGACCTCGTCGCCGTCACGACGCCTTCAGGCTAGAGCGGCGGGCGTTCGCCGGCGCGTCATGGGGGGAGGGCGCGCGCCAGCTTGCCGCGACGCGTCCGGCGTCGTCGGCCGAAACCGCCTCCCAGGCGGTGAGGAAATTCGCCACGTCGCGCCGGTCGCGCGCCGGGCGCAGGCATTGCAGGATGAGGAACGCCTCCTCGCCGCTGAGGTCCAGCGCCTTGAGCGCGAGGATGAGGCGGGCGGGATCGCGGTCCTCGGCGATCGCGCGCGCCTCCTCCGCCGCGATGCCGAGCGCGCTGGCGAGGGCGGCATGAAACAGCGCCGCCGAGCCGACCAGCGCCGTCGAGCGCAGCTTGCGATAGACGGCCGGCTCGCCCTCCCAGCGGATGCGGACCGGCGGCGCGGCTTCGCGCCCGGCCGCGACGGCGGCGTCCTCGGGACGGTCGTGCGCCGGCCGCATCATCGCGCGCAGGCTCTGCCGCGCTTCCTCGGCGGTGGCGGGGGCGGTGGCGGGCCTGGCGGCCTCTCCGCCGACGTCGATCGAGCGGATCAGCAGCAGGATGCGCTCGTCGAGGTCGGGCCGCAGCGCGATGGCGCGGGCGTGCGGCGCGCCGTGGCGGGCGATGAGCGCGAGGAGGTCGATCGGCGTCAGCACCGGCGAGCGCATCAAAAGCGGCGCCGAGATCTCGACCGGCAGGTCGGCCAGCCGGCGCGCCAGCGCCGGCGGCGCCTGCCGCGCCTCGGAGAGCGCCGCCGCCACGAAGCGCAGGGTTTCGCCGGAGGCGGCGCCGAGCAGCGGCACGGCGAGATCGTCGAGCTGGGCCGCGTCGCGCCGCGTCGGACGGGCGTTGTCGCAGAAGGAGGTGACGGCCGCGCGCAGCAGCCGGTCGGCCTTTCCGGCCGCGCGATAGGACGAGGAAGTCGGGAAACCGGATCGAAACACGAGGAACGCCTGACTCAACCGCTGCATCTTCCGCCGTCCGAACGCGGCGGAGCCTTGATCGGCTAAATCTAGAGCGAATTCGCTAACGTCCTGTTAACTCTATGCTGCGCCTTATGGTCGTGGAGGCGTAGCGTCCTGCTCCGATCGCAACCTGAAACGAGCGCAGCCATGGCTACCATACTTCCGTTCGTGATCCCGCACCCGGCCCGCGCCGCGAAGCCCGCGCCGGACCGCATGGCGACCATCGTCATCTTCCCCGGCGTGCGCTACGAGCGGCGGCAGGAGGTCGCCGCGCCGAAACCGGCTACAGCCGGAAGGTCCAGTAGAGGCAGGCCAGCGTCGCCGCGATAAAGGCGACGAAGAAGAGCGTGCGCAGGAGCGCGTTGCGCCGCAGCGCGTTCATGGCGAGATGGGCGGCGACGATCGCCGCCGCGAACACGAACTGCCAGTCGACCAGCACCCACAGCGCGTCGCGGCTGCCGAAGGCGAAGCGGGCGGCCTGCACGCCGACGATGGTGGCCAAAAGCACGAGCGCGGCGGAATGGACCGGCGCGGCGGCATTGGCGTGGACGAAGCCGGCGGCGCGCAGCGGCAGGATCATCATCAGGACGCCGGCGAAGGCATAGATCGCGGCCAGCGGCACGAAGGTCGCCGAACTGGCAAGGCCGTCGAGCCGCGCGATGCCGAGATCGCCGAAGGGATAGCCCTTCAACCGGAGCGCGATGCTCAGCGCGGCCAGAAGCCCCGTCAGCACGGCGCAAAGCAGGAAGGCGGCGAGGGTGCGGTTCATGGTCTGCCCAAGGTGATCTGTTCAGCGGCCGTTGACGAGGTCGGCGGCGATGTCCATCCGGCCGGTCAGCCGCATCTTGTAGACCTGATAGTTCTCCATCACCCGCTGCACGTAGCTGCGGGTTTCGGTGAACGGGATGCGCTCGATCCAGTCGACGACGTGCTCGACCGGCTTGCCGCGCGGGTCGCCGTAGCGTTCGGCCCATTGCTGGGCGCGGCGCGGGCCGGCATTGTAGCCGGCGAAGGTCAACACGTAGGAGCCGTTGAAGCGGCCGAGCTGCTCGGAAAGGTAATGCGCGCCGAGCGTGGCGTTGTAGCCGGGGTCGCTGGTCAGCTTGCCGGCCGAATAGGCGAGGCCGGCCTTCTTCGCCACGTCCTTCGCCGTGCCCGGCATGAGCTGGAGCAGGCCGAGCGCGCCCGCGCCCGATTTCGCGGCCGCGTTGAACTCGCTCTCCTGCCGGGCGATGGCGTAGGCGAGCGCCTTGCCGGAGCCGGAGATGTTGGCATTGGCGGGGATCGCGCCGGTCGGATGCGACAGTGCGCCGACAGGCAGGCCGCGCGCCGCCGCCCATTTGCCGACGCGCAGCGCCAGGAAATGGTTGCCCTGCCGCTCGGCCGAGACGGCGAGCAGCGCCAGCTCGCCGACGCTGGTCAGCTCCTGCGCCAGCCCGCGATAAAGGCCCTCGGCGCGGCGGGCATGGCCGGCCTGCTCCAGCCGGCGGATCGCCTGCACCGCCTGCCGGCCCTCGAAAGTGCGCCGGTCGGCGTCGCTGGGCGAGGGATAGGCGGCGGAAACGGTGCTGCGGCCGAGCTTGGCCGCGGCGAGCTGGCCGTAGAAGGCGGTGCCGTATTGCGCGGCGCGCTCGTAATGCTGGCGCGCATTGCCCGGCCCGCCGGCTTCCGCCGCGCGGCCGAGCCAGTAATGGGCGCGCGACAGCGAGATCGGGCCGTCGGCGATCTCGGCGATGCGGGCGAAGTGGCGCGCGCCAGCCTTGGCGTCGCCGAGGCCACGGAAAGCGTACCAGCCGGCGTGGAACTCGGCGTCGACCGCGAGCGACGGGCTTTCGGCCGCGTGCGCGGCGGCGAGCTGATAGGCTGTCCTGGCGTCGCCGAGGTCGAGCAGCTCGCGCGACAGCACCCGCCGCTCCACCCACCACGCGTCGGGGTCGACCAGCGAAGCGGCGTCCTTCGGCGCCTTCAGCATCACGGAAGCGGCCTCGCGGTGCTTTTCGGCGCGGCGCAGCCGGCGCGATTCGGCGAAGATCCACGCCGCTCCGCGCTGCGCTTTCGGCACCGCGTCCATCAGGCTCCTGGCGTTCTTCTCGTTGCGCGCGACGGCGGCGAACGCCTTGACCAGCGCGCCGCCGCCGGCGAGCCCGGCCACCCGCTCGGCCGAGGTTATGCGGTCGGCATAGAGCATTCGCTCCATGCGGAAGCGATGATCGGCGGCGGGGATGACCTTGCCGAACTCGCGGATGATCGCCTGCTCTTCCTTGGCGTCGAGCTTTTCGGTGCGCCAGAAGCGGGCAAGCGTCGCGCGCGCCTGGTCGGTGCTGCCGGTGGCGAGATGGGCGCGCGCCAGCAGGATCGTGCCTTCGACGGTCTGCGGCTGCGACTTGCCGAAGGCAGAAAGCACGGTGCGCGGGCCGGGGTTCTCGCGGTACATCGCCTTTTCGGAATTGGCGCGCAGCCGCGCCATGCCGGGCCAGCCCGACAGCGCATAGGCCGCTTCCGCGATCTCGCCGCTGGCGACGGCATCCGCGCCCGAGGTGGCGATGGCCCACATCAGGATGTGCCGGTCGAGCGAGTTGGCCGGCAGGTTGTCGCGCACCACGCGGGCGCGGGAGAAATCGCCGGACGACAGCGCGTCGAGGCCGCTCTTCAACTGGGTGACGGCGCCGCCGGTCGCGAGCCTGCCGGCCTTGACCGCGCTTTGCGCGGCGATCGCGCCGGTGGCGATGGTGGCGTCGATGGCGGCCCCGGCGCTTGCAGCCGCATGGGGGCGCTCGAACGGCAGCGGGCCGATCGCGGGCAGTTCCGTGTCGGCGTGGCCGAGGCCCGGCGCCATCAGCAGCGTCAGGCTTGCGGCCGCCGCGCGGAGGCGGAAAGCGGCGAGGGGGCCCCGGAGGGCGCTTGCGGGGGAGCCAGCGGAGGGCGCTTGCATGGCGTGTCGATCCCTGTTCCGGACAAGATACACGATGGACGGGTTTGCCGCGACCCTAGCCGCCGGCGGTGAACATGGCGTAAACGAATGGTTAGCGCGACGGCCTGGATTTTAGCGGCCGCGATTTCCGGCCTCTCTTGCCGGGCGGAAGCGGCAAGACTATGGTGCGCCGCCTTCGTCCGGGCTAGAAGCCGGCGAAGACGCCGTCCTCATTGCCAGCCAGGCAGCATCCGGGAGCAAGCACCATGTTCAGAGGGTCAATGACCGCGCTCGTCACGCCGTTTTCGCGCGACGGTGCCCTCGACAAAGACGCCTTCCGCGCCCTGATCGACTGGCAGATCGCCGAAGGCACGACCGGTCTGGTTCCGGTCGGCACCACGGGCGAGTCGCCGACGCTGTCGCATGCCGAGCACCGCGAGGTGGTCGAGCTCGCGGTCAAGGCAGCCGCCGGCCGCGTGCCGGTGATCGCCGGCGCCGGCTCCAACAACACGGCCGAGGCTGTCTCGCTCGTCCAGCATGCCGAGAAGGTGGGGGCGGATGCGGCGCTCGTCGTCACGCCCTATTACAACAAGCCGACCCAGAAGGGGCTCTACCTCCATTTCGCCGAGGTGGCGAAGGCGACGGCGTTGCCGATCGTCATCTACAACATCCCGCCGCGCTCGGTGATCGACATGACGCCGGAGACGATGGGTCGCCTCGCCAACGATTTCAAGAACATCGTCGGCGTCAAGGATGCCACCGGCAAGGTCGAGCGCGTCTCCGAGCAGCGCCTGACCTGCGGCGCCGACTTCATCCAGCTGTCCGGCGAGGACGCCTCCGCGCTCGGCTTCAACGCCCATGGCGGCGTCGGCTGCATCTCGGTGACGGCCAATGTCGCGCCGCGGCTCTGCGCCGAGTTTCAAGCTGCGACGCTCGCCAACGACAAGGCGCGCGCGCTCGAGCTTCAGGACCGGCTGATGCCGCTGCACAAGGCGATCTTCGTCGAGCCGGGCCTGTGCGGCGCCAAATACGCGCTGTCGCGGCTGGGCCGGGTCGAAAACGTCGTGCGCGCGCCGCTCGTCACCATCGAGCCGGAGACGGCCGCGAAGATCGACGCCGCGATGAAGCACGCAGGATTGGTGAACTGACGCGCGGTCGCGCGTTGAAGGTAAGATGGCCAAGGACAAGAAGCCCGACACCAACGGCAAGACCGTTGCGGAGAACCGCAAGGCCCGCTTCTCCTACGAGGTGATGGACACCTACGAGGCGGGCCTCGTGCTGACCGGAACCGAGGTCAAGTCGCTGCGCGAGGGCCACGCCAACATCCAGGAAAGCTATGCCTCGGCCGAGGGCGGCGAGATCTGGCTGATCAATTCCTACCTGCCGGAATATCTCCAGGGCAACCGCTTCAACCACGAGCCGCGCCGCCGCCGCAAGCTGCTCCTGAAGAAGAAGGAGATGGCGAAGCTGGCCCAGGCGGTGGAGCGCGAGGGCATGACCATGGTGCCGTTGAAGATCTACTTCAACGAGCGCGGCCGGGCCAAGCTCCTGCTCGCCGTCGCCCGCGGCAAGAAGCTGCACGACAAGCGCGAGACCGAAAAACAGCGAGACTGGGCGCGCGAGAAGGGCCGCCTCCTGAAGGAGCGCGGCTGAGGCGATCAGGATTGCCGCGAACGCCTGCTTCCATCCTGCACGCTACCGGACACCGACTTTCTCTGACAACCATGCCTTTATCAGTGACTGATACGGCATGTCGCGCTTGTTGGCCGCGATCTTGATCTGATCGAGCAGCGACACGGGCAACCGCAGCGAGATCGATGTGGTCGAAGGCTTGAGGTTCGGAAGCCGGGTGTGCTTCGCCTTGCTCCAATCGACAAAGTCGACCGAGTCGTGTGTTTCCCAGAAGCGCCGCTCCTCCGCTTCACTACTGAACTCCGGAATCTGCTTGGCCTTTCTGCTCATAGATGAGTTTCTCCTTGCGATTCATGTCGCGCGCCGAGATCACGCGGATCAGACGCTCGCTGTTGCGCAGCGTGAAGGTGATATGTAGACATCGCCCACTTTCCGCATGGCCGAGGGCATGGAACCGCCGTTCGCCCGCGCTATGCCGCTCGTCGGCGACGATCAGAAGTGGCTCGTTGAAAAACGCCTGCTCCGCTTCCGCCTGCCCGACATTGTGCTTGTCGGCATTCTTGCGGCTGTTGCCATCGTCCCAGTCAAATCCCTGAACCGCGCTCCAGTCGATCATGGTGTGTATATTACAGAAATATACGGAGACGTCCAGAAGGCGATATTACTCGCTATCCAGGAACGCCCGCGCCGCCGCGAACACGTCGACGAACATCGCTTCCGTCAGCCGTCCGGTGTTGGTGTTGTAGCGCGAGCAATGGTAGCTGGAGAACAGCGCGACGCGGCCGGCCTCGCGCCGTGCGCCATGGGCGAAGGGAAAGTCGGCGATCCGCAGGCCCAGCGCCCGGACGGTCGACTGGTGCGCGATGGTGCCGAGCGTGACGATGGCGCGCAGGTTGGGATAGCGCGCGATGGTGGCGCCGAGAAACCGGCGGCAGGTGGCGATTTCCGCGCCGACCGGCTTGTTCTCCGGCGGCACGCAACGCACGGCGTTGGTCAGCGCCGCGCCCCTCAGCTCGACGCCGTCGTCGGGACGGGCCATGAAGGTGCCGCTGGAGAAGCCGAACCGCGACAGCGTCGAATAGAGCAGGTCGCCGGCATAGTCGCCGGTGAACGGGCGGCCGGTGCGGTTGGCCCCGCGCAGGCCGGGCGCGAGGCCGACGATCAAGAGCTCGACGGTGTCGTCGCCCGCGACCGCCGAGAATGTCGGCACCGGCGCGTTGAACCATGCGGGCTCGCGCGCGCGCCATTCGGCGATGAAGCCGTGCAGGCGCGGGCAGAGCGGGCAGTCGCGGTCCGGCTCGGCGGCGGCAGGCACGGCGATCACAGATCGCCTTCGTCGTCGCTTTCGACGCGCCGCGCCGGCCGCTCGCTCGGTTCGCGGCCGACCTCGGCCTTCAGCGATTGCAGGTCGATGAAATGGTCGGCCTGCCGGCGCAGTTCGTCGGAGATCATCGGCTGCGGCGACGACAGGGTGGAAACCACCGAAACCTTGCGTCCCTTGCGCTGGAGCGCCTCGACCAGGGTGCGGAAATCGCCGTCGCCGGAGAAGATGACGTAGTGGTCGACGGTCTCGGCCAGCCCGAGCGCGTCGACGGTCAGCTCGATATCCATGTTGCCCTTGACCTTGCGGCGGCCGGCGGCGTCGGTGAATTCCTTGGCCGGCTTGGTCACCACCTTGTAGCCGTTGTAGTCGAGCCAGTCGATCAGCGGCCGGATCGAGGAGTATTCCTGGTCCTCGACCAGGGCGGTGTAGTAGTAGGCGCGCAGGAGGTAGCCGCGCTTCTGGAAGCTGGCCAGAAGCTTGCGGTAGTCGATGTCGAAGCCGAGCGCCCGTGATGTCGCATAAAGGTTGGCGCCGTCGATGAAGAGCGCGATCTTTTCGCGTGGATCGAACATGGTGAAAATTCCTATTGCCAATGACAGTGAGATAGCTTTCCCCGTCGCGCATTCCAAGGGGAATCGCTCGCCGGCTTCGCGCGGCGCCCCCGGCCGGTCGGGCATCGTTTCTCTTGTGTTTGCGGCGCGTTCGCGATAAGGACCGCAGACTCTCCGACAAGTCCACGAATGAAAGGGGCGCCGTATGGCCCGCGTAACCGTTGAGGATTGCATCGACAAGGTCGAGAACCGCTTCGAGCTGGTGCTTCTCGCCGGACATCGCGCCCGCCAACTCAGCCAGGGCGCGTCGATCACCATCGATCGCGACAACGACAAGAACCCGGTGGTCGCGCTGCGCGAGATCGCCGACGAGACGCTGTCGCCCGACGACCTCAAGGAAGACCTGATCCACTCGCTCCAGAAGCATGTCGAGGTCGACGAGCCCGAGGCCGACCTGCCCGAGATCGCCGACGTTTCGGCCGGCGCCATCGCCGCCGAGGCCGACGACGACGACAACGTCGCCTTCGACCGCATGACGGAAGAGGACCTGCTCGCCGGCATCGAGGGGCTGGTCCCGCCGGAAAAGAGCGACGACTTCTGAGCCTGGCACAGCGCCTTCCACTTTATCGGCTCGGCAATCGCGTCTATTGAGATCATGCGTCCGGCGACCGCGCCGGGCGCATGAATCGTTTTGAGCGGAAGGAAAAGCGCCCATGATGCGACAGTACGAGCTTGTCGAGCGCGTCCAGCGCTACAAGCCGGATGTCAACGAGGCGCTGCTCAACAAGGCCTATGTCTACGCCATGCAGAAGCATGGCCACCAGAAGCGCGCCTCGGGCGATCCCTATTTCTCGCACCCGCTCGAAGTCGCCGCGATCCTGACCGACATGCGCATGGACGAGGCGACCATCGCGGTGGCGCTGCTCCACGACACCATCGAGGACACGTCCGCCACGCGCGCCGAGATCGACGCGCTTTTCGGCGCCGACATGGGCAAGCTGGTCGAGGGGCTGACCAAGCTGAAGAAGCTCGACCTCGTCTCTAAAAAGGCCGAGCAGGCCGAAAATCTGCGCAAGCTCCTGCTCGCCATCTCCGACGACGTGCGCGTCCTCCTCGTCAAGCTGGCCGACCGGCTGCACAACATGCGCACGCTTCAGCACATGCGCCCCGACAAGCGGCTGCGCATCGCCGAGGAGACGATGGAGATCTATGCGCCGCTCGCCGGGCGCATGGGCATGCAGGACATGCGCGAGGAGCTGGAGGAGCTTTCCTTCAGCTACATCAACCCCGAGGCCTACAAGGCGGTGACGACCCGGCTGGCCGAGTTCGCCGAGCGGCACAAGGGCGTGATCGAGGAGGTCGAGCACGCGCTGTCCGACCTGTTCGTCGAGCACGCGCTCTATGCCGAGGTCAAGAGCCGCCTGAAGAAGCCGTGGTCGGTGTTCCGCAAGATGGAGACCAAGGCGATCTCCTTCGAGCAATTGTCCGACATCATCGGCTTCCGCGTCATCGTCGCCAATGTCGACGACTGCTACCGTGCGCTCGGCGCGATCCACACCAGATGGTCGATGGTGCCGGGCCGCTTCAAGGACTACATCTCGACGCCGAAGCAGAACGACTACCGCTCGATCCACACCACCATCGTCGGTCCGTCGCGCCAGCGCGTCGAGTTGCAGATCCGCACCCAGGCCATGGACACCGTGGCCGAATACGGCGTCGCCGCCCATTCGATCTACAAGGACCACGGCGACAAGACCGGCGCAGCCCATGCCGTTTCCAAGGACACCAAGGCCTATGCGTGGCTGCGCCAGACCATCGAGGCGCTGGCCGAGGGCGACAATCCGGAGGACTTCCTCGAGAACACCAAGCTCGAGCTGTTCCAGGACCAGGTCTTCGCCTTCACGCCCAAGGGCCGGCTGATCGCGTTGCCGCGCGGCGCGACGCCGATCGACTTCGCCTATGCGGTGCATACCGACGTCGGCGACACCTGCGTCGGCGCCAAGGTCAACGGCCGCGTCATGCCGCTGATGACGGAGCTGAAGAACGGCGACGAGGTCGAGATCATCCGCTCCAAGGCGCAGGTGCCGCCGGCGGCGTGGGAATCGGTCGTCGTCACCGGCAAGGCGCGCTCCGCCATCCGCCGCGCCACCCGCATGGCGATGCGCAAGCAATATTCCGGCCTCGGCGCGCGCATCCTCGAGCGCGCTTTCGAACGCGCGGGGAAGAAGTTCTCGCGCGAGGCCATCAAGCCGGTGCTGCACCGCCTCGCCCGCAAGGACGTCGAGGACGTGCTGGCCGATGTCGGGCGCGGCGAGCTGTCCTCGCCGGACGTGCTGAAGGCCGTGTTCCCCGACCACCGCGAGGAGCGCGTCACGACCTCGCCCAAGGTGCGCGAGGAGGGCTGGTTCAACCTGCGCAACGCCGCCGGCATGCTGTTCCAGATTCCGGGCCTGCGCCCCAGCCGCAAGGCCGGCCCCGGGGCGAAGGACGGCGGCGCGGTGCCGATCCGCGGTGCCCATGGCGACCTGCCGGTGTTCTTCGCGCCCGAGGGCGCGGTGCCGGGCGACCGCATCGTCGGCATCGTCGAGATCGGCAAGGGCATCACCATCTATCCGATCCAGTCGCCGGCGCTGACCGCCTTCGACGACCAGCCCGAGCGCTGGATCGACGTGCGCTGGGACATCGACGAGGAGCACAAGGAGCGCTTTCCGGCGCGCATCTCCGTCACCGCGCTCAACGAGCCGGGCTCGCTCGCCTCCATCGCCCAGACCATCGCCGCCAACGACGCCAACATCCACACGCTGTCGATGGCGCGCACCGCGCCCGATTTCACCGAAATGGTCTTCGATCTCGAAGTGTGGGACCTGAAGCATCTGAACCGGCTGCTTTCGCAGCTCAAGGACAATTCCAGCGTCAGCGCCGCCGAGCGCGTCAACGGGTAGAACAAGCGAGACGACATGAACACGGACGAGGTGCTTGCGGTGTTCCGCGAGGCGGGCGCAATTCTCGAAGGCCATTTCATCCTGACCTCGGGCCTGCGCAGCCCGATCTTCCTGCAAAAGGCGCGGGTGTTCATGCATGCCGACAAGACGGAGAAGCTGTGCCGGGCGCTGGCGGCGAAGGTGCGCGACGAGGTGCCCGGCCGCATCGACTATGTCGTCGGCCCCGCCGTCGGCGGGCTGATCCCGGCCTATGAGACCTCGCGCCATCTCGGCGTGCCGGCGATCTGGGTCGAGCGCGAGGCGGGCGAGTTCCGCCTGCGCCGGTTCGAGATCGAGAAGGGCGCGCGCGTCGTCATCGTCGAGGACATCGTCACCACCGGCCTGTCGATCCGCGAGACGGTCGAGTGCATGAAGAAGCTCGGCGCCGAGGTTCTCGCCGCCTGCTGCATCATCGACCGCTCGGCCGGCAAGGCCGATGTCGGCGTGCCGCTCGTGGCGCTCGCCGAATACGAGGTGCCGGCCTATCCTGCCGACGCGCTGCCGCCGGCATTGGCCGCAATTCCACCCATAAAGCCCGGTAGCCGCAGCCTATGATCATCGGAATCGGCAGCGACCTGATCGACATCAGGCGGGTGGAGAAGACGCTGGCGCGCCATGGTCCGCGCTTCGTCGCCCGTGTCTTCACCGAGATCGAGAAGGAGAAGTCCGAGCGCCGGCGCGAGCGCGCCGCCTCCTACGCCAAGCGCTTCGCCGCCAAGGAAGCCTGCGCCAAGGCACTCGGCACCGGCATTGCGCGCGGCGTGTTCTGGCGCGACATGGGCGTGGTCAACCTTCCGGGCGGCAAGCCGACCATGCGCCTGACCGGGGGCGCCGCCGTCAGGCTGGCCGTGCTGCTGCCCGAGGGCCGGGAGGCCTTCATCCATCTCACCATCACCGACGACTACCCGCTGGCGCAGGCGTTCGTCGTCATCGAGGCGCGGCTCGCCGCCGGTTGACGGCGGCCGCGCGCAAAACCTATTGCGTTGCCCCGCGGGGCCCGAGCCGTTAAGACGGGCGCACTTTCAGCAAGGGACGAGATCGAGCGTGGCCGACAAATCGCAGAAGAAATCCGGCGGACTTGGCGAGACCGTCAGCGTCATCGTGCAGGCGCTGCTGCTCGCGCTGGTCATCCGCACATTCCTGTTCCAGCCGTTCTCGATTCCCTCCGGCTCGATGCGTCCGACGCTCCTCGAGGGCGACTACCTGTTCGTCACCAAATGGGCCTACGGCTATTCCAAGCACTCGCTGCCGTTCTCGCCCGACCTGTTCGAGGGCCGCATCTGGGCAAGCCAGCCCGAGCGCGGCGACGTCGTGGTGTTCAAGTTCCCGCCCAATCCCTCGCTCGACTACATCAAGCGCGTCATCGGCCTGCCTGGCGACCGGGTGCAGATGCGCCGCGGCCAGCTCTTCATCAACGGCGAGGCGGTCGCGCACGAGAAGGTCGGCGAGATCGACAATCCCGACATCACCGAGGTCAACCGTCCGGTCGAGGTCTGGCGCGAGACGCTGCCCAACGGCGTTTCCTACGACACGCTCGACCTGACGCCGAACGGCATCGGCGACGACACCCGCGAATTCGTGGTGCCGGACGGCCATTATTTCATGATGGGCGACAACCGCGACAATTCCACCGACAGCCGCTTCTCCGTCGGCTACGTGCCGGAGGACCACCTCGTCGGCCGCGCCAACGTCATCTTCTTCTCCATCGCCGGCCGCGCCAGCCCGCTCGAAATCTGGCGCTGGCCGTCGGAGCTGCGGGTCTCGCGCATCCTCGACTGGGTCAGGTGAGGGCGGCCGTGAAACCGCCCGCCGCCGATGCCGATCTCGTCGCCGCCGTCGAGGCGATCACCGGCCTCGCCTTCGCCGACGCCGACCTCCTGCGGCGCGCGCTCACCCATGCCAGCGCCGGCGAGGGCAAGGACTATCAGCGCCTCGAATTCCTCGGCGACCGGGTGCTGGGCCTCGTCGTGGCGCAGATGGTGTTCGAGGCCAATCCCGGCGCGCCGGAGGGCGAATTGTCGCTCAGGCTGAACGCGCTGGTCAACGCCGAGACTCTGGCCGGGATCGCCGACGAGATCGGCCTGTCGAAGCTGATCGTCGCCGGCGCCGAGCTGCGCACGCTGACCGGGCGCAAGCGGGTCAATCTGCGCGCCGACGTGATGGAGGCGCTGATCGCGGCGGTCTATCTCGAAGGCGGGCTGGAGGCGGCGAGGGCCTTCGTCCGCCGCTACTGGGAAGGCCGCTCGAAGGCGCCGACCGCCGCGCGCCGCGACGCCAAGACCGAATTGCAGGAATGGGCGCATCAGGTAGCGAAGGCCGCGCCCTCCTATGCGGTCGAAAGCCGCGAGGGGCCGGACCACGATCCCGTCTTCGAGGTTTCCGTCCGCATCGCCGGCGTGAAGCCGGAAACCGCGAAAGGGCGCTCCAAGCGCGAGGCCGAGCAGGCCGCGGCGACGGCCCTCCTGGTGCGCGAGGGCGTCTGGACCGGGGAGGCACGAGGATGAACGAGCCGATGCAAGAGGGGATGGGGCAAGAGGGGACGGGGCAAGACGGGACGGGGCAGGACGCCGCGCCCCAGGCCACCCGTTCCGGCTTCGTCGCGCTGATCGGCGCGCCCAATGCCGGCAAGTCGACGCTGGTCAACCGGCTGGTCGGGAGCAAGGTCTCGATCGTCACCCACAAGGTCCAGACCACGCGCGCCATCGTGCGCGGCATCGCCACCCACGGGCCGGCGCAGATCGTCTTCGTCGACACGCCCGGCATCTTCCGGCCGCGCCGCCGGCTCGACCGGGCGATGGTCTCGACCGCCTGGGGCGGGGCCAGGGACGCCGACCTCGTTCTGGTGCTGATCGATGCCGAGCGCGGCATCAAGGGCGACGCCGAGGCCATCCTCGACAGCCTCGCCGGCGTGCGCCAGCCCAAGGCGCTGGTGCTGAACAAGGTCGACCGCGTCCGGCCGGAAACCCTGCTGAAGCTGACCGCCGCCGCCAACGACAAGGCCGAGTTCGAGCGCACGTTCATGGTCTCGGCCCTGACCGGCTCCGGCTGCGGCGATCTCCTCGACTGGCTGGCGCAGCGCCTGCCCGAGGGGCCGTGGTACTATCCGGAAGACCAGATCTCCGACCTGCCGATGCGCCAGCTCGCGGCCGAGATCACCCGCGAGAAGCTCTATTTGAGGCTGCATCAGGAACTGCCCTATTCCTCCCATGTCGAGACCGAGAAGTGGGAGGAGAGACAAGACGGCTCGGTGCGCATCGAGCAGGTGATCTATATCGAGCGCGACAGCCAGAAGAAGATCGTGCTCGGCCACAAGGGCGAGACCATCCGCGCCATCGGCGAGGCCGCGCGCAGGGAGATCGGCGACATCCTCGAACAGAAGGTGCATCTGTTCCTGTTCGTCAAGGTGCGCGAGAACTGGGGCGACGATCCCGAGCGCTACCGCGAAATGGGCCTCGACTTTCATAGCTGAGCCGTCCAGCATCGACCCATGGAATGGCGCGACGAGGGAATCATTCTCGGCACGAGGAAGCACGGCGAGACCAGCGCCATCCTCGAGGTGATGACGCGCGCCCATGGTCGCCATCTCGGCCTCGTCCGCGGCGGCCGCTCGCGCCGCATGCAGCCGACCCTGCAACCGGGAAACCGTGTCGATCTGGTCTGGTGGGCGCGGCTCGACGAGCATCTCGGCGCATATCAGGTCGAACCGATCGAGATGCATGCCGCACGCCTGTTCGACAGCGCCTGCGGCGTCTACGGCCTGCAAACCGTTGCCGCGCATCTGCGGCTCCTGCCCGAGCGCGACCCGCATGCCGGGCTCTACGAGACGCTGGCGCTGCTTGTCGGCCATCTCGGCGACCCGGCCGCCGCCGGCGAGCTGATCGTGCGCTTCGAGCTTCTGGTGCTGGACGAGCTCGGTTTCGGCCTCGACCTCGCCCGCTGCGCCGCCACCGGGCAGGCCGACGACCTCGCCTTCGTCTCGCCGAAATCCGGCCGCGCGGTCAGCCGCGAGGCCGGCCGTCCCTGGGCCGACAGGATGCTGCCGCTGCCGGCCTTCCTGCGGCGCGGGGCGGGGATCAGACCCGATCTCGCCGCGATCGAGGACGCCTTCCGCCTGAGCGCCTTCTTCTTTGCCCGCCATGTCTACGAGCCGCGCGGCCTCGACGCGCCCGAAGCGCGCGCCGGCCTGATCGCGGCGCTGCGCAAGCGCCTTTTGCCCCGCCAAGGAGAGAACGCGGCATGACCACCGAAATCGAGCTTTTCCCAGGCCACGTCGCGCGGCGTGGCCTGGGCAGCATTCCTGTCGCCGACCTTGCCCATTACACCGGGCTCCAGCTTCTCAAGCGGATCGTGGCCGGCGACTATCCCGCGCCGTCGATCGCGGCGCGGATGAATTTCGCCCTGGTCGAGGTCGAGGCGGGCAGGGCGGTGTTTCGCGGCATGGCCAGCGAGCGGCACCTGAACCCGCTCGGCGGCGTCCATGGCGGCTGGGCGGCGACGATCATGGATTCGGCGCTCGGCTGCTGCATCCACACCCTGCTCGGTATCGGCGAGGCCTATTCGACGGCCGAGATGAAGATCAACTATACGCGCCCGATCACGCCGCGCACCGGCATCGTCGTCTGCGAGGGCAAGGTCGTCCACAAGGGCCGCACGCTCGCCGTTTCCGAGGCGCGGCTGACCGACGCCGAGGGGCGCCTGCTCGCCTTCGGCACCGAGACCTGCTCGATCTTCCCGATGTCGCGCCTGACCGGCTGACCGGCTGCTCTATTCGGCTGGCTGGAGCGCCGGCCGCTCGACCGCGCGCTCCTCGATCGGCCAGTGGACGATCGCCGCGAACACGCCAAGCGCCACCCCCAGCCACCACACCGGATCGTAGGTGCCCAGCCGGTCGTAGAGATAGCCGCCGAGCCAGACGCCGAGGAACGAGCCGATCTGGTGCGAGAAGAACACGACGCCGCCCAGCATGCCGAGATGCCGCGTGCCGAACATGATGGCGACGAGCGCGTTGGTCGGCGGCACCGTCGACAGCCACAGAAGCCCCATGACGATGGCGAAGACGATGACCGTCGCCGGCGTCTGCGGCAGGAGCAGGAAGGCCGTCACCAGCGCCGAGCGCGCCAGATAGATATAGGCGAGGAAATAGGGTTTCGAATAGCGCTGGCCGATCATGCCGGCGGCGAGAGAGCCGATGATGTTGAAGAAGCCGATCAGCGCCAGCGCGATCACCGCATAGCGCGCCTCGATGCCGATGTCGGAGACATAGGCGGGGAAATGCGCGGTGATGAAGGCGACCTGGAAGCCGCAGACGAAGAAGCCGGCGACGAGCAAGAGATAGGAGCGGTGGCCGAGTGCCTCGCGCAGCGCCTCGGCCAGCGTCTGCTTGTAGGCCGCCTGGCCCTGGCTGCCGGACGAGGAATTGCCGCGCAGCGGGATGGCGAGCAGCGGCACGAGCAGCATCATCACGCTCATGGCCACCAGCGCGTCGTACCAGCCATAGGCGGTGATCAGCCCCTGGCTCAGCGGCGCGAACAGGAACATGCCGGCCGAGCCCGCCGCCGTGCCGAGGCCGAAGACGAAGCTGCGACGCTCGGGCGCGACGTGGCGGGCGAATGCCGCCAGCACGATGCCGAACGAGCCCGAGGCGATGCCGAGGCCGACCAGCAGCCCGCCGCCGACATGGAGCATGGTCGCGGAATCGGCGTTGGCCATCAGCACCAGCCCGCCAGCATACATCACCCCGGACAAGGCCAGCACCCGCCAGGTGCCGTATTTGTCGGCCAGCGCGCCGAAGATTGGCGTGCCGAAGCCCCAGGCGAGGTTCTGGATCGCCATCGCCAGCCCGAAGGTGGTGCGGTCCCATCCCTTCTCGGCCAGCATCGGCAACTGGAAGAAGCCCATGGCCGAGCGTGGGCCGAAGGTCAGCAGCGCGACCAGGCAGCCGCACGCGATGATGAGCCAGGGCAGGCGCGCGGCGGCGGGCTGGGCGGAAGACGATGCGGCCATGTGATGGGTTCCAGACGAAGATCGCCGCACGCTAGTCGAATCCAGGATTGATTGGAAATGAATTGATCGTGGCGATCGTTCAATTTTGTTGAGGCGGAAACGGCGGATGCCCGAGCGGCGGCCGCTTGGGCCGCATGTGCTGCGGCCGCGTGTCGAACTCTGGCGGCATCTGCGGGTGCAGGATCGCCGGCGGCGGCGCGGGCGTGGGAACGGTTATCGCGGCCGGCGGCACCAGCGGCGGCGCGACGCGCAGCGACGGCCGGCCGACCGGCTGCTGCGGCGACGGCATCGCCGGGCGCGGCACGGCGATGAAAAGGCCGGGCTGCAGCGTCCGTTCGTTCAGGCCCGGATTGGCGCCGCGCAACGTCTCGACGCTGATGCCGCAGGCGCGCGCGATCCCCCACAGCGTGTCGCCGGCATTGACGGCAAGCCGCTCGGGGCAGGCGGCCTGTGCGCCGGAGATTGCGAGGACCGAAAGCGTGAAGCCGGCAAGGAGGATGCCGGGAAGGGCGCGCGCGCTCATGCCGACGCCGCCTTCGTCGCCGACTTTGCCCGCCGTGCCTCGATTGCCGCGAAGCGGACGAGGAATGCGTCTTGCGCGGCGCGCGTCGGCAGCGGTTCCAGCGCCAGCCCGTCGCTGGTGATGTTGCGCGGCCGGCCGAAGAATTTCCGCGCCTCGTCCTCGGCGAAGCCGGCGAGCCGCGTCGCCTCGAACCAGGCCGCGACCTGATCGGCGCGCTTGATCGCCCTGGCGAGCGCGGCCGGCAGGTCGGCGGGCAGCGAGAAGCGCAGGTGGATGGCGTGTTGCAGGCGCTTTTCCACCAGCTTGTAGCCGCCGCCGACCACCGCCTTGAACGGCGAGATCATGTCGCCGATGACATATTCCGGCGCGTCGTGCAGCAGCGCCGCCATCTGCTCGTCCGCGCTGGCCTGCGGCCTGGCGGCGCGGAACGCCGCCTCCACCACCAGCGAATGCTGCGCCACCGAAAAGGCGTGGTCGCCGGTGGTCTGGCCGTTCCAGCGCGCCACCCGGGCAAGGCCGTGGGCGATGTCGCCGATCTCGACGTCGAGCGGCGAGGGGTCGAGCAGGTCGAGCCGGCGGCCGGACAGCATGCGCTGCCAGGCGCGCGGGGCGACGGCGGCTGCGGTGGGCGGAACGCCGGCCATCAGCTTTCGCCGGGCGCTTCGCCCGGGCCTTCTTCCGCGGCGGCGGTCTGCGGCAGGCGGTATTTCGCCGCCGGCGGGATCGACAGCGACAGCGCGACCCCTCCGGCGGTGATGGCGAGACCGCTGTCCTGCGCTTCCTTCACCCGGTCGATGCGCACGATCGCCAGCCCGTCGCGGCCCGACACGCTGCCGAGCGCGCCGATGGCCCGCGTCCCGGCCAGCACGTCCGCGCCGCCGGCCGGCAGGTCGGCGGCGCCCGCAGCGATCATGACGCGGCGGCGCGCCGTGCCGCGATGCTGCATGCGCGAGACGACCTCCTGCCCGACATAGCAACCCTTGTGGAAGCCGACGCCGCCGTTCTCGTCCATCAGCACGTCGTGGGGGAAGGCGTCGCCGGGCGCGAAGTCGCCGCCGCTTTCCGCCACGCCGTGGGCGATGCGCAGCCGGACGAAGTCTCCGGCCGGGGCGTCGGTGGCGACGGCGTCGCCGTAGCGGCGCAGCACGCCCGCCTCCTGCGGGAACCTGCGGTCGGCGAGCCAGCCTGAATCGGTTTGCGAGGACGCGGATTCATCGCGCCAGCGCGCGGAGACAACCATCTGGCCCGCAACGGAAATATCCGCCCTGGCGCGCAGGCGGTAGAGCGTCAGCCGGCGCGCGAGATCGTTCGCCTGATCGGCGCGGCAATCGATCAGGAAGCCGCTTTCCCCGTGCCGCGAAACCAGGAAGTCGAACAGGATCTTGCCCTGCGGCGACAACAGTGCGCCCGGCCGCGCCTCGGCCGTGCGCAGGTCGTCGAGATCGACCGTGAGCACGTTCTGGAGGAGATGTTCGGCGTCCGGCCCGTCGATCAGGATCGCGGCGCGGTCGCCAAGCTGTGCTGTCGGCATGGGGCTGATCCGAACTTGCTTTTGACGTGGCCATTACGTAAGCCGCCAGACAGGCGCGGGCAAGAGAGACGGCGTGCGAGGATGGTTTCATGACGAAGAGCTTCGACCTGATCCTCAAGGGCGGCATCGTCGCCAATCATGACGGCGTCGGCCGGCGCGACATCGGCGTCAATGCCGGCCGCGTCGCGGCGCTGGGCGACCTGTCGCGGGCCGATGCCGGCGAGACGATCGACTGCGCTGGCCTCCACATCCTGCCCGGCGTGGTCGACAGCCAGGTGCATTTCCGCGAGCCGGGCCTGACCCACAAGGAAGATCTGGAGACCGGCTCGCGCGCCGCCGTGCTCGGCGGCGTCACCGCCGTGTTCGAGATGCCGAACACCAACCCGCTGACGACGAGCGAGGAGGCGCTGGCCGAAAAGGTGGCGCGGGCGACGGGGCGCATGCATTGCGACTTCGCCTTCTGGGTCGGCGGCACGCGCGACAACGCGCGCGACGTCGGCGAGCTGGAGCGGCTGCCGGGCGCGGCCGGCATCAAGGTGTTCATGGGCTCCTCGACCGGATCGCTGCTGGTCGAGGACGACGAGGGCGTCTACGAGATCCTGCGCAACACCCGCCGCCGCGCCGCCTTCCATTCGGAAGACGAGTTCCGCCTGCGCGAGCGCCTCGGCGAGCGGGTCGAGAACGATCCGTCCTCGCATCCGGTCTGGCGCGACGAGGTCGCGGCGCTGCGCTGCACCGAGCGTCTGGTGCGGGTCGCGCGCATGGCGCGGGCGCGCATCCATGTGCTGCACATCTCGACCGCCGAGGAGATCGCATTCCTCGAAGGCCACAAGGACGTCGCCACCTGCGAGGCGACGCCGCATCACCTGACGCTGACCGCCGACGACTACGCCGCGCTCGGCACGCTGATCCAGATGAACCCGCCGGTGCGTGAGCGGCGTCACAGGGACGGCGTCTGGCAGGGCGTGAGCAACGGCGTCGTCGACGTGCTCGGCTCCGACCACGCGCCGCACACGCTGGAGGAGAAGGCAAAGCCCTATCCGGCCTCGCCGTCGGGCATGACCGGGGTGCAGACGCTGGTGCCGATCATGCTCGACCACGTCAATGCCGGCCGGCTGTCGCTGGAGCGCCTTGTCGACCTGACCAGCCACGGCCCCAACCGCATCTTCGGCATGGCGCGCAAGGGCCGCATCGCCGCCGGCTACGACGCCGACTTCACGGTCGTCGACCTCAAGCGCCGCGAGACCGTCACCAACGAACAGGCCGGCTCGCGCGCCGGCTGGACTCCCTATCACGGCAGGGAAGTGACCGGCTGGCCCGTCGGCACCCTCGTGCGCGGAACCCGCGTCATGTGGGAAGGCGAGATCGTCGCGCCGGGGCAGGGGCAGCCGGTGCGGTTTTCGGAAAGCCTGGGGGAATAGGGGGCATCATTCCCCTACTCCCCCTGCTCCCCTGACCCTCAATCCCCCGCGTAGAAGAACAGCCAGCGCCCGTCCGGCGCGATGCCGGCGCGGTAGAAGATGTAGGTGCCGTAGTTCTTCATGTCCTCGTAGTCGCCGGCGGTGACGACCTTGAACAGTTCCACCCGCTGCGGTGGGGTCAGCGCTTCGAGCGGCACGGCGGCGAAATAGGGCCAGACATACATTTCCTGCTGCGGCGTCTCGCCGACCTTGACGAAGCCGGCGGTCAGGATCTCGTAGAGGATGGCAAGGATTTCCTGCCCCTGCTCGTCGCCCGAAAGCCCGCGCAGGAAGGTGACGGGATCGCCTGACACGTCGCCGAACGACAGTTGCGTCGCGTTCTGCCCGGTGCCGATGAACGGGCGCAGCCGTTCGATGTCGCCCGAAAGGCAGGCGTCGATCAGCGCCTGGCGCATCTGCCGCACCGGCTCGGGCAGCAGCGACAGGTCGTAGAGGATGTCGGGAACCGGCTCCTCGTCGATCTCCGCGCTGCCACCCTCATTGTCGCCCTCGTGCGTGCCGTCCTGTTCCGGGTCGCGCGGGATGACGATGGGGTCGGGAAGCGGCACCGCCACCGAAGGCCGCTGCGGGGGTTCGTCCGGACGGACCTCGTCCTTTTCGGGCGCGTCGTCGCCAGCCTCGTTATCGGGGGCCTGCGTTTCCGGTGGCGCCGCCTCGCCGGGTGGCGGCAGGTCGCGGCGCTCGATGGTGTCGGGCTGGTCCGATTCCTCTGGGGCGGGCAGGTTCTCGTGCGGCAATTCGCTCAGCGCCCAGGCGCTTCCCGGCGCCGCGGCGGCCAGCAGAAGCGCTGCCGCGGCCGCCATCGCCGCACGCCGTCCCCTGCCGCCGGACCGTGTCACATCCCTTCTCGCCATGGACCGCCGCTGCTCCGCCTCCCTCGACCGGGCCACTATAGCGGAAAAACCGTTCTTCGCGAGGCCGCATGCCGGCGATCTTCTCTCCCGGGCAGGGTCAGTGGATCAGGGCCGGGCGATTGAACTCGCCGGCGACCAGCCGGTCGCGCATCCGCTCGACCAGCGCCAGCGCCGTCGCCTCGCCATTGGTGCGCAGCAACTCCTCCAGCGCGGTCGCGATCGCGGCCTCGGCCATGATGTCGGGCTCGATGCCGGCGGCGCGTCCTTCCGCCCAGGCGTCCTCGTAGCTCTCCACCGCTGTCAGGCGTTTTTCCTCGCGAATCAGCATGTCGATGTCGCTGGCGCCGTGATCCATACGTTCCACCCGATGACCGCCGCCGACAGTGTCGACTTTAGCGGTTCCCTTAATGTCCCATTAAGGCTTCTAGCACAGGAAATGCGGCGCGCAGCGCCACATTGGTGTAAAAGTTAACAGATTGCTAAAGCGTGGGGCCCAAGGGCGCGGGCGCCTCAGTTGCCGTAGCGTGTGGCGGTGTCGCGCGACAGCGCCTCGCCTTCCTTCATGTAGCGCGCGATCGCGGCCAGCGCCGAGCCGGTACAGGTGGCGTAGGTGGTCTCGAAGCCGCGATAGCCGCGGTTGAAGCTCGCCGTCAGCCGGGCCCGGCGCGCTTCGTCGGGGTTTTCCGCCGCCAGCAGCGCCTCCATCCGGTCGCGCCAGTCCTGGCCGCTCTCGCCGCACAGATTGCGCAGGTAATGCAGCGCGCCGAGGATTTCCGACAGCCGCATCAGGTCGTTCTCGAACGGCGAGTCGGCCGCGCGCGCGGCCTGGCCGGCGCCGGGGACGG
Source organism: Aquamicrobium sp. (assembly GCA_039808485.1). Lineage (GTDB taxonomy): Bacteria > Pseudomonadota > Alphaproteobacteria > Rhizobiales > Rhizobiaceae > Aerobium. The sequence goes on along the minus strand of JBDHTD010000004.1, from coordinate 102,468 downwards.
GAACGGTGGCGAGAACGGCGGCGACGAAGATGCGGGTTGCGAGAGGTCGGATCATCGTCCGGCTTGTCGCCAAGAATCGTGGCCGGCGCAAGGCGCTTCCACGCCTGACACCGCGTTCGCCGCCATGCGCTCGGCGATTTCGTAGACGGAACCCGCCAGCGGCAGCGCCGCCATCTCGTCGAGCGTCAGCCACAGGGCCATGTCGGCGTCGTCTCCGGCCGCGATGACGCCGCCGGCGAAGGCGGCCGCGTGTACCGACAGGATGAACTCGATCCGGCCGTCCTGCCCTTCCGACGCCAGTTCGAGGTCGACGAGATGCTCGACCGCGCCGAGACGCGCGCCGGTTTCCTCCATCACCTCGCGGCGCACGGCCTCGACCAGCGTCTCGCCGGCCTCGACCCTGCCGCCGGGAAAGGCGTAGAGGCCGCGCGCCGGGGCGCGGCCGCGCCGGACCAGGAGGAAGCGGCCCTGATGGAGGATCGCCGCCGAGACGGCGCGGACGGGGGATGGCATCGGTGCGGACGCTTCTTTCTGTGCGCATCGGCAGGGACAGGGTTGCCGCTGCGCGGTTGCGCGGCCAGAGTGCTGCCTCGCTGGCGCAAGGGCAAGGTGAAATTTCCAATGTGCGGTCGGTTCGCGCTGGTCCAGGGGCCAAAGGAGCTGGAGGACGTGTTCGGCGTTCCCGAGGTCGAGCCGTTCCCGCCGCGCTACAACATCGCGCCGACCCAGCCGGTCCTCGTCGTGGCCGCCGGCCCCCGCCGCGATCCCGGCTCCAACCTGCCTGAGCGGCAGGCGATGCTGGTACGCTGGGGCTTCATCCCCTCCTGGGTGAAGGATACGGCCACGTTCCCGCTGCTCATCAACGCCCGCGCCGAGACTGCCGCCGCCAAGGCCTCGTTCAAGGCGGCGATGCGCCATCGCCGGGTGCTGCTGCCGGCTTCCGGCTTCTACGAGTGGAAGGGGACCGGCCGCAAGGACGCCCAGCCCTACTGGGTGCGGCCGCGCCATGGCGGCGTCATCGCCTTCGGCGGCCTGATGGAAACCTATATCGAGCCCGGCGGCTCGGAGATCGACACCGCCGCCATCCTGACCTGCGCCGCCAACGCCGCCATTCGCCATATCCACCACCGCATGCCGGTGGTCGTGCAACGGCAGGATTTCTCCCGCTGGCTCGATTGCGTCGGCCACGAGCCGCGCGACGTCGCCGACATCGTTCGCCCTGTCGACGACGATTTCTTCGAGGCGATCCCCGTTTCCGACAGGGTCAACAAGGTGGCGAATGCCGGTCCCGAGCTCCAGGAGCGGGTGGAGCCGGCCGGGCTCCAGGCCGACGCGCCGGCGAAGCCGAAGACCGACCAGCTCAGCCTGTTCTGAGCGGCTTCAGCCGCTGGCCCATTGCGCGCGGCGTCCGCTTCGGGCAGGGGAGGCGCGATGCAGAACGCGGCGCCCTTCCTTTCCGGCTTCTTCCTCGGCCTGTCGCTGATCGTCGCCATCGGCGCGCAGAACGCCTTCCTGCTGCGGCAGGGGCTGTTGCGCCGGCACGTCTTCGTGCTGTGCCTGATCTGCGCGCTGTCCGACGCGGTGCTGATCGCGGCCGGCGTCGCCGGCCTCGGCACGCTGGTCGCGTCCTCGCCGATGCTGATCGCGGCGGTTTCGCTCGGCGGCGCGCTGTTCCTGTTCTCCTACGCGTTCGTCGCGTTTCGGCGGGCGTGGAAGCCGCAGGCGCTCACTGCGGCGCATGCCGGCGCCGGCGATCTGAAGGCGGCGGTCGCGGCCTGCCTCGCCTTCACCTTCCTGAACCCGCACGTCTATCTCGACACGGTGGTGCTGGTCGGCTCGCTGTCGGGGCAGTTCGCGGGGCGCGAGCGGCTGGCCTACGGCGCCGGCGCGATGATCGCGTCCTTCGTCTGGTTCTTCAGCCTCGGCTACGGGGCGCGGCTGCTCCAGCCGGTCTTCGCCCGGCCCGCGGCCTGGCGGGTGCTCGACATCCTGATCGGGCTCGTCATGGCCGCGATCGGCCTTGGCCTGTTAGGCGGGCTTCGCGGCTAGCTTCTGCGCCGGCTTCTTCTCGACATGGATCAGCGCGGCCTTGAGCGCGCCCGAGCCGATCTTGCCGTAATGGGCGGTCAGCTTGGCGTATTTCGCGCGCTGGGCGCGCTGGCGTTCGGCCTCGATTGCCGGGTGGGCGGCTGTGCGTTGCATCTTTCGGGTCCCCTGAGCGCCCCTTTCCGGCGCGATTGAACATGGCCCGTTGTCGTCCGGGATTGGGACGGAATGGTGTCGCAGCCGGGGCATTTCAGTGCCTTGGCGGCGTTCGCTTCGCGACATGTTTAATAAAATCTTGACCGTCGCCGGAGCCTTGACGGGAAACCGCCGGAAAGCGATAAAGCAGGCAATGAAAACGCCTTTCGCCATTACCAGCATTTGCATTATCGGCTAGCGCCTCCGCTGGCCCGGCCGTTTTCGCTTCTCCTTTCCCGATAGGCAAAACGCCCCGGCCAGCCGGCCAGGGAGAGACCATGCCTGCACAGGATGTCGCGCTTCGACTCTACAACACGCTGACGCGCGAGAAGGAGCCGTTCGTCCCCATCGACGCGGCGAACGTGCGCATGTATGTCTGCGGGCCGACGGTCTACGATTTCGCCCATATCGGCAATGCGCGGCCGGTCATCGTCTTCGACCTGCTCTATCGGCTGCTGCGCCATGTCTACGGCGCGGGGAACGTCACTTACGTCCGCAACATCACCGACGTCGACGACAAGATCAACGCCCGCGCCGCGCGCGACTTCCCCGGCCTGCCGTTGAACGAGGCGATCGCCAGCGTCACCGAGGCGACCAACGCCCAGTTCCAGGCCGACGTGAAGGCGCTTCAGTGCCTGGAGCCGGACGACCAGCCGCGCGCCACCGCCCATATCGACGGCATGAAGGCGATGATCGAGCGGTTGATCGGCCGCGGCGTCGCCTATGTCGCGGAAGGCCATGTGCTGTTCTCGCCCTCGGCGATGAACGCGCGCCCCGGTCTGCGCTCCAGGCCGCTCTATGGGGCGCTGTCGCGCCGCCCGCTCGACGAGATGCTGGCCGGCGCCCGCGTCGACGTCGCCTCCTACAAGCGCGACGAGATGGATTTCGTGCTGTGGAAGCCGTCGAAGGAGGGCGAGCCGGGCTGGCCGTCGCCGGCCGGCATTCCGGGCCTCGGCCGCCCCGGCTGGCACATCGAATGCTCGGCCATGTCGATGGCCAAGCTCTTGGAGCCCTTCGGCGGCGGCCTTGCCTGCGACGATCCGGAGAAGAACGTCTTCGACATCCACGGCGGCGGCATCGACTTGGTCTTCCCGCACCACGAGAACGAGATCGCCCAGTCCTGCTGCGCGCTCGGCACCGAGCGCATGGCCAATCTGTGGATGCACAACGGCTTCCTTCAGGTCGAGGGCAGGAAGATGTCGAAGTCGGAGGGCAACTTCGTCACCATCAACCAGGCGCTGCGCGACTGGCCGGGCGAGGTGCTGCGCTTCAACATGCTGAAGACCCACTACCGCCAGCCCATCGACTGGACGCTGCGCGACCTGAAGGCGTCGCAGAAGTCGCTCGACGATTTCTATGCGCTCGCCGGGCGCGAGGATGCGCCCGCCGCCCCGCATGAAAGCGTGGTCGCCGCCTTGAGCGACGACCTGAACACGCCGAAGATGCTGGCCGCTCTCGCCGCGCTGCGCAAGCAGGCGATGACGCGCGGTGCCCCGCAGGACTTTTCGGCGCTTGCCGGCTCGCTGCGCTTCCTCGGCTTCCTGTCGATGGCGGCGGACGAATGGGAGCGCCCGCGCGGCGGCGACGCGGCGCCGGACGAGGCGGCGCTGGAGGCCGCCATCGCGCGGCGCCTGGCGCTGATCGCCGAGAAGGATTGGGCCGGGGCCGACCGCATCCGCGACGAGCTGGCCGCGCGAGGAATCCAGTTGAAGGACGGCAAGGACCCCGCCACCGGGGCGCGGGTCACGACATGGGAGGTAAGACGATGATCGATCATACGGGCATTGCGGTTACCGACTGGCAGAAGGCGAAGAGCTTCTACGACGCTGCGCTCGCACCGCTCGGCGCGAAGCTTTTGCACATGGTTCCGGAGGCATTCACCGGCGGCGCCAAGGTCGGCGGCTACGGCCGCGAGACGCCGCAGTTCTGGCTGCGCGAGGGCGGCGAGCCCGGCCCCGGCCGCCACTATGCCTTCACCGCGGCGAACCATGCCGAGGTCGACGCCTTCTACGCGGCCGCCCTCGCCGCCGGCGGTCGCGACAACGGCGCTCCTGGTCCGCGCCCGCAGTATCACCCGCACTATTACGGCGCCTTCGTCCTCGATCCCGACGGCAACAACATCGAGGCCGTCTGCCACTGTCCGCAACAGGAGGGCTAGGTGAGCCTCGACAACAAGCCGGTCTACACCGGCGGCTGCCAGTGCGGGGCGGTGCGCTTCCGCATCGAGGGCGCGCTGGCGAACGCCTCGATCTGCCATTGCCGCATGTGCCAGAAGGCGTTCGGCGCCTTCTACGCTCCGCTGGCCACCGCGCCGACAGGCGGCCTGACCTGGACGCGCGGCGAGCCGAAGCGCTTCCGCTCGTCCAATCACGTCCTGCGCGGCTTCTGCGGCGATTGCGGCACGCCGCTGACCTATGAGGCGCAGGACGGCACGGCGCTCGCCATCGGCGCCTTCGACCATCCGGAGGAGGTGGCGCCGACCGTCCAGTACGGGGTCGAGGCGAAAATCCCCTATGTCGACGCCTTCGCAAGCTTGCCCGCGCGCACCACCGAGGACGACATCGAGGCGGCCGAATTCCTCGCCTCGATCGAAAGCTATCAGCATCCCGACCACGACACCGGCGAGTGGCCGGCGAAGGGAGCCCGTCGATGACCGATCTGCGCGGCCTCTACCCCGAGATCGAGCCGTTCGAGACCGGCATGCTCGACGTCGGCGACGGCCACGGTGTCTACTGGGAGCGCGTCGGCACGCGCGGCGCCAAGCCGGCGGTCTTCCTGCATGGCGGGCCGGGCGGCGGCATCTCGCCCGTCCACCGGCGGCTGTTCGACCCCGCGCTCTACGACGTGATGCTGTTCGACCAGCGCGGTTGCGGCCGCTCGACGCCGCATGCCGGGCTCGAGGCCAACACCACCTGGCACCTCGTCGCCGACATCGAGCGCCTGCGGCAGATGATGGGCGTCGACAAATGGCTGGTGTTCGGCGGGTCGTGGGGCTCGACGCTCTCGCTCGCCTACAGCGAGACCCATCCGGATCGCGTCAGCGAGCTGGTGGTGCGCGGCATCTATACGCTGACGAAAGCCGAGCTTGCCTGGTACTACCAGTTCGGCGTCTCGGAAATGTTCCCCGACAAGTGGGAGGCTTTCATCGCCCCGATCCCCGAGGCCGAGCGCGGCGACCTGATCGACGCCTATCGCCGGCGGCTGACCGGCGACGACGCGGCCGCCCGCATCGAGGCGGCCAGGGCCTGGAGCCTGTGGGAAGGTCGGACGATCACGCTCCTGCCCGAGCCGGCGACCAGCGACGCTTTCGGCGAGGACCAGTTCGCGCTCGCCTTCGCCCGCATCGAGAACCATTATTTCGTCCACGGCGGCTGGCTGGAGGAGGGACAGCTCCTGCGCGACGCCGGCAAGCTCAAGGGCATTCCCGGCGTCATCGTCCACGGCCGCTACGACATGCCGTGCCCGGCGCGCTACGCCTGGGAACTGGCCAAGGCGTGGCCGGATGCCGAGTTCTTCCTGATCGAGGGCGCCGGCCACGCCTATTCGGAGCCGGGCATCCTCGACCGGCTGATCTACGCCACCGATAAATTCGCGGGGAAGGCATGAGCGCGAAGGAACGTATCTATCTCTTTGATACGACTCTGAGAGACGGCCAGCAGACGCCGGGCGTCGACTTCTCGGTCGAGGACAAGATCGTCATCGCCCGCATGCTCGACGAGTTCGGCTTCGACTATGTCGAGGGCGGCTATCCGGGAGCCAACCCGACCGACACCGCCTTCTTCCGCGAAAAGCGGACCGAGCGGGCGAAGTTCGCCGCCTTCGGCATGACCAAGCGCGCCGGCGTCTCGGCCTCCAACGATCCCGGCCTCGCCGCGCTCGTCTCGACCCCTGCCGACGCCATCTGCTTCGTCGCCAAGAGCTGGGACTATCACGTCCGCGTCGCGCTCGGCTGCACCAATGAGGAGAACCTCGAATCGATCTCCGCTTCGGTCGCCGCGGCGACCGAAGCCGGCAAGGAGGCGATGGTCGATTGCGAGCATTTCTTCGACGGCTTCAAGGCCAACCCCGATTACGCGCTCGCCTGCGCGCGAACCGCCTACGAGGCTGGCGCGCGCTGGATCGTGCTGTGCGACACCAATGGCGGCACGCTGCCGTCGGAGGTGCGCGAGATCGTCGCCGAAGCCATCGCCGCCGGCATTCCCGGCAGCCATCTCGGCATCCACGCCCATGACGACACCGGCCAGGCGGTGGCCAATTCTCTTGCCGCGGTCGAGGCCGGCGTCAGGCAGGTGCAGGGTACGCTGAACGGCATCGGCGAGCGCTGCGGCAACGCCAACCTCGTCTCCATCGTGCCGACGCTGATGCTGAAGCCGGCCTTTGCCGCACGTTTCGCCACCGGTATCTCGCGCGACCGGCTGGCCGGCATCTCGCGGTTGTCGCACGCCTTCGACGAATTGCTCAACCGCGCGCCCGAACCGCAGGCTCCTTACGTCGGGGCCTCGGCTTTCGCCACCAAGGCCGGCATCCATGCCTCGGCGCTGCTGAAGGAGCCCGAGACCTACGAGCACGTCCCGCCCGAGGCGGTCGGCAACAGCCGCCGGGTCATGGTCTCCGACCAGGGCGGCAAGTCGAACTTCATCGCCGAACTGAAGCGGCGCGGCATCACGGTGGCGAAGGAAGATCCCCGCCTCGACACGCTGATCGCGCTGGTCAAGGAGCGCGAGGCCGAAGGCTACGCCTACGAGGGCGCGGACGCCAGCTTCGAGCTGCTCGCCCGGCGCACGCTGGGCACGGTGCCGGCCTTCGTCGAGGTCGATTCCTTCCGCTGCATGGTCGAGCGCCGTCACGACGCCAACGGCAGGCTGCGCACGGTGTCGGAGGCGATCGTCAAGCTGACCATCGACGGCGAGCAGCGCATGTCGGTCGCCGAGGGCGACGGTCCGGTCAACGCGCTCGACATCGCGCTGCGCAAGGACCTCGGCCGCTATCAGCACGAGATCGCCGACATGGCGCTGGTCGACTTCAAGGTGCGCATCCTGAACGGCGGCACCGAGGCCATCACCCGCGTGCTGATCGAATCGCGCGATTCGACCGGGGCGCGCTGGTGGACGGTCGGAGTCTCGGAAAACATCATCGACGCCTCGTTCCAGGCGCTGATGGACGCGATCGTCTTCAAGCTGGTGCGGAACCGCGAAAGGAGCGCGGCGGCGGCCGAATAGGCATCGTGCCGCGCGGTCCGTCGGCATTTTGCGCTGGCCGCCCCCGATGCGCCGGGTTAAAGCGCGAGCGGCACCAGGAAGAGGAAGCGGTCAGGCTCATGCGCGAACAGATAACGCCGGCAGGCAAGGACGGGCGCGCGCCCGAGGCCCCGGACGCCGCGTCCGGGTCTTCCGCGTCCGCCGACGGCAACGCGGCGGCGCGGCGCGGCTTCCTGTTCGCGCTCGGCGCCTATCTCCTGTGGGGTCTCCTGCCGCTCTACATGAAGGTCGTCGACCACATCTCCGCCGTCGAGGTCGTCGCGCACCGGGCCGCCTGGTCGGTGCCCATCGCCGGGGCGGTGCTTCTGGCGCTCGGCCGCACCGCCGACCTCAAGGTGGCGCTGCGCTCGCCGCGCATGCTCGCCATGGCGGCGCTGACGGCGGCGATCATCTCGGTCAACTGGGGCGTCTATATCTGGGCCATCGCCGCCGGGCGGGCTGTCGAGTCGGCGCTCGGCTACTACATCAACCCGCTGGTCACGGTGCTGCTCGGCGCGACGCTCCTGGGCGAGCGGCTCGACAGGGTGCAGATGGTCGCCGTCGCGCTCGCCGTCGTCGCCGTCGCGGTGCTGACGGTCGAGAGCGGCGGCATACCGTGGGTGTCGCTGGTGCTCGCCTTCACCTTCGCGGCCTACGGCTATTTCCGCAAGACGCTGCCGATCGGCCCCAGCCAGGGCTTCTTCCTCGAGGTGCTGATCCTGGCGCCGCCGAGCCTTGGCTACATGGTATGGCTGAAGGCGACCGGGCAGGGGCATTTCCTCGCCGGCAACCCCGCCGATACCGGCCTCCTGCTCCTGGCCGGCCCCGTCACCGCCATCCCGCTGATCCTTTACGGCTTCGGGGCCAAGATGCTGCGCATCTCCACCATCGGCCTGATGCAATACATCGCGCCGACCATGATCGCGCTGATTGCCGTGTTCGTCTTCGGCGAGCCGTTCGGGGTCGAGCGCATGGTCGCGTTCGCGCTGATCTGGCTGGCGCTGGCGCTCTACACGTGGTCGGCCCTGTTCCGCCGGCAGGCGTGAACGCGGTTAGAGCCGGTCGATCACCCGGACGTCGCCCTCGGCCGCGCTTTCGGCGAAGGCCGCCGCCTGCGTCAGCACCGCCGGCACCACGGCCTGCGCCGTGTCGACCACCAGCGGCCGCACCAGATGGCCGGTATGGACGAAGCCTTCGGCGCGCATGTGGTCGAGAAGCGCCAGCATCGGGTTCCAGAACCCGTCTATGTTGACGAAGGCGATCGGCTTGTGGTGGCGGCCGAGCTGCGCCCAGGTCATGATCTCGACCACTTCCTCGAGCGTGCCGATGCCGCCCGGCAGCGCCACGAATGCGTCCGATTTCTCGAACATCATGTGCTTGCGGGTGTGCATGTCCTCGACGACCACGACATCGTCGAGGGCGCCGAGGCCGGATTTCGTCGCCTCCTTGTCGATGAGGAAGCGCGGGATGATGCCTGTCACCTTGCCGCCGGCCTCGATCGTGCCGCGGGCGACCGCGCCCATGATGCCCCGGGTGCCGCCGCCATAGACGAGGCGGATGCCGGCTTCCGCCATCGAGCGGCCCAGCGCGTGGCCGGCCGCGACATAGGTTTCGCCCTTGCCGGAGGACGAGCCGCAATAAACGCAGATGGATCGAATCGGGTTCATGCCGGGATGAGAAGATGCGGCACCCCGCCGGTCAAGCGACAGAAGGGCTTTTTGTTGTAGAGGCCGGCAAAACAGGCTAGAGGCTGATGCAATCGGGCTGAGGAAACAGGCAGATGGCGGGATGGGTTAAGGCGGTTCTGTTCCTGTTGGGCGGGATCGGCGCTGCAACGGGAACGGCCTATGTGACCGGCATGCTCGATCCGTGGCTGGCGCCCAAGCCGGCCGAGATTTCCGGCCTGCCCGGCGCGCCGCAGACGGGGAGCGACGAGAAGGCGCCGGAGGCTGCCGACGAGCCGGCGGACGCCGCGCCCGCTGCAACCGAGGCCACGACAGAGGCGACAGAGGAAGAGACCGCCGCCGATCCGGTGACGACGCCCAAGACCGACCGGCTGGCGCCGCCCGTCTTCGACCTGCTGCGCGTCGAGCCGGACGGCTCCGTGCTGGTTGCCGGCAAGGCCGGGCCGAACGCCCTGGTCGAGGTGCTGTCGGGCGACGCCGTGCTCGGCAAGGCGACAGCCGGAACCGGCGGCGACTTCGTCGTCGTTCTCGACGAGCTGCTTGCGCCCGGCGACTACCGGCTGGCGCTGCGGGCGACCTCGCCAGAGGGCGAGGCGGCCCTTTCGGAAGGTACGGCCATCGTCTCGATCCCCGAGGCCAAGGACGGGCAGGTGCTCGCCATGGTCGAGGCGCCGGGCCAGCCGGCGCAACTGATCACCGTGCCCGAGGCCGAAGCCGCGCCGGCCGAAGAACCAACCGGGGAGCCGGCGGGGGAGCCCTCTGCGGAAACCGCCGCCGAAGCGCGGCCGGAACCGGCCGCGGCCGAAGAGCAGCCCGCCGAGGAGCAGCCCGAAATCGCGCAGGCCGCGCCGGAGCAGGCGCCGGCCGAGGAAGAAGCCTCGCCGGCCGTCGAGGCGGAAGCGGAGGCGGCTGAAGACCCCGCGCCCGAGACGCCGGCCGCGCCGCAGCCCGCGGTCGTCCATACCGTCTCGGTCGAGGCGGTAGAGATCGAGGGCGACACCATCTTCGTCGCCGGGCGCGCCGATCCCGGCCGCACCGTCCGCGTCTATGCCGGCACCCTGCTGCTCGGCGATGCGGTCGCCTCCGAGGGCGGGCGCTTCCTTGTCGAGGCCAGGCGCCATCTCGACGTCGGCAACTATCTGATCCGCGCCGACCTGCTCGGCGACGACGGCTCCGTGGTCGCACGTGCCGGCGTTCCCTTCGAGCGCGAGCCGGGCGAGACGATCGCCGCGGTCGCGCCCGCCGCACCCGAGCCGCAGCCGGCCGCCGCCGAAACCGGCGGCGACAAGGCTGGCGACGGGGCTGGCGACGGGGCCGGCGACGGGGCAGGCGACGAGGCTGGGCAGTCCGGCGCGGAAGCGGCCGAGGCGGCCGAGGAGGTGGCGACGGCGCCCGCGTTGCAGAGGGTCGACGGCGCGGTCATCATCCGCAGGGGCGATTCGCTGTGGCGGATTTCGCGCCGCGTCTATGGCCACGGCATCCGCTATTCGACAATCTACCTCGCCAACCAGGACCAGATCCGCGACCCGAACCGCATCTGGCCCGGGCAGGTCTTCTCGGTTCCCGACGAAACGCCGGAAGGCGAGAAGGCCGATCTCGACGCCATCGGCGAGCAGGCCGTGAAGCCGGAAGACCGCGACGCCGCCGGCAACTGACGCATCCGCCGCGTTGGTGCGGCGAGATTGTGGAGCCGGCCGATATGGGCAGTTGCGATGAACGGGCCTGCCGGCCGCTTGCCTTCGGCCCGTTCATCGTATATCGCCGATAAACGATGAACACCCAGCAGGACATGATTCCCGCAAGGCACGCACGCGGCGACCGCGCCGCGCTGGCCGAAAGGCTGGCCGCGCTCGCCCATCCCGCCCGGATCGAGATCCTCCAGCATCTCGCCGGCGTCGACGCCTGTTGCTGCAAGGATGTCGTCGCGCGGCTCGATCTCGCCCAGTCCACCGTTTCCCAGCACCTGAAGGTGCTGGTCGAGGCCGGCCTGGTCCGCCTGACGCCGGGCCGCCCCCGCTCGCGCTACGAGGTCGACCGCGAGGCGCTGGCCGCGCTCGCCGACGCCGTCGATCACCTTCTCGATGCCTGCTGTGCGCCGCCGCCCGCCGGGCCTCGCGGCTGATTTCACCTTCCAGGATGCCCGCCTTGTCGCAAAAGACCGTTTCCGCCGATTCCGGCTCGACCATGAGAACGCTGGCCAATCTGTGGCCCTATATGTGGCCGGCCGACCGCGCCGACCTCAAATGGCGCGTCGTCTGGGCGAGCGTCTTCCTTGTGCTGGCCAAGCTGGTGCTGGTGACGGTGCCCTATTTCTTCAAATGGGCGACCGACGCGCTGACCGGCGAGCTGGCTGCGCCGGCCTACGTCCCGGCCGTCCTCGCCGCGCCGGTGATGCTCGTCCTGGCCTACAACGCGGTGCGCGTGGTCCAGCTTGCCTTCAACCAGTTGCGCGACGCGCTGTTCGCGCGTGTCGGCCAGCATGCTGTGCGCCAGCTCGGCTACCGCACCTTCGTCCACCTGCATGCGCTGTCGCTGCGCTTTCACCTCGAGCGGCGCACCGGCGGCCTGTCGCGCGTCATCGAGCGCGGGGTTAAGGGCATCGAGACCATCGTCCGCTTCACCATCCTGAACACGCTGCCGACCGTGCTCGAATTCGCGCTGATGGCGGTGATCTTCTGGGTCGCCTATGGCTGGGTCTATGTCGCCGTCATCGCCGCCACGGTCTGGCTCTACACCTGGTTCACGGTGTGGGCGAGCGACTGGCGCATCGCCATCCGCCGCGACATGAACGACAGCGACACCGACGCCAACACCAAGGCGGTCGATTCGCTGCTCAACTACGAGACGGTGAAATATTTCGGCAACGAGAAGATGGAGGCCGCGCGCTACGACCGCTCGATGGCGCGCTACGAGGACGCCGCCACCCGCACCTGGACCTCGCTCGGCTGGCTGAACTTCGGGCAGGGTGTGATCTTCGGCGTCGGCATGGCCGCCGTCATGGCGCTGTCGGCGTGGGAGGTGACGCGCGGCACCCACACCATCGGCGACTTCGTCTTCGTCAACGCCATGCTGATGCAGCTTTCCGTGCCGCTGAACTTCATCGGCTTCATCTATCGCGAGATCAGGCAGGCGCTGACCGACATCGAGCAGATGTTCGACCTGCTCGACGTCAAGGCCGAGGTGGTCGACAAGCCGGACGCCGCGCCGCTCGTCGTCGGCGAGGGCAGGGTGACGTTCGAGGACGTCCATTTCGCCTACGACCCGGCGCGGCCGATCCTGAAAGGCGTCTCGTTCGAGGTGCCGGCCGGCAAGACGGTCGCCATCGTCGGTCCGTCGGGCGCGGGCAAGTCGACCATCTCGCGGCTCCTGTTCCGCTTCTACGAGATCCAGTCCGGCGCGATCCGCATCGACGGGCAGGACGTTCGCGACGTGACGCAGGAAAGCCTGCGCACGGCGATCGGCATGGTGCCGCAGGACACCGTGCTTTTCAACGACACCATCCGCTACAACATCCGCTACGGCCGGCCCGACGCCAGCGTCGAGGATGTGGAGCGCGCCGCCGATCTCGCCCAGATCGGCGATTTCATCGCCCGCCTGCCGGACGGCTACGACACCATGGTCGGCGAGCGCGGGCTGAAGCTGTCCGGCGGCGAGAAGCAGCGCGTCGCCATCGCCCGCACCATCCTCAAGGCCCCGCCGATCCTGATGCTGGACGAGGCGACCTCGGCGCTCGACACCCGCACCGAGCAGGAGATCCAGGCCGCGCTCGATCTCGTCAGCCGGGGCCGCACCACGCTGGTCATCGCCCACCGCCTGTCGACGGTCATCTCCGCCGACGAGATCATCGTGCTCCAGGACGGGCGCATCGCCGAGCGCGGCCGCCACGCCGAGCTGCTGGCGCGGCGCGGGCTCTATGCCGAGATGTGGGCGCGCCAGCGCGAGGCGACGGAAGCCGAGGAGAGGCTGCGGCGGGTGCGCGAGGAGGACGAGTTCGGCATCGTCGAGCGCCGCACCCCCGCCGGCATGGAACCGGCCGGCGAATAGGCCCTCGGCCCCGCTGCCCTAGATGGTCGCGACCGCCGGCCTCGTCGCGCCGGCGCCGGCCTCGCGCGGGGTGAACACCTGCACCTGGTTGCGGCCGAAGCCCTTGGCGTAATAGAGCGCCTCGTCGGCCTTGCGCATCAGGTCGTAGAGCTCGGTTCCCGGGCCGGACAGGCACAGGCCGATGCTGGTCGTCGGTTTGAGCGACGGCGGCAGCTTGCCGGCGGTGCGGTCGCCCAGCCGCGCCCGCAGCGTTTCGGCGAAGCGCCGCGCCGCGCCGAGCTCGGCATCGGGAACGAAGATGGCGAACTCCTCGCCGCCGATTCTCCCGGCGACCATGCCCGGCTCCAGCGACGCCGCGATGTGCCGGCCGAAAAGCTCGATCACCCTGTCGCCGACGGTGTGGCCATAGGTGTCGTTGATCGTCTTGAAGTGGTCGAGGTCGGCGATCATCAGGCAGGTGGCGCGCCCCTGCGCCCTGCCGCCCTTCAGCGCTCCGGCGGCTTCCTCCTCGAAGCCGCGCCGGTTGAGCAGGCCGGACAGCTTGTCCGTGTTCGCCTCGTGCCGGAGCTTGGCGATCAGGTCTACCGCGATGGCCACCATCAGCGTCAGCGCGAACAGCACCGAGATCATCACCTGCGTAAACTGCACAGTGGTCCAGTAGAACGATTGCTGGAAGATGTGGAAATCGTTGAAGCCGTTGAGAAACATGATCGAGGCCGGCCGCACGAAGAAGTTGAGCGCGCACATGACCGTCACGCCGAACAGCAGGACGTCGACGAAGTGCCGCTTCTCGATCGTGTAGAGCCTGACGGCGCCGATCAGCGAGAACCATCCCAGCAGGAAATTGACCATGAACACGCGCGCCGTCAGGTTGGGCTGCACGAGCATGAACCAGTACAATCCCACCGCGCCGATCGCGACGAGGCCCGACATCAACAGGTGGGGGACGCGCAGCTCGTAGCGCTTCAGCACCCCGCCGATCAGCAGATAGCCGGTGAGCAGATAGCAGATGTTTGCCGGTATGCGCTCGAATTCGTTGGCGAAATCGGGGCCGACATCCTGGATCAGGAACCCGAGCGACGACATCACGTAGCTTGCCGCGATCATCAGGATGTAGTTCTGGCCGCGCTGGTTCATCCACAGCAGGAAGAACGCCGAGGCGAACAGCAGCCCGATGGTCGGGTTGAGCATTGCGATGACGAATTGTGAACTCATCGGTTCTCTCCTGTCCACCGGCACTAGCATGCCAACCGTAACAAGGGGTTTAACGTCGCCCTCCTTTCGCTTGCCGTCGCGGCGGCCCGCGTGGGGGTCCGTCTGGAGGTCCGCCTCCGGCGCGTCCAATCGCGCGTTGCGGCCCAACCGGCGATGCGGTATCAGGCGGGCTTCGAAAACGCGGGAGCGCGGTGCCGCATGAGCCTTGTCGATACGATCCGCAATACACTGGTGCCGATCCACCGCGAGGGCTGGCCGTTCATCGCCGCCTTCGCCGGCGCCACCATCGTGCTCGGGCTGTTCTCGACCCACCTGTTCTGGATCGGGCTGATCCTGACCGCCTGGTGCGCCTATTTCTTCCGCGATCCCGAGCGCGTCACCCCGATCGACGACAGGCTGGTCATCAGCCCCGCCGACGGCGTCGTCTCGTCGGTCGGCCCGGCGGTGGCCCCGCGCGAGCTCGGGCTCGGCGCCGAGGAGATGACGCGCGTCTGCGTGTTCATGAACGTGTTCTCCTGCCATGTGAACCGGGCGCCGGCGCGCGGCCGCGTTTCCGTGGTCGAGCATCGCCCCGGCAAGTTCCTGAATGCCGAGCTCGACAAGGCGAGCACCGAGAACGAGCGCAACGGCCTCGTCATCGAGAGCCCGAACGGCCGCATGGGCGTGGTCCAGGTCGCCGGCCTCGTCGCGCGGCGCATTCTGTGCTGGACCGAGACCGGTGCCGATCTCGCCGCCGGCGAGCGCTTCGGCCTGATCCGCTTCGGCTCGCGCGTCGACGTCTATCTGCCGAAGGGCGCGGCCGTGAAGGTCGCCGTCGGCCAGACGGCGGTCGCCGGCGAAACCGTGCTGGCCGAATACGGCGTCGACGCGGCCTCGCCGCTGGTCCGGGTTTCCTGAGGCCGATGGCGAAGGACGCGCCCCCGAAAGCCGAGAAGGCGCGCCGCGCCGCCCGCCTGCGCGAGATCCCCATGCGCATGGTGGTGCCCAACCTCATCACCGTGCTCGCCGTCTGCGCCGGGCTGACGGGCATCCGGCTGGCGTTCGAGCACCGCTTCGAGCTGGCGGTTGCCATGGTGCTGATCGCCGCGCTGCTCGACGCCGTCGACGGCCGCATCGCCCGCCTGCTGCAAGGCGCCTCCAAGTTCGGGGCGCAGATGGATTCGCTGGCCGACATCGTCAATTTCGGCGTCGCGCCGGCGCTGGTCCTCTATGCGTACCTGCTCGACAGGGCGGGCGCGTTCGGCTGGATCGCCGGCCTGTTGTTCGCCATCGCCTGCTGCCTGCGGCTGGCGCGCTTCAACGTGATGCTGGAGGACGAGGACGCCCCGGCATGGACCGCCGACTATTTCGTCGGCGTGCCGGCGCCGGCGGGCGCGTTGCTGGTGCTGCTGCCGGTCTATCTCGGCTTTCTCGGCGTGCCGCTCAGCGCGCCCTTCGCCTTCTGGGCCAGCGCCTTCACCGTGCTGATCGCCTTCCTGATGGTCAGCCAGGTTCCTGTCTATTCCGGCAAGAGCGGGCTGCGGGTTCGCCGCGACATGGTGATGCCGATGATGCTCGGCATCGTGCTCTATGTCGCGCTTCTGGCCAGCTACACCTGGCACGCCCTGGCCGCGACGGCGATCCTGTGCCTGCTCTTCCTGCCGTTCAGCGCCATTGCCTATCACCGCCGCCACGCGCGCGAGACGGCCAAGGCCCAGCAATAGAAGGCCCAGCAATAGGGCTCCATGTCCGCGTCACCAACGAAAACGCCCGGCCTTTCGACCGGGCGGAAGAGGCGTTCACGGCCTCCAGCTCGGCACCCAGGGCGGAGGGTTGCCGCCATAGGTGGTATCGTAGAGCTGCTGCGAATCCGGTTTGGTATTGCTCGAGGTGATCGAGAAATTGCCGAAGCGGCAGGTGGTCGTCTTCTGCGGCGTCAGGCTGCGCGCCGAGAAGGACGGCATCTCGTCCTCGGCGCAATTGCCGAGGCCGTCGCCATAGCCCGGCGCGATGTCGAGATTGACGCCCGGCAGTTGTTCGAGCGTGGTCGTGCCGCCGGAAAAGTTCTGCGAGCTGAAGGCGTCGGCAAGGGCCGGAGTCCCCACGAAAGCGGCGGCGGCGAGGACAAGGCCGGTGGCGGCCGAGCGGAACCCAAAGGTCATGATCCATATCCCGTGCGAACGAGGGCGGTCACTCATATGGTCCTGTCTAGCACGCCGCGCAAGCCGGGTCGATAGCCGCGCTTGCGCCCGGTCTTGCCGGCGAGGCGTCATTCCGGCATGCGGTAGCGGACGAACCTTTCCTCGCGTGCCTCGAAGATCGCCCCGGTCTCGTCGAGCGACGGGCTGGCCAGCGGCACGATCTTGCGGGCGATCTCGGACGGGTGGGGCAGCGTCTGCGGGTTCTCGCCGGGCATCGCCTGGGCGCGCATGGCGGTGCGCGTCGCGCCGGGATTGACGCAGTTGACGCGCAGCCTGGTGTTCCTGGTCTCGTCGGCCCAGGAGCGGCAGAGCGCCTCGACTGCCGCCTTCGACGCGGCATAAGGCCCCCAATAGGCGCGCGCCGAATGCGCCGCCGCCGAGGACATGAGAATCGCGCGGCCGGCATCCGACAGCCTGAGCAGCGGGTCGACGGCGCGGATCATCCGCCAGGTCGCGGTGACGTTGACGGCCATCACCTTCTCGAACACCTTGGCCTCGACATGGCCGAGGGGCGCGATGACGCCGAGGATGGCGGCGTTGGCGACCAGCACGTCGAGCTTGCCCCAGCGCTCGTGGATGGCGCCGCCGAGCCGGTCGATGCCGGCCATGTCGGTCAGGTCGAGCGGCACCAGCGTCGCCTGCCCGCCGCCCGCGCGGATTTCGTCGTCCAGCTCCTCCAGCCCGCCGACGGTGCGGGCGACGGCGACGACATGCGCGCCTGCGGCCGCCAGTTCCCTGGCCAGGAAATAGCCGATGCCGCGCGACGCGCCGGTGACGAGGGCCACGCGGCCGGAAAGATCGGGCATATCGGACATGACGGCTCCTGGCTGGTGTCGCGATGCCGGTCCCTGCGCGGCCGGCCTCGAGGGTCGGATTAGCCCAATGCGCGACGAAGGGAAACCCTTGACCGTTCGCGCCGCCGGTCCCATATCGACGCAGCCGGGACGACCCGGCCGGCCCGCGCCCGGCGGACCGCAGCCAGTCGATGGGGACGACCCCATCTCCTCATGTGAAGGAGAAGGGTCATGCCCTGGATTTATCTGTTCTTTGCCGGCGTGTTCGAGATCGGCTGGGCCGTGGGTCTCAAATACACCCACGGCTTCACCCGGCTGGGCCCCAGCCTCGCCACCGTCGCCGCCATGGCGGTCAGCCTGTTCCTGCTCGGTCTTGCGCTGCGGTCGCTGCCGCTCGGCACGGCCTATGCGATCTGGACCGGCATCGGCACCGTCGGCACCGCCATCCTCGGCATCGTGCTGTTTTCGGAATCGGCCGACGTGCTCAGGCTTCTCTGCATCGGCATGATCGCCGCCGGCATCGTCGGCCTCAAGCTGGTCTCGCCCTGATTACTGGCCGCCCTACTGGCCACTGGCCAGCAGCGACAGCGTCCGGACGTTGCTCGCGCCCTCGTGGTCGGTGAGCCGGGTGGGATATTGCCCGGTGAAGCAGGCGTCGCAGAATTGCGGCGCCTCGTCGTTGCGGGCCGCTTCGCCCACCGCCCGGTAAAGTCCCTCGATCGACAGGAAACCGAGCGAATCGACGCGGATGAACTCGGCCATCTCCGCGACCGACATCCGCGAGGCGAGCAGCTTCGATTTTTCAGGCGTGTCGACGCCGTAGAAGCAGGGCGACATCGTCGGCGGCGAGGCGATGCGCATATGCACCTCCCTCGCGCCGGCGTCGCGCACCAGTTGCACGATCTTCTGGCTGGTGGTGCCGCGCACGATGGAATCGTCGACCAGCACCACCCGCTTGCCCTCGATCATCTTGCGGTTGGCGTTGTGCTTCAGCTTGACGCCCATGTGGCGGATCGAATCGCCCGGCGAGATGAAGGTGCGGCCGACATAGTGGTTGCGGATGATGCCGAGCTCGAAGGGAATGCCGGCTTCCTGCGCGAAGCCGATCGCCGCCGGCGTGCCGGAATCGGGCACCGGCACCACCATGTCGGCATCGACCGGGCTCTCGCGCGCCAGCTCGATGCCGATGTTCTTGCGCACGGTGTAGACGTTGCGGCCCTCGAGCGTCGAATCCGGCCGCGCGAAATAGACATATTCGAAGATGCAGAAGCGCGGCTTCTGCGGCTCGAACGGGAAGATGCTCTCGATGCCCTTCGAGGTGACGACCACCATCTCGCCCGGCTTGATGTCGCGCACGAAGCGCGCGCCGATGATGTCGAGGGCGCAGGTTTCCGAGGCGAGGATCCACGCGCCGTCCAGATCGCCGAGCACCAGAGGCCGGATGCCGAGCGGATCGCGGCAGCCGATCATCTTCTTCGCCGTCAGCGCCACCAGCGAGAACGCGCCCTCGATCTGCCGCACCGCGTCGATGAAGCGGGCGTTCAGGTCGCGCTCCTTGCTCGTGGCGACGAGGTGCAGGATCGTCTCGGTGTCGGAGGTGGAGGAGAAGATCGAGCCCTGCTTTTGCAACGTGCGCTGCACGGTCATGGCGTTGGTCAGGTTGCCGTTGTGGGCGACGGCGAAGCCGCCTTCGGCCAGCTCGGCGAAGAAGGGCTGGATGTTGCGCAGGCCGGCGCCGCCGGTGGTCGCGTAGCGGGTGTGGCCGATGGCGCGGTGGCCGGGCAGGCGGTCGAGCACCGACTGCTTGGTGAAGGTGTCGCCGATCAGCCCGACATGGCGCTCGATGTGGAACTGCCGGCCGTCGAAGGAGACGATGCCGGCCGCTTCCTGGCCGCGATGCTGGAGCGCGTGCAGGCCGAGCGTGACGATGGCCGCCGCATCCTGGCGGCCGAAAATGCCGAACACGCCGCATTCGTCGTGGAAACGATCGTCGGACTGGCCGGAAAACGGGGTATCGTCTGCGTCTGCCATCTGGCTCACGCCTCTTGCCTGGTTCTCGGTTCCCGGCGTCCGGATCGGCCGCGCCGGTCAGTTCTCGGGCTGCGCGCCCGCGTCGTCCGCCTGCTTCAGACGGTCGAAGATCGAGTTCTCCGGGTCGTCGGGCAGCAGCCCTTCGAGCCAGTCGCCCACGCCTTCGAGCAGCGGCAGCGACTTCGCCTCGGAAATCCATGCCGGCGGCTTGTCGCCGACCAGCCACGAGAAGAACAACAGGCCGACCGCGACGACGAGGACGCCGCGCGCCGCGCCGTAGAGGAAGCCCAGCGTCCGGTCGAGCGCGCCGATGCGGCTGTCGATGATGAAGTCCGCGATCTTCATCGTGATGACCGTGACCAGGATCAGCGCGATGAAGAAGACGATCGCCGCCGCCGCCGCGAGCTGCACCTTGTCGTTGTCTATATAGGGCTTCACATAGGGCAATACAGCGGGATGGAAGAAATAGGCCGCCGCGGCCGCCGCCACCCACGAGGCGATCGACAGCACCTCGCGCGAGAAGCCGCGCACCATGGCCAGAACCGCCGAGACGAGAGCGAAGCCGACGAGAACGCCGTCAAGCAGGGTGATGGGCATAAAGGCTCAACTCCATCATGGCAGCGGTGAGCCGCTTGCCGCCTTGGTCGCGTCAGTCTTCCGCGTCGCGTGCCCGCGATCCGGCGATGCGGGCGACCAAATCCGAAAGCGTGGCCGGCTGAAACGCCCGCGCAGCCTTCCTGCCGCCCTTGTCATCACCGGATACCGGCATCACCGCCTGCGAAAAGCCCAGCTTTTCCGCCTCCTTGAGGCGCTGCTGGGCATGCGCGACGGGTCTGATCGCACCCGAGAGACTGATTTCGCCGAAATAGACGCAATCGACCGGAAGGGCAAGGCCGGTCAGCGACGAAACCAGCGCCGCCGCCACCGCGAGGTCGGCTGCGGGCTCGTTGATCCGGTAGCCGCCGGCGACGTTGAGATAAACGTCGTGCTGCGAGAAGCGCACGCCGCAATGGGCCTCCAGCACCGCCAGAACCATCGACAGCCGGGCATTGTCCCAGCCGACCACGGCCCGGCGCGGCGAGCCGGGCGGGGAGGGGGCGACCAGCGCCTGGATCTCGACCAGAACCGGCCGCGTCCCCTCGATGCCGGCGAAGACCGCCGCACCCGGCGCTGCGGCGCTGCGCTCGCCCAAAAACAGCTCCGACGGGTTCGGCACCTCGCGCAGGCCGCGGTCCGACATCTCGAACACGCCGATCTCGTCGGTCGGGCCGAAGCGGTTCTTGACCGTGCGCAGGATGCGGTAGTGGTGGCCGCCCTCGCCCTCGAAATAGAGCACGCCGTCGACCATGTGCTCGACCACGCGCGGGCCGGCGATCTGGCCTTCCTTGGTGACGTGGCCGACGAGCACCACGGCCGTGCCGGTCGACTTGGCATGGCGGATCATGGCCTGCGCGCAGGCGCGCACCTGCGTCACCGTTCCGGGTGCCGAGTCGGCCATGTCGGTCCACAGCGTCTGGATCGAATCGAGGATCAGGAGGTCCGGCCGCCTGCCGTCGGCGATGGTCGCCAGGATGTCCTCGACATTGGTCTCGGCCGCCAGTTCGACAGGAGCCTTGTCTGCGCCGAGCCGCTGGGCGCGCAGGCGAATCTGCGCCACCGCCTCCTCGCCCGAGACATAGACGACGCGATGGCCCTTGGAGGCGAGCGCGGCCGCGGCCTGCGTCAGAAGCGTCGACTTGCCGATGCCGGGGTCGCCGCCGACCAGAAGGGCCGAGCCGCGCACGAAGCCGCCGCCGGTGGCGCGGTCGAGCTCGGCGATGCCGGAGACGATGCGCGGCGCCTCCTCGATCTCGCCCGACAGCGTGGTCAGCGCCACCGCCCGGCCCTTGCGCGCGGAACGCAGGCCAGCCGGCCCGCCGCCGATGCCGCCGGAACTGGTGCCTTCCTCGACCAGCGTGTTCCACTCGCCGCAGCCGTCGCACTTGCCGGCCCAGCGGGTGTGGACGGTGCCGCAGTTCTGGCAGACGAACGTAGTGCGGGCCTTAGCCATCGCCGCCCACATAGCGGCGGTGATAGCGCCGGCCGAGCGAGGTCAGCATCTCGTAGGAAATGGTGCCGGCCGCGCTTGCCGCCTCGTCGACGGGGATGTTCTCGCCGAACAGCTCGATCCAGTCGCCGACGGCGACGGCCTCCGGGCCGAGATCGGTGACGTCGAACAGGGTCAGGTCCATGGTCACGCGCCCGAGCACCGGCACGCGGCGGCCGTGGACGAAGCCGTGGCCGCCGCCGGCCACCGCGTCGCGCAGCGGCACGCCGGCGAAGGACGAGGCGCGGTGATAGCCGTCGGCATAGCCGGTCGAGACGACGGCGATGGCCGTGTCGCGGTCAAGCCTGCCATGGCCGCCATAGCTCGCGGTCTCGCCGGCCCTGCCGTGGCGCACCTGCACCACCCGCGCCTCCAGCGTCGCGACGGCGCGCATCGGGTTGTCGCCGCCGTTGGAGGGCTGGCCGCCATAGAGCGCGATGCCCGGCCGCACGAGGTCGAAGCGGAATTCCGGTCCGAGGAAGATTCCAGCGGAATTTGAAAGGCTTGAATCGATGCCCGCGAAAGCGGCGGCAACCGCCTGAAAGGATTCGAGTTGCCGCCGGTTCAGCGGATGGCCGGCGTCGTCGCCGCAGGCGAGATGGCTCATGACGAGGCGCGGGCTCAACGCCCGCGTCAGCGCGTTGTCGGCGCGAAAGGCCACCGCCTCCTCCGGCGTCAGGCCGAGCCGGTTCATGCCGGTGTCGATATGGATGGCGCAGGGGCGGGGGCTGTCGCCGTCGTCCCAGCCGAACGCCTCCCATGTCGAGATGTCGGCCTGCGAGCCGATGACCGGCATCAGCCGGTGGGCGGCGAAGGCGGGCGCAGCTTCGGGACCGAACGTGCCGTTCAAGACAAAAATCTCGGCTTCGGGAAGGGCCACGCGCAGCTCGATGCCCTCCTGCGGCAGGGCGACGAAGAAGGTGCGGCAGCCGGCGTTCCACAGCGCCCTGCCGACGCGGGCCGCGCCCAGCCCGTAGGCGTCGGCCTTGACCACGCCGGCGGCGCGCGCCGGTGCCGCCCGGCGCTGGAGCAGCCGGTAGTTCGCGACGAGCGCGTCGAGATCGACGGTTAGCCGGCCGCCGGCGATGCGCGGGTCGACGCCGTCATGAGCGGCGTCGGGGGAAAGGGGATGCCACTGGCTCATTCTATTCGAAACGCTCCGGCAGACGGCTCTCGTCGGCGAGGTCCGAGAAGCGCGTGTACTGGCCCTCGAAGGCGAGCTCGACCGTGCCGGTGGGGCCGTGGCGCTGCTTGGCGATGATGATTTCGGCCTTGCCCTTCACGCGCTCGAACTTCTGGCGCCAGTCCTCATATTCCGGCGTGCCTTCCTCGGGCTCCTTGTTCTGGAGATAGTATTCATCGCGGTAGACGAACAGCACCACGTCGGCGTCCTGCTCGATCGAGCCGGATTCGCGCAGGTCGGAAAGCTGCGGCCGCTTGTCGTCGCGGCTCTCGACCTGGCGCGAGAGCTGCGACAGCGCGATGATCGGCACGCCGAGCTCCTTGGCCAGCGCCTTCAGGCCGGTGGTGATCTCGGTGATCTCCTGGACGCGGTTCTGCGCCGCGCGGGCGCTGGTGCCCTGCATGAGCTGGATATAGTCGATGACCAGAACGTCGAGCCCGCGCTGCCGCTTCAGCCGCCGGGCGCGCGCGGCGAGCTGGGCGATGGAGATGCCGCCGGTCGAATCGATGAACAGCGGGATCTTCTGCAATTCCTGGGTGCAGACGACCAGCTTCTCGAAATCGGCCTCCGTCATGTCGCCGCGGCGGATCTTGGACGACGGCACCTCCGCCTGCTCCGAGATGATGCGGGTCGCGAGCTGCTCGGCCGACATCTCGAGCGAGAAGAAGCCGATGACGCCGCCGTTCTTGGCCTTGAAACCGCCGTCGGCGAGCTGCTCCGGCTCGTAGGCGGCGGCGATGTTGAAGGCGATGTTGGTGGCGAGCGAGGTCTTGCCCATGCCCGGGCGGCCCGCCAGGATGATCAGGTCGGAGGGTTGCAGCCCGCCCATGCGCCCGTCGAGATCGTTCAGCCCGGTGGCGACGCCGGAAAGATGCCCGTCGCGCATATAGGCCGCGCTCGCCATGTCGATCGCGGTCTTGACCGCATCGTTGAAGCTTTCGAAGCCGCCGTCGTAGCGCCCGGTCTCGGCCAGTTCGAACAGCCGCCGCTCGGCGTCCTCGATCTGCTCATGGGGCGGCATGTCGACCGGCGCGTCGTAGGCGATGTTGACCATGTCCTCGCCGACCGTGATCAGCGCCCGGCGCGTGGCGAGGTCGTAGATGGCGCGGCCGTAATCGGCGGCGTTGATGACGGTGACGGCTTCCGCCGCCAGCCGCGCCAGATAGTGCGCGACCGTCATCTCGCCGACCTTCTCGCCGGCGGGCAGGAAGGTCTTGATCGTCACCGGATTGGCCATCTTGCCCATGCGGATCAGTTCGGAGGAGACTTCGTAGATCCTGCGGTGCAGCGGCTCGTAGAAATGATTGGGCTTCAGGAAGTCGGAGACGCGGTAGAAGGCGTCGTTGTTGACCAGGATC
This sequence comes from Aquamicrobium sp., assembly GCA_039808485.1. Classification (GTDB taxonomy): domain Bacteria; phylum Pseudomonadota; class Alphaproteobacteria; order Rhizobiales; family Rhizobiaceae; genus Aerobium. The sequence continues at coordinate 78,414 of JBDHTD010000004.1, read as the reverse complement.
GCGCCCAGCAGCGCCTGCTCGGCCTCGACGTTGTTGGGCGCCTCGCGATAGAGCGGCGCCTCGGCCGCGCCGAGCTTGCGGATTGCGTCAGCCATGATTCGTCCCGTTTCCTTGCCTTGCCCGGTAGAAGACGCATCCGCGGGCGGGTCAATCGCCCAATCGGCCCATCCCGCCCGGCAGCGACGGATTCACACATAATCCCCTTTGTCCACAGGTGTGGAAAAAGGCCGGAGAATCGCGATTGACTTGATTGATCCTATGCCGGTGTGCCGGGTGTCGCAAGAATATATTCCTTTCACGCCGTGCGCGGGCCGAACAGGATGACGGCCGCGCCGGAGAGGCAGACGGCCGCGCCCAGAATGTCGAAGCGGTCCGGCCGCACGCCTTCCGCCGCCCATAGCCAGGCGAGCGAGGCGCAGATATAGACGCCGCCATAGGCGGCGTAGGCGCGTCCCGCCGCGTCGCTCTCCGCCAAGGTCAGCAGCCAGGCGAAGGCGGCAAGGCTCGCCATCCCGGGAACCAGCCACAGCGGCGACTTCTCCAGCCGCCACCACGCCCAGAACGAGAAGCAGCCGGCGATCTCGGCAAGGGCGGCGGCGATGTAGACGGGGAACGTCATGCGTGGGGTCCGAGGTTCGAGGAAAGTGTCTCCTTTTCGGGCAGCTTCGCGGAGCCGGCAAGGGCGGGAGGCCCGGTCAGGACGTCTTCGCCGGCGCGCCGGTCCCGGCTTTCCCTTTGCCGGTCCCCGGCTCCTTATCCAGTTTGGCCAGCGCCTTCTCGTTGTCGGCGATGTAGCCGCGGGTCAGCGGCAGGGTGTCGTTGCGCTTGGCGAGCTGGATCTGCATCACCATCATGTCCTGCCAGCGGAACGCGGCTTCCGAGCCGGCGAGGTAGAATTCCCACATCCGCGCGAAGCGCTCGTCGTAGATCTCGACCGCCTTTTCGCGGTTGGCCATGAAGCGCTCGCGCCAGTGGCGCAGCGTCTCGGCATAGTGCAGCCGCAGGATTTCGATGTCGGTGACGACGAGGCCGGCGCGCTCGATATGCGGCAGAACTTCCGAAAGGGCGGGGATGTAGCCGCCGGGGAAGATGTATTTGCGGATGAAGGTGTCGGTGGCCGCCGGCGGGCCGGAACGGCCGATGGAGTGAAGCACCATCACCCCGTCGCGCTTCAGCAGCCTGGCCGCCTGCTCGAAATAGGTGTGGTAGTGGTTGATGCCGACATGCTCGAACATGCCGACCGAGACGATGCGGTCGAACGTCTCCTCGATGTCGCGATAGTCGGTGATCTCGAAGCGGACCCGGCCGTCCAGCCCCTGCTTGCGGGCGCGCTCCACCGCCACCGCGTGCTGCTCGTCGGAAAGCGTCACCCCCAGCACCCGGGCGTCGAGCGTGCGGCCGAGATAGAGGCCGAGCCCGCCCCAGCCGCAGCCGATGTCGAGCACGCTCTGCCCGGGCTCGACGGCGAGCTTGGCCGCGATGTGCCGCTTCTTGGCCAGTTGCGCCTCTTCCAGCGTCATGTCCGGCCGCTCGAACCAGGCGCATGAATACTGCATGTCGCTATCGAGGAAGAGCCGGTAGAGATCGCCGGAAAGGTTGTAGTGGCGCTGGACGTTGCGCTTGGCCCGGCCGGCGGTGTTGATCTGGTGCAGGCGCCGCAGGCCGATGCGCAGATTGTCGAACACCTTGGTCCATGCCGGCACGTCCGCGCCGGCCTCGATATTGGCGTAGGCCAGCCGGAGCAGCGTCAGCACGTCGCCCTCGACGATGTCGAGCTGGCCGTCCATATAGGCTTCCGGCACGCCGAGCCATGGATTGAGCATGATGGCGGCTTCGGCGGCGTGGGTGCGCAGGATGATGCCGACCGGCTCGCCGGTTCCGTCGCCGAAGATGTGGGCCGAGCCGTCGGGATAGGTGATCGTCAGGCTGCCGGTGCGTACCAGACGTTCGACAACCCCTTGCAAGAGCTTGTTCATCGCATTCGTCCGCGCATGCTCTCCCTCTCGCATGCCGTGCGGAAGTCTGTCGCATCTTCTTTCCGAGGTAAAGCCCCGGCGCGCCTCACCAATTATGCCAAAGAAAAACGCCCGGCCGAGCGGCCGGGCGTTTCGGGATGCGCAGTGCGCGAGGCTTATTCCTCGTCTTCGAAGCCGTCCGCTTCCGGGTCGAAGAAGGCGTCCGGGCGGGCGTTCTCGTTGATGTCGTCGCCGTAGATCGCCTCGGCCGAATCGAGCTTCTCGCCGGCGGCCTGGCGCTCGGCTTCCTCGGCGGTGCGGGCGATGTTCAGCGTGATGGTCACCTCGACCTCCGGGTGCAGCGCGATCGCCACGTTGGTCAGGCCGATGGTCTTGATCGGGTGGTTGAGCTCGATCTGGTTGCGGTTGACCGAGAAGCCTTCCGCCGTCACCAGCTCGGCGATGTCGCGGCTCGAGACCGAGCCGTAGAGCTGGCCGGTCTCGCCGGCCGAGCGCACGATCACGAAGGACTGGCCGTCGAGCTTCTCGGCCACCTTCCCGGCTTCGCTCTTGCGCTCGAGGTTGCGGGCTTCGAGCTGGGCGCGCTGGCCCTCGAACTTCTTGCGGTTGGCTTCGTTGGCGCGTAGCGCCTTGCCCTGCGGCAGCAGGTAGTTGCGGGCGAAGCCGTCCTTGACCTTGACGGTGTCGCCGATCTGCCCGAGGCGGGCGATGCGTTCGAGGAGAATGACGTCCATTTTCGTCTCCATGCGGCCGTTCGAAAGGCCGTTCAGAATTGAAGACGGGCTGGAAAGCAGGGGCCTGTCGACCCGGTGTCGCTGTCCTGCCCGTTGCGGCAGTTAGGGCCGTGGCCCAACTCGGATTTCGTCTTTTCCGCCCCGCGCCGAACGCGGAAGGCGGGGAAGGGCGGCCCTGCGCGATGAAGCAGGGCCGCCCGTTCGGATTGTCTTACTTCACCACATAGGGCAGCAGGCCGAGGAAGCGGGCGCGCTTGATCGCCTTGGCGAGCTCGCGCTGCTTCTTCTGGCTGACGGCGGTGATGCGCGAGGGCACGATCTTGCCGCGCTCGGAAATGTAGCGCTGGAGCAGCCGCACGTCCTTGTAGTCGATCCTGGGCGCGTTGGCGCCGGAGAACGGGCAGGTCTTGCGGCGGCGGTGGAACGGGCGCCGGGTCGGGATCTGGTTGATGTCGACCATCATTCTGCTCCTTCAGCCTGTTCGCGCGGACGGCGCGGGCCACGGTCGCCGCGATCGCCACCCCTGTCGCCGCGGTCTCCACGCTCGCGGTCGCCGAAGCGCGGGCGGTCGCCGAAGCGGCCTTCGCGCTCGCGGTCGTCGCGCTTCTGCATCATGGCCGAAGCACCTTCCTCGTGCTTCTCGACGCGCACGGTCATGAAGCGCAGGATGTCTTCCGAAAGACCCTGCTGGCGCTCCATCTCCTGGATCGCCGCGGCCGGAGCCGTCAGGTCCATCAGCATGTAGTGCGCCTTGCGGTTCTTGTTGATGCGGTAGGTGAGGGACTTCAGTCCCCAGTTCTCCACCCGGCCGACGGAGCCGCCATTCGCCTCGATCACACCCTTGTACTGTTCGACAAGGGCTTCGACCTGCTGCGACGAGAGGTCCTGCCGGGCAAGGAACACGTGTTCGTACAGAGCCATGTCTGGTCTTGCCTTTCTTCGTTTCACGCGCTGTCGGTCCCGGCGGCTAGAGCCTCTGCAACTTCTCTTGTCCCGCGGAGAGCGGGCGAAGAAAGGAGCAATGACGAGACGGTCGAGAGCGGAGACACGGGAGGCGGAAGTGCATTTGCCTTCGCGAACGCCGCTTTCCTCGCGAAAAGCGGCGCGCCCTCCGTTCAGCCCCCGGCTGGGACCGGCAGATGGCGGCGTCTAATCACGGTTCGGCCGGTTTGGCAATGGTCCGCCGCCGCAAAAACGCCGGCGGCGGCCCAATTCCTGCCGGACTTTGCGCCTGAAGTCCGCCCTTGACCTCATCCTGTCCTTGCGCCAAACGCAAGGAAAAGGAACGACAACGGAGCGGATCATGTCGGTCGCCTTCACCTTTCCCGGACAGGGCAGCCAGGCCGTCGGCATGGGCAAGGACCTGGCCGACGCCTATCCGGAAGCGCGCGCCGTGTTCGACGAGGTCGACGAGGCGCTGGCGCAAAGGCTGTCGCGGCTGATGTGGGAAGGTCCCGAGGACGAGCTGACGCTCACCGCCAACGCCCAGCCGGCGCTGATGGCGGTGTCGCTCGCCGCCATCCGGGTGCTGGAGGCGCGCGGCCTCGTCCTCAAGGACAAGGTCGCCTATGTCGCGGGCCATTCGCTCGGCGAATATTCGGCGCTCGCCGCCGCCGGCACCTTCACGATCGCCGACACCGCGCGGCTCCTGCGCATACGCGGCAACGCCATGCAGGCCGCCGTGCCGGTGGGCGAGGGCGCGATGGCGGCGATCATCGGGCTGGAGCAGGAAGACGTCGAGGCCGCCTGCGCCGAGGCGGGAAAAGGCTCTGTCTGCCAGATCGCCAACGACAATGGCGGCGGCCAGCTCGTCATCTCCGGCGCGAAGCCGGCGGTCGAGCATGCCGCGCGGCTCTGCACCGAAAAGGGCGCCAAGCGCGCGCTGATGCTGCCCGTGTCCGCGCCGTTCCATTCGGCCCTGATGCAGCCGGCGGCCGACGCCATGCGCGAAGCGCTCGCCGGGGTCGCCAGGCATGCGCCCGCCGTCGCCGTGGTCGCCAATGTCACCGTGTCGCCGCTGACCGACCCCGACGAGATCGCCGCGCGCCTTGTCGAGCAGGTGACGGGGCGGGTGCGCTGGCGCGAGACCGTCGAGTGGTTTTCCGCCAACGGCGTCACCACGCTCTACGAGATCGGCGCGGGCAAGGTCCTGTCGGGCCTGGCGCGCCGCATCGACCGCACCGTCGCGACCGCCAATATCGGCGTGGCGGCCGACATCGAAGCCGCGCTTGCCGCGCTCGCCTGAACGAAGCGCGCTTGTCGCGCTCGCCTGAAACGAAGGATGAAATCATGTTCGACCTGACCGGCCGCAAGGCGCTCGTCACCGGCGCGACCGGAGGCATCGGCGAGGCCGTGGCGCGCGCGCTCCACGCCGCCGGCGCGACCGTGGGCCTGCACGGCACCCGCGTTGAGAAGCTGGAGGCGCTGGCGGCCGAGCTCGGCGGCCGCGTCCTCGTCCTGCCGGCCGACCTTTCCGACCGCGCCGAGGTCAAGGCGCTGGCGCAGAAGGCGGAAAGCGAGATGGAAGGCGTCGACATCCTCGTCAACAATGCCGGCATCACCCGCGACGGGCTGTTCGTGCGCATGTCCGACAAGGACTGGGACGACGTGCTCGAGGTCGATCTCGGCTCGGTCTTCCGCCTGACGCGCGAGCTGACCCATCCGATGATGCGCCGCCGTTTCGGCCGCATCGTCAACATCACCTCCGTCGTCGCTGTGACCGGAAATCCCGGCCAGGCCAATTACTGCGCCGCCAAGGCCGGCATGATCGGCATGTCGAAGTCGCTGGCGCAGGAGATCGCCTCACGCAACGTCACCGTCAACTGCGTCGCGCCGGGCTTCATCGAATCGGCCATGACCGACAAATTGAACGACAGGCAGCGCGAGGCGATCATGGGCGCGATCCCCATGAAAAAGATGGGGACGGGCAGCGACATCGCCGCCGCCGCGCTTTATCTCGCCTCGGATGCGGCCGGCTACGTCACCGGCCAGACCTTGCACGTCAACGGCGGCATGGCGATGATCTGACGCGGGCGGGATTCCGCTGCGCCCGGGCGAAGTCCCGGCCTGTGGGTTCCATCTTTCAGCTTGATTAGCGGCAATCGTGCCGCTAACGAAGACCGACCAACGCAAATGCCGGGTTGCCGGCCAACACCAAGTCGAGGGTTTGCAAATGAGCGACACCGCAGAACGCGTCAAGAAAATCGTTGTCGAGCATCTGGGCGTCGATGCCGACAAGGTCACAGAGGGTGCGAGCTTCATCGACGACCTCGGCGCGGACAGCCTCGACACCGTCGAGCTGGTCATGGCGTTCGAGGAAGAGTTCGGCGTCGAGATCCCCGACGATGCCGCCGAGACGATCCTGACCGTCGGCGACGCCGTCAAGTACATCGACAAGGCGTCGGCCTGAAGGCCGCGCCGCGCGATCCTTCCGCGAACCGCAATCCAGGTGTGCATGCGATGAGACGTGTCGTCGTCACCGGCATCGGTCTGCTTTCGCCGTTCGGCGTCGGCGCCGAGCATACGTGGAAAGAGCTTCTCGCCGGCAAGAGCGCGGCGCGACGCGTCGATACGTTCGAGGTTGACGATCTTCCCTGCAAGATCGCCAACGTCATCCCGCGCGCCGGAGGGCCCGATTGCGGCGAGGCCGCCTTCGATCCCGACCGCTTCATGGAGCCGAAGGAACAGCGCAAGGTCGGCGACTACATCATCTACGGCGTCGCCGCCGCCGAGCTGGCGCTGAAGGACGCGGGATGGGCGCCGACCAGCTATGAGGACCAGTGCGCCTCCGGCGTGCTGATCGGCTCCGGCATCGGCGGCATCGACGGCATCGCGGAAAACGCGATGATCCTGAAGGAAAAGGGGCCGCGCCGCATCAGCCCCTTCTTCATCCCCGGCAACATCATCAATCTCGTTTCGGGGCAGGTCTCGATCCGCCACGGCCTCAAGGGGCCGAACCACGCGGTCGTCACCGCCTGCTCGACCGGCGCGCACGCCATCGGCGACGCCGCGCGGCTGATCCAGTTCGGCGACGCCGACGTGATGGTCGCCGGCGGCGCGGAAGCGCCGATCACGCGGCTGTCGCTGGCCGGCTTCGCCGCCTGCAAGGCGCTGTCCACCGCCCGCAACGACGAACCGCAGAAGGCCTCGCGCCCCTACGACCGCGACCGCGACGGCTTCGTCATGGGCGAGGGCGCCGGCGTCGTGGTGCTGGAAGAGCTGGAGCACGCCAGGGCGCGCGGCGCGAAGATCTACGGCGAGATCGTCGGCTACGGCCTGTCCGGCGACGCCTACCACATCACCGCCCCGTCGGAAGACGGCGACGGCGCGTTCCGTTGCATGTCGATGGCGCTGAAGCGCGCCGGCCTGACGCCGGCCGACATCGACTACATCAACGCCCACGGCACCTCGACCATGGCCGACACGATCGAGCTCGGCGCGGTCGAGCGCCTCGTCGGCGATGCCGCCGCGACCATCTCGATGTCGTCGACCAAGTCCTCCATCGGCCACCTTCTCGGCGCCGCCGGCGCCGCCGAGGCGATCTTCTCGCTGCTCGCCATCCGCGACAATGTCGCGCCGCCGACGATCAACCTCGACAATCCCGAGCGCGAGACGGCCATCGACCTGGTTCCCAACGCGCCGCGCCGGCGCAACATCGACGTCGCGCTGTCGAATTCGTTCGGCTTCGGCGGCACCAACGCCTCGCTGGTGTTCCGCCGCCTTCAGGACTGACGCGGCGGCCCCGCCGCCAATTTCGCCATATTCGGGCTTAGCTTCGGTTCCCTCGAACGGAACCGACAGGCTTGAGAAGAAGGGTGTGCGCCCGCCATGACGAACGACAGTGCAGACCACGGCGCTTCCCCGCACCATGCCGGACCGGCGCGGCCGATCGTGCCGAAGACCGCGAGCGAGGCCTTGAGGCCGCAGGCCGGCACCCCGCCGCCGGTGCGCTCGAAGCGCTCGAAGAGCCAGGTGGTCGTGTTCCTGAACTTCCTGATGTCGGCGGTGGTGCTGCTGGCCATCGGCGCGTTCGCCGCGGTCTGGTTCGGCAAGACCACCTTCGAGGGGCCGGGGCCGCTCGCCGTTTCCGACACGGTGCTGATTCGTCCCAACAGCGGCGTCGCCGAGATCGCCGCGCTGCTCGAGCGCCGCGGCATGATCAGCGACGCCCGCATCTTCCGCCTCGGCCTGCGCGCGCATGGCAATGACGGCCGCCTGCGCGCCGGCGAGTACGAGGTCAAGGCCGGCGCCTCGATGCACCAGATCATGGACCTTCTGGTGTCCGGCAAATCCATCCTGCATTCGCTGACCATCCCCGAGGGGCTGACCGTGACGCAGGCGTTGAGGCGCATCGCCGCCGCCGAGGAGCTCGACGGCGAGATGCCGAAGGAGACGCCGCCCGAGGGCGCGCTCGCTGCCGACACCATCCGCTTCACCCGCGGCATGAAGCGCGAGGAACTCGTCAGCCGCCTGACCGCGCAGCAGAAGGAACTGGTGGAAAGCGTCTGGGAGCGCCGCTCGGACGACCTGCCGGTCAAGGACGTCGACGAATTCGTCACGCTCGCCTCGATCGTCGAGAAGGAGACCGGCCGCGCCGACGAGCGCTCGCGCGTCGCCTCCGTCTTCATCAACCGGCTGAGGAAGGGCATGCGCCTGCAATCCGACCCCACCATCATCTACGGCATCTTCGGCGGCGAGGGCAAACCGGCCGACCGCCCGATCTATCGCTCGGACATCGATACGCCGACGCCCTACAACACCTACACCATCAACGGGCTGCCGCCCGGCCCGATCGCCATTCCCGGCCGCGCCTCGCTCGAGGCCGTCGCCAACCCGTCCAAGACCGACGATCTCTACTTCGTCGCAGATGGCACAGGCGGGCATGTGTTCGCCTCGACGCTTGAGGAGCACAACGAGAACGTCGCCCGCTGGCGGCGGATGGAACGCGAGGGGGCAGCGGCCGCGGGCAGCGGCGCAAACGCCGGCAACTGACGATCCGCCACCGCCGGGTTGCCGGGCAAGAGGGGCGGACAACAGGGACGGCAACAGGGGGGAGGGCCGATGGGCCTGCAAAGCATGACCGGCTTCGGCCGCGCCGCGGCCGAGCATGACGGCACCGGGATTTCCTGGGAGATCAAATCCGTCAACGGCAAGACCGTGGAGGCGCGGCTGCGCCTGCCGCCGGGCTTCGAGCGGATCGAGCAGCCGGTGCGGCAGGCGATCCAGAAGCGCTTCTCGCGCGGCAACGTCCAGGTGGGGCTGACGCTGTCGCGCCCGGTCTTTTCCGCGCAGCCCGTCGTCAACGAGGACTTCCTCAAGGATCTGGCCGGCCTGGCGCGGCGCCTCCAGGAACAGTATGGCGCGGCGCCCGCCACCGCCGACGGCCTGCTGGCGCTGCGCGGCGTGCTCGACACCCCGGACGGGGAGGAAGACGAGGCCGCGCGCGCCAGGCTCGACGCCGCCATCCTGTCGACGCTCGACGCCGCCCTCGACGCGCTGGAGGTCGCGCGCCGCGACGAGGGCGCGGCGCTGGGCGCCGTGCTGCTCGGCCATCTGGCGGCGATGGAAGCCTTGACGCTGCGCGCCGAGGCCGACCCCTCGCGCGAGCCGGCGACGATCCGCGCCCGGCTCAAGGAGCAGGTGGCGCTGCTTCTCGACGCCGGCCAGCCGCTTGACGAGGCGCGCCTGCACATGGAGGCGGCGTTCCTCGCCACCCGCGCCGACATCCGCGAGGAGATCGACCGGCTGAAGACCCACGTCGCGTCCGGGCGCGCGCTGCTCTCCGCCGGCGGCCCGGTGGGGCGCAAGCTCGATTTCCTGTCGCAGGAATTCAACCGCGAATCGAATACGCTCTGCTCGAAATCGAATGCCGCCGCGGTGACGGCCATCGGGCTGGAACTGAAGGCCGTGGTCGACCAGTTCCGCGAGCAGGTCCAGAACCTGGAGTGACCATGCCTTCCACGACCCTCGATCGCGGCGTCCGCCGCCGCGGCCTGATGCTGGTCCTGTCCTCGCCTTCGGGAGCGGGGAAATCCACCATCTCGCGCAATCTCCTCGAAAGCGACCCGTCCTTCGAGCTGTCGATCAGCGTCACCACGCGCGCGCGCCGCGGCAGCGAGATCGACGGCCGCCACTATCACTTCCGATCGGGCCGCGAGTTCGAGAGCATGCGCGACAATGACGAGCTGCTCGAATGGGCCGAGGTCCACGGCAATTTCTATGCCACGCCGCGCGCGCCGGTCGAGACCGCGCTGTCGGAGGGCCGCGACATGCTGTTCGACATCGACTGGCAGGGCGCCGAGCAGCTTCGCGACAAGATGCGCGCCGACATCGTCTCGATCTTCATCCTGCCGCCGACCATGCGCGAGCTGAAGGGGCGGCTGCGCCGCCGCGCCGAGGACGCCGACGAGGTGATCGCGGCGCGGCTGGCCAATGCGCGGGCGGAAATCCAGCACTGGCGCGACTACGACTACATCGTCATCAACGACGATCTCGACGCCGCCTTCGCCCAGGTCCAGGCCATCGTCACCACCGAGCGCCTGCGGCGCGACCGCCGGCCGGGCCTGTTCGATTTCGTGCAGGGGCTGCTCGACGAAAGGCTCGACTGAGGGGCATCGCCGCGCCCGGCTTGATCGCAATCAAGGTCTTTGGTTCTCAATATCTTATGTTGAGCCCGAACACCACATAAGGAGCCATCCATGTCCAACACGCCCCACACGCTCGGCGAGGAATTTCCCGGCCAGCTCGACGCCATCCATGCCCTGAAGGCGAAGGACGAGACGTTCGCGGCCCTGCTCGACGAATATGACGAGGTCAACGATGCCATCCACAAGGCCGAGACCCGGATCGAGCCGGTGAGCGACGACATCGAGGCCGGCTTCCGCCGCCGCCGCCTCGCCATCAAGGACCAGATCGCAGCCGCGCTGTCCGCCGCCTGAGAAGGCGCTCCGGAAGACCAGCAAAACGGCGTCCCGGCCAGCCGGGGCGCCGTTTTTGGTTGCTCCCCAGAGAGAAGAGGGGCCGGAGCAAAGAGGGGCGGGAGAGAGGGGCAGAGCCGGTCAGATCAAGTTGGCCAGCGTCACGAACTCCTCGACGGAAAGCGTCTCGGCGCGGCGGGTGGCGTCGATGCCGGCGGCCGCGAGCAGGCGCTCGCCGCCCAGCGCCTTCAGGCTCTGCCGCAGCATCTTGCGGCGCTGGCCGAAGGCGGCTTCCGTCACCCGCGCCAGCTTGCGCTCGTCGGCGTGGAGGGGATCTTTCCGCGGCAGCATGTGAACCACCGAGGAGGTCACCTTGGGCGGCGGCGTGAACGCCTGCGGCGGCAGGTCGAAGACGATGCCGGCCTGCGTGCGCCATCCGGCCAGAACGCCGAGCCGGCCATAGGCGTCGCCGCCCGGCTTCGCCACGATGCGCTGCGCCACCTCCTTCTGGAACATCAGCGTCATCGACGCCCAGAAGGGCGGCCACTGCCGCGGCGTCAGCCAGCGGATCAGCAGCTCCGTGCCGATATTGTAGGGCAGGTTGGCAACGATGCGCACGGCCTCGCCGGGCGCGGCCAACGCCGCGTAGTCGGTCCGCATCGCATCGCCCGCGATCACCTCCAGCCGGCCGGGATAATGGGCGGAAACCTCGGCCAGCGCCGGCAGGCAGCGCTCGTCGCGTTCGATCGCCACCACGCGCCGGGCGCCGTTGGCGAGGAGCGCCCGCGTCAGGCCGCCGGGGCCGGGGCCGACCTCGATCACCGTGGCGTCGGCGAGGTCGCCGGCGGCGCGGGCGATCTTCGACGTCAGGTTCAGGTCGAGCAGGAAGTTCTGGCCGAGCGACTTCTTGGCGCGCAGCTCGTGGCGCTCGATGACCTCGCGCAGCGGCGGCAGGGCGTCGAGGCTCATCGCGCGGCCCCAGTGTCGACCCTGGAGCTGGCCCCAGTGTCGGCCATGGCGCGGGCCATCTTCAGCGCCGCGATCAGGCTGTCGGGCCGGGCGACGCCCCTGCCGGCGATGTCGAAGGCGGTGCCATGGTCCGGCGAGGTGCGGATGAACGGCAGGCCGAGCGTGACGTTGACGGTGTCGTCGAAGGCGAGCGCCTTGGTCGGGATCAGCGCCTGGTCGTGATACATGCAGATCGCCGCGTCGTAGGTTTCGCGGGCGCGGGGGTGGAACATCGTGTCGGCGGGCAACGGCCCGCGCGCCTCGATGCCGGTGCGCTTGAGCGCCTCGACGGCGGGGCGCACGATGTCCTCGTCCTCGCGGCCCATGGCGCCGTTCTCGCCGGCATGGGGGTTGAGCCCGGCGACGGCGAGGCGGGGCCCGGCGATGCCGAACCTGTCGCGGAGATCGCGCACTGTGATCGTCGCGGTCTCGACGATGTCGTCGACGGTCAGCCGGCGCGGAACCTCGGAAAGCGCGATATGCACGGTCACCGGCACCGCCCTGAGATCGGGTCCGGCCAGCATCATCACCGGGCGCGCGCCGCCGGCGAGATGCCCGAGGAACTCAGTATGGCCGGGATAGGCGAAGCCGGCGTCGTAGAGCGGCTTCTTGGCGATCGGGCAGGTGACGAGTGCGTCCGCCCGCCCGCCCTGCACGTCGGCCACCGCCCGCTCGATCGATTCGACGATGCCGGGCGCATTGGCGGCGTCCGGCTGGCCGGGAGCGCCGGTGAAGCCGGCTTCGAGCGGGCAGACGGGCAGCGCCGACGCGAACGCGGCGGCCGCCTCGTTTGGCCGGACGATCGCCAGCGGCGCGTCGGGCATGCGCGTCCGCAACAGGTCGGGATCGCCGAGAAGGTAGAACGGCGGCACCGCGCGCTCGTGGCGCAGCCGCCAGGTTGCGACTGCGATCTCCGGTCCGATGCCGGAAGGATCGCCCGCGGTCAGGGCAAGGGCGCGCCGGCCGGCCGGGTTTCCCATCGACGCTCTAGCGCTTGACGATCTGCGCCTTGGCGCGGAGCTCGTCCGTCAGTTTCTTCGACGTCTTTTCCATGTCGGCATCGCCGCTCTGCTGCTGCGAGCCGAACACCATCCGGGCGACGCGGTCGTCGGAGACCTCGCGGGTGCTGCACACGCCGATGAACTCGACGCCGCGCTCGGTCTCGCGCACCGGGGTGGCCGAGCCGGCCGAGGTCGCCTTGACCGGCTTTTCCCAGTCCGGCGGCAACTCCGGCTCGAGCACGCGGCCGAGGTCGCGCACGGTGACGTCGATCAGCCCCTTGGCGAAGTCGCGCGTGGTCTCGCAACTGCGGAAGCGCTGGCGCAGCGCCTCGGCCTCGCGCTTGCGCTGGCCGAGCTTGGCCCGCCGCTCGGCCGCGGGAAGCACGAAAATCACCTGCTGGAGCATGTATTCCTTGGCCGTGGGCTTGGCGCCGCCCTGTTCGAGCATGCGCCGCACCGCGTCCTGCTCGGTCATGCCGCCGCCGCCGGAGCGGCCGCCGCGCGCCATCACCTGCGCCCAGCCCATCTGGGCGCGGATGAACTCGCGGAAATGCGCCTTGGTCACGCCGGCCTGGTTCAGGATGTTGTCCATCTGGGCCGGCGACATCTTGTTGGAGCGCGAAAACCGCTCATAGGCTCCGGCGACCTGATCGTCGCTGATGCGGATGTTCAGGCGCTTGATCTCGGCATTGCGCACCACCTGGTCGATCATCTCCTCGGCCGCGATCTGCTGAAGGTTGCCGCGCTTGTTCTGGAGCCGCAGGAACGCCGCCCGCCGCTGGATGTCGTAGGTGGTGATCGCTTCCTTGTTGACGATGTAGCGAATCTCGCTTGCCTGGGCGGTCGCATGCGGCATCGCCAACGGTGAAAGGCAGGCCAGCATCGCGGCGAAGCCGGCGCGGCGCAATGCGCTTGCTACCGTTCTCATACCTGTGCGTCTCCTCGGGTTGTCGGACTGTACGTCTCTCACCGGTTTCTGATGCGTCTATGGGGCAAAAGCGTGACGCGCCCCGCTCGTCCTGCGCGCGTCGCCGGCATTACTCCATTTGCGCGGTGCTGCTTCCGAACTCGCCGATGGTGCGCAGCGACACGGTGAAACCGACGTTGCGGGTCTTGTTGCCGTTGCTCGGGTCCTCATATTCGGACATTGAGATCGAATAGGAGAAACAGTCGTCGTCATAGGCGAAGCCGATCGACTTGCGCACCAGCACCTCGTTGGTCAGGTCGTAGGTGCCACTGCCGAAGACGCGCCAGTTGTCGTGGATGCGCAGGCTGGCGTTGCCGCGGACCTCGTGGCGGTCGTTGGCGAAGCCGTAGTCGGGCTGGGCCTCGATGAACGAATAGACGGTCGATACGCTGACCGGGCGCGAGGAATAGGCGGCGCTGACGTCGGTGCGGCGCACGTCGAAGGTCTTCTCGTCGAAGCGCGCGCCGGCCGCCAGCGACAGGCCGGTCGGGCTGCGCAGGCCGATCATACCGACATAGTCGGAGCGGTCGGTCTCCAGCCCCGAGGCGGCGCCGACATGGACGAGGTCGGGCGAGGCGTAAGGGTTGACGCCGGCCAGATGGAAGGACTGGCCGAACAGGGCGTTGGACGACCAGCCATTGGCGAAGGAGCCGGAATAGCGCACGCCGAGATTGGCACGCACGCCGCCTTCGATGCGGTCGTAGCCGGAGAACTTGTCGCGCTCGAACAGGTTGGTGGCGTCGAAGACCATGCTCTGCGCGTCTTCGTTGGGAATGCCGACCGTGTCGCCATAGGGCGCGTCGGGCCGGGCGAAGACCTGCGCCATCGGCTCGAACACATGGCTCGAATTCTCCGTCGCCAGCAGCACCGGCCAGCGCGCTTCCAGCCCCGCCGTCGCCATGCCGCGGAAATAGGACGAGCGCATGTCGGCGGCGACGCCGTTGCGGGTGGCGAGCTTCGTGATTTCGGCAATGGATGCGCCTTCGTAATCGACGCCGATGGCGTCGGCGCGGCCATGCAGCATCGGCGTCAGCATCAGCCCGCCAGGGGCGATGAAGGAGCGCTTCCATTCCGCCTCGGCGGTCAGGCGGGTGGACGAGCCCTCGATGCCGCGCACGGCCGTTTGAGGGCCCGTCGAGCCGGCGTAGTCGCGGAAATCAAGCGTATCACGATGCAGGCTGCGCAGGTTGACGTCGATGTTCAGCTCGCCGCCCATCACCGGCGCGTCCGGCGTGTAGGAATAGTCGAGCGTCGGCAGCACCCAGGGCTGGCGGGCGTTGCGCGTGTTGAGATCGGCCCCGGTCAGGCTGTCCGTGTCGCGGGTCGGCTCCTGCACGACGAATTTCTGGAAACGAAGATCGAAATAATTCCGGTCGTTCAGGCCGGTGAGGTAGATCTCGTTGGTGCGGCGATAGCTGCCGTAGCCGTCGATGGCGTAGCGATAGGCGAAGTTCTTGTCGGTCTGGACCATCACGTCCCAGCCGAACGTCCAGCGCGGATTGATCTTGAACTCGCCCTTCGAGCCGACCATGCCGCGGAATTTTTCGTTGTCGGTGGACCGCCGGGCCTGCAAGGGGGTCTTGTAGAACTCCTCCGGCCGTTTCTGGCTGATGCCGGCAAGCGTGACGGAATACCAGCCGCTGTTGAAGCGCTGGCGCCATTCCGCCTCGCCGAGGAAGCCCTGCTTGGAATACCAGGTCGGCTTGAAGGTGACGTCGAAGGTCGGCGACAAGGCCCAGTAATAGGGCACGCGCACGCCGTGGCCGAGCTCCTTCGACCGGCGATAGCTCGCCATCAGGAAGCCCGACTTCTGCTTGACCGTCGGATCGGGCATCTCGAAATAGGGCAGGTAGGCGATCGGCAGCCCGAACAGCTCGAAGCGTGCATTGTGGAAACGGACGGTCTTTTCCTTGCCGTTCCAGATGATCTTTTCCGCCTTCACCCGCCAGGAGGGCGCCTTGTCCGGCTTTTCCCGGCACGGCTCGCAGGCGGTGTAGACGCCGTAATTGAAGGTCGTGACCTCGCCGCGCTCGCGCTCGGCGCTGTCGGCGGCGAAATAGGTCTTGTCCACGGTCTCGACGCGCAGGGTGCGCACGAAGGCGTCGCGGAAGTCGTCGGTGACGTCGATCTCGTCGGTGTGGATGCGGGTTCCCTGGCGGTCCACGACCTCGACGTCGCCGCTGGCCACCAGCCGCGACGTCGCGCGGTGATAGACGATTCGCCGCGCCACCAGCTTGTGGCCGTCATAGTCGATCCGCACCCCGCCCTCGGCGGTGATGGTGTTGCGGTCGTTGTCGTAGATGATGGTGTCGGCCTCGAGCAGAAGCTCGGCATCGGCGGAAACGCTGCGCCGTTCGAGGCCGAGGCCCTGCGCCCGCGCTTCGCCGCCGACGGCAAGGCCCGCCAGGACGCAGGCCAGCGCCGTCGCGCCCGCCAGACGGGCGACACGGGCATATCCGCGCTTCGCCGTCGCTTCGCCCCTCACTAGCCGTCTTCCTTGTACAACAGGAACGTCACCCCGAAGAAACCGGCGACCAGAACCGGAAACCATGACGCCACCATGGGCGGCACGATACCGGCGCTGCCGAACGCCTTGACCAGAACCGAAACGACATAAAGCAGAAAGCCGGCGAGGACGCCACCCAGAATAATCGTCGCCGACTGCCCCATGCGGGCAAAGCGCATCGACACCGTCGCGGCGATGAGCGCCATGGCGACGAGCAGCGCCGGCAGAGCCACCAGCGAGTGGAAATGGGTGGCGAAAGCGTCGGCTTTCAGCCCGAACGAGCGCGCCGCCGCGATCTTGCGCGGCAGCTCGTAGATCGGGATCATCTCGGGCCGGACCAGCCGTTCCAGCACGAATTCGGGGACGAGGTTGGTGGCGAGCCGCATTTCGGCGACCGATTCGGGCATGATGCCGCCGCGCACGATCCGCGCATCGGCGATGTCCCAGTATTTCTCCCGCAGATAGGCGCGCCGGGCGTCGATCCGCTCGGAGATGTCGCCGTCGTCGTCGATGCGCAGGAAGGTGACGTCGGCAAGCTCCAGTCCCTGCTTCAGCACGGTCCTGGCGCCGATGATGGTTTCGCCCTCCTCGGTGCGCTGTTTCAGCCACGGCATCACCGGCGGCGTCGTCGGCGCCGATTCGCCCGAACGCGCCTGGACCTCCAGCGTCTGGGCGCGCTCGAAGCCGACCGAGGCGAGCGGGTTGAGCAGGAACAGCGTCGCCAGGCCGTAGGCGAACGCGCCGAGGCAGATCGGCGTCAGGAACTGCCAGGCCGAGATGCCGGCCGCGCGCGCCACCACCAGCTCGTATTTGCGGTTGAGCGCGACGAGGGTGACGATGCCGGAGACGAGCCCGATGAAGGGCACCGCCTGCTGCATGATCATCGGCGTCTGCAAGGCGGCGATGAGAAGGGCGGTCCGGGTGGTGTCGCCGTCGACGGTGCTGATCTGGCCGCTGATCTCGGTGAAGGTGACGATGAAGATGATCGCCGCCACCCCGACGAAGAACCAGAAGGTCAACACAACGTAGCGGGCGAAGAAATAGCGGCCGAGCGTGATGCCGATCATGCCGGCCCCCCGGAAGCGGGCTGCTTCGATCCCGCCAGCCGCCGCCATGTCGCCCGCGCCCGGCCGGCGGCGCGCCTTGCGACCGCCAGCATCCGCTCGACCGCCGACATCGGCAGCTCCATCACCCGGTTGGTGGCGATGAAGAAGATCGACAACAGGCACGCGCCCAGCGGCACCAGATAGACGGAAACGGTGTAGGCAGCGGAGCCGTCGAGCTTCTCGTTGAAGAAGAAGCCGGCCCAGCGGAACGCCAGCGCGATCGTCATGGTGCTGAGCAGCGGATGGATGCGCGATTCGCGGAACGAGCGCGAATCGCCGGCGACGGCGAGGCCGACCAGCGCGAACACCATCGGATAGAGCCACTCGCTGAAGCGCCGGTGGATTTCGGCGCGGTAGACCTGCGGATGCTGCTTCTGGTAGGCGTCGTTGGGATCGGGGTTGAACAGATAGGCGAGGTCGCGGTCCTTCGGCTTCAGGGCCGGGGCGCCGCCGGTGCTGGCGGTGAATTCCGACAGGTCGAACGCATAGGACGTGTAGCGCACGACCGAGATGTTGTCGCCGACCTTGCGGTGGACCATGCCGTTCTGCATCACGAGGAGCTGGCTGCCGTCGATCTCGATGGTTGCGCCTTCCTTGGCGTAGTAGACCAGCTCCGTGCCCTTCTCGCGGCTGTCGGCGACGAAGATCCCGCCCAGCCGCCCGTCGGGCAGGCGCTTGCCGATCTGGATGTAGAGGCCGTTCTCGATCTTCTGAAACGCGCCTTCGTCGATCACCGACGTGATCAGGCCGGCGCGCGATTCCGCGACCAGCGCGCGCATCTTCTGGCGCGCCGGCGGGTTCACGACGCTGGTGATCGCGAGGCAGACGAGCGAGGCGACGACGGCGAGGATCAGCATCGGCCGGATCACCGTGGTCCGGGAACTGCCGGCCGCGCTGATGACGATCAGCTCGGAATCGGTGTTCATCGTCGTCAGCGTCTGCGCCACGGCGATGCCGACGGCGAAGGGAATGACGATCGGGATCACCGAGGGCAGGATCAGGAAGGCGATCTGGAAGAAGGCGGCGGTGGACTGGCTGTTGGAGGTGACGATGTCGATGCGAAGCAGCACCTGCGTCGTCCAGACGATGGCCAGCACCCAAAGCAGGGTTGCCGCGAAGATCGCGGCGGCGCGGCGCAATATGTAGCTCTCGATGACTTTCATGCGTCGCTTTGGTCTGCCGGTCCGTGGCGTGGCGTCGGGCAGACGCCGGCTTACGCCGCCATCCGGCCGAATCCGTGGCCTCCGTCGACCCGCCCGTCCCCTGTCGTCCTGCCATATCGTTGCGATTGTGGAGTCTGTGTGACTTTGGCGAATAAACCGCCAACAAACAAGGTTAATAGGGGGTTATGCCTGGCGCGCCGGAGGGCGCAGGCTCGGAGCGGGCTTGCGAGCCATGCGAAAATGCGCGAAACCGCTGGTAAGACGCGCGTTTCCCGCGTTTCCGGCAAGCCGGCCGGCGGGGAGGTCGCGCCGCGAACGCAAGCCGCCTTCTCCAGCCCCAGCCGATACCGGAAAGCTTCATGTCCATCCGACCCACCATCGCATTCGCCAAGATCAGCACGCCCGTCATCAGCAAGCCCCTCAAGGGAACGGCCGTCGTCCTCGCCGCCGAGGGCGGCGTCCTCGCCGCGCCGGCCGCCGCCCTCGACGCGCAGGGACAGCTCGCCCGGGCGTTCTCCGTCGCCGATTTCACCGGCAAGCTCGCCGCCGGCCTCGAGGTGCTGGCGCCGCACGAGGCCGGCTGCGACCGCCTGGTGGCGGTCGGCGTCGGCAAGCCGGAGGCGCTGGACCAGCGGGCGTGGACGAGGATCGGCGGCGCGGTCTTCGCCGCCGCGAAGAAGGCGCAGGACATTCATGTCGTCGCCGATGTCGAGGGCCTCGCCGCGACGCCGGACAACGTGGCCGCGCTCGCCTACGGCATGGTGCTGAATTCCTATGCCTTCGACAAGTACAAGACCAGGAAGGACAACGGCAAGGCGGCGCCCGGCGCGGCCAAGGTGACGATCCAGTGCGCCAACCCCACCGCCGCCAAACGCGCCTTCGCGGCCATGCAGGGGCTCGCCGACGGCGTCATCCTGGCCCGCGACCTCGTTAACGAGCCGGCCAACGTCCTCGGCACGCTCGAATTCGCGGCCAGGGCGAAGGAACTGGAAGCGTTGGGCGTCAAGGTCGAGATCCTGACCGAGAAGGAGATGCGCAAGCTCAAGATGGGAGCGCTGCTCGGCGTCGCGCAGGGGTCGATCCGGCCGCCGCGCCTCGTCGTCATGCGCTGGGACGGCGGCAAGGCCAAGGACAAGCCGGCCGTCTTCGTCGGCAAGGGCGTGGTGTTCGATACCGGCGGCATCTCGATCAAGCCGGCCGGCGGCATGGAGGACATGAAGGGCGACATGGGCGGCGCGGCCGCCGTCACCGGGCTGATGCACGCGCTGGCCGCGCGCAAGGCCAAGGCCAACGTCGTCGGGATCATCGGCCTGGTCGAGAACATGCCCGACGGCAACGCCCAGCGCCCCGGCGACATCGTCACCTCGATGTCGGGCCAGACCATCGAGGTCATCAACACCGACGCCGAAGGCCGTCTCGTGCTCGCCGACGCGCTATGGTACGCCAACGAGCGGTTTTCGCCGCGCGTCATGGTCAACCTCGCGACGCTGACCGGCGCGATCATGGTGGCGCTGGGCAGCGATCATGCCGGCCTGTTCTCCAACGACGACGCGCTGGCCGAGCACCTGCTCTCCGCCGGGCGCGACACCGGCGAGAAGCTGTGGCGGATGCCGCTCGGCGCCGAATACGACAAGATGATCGATTCCAAGAACGCCGACATGAAGAACACCGGCGGCCGCTATGCCGGGTCGATCACGGCGGCGCAGTTCCTCCAGCGCTTCGTCAAGGATACGCCCTGGGCGCATCTCGACATCGCCGGCACCGCCATGGGCTCGCCGTCGTCGGAGACCAACCAGTCATGGGCTTCCGGATTCGGCGTCCAGCTTCTCGACCGGCTGGTGCGCGACCGCTACGAGGGGTGAGGCGGGCGCGGGTCATGGCCGAGGCGCTGTTCTACCACCTGACCGAATCGACGCTGGAGGAGGCGCTTCCCGCCCTGCTGGAAAAGAGCCTCGAACGGGGCTGGCGCGTCGTCGTCCAGGTGGGGAGCGCGGAAAGGCGCGACGCGCTCGACCAGCATCTGTGGACGTTCCGCGACGATTCCTTTCTCGCCCACGGCACCGAGCACGATCCGCATCCGGCGCGCCAGCCCGTGCTCCTGACCTGCGCCGGGGCCAACCCCAACGGCGCGCGCATCCGCTTTCTCGTCGACGGCGCCGACCCGCCCGACCTGTCGGAATACGAGCGGGCGGTGTTCATGTTCGACGGCCATGACGAGGCGCAGGTCGCCCAGGCCCGCGGCCACTGGAAGGCGGTGAAGGCCGCCGGCCACGCCGCGACCTACTGGCAGCAGACGCCGGAGCGGCGCTGGGAGAAAAAGGCATGAGGACGATCCTGCGCTGGATCATGCGGCTCGTCTTCCTCGGTGTGCTGCTCGTCGGCCTCCTGCTCGGGCTGGTCTATCCGTGGGCGGCGCGGGGGCAGGGCTACGAGATCGGCCGCTGGCGCGCCTACGACCGCGTCGCCGGCTTCAAGACCGTCGAGATCCTGCTGCCGACCGACCAGTCGCAGATCGTCGTCAAGGTGGAGATATCGACCCCGCGGGCGGTGGACGACACCGGAACCTGGCCGGTGATGACGCTGACGACCGTCGCGAACGGCCGCACCGAGCTCGTGCACTACTTCACGCTCGGCGGCGTCGAGCCGCGTCTCGTCAGCCCCCAGCTTCCCGGCCGCATCTATCCGTTCGAGGTCGGGCCGCTCTACTATCCGGGCGAGGAGCCTTACGTCTTCACCTTCGGGCCGGGCGAGGTCGAGATCGACATGGCCACGGTCGACATGATCCTGATCGGCGGCACGCGCGACCTCGACGAGGCGGTGCCGCCGATCGGCTACGCCATGACCGGCATCGGCTTCCTCGGCCTGCTGATGACCTTCCGCCGGCGGCGGGAAAACCCGAACTCGCAGCCGCCGCAACAGCGCTGGGGCCGGGGATAGGCGCGCGTGGAAGGGACCGCTACCGGACGGATGCCGGGGGCGAGGAGAGGGGACGGCTTCGATATCGGGAAAGGCGATCGGAGAGATGGCGCGAGTGACGGGGCTCGAACCCGCGACCTCCGGCGTGACAGGCCGGCACTCTAACCGACTGAGCTACACCCGCGCAGTGAAGTGCGACCAGAGGTGCAAATCACAGGCGTCGAATTAGGCGGTTCTCATGGCAGTGTCAAGCGCCTGTCATGGAGAACGGGCCGATAAATCACCGGCATCTCTCACGGTTTCCGCCCCGGCGCGGAACGGCCGGCCTTGCGGTGCGGACCCCGCGTCAGTTGGCGGAGATGTGGATCATCAGATAGAAAATCACGAAGGTGGAGACGAGCGCCAGGAGGGTGAGCGTCTGGGCAAGCCCGACCGTCGCGGCGCCGGCGACGACCAACGCCAGCAGGAGCACCAGCACCAGGGTGAACCGCATCGTCCGTGTGGCTTGAGCCATGGCACTTTACCTTCCTGCTTCCGTTGATCGGGTCGGCGCCTTCGCGCGCTTGCGGCAGCTTGGAACAGATCGTCGCCGAGTTCCAGCCTGCAATGCCGCCAATCCCGCCCGGATGTGACCGCGGGCCGCACCCGCGCCTTGCCGGCAAGCCGGGTCTGCCACGACGGCCGGAGCGGGGCCGGGACGGAAAGACAACAATGCGGCAATGGGGAAAGCGGCGGGGAAAATGGCGTCCACGGCAGGATTCGAACCTGCGACCCCAGGATTCATACCACTACGGCTTTCGCCGCCGCCTTTTGGGCGTTTGTGGTCTGGACTGTCCCTTCACCTTGGGTTTGGCAACCTTTAGGCGCCGCCCGTCCAGTCTCTACACCTTCCCGGCCGGGGCCGGGCTTGGCTCGGGATCGGCTGGCCGCAGGCGCGGCGTGAGCTTTCCCCGACTTTGAGCGGATTCAGCACGGCGTTTCCGTCCGTGCTGCCCAATTGAATAGGAATCCTGTGCTCTATCCTGCTGAGCTACGTGGACCTGCCTGCTATCTAGCAACCTCTTGGCCGCGCGTCATCTAAAAAAAGCCCGGGTCCGGAGCGCGTCTCAGAGATCGCCGAAATCGCCGCCGCGGCCCTCGCCGGCGGAAAAGCGCGCCGCGCCGGCCCGTCCCTCGCCGGCGAACGCGCCCGCGCTCTTCCATTCGTTGGCAAGCGCCGCTTCCGGCCCGAGCGACCATTGCCGGATGGCCGAGAGACGGTCGGCGCGCATGCACCCTTGCGGAAAGCGCGCGATCTCGCGGGCGAGCTCGAGCGCGGCAGAAAGTGCTGCGCCCTCGCCGCACAGCCGCGAGGCCAGGCCCCAGTCGAGACATTCGTCGGCCCCGATCCGGCGGCCGGTCAGGATCAGGTCCATGGCGCGGCCGTGGCCGACGATGCGCGGCAGCCGCACCGTGCCGCCGTCGATCAGCGGCACGCCGAAGCGGCGGCAATAGACGCCCATATAGGCGGAAGCCTCCATCACGCGCAGGTCGCACCACAGCGCCAGCTCCATGCCGCCGGCCACCGCCGGGCCGGCGATCGCCGCGATCACCGGCTTGGAAAGCGTCAGCCGCGTCGGGCCCATCGGCCCTTTTCGCGGGCGGTCGTCATGGCCGTCGAACGAGGCGTCGAGATCGTGCTCGGCGAACCATTCCGGCCCGATGTCGCCGGCCGCGTGCTTCAGGTCGAAGCCGGCGCAGAAGGCGCCGCCGACGCCTGTCAGCACCGCCACCTTGGCCGTCTCGTCGCGGTCGAACTCGATGAAGGCGTGGAACAGCGCTTCCGCCGTCGCCGGGTCGACGGCGTTGCGCGCCTCTCGCCTGTCGATGGCGACGACGGTGATCTCGCCGTCCTTGTCGATGCGGATCGTCATTCGGCCATTCCCTCCTCGTACAGGGCGGAAAGCTCCAGCCACCTGTCCTCGTGGCGCGAAAGCGCATTGGAAAGGTCGGAGCGCTCCTTGGCAAGCCGCGTCGCGGTGGCGGGCTCCTTTTCGTAGAGCGCGGGGTCGGCGAGCTGGTCCTCGATCGCGTCGATGCGCTTGCGGGTGCGCTCGATCAGCCCCTCGGTGGCCTTGATCTCCTTGGCGACCGGCTCCATCGCCGCGCGTCGCGCCGCCGCCTCGCGCCGCTTGTCGGCCCTGGACGCCTTGTCGGCCTCGCGCTTCTCGCGACGGTCGGAGGTGCCGCCGGTGACGAGCTGGCGATAGTCGGCCATGTCGCCGTCATAAGGCGCGACGGTGCCGTCCTTGACCAGCCACAGCCGGTCGGCCGTGGCCTCGATCAGATGGCGGTCGTGGCTGATCAGGATGACCGCGCCGGGAAAGTCGTTCAGCGCCATCATCAGCGCCTCGCGGCTGTCGATGTCGAGATGGTTGGTCGGCTCGTCGAGGATGAACAGGTTCGGCCCGTCGAAGGTGGCGAGCCCCATCAGGAGCCGCGCCTTCTCGCCGCCGGAAAGGTCTTTCGCCTTGGTCGCCATCTTCTCGGTCGTCAGACCCATCTGGGCGACGCGGGCGCGCACCCTGGCTTCGGGGGCTTCGGGCATCAGCCGGCGCACATGCTCGATCGCCGATTCCTCGGGCCTGAGGTCGTCGAGCTGGTGCTGGGCGAACATCGACACCTTCAGCCCCGGAGCGATGGTGATGCCGCCGCTTTCCAGCGCAAGCCGCCCGGCGATCAGCTTGGCGAAGGTCGACTTGCCGTTGCCGTTGGCGCCGAGCAGCGCGATGCGGTCGTCCTCGTCGATGCGCAGGGTCAGGTTCTTCAGGATCGGCTTGCCCGGCTGGTAGCCGACGCTTCCCCCCTGCATGGTGATGATCGGCGAGGCCACCGTCTTCGCCGGTTCCGGGAAGGAGAACGGCCTGACGCTGTCCTCGATCACGGCGGCGATCGGTTTCATCTTCTCCAGCGCCTTCAGGCGCGACTGCGCCTGGCGCGCCTTGGTCGCCTTGGCGCGGAAGCGCTCGACGAAGCTTTCCATGTGCTTGCGCTGGGCGTCCTGCTTCACCCGCGCCTTTTCCTGGTGCTCGAGCTGTTCGGCGCGCTGGCGCTCGAACTGGTCGTAGCCGCCGCGCCAGAAACCGAGCTTCATCTGGTCGAGATGGACGATGGAGCTGACGGCGCGGTTCAACAGGTCGCGGTCGTGGCTGATCAACAGCACGGTGTGCGGATATTTGGCGACGTAGCTTTCCAGCCACAGCGTGCCTTCGAGGTCGAGATAGTTGGTCGGCTCGTCGAGGAGGAGAAGGTCGGGCTGCGAAAACAGCACGGCGGCGAGCGCGACGCGCATGCGCCAGCCGCCCGAAAACGAGGCCGCCGGCCGCTTTTGCGCCTCAGCGTCGAAGCCGAGGCCGGCGAGGATGGTCGCCGCCCGCGCCTCCGCCGAATGCGCGTCGATGTCGGCCAGCCGCGTCTGGATCTCGGCGATGCGGTGGGCGTCGGTCGCGGTCTCGGCTTCCGCCATCAGCGCCATCCGCTCGACATCGGCCTTGAGCACGATCTCGATCAGCGGCTCGTCGGTGCCGGGCGCTTCCTGCGCCACCTGGCCGATGCGGGTGCCCTTCGGGTACGAGATCGAGCCGCTTTCGGTCGAGAGCTCGCCGGTGATGGCCTTGAACAGCGTGGTCTTGCCGGTGCCGTTGCGTCCGACGAGCCCGGCCTTGCAGCCGGCAGGAAGCGTCAGCGAGGCGTGGTCTATCAGGAGGCGGCCGGCGATGCGCAGCGAGATGTCGTCGAGGATCAGCATGATGGCGCTCTATGGACCGGGGAGCGGCGCAAACGCAAGGGGAGGGCAGGCCGAGCGCCCTGCCGCTCAGGCGAACGGCCTTCCTTCCTCGGTGCGCTGGAAATAGATCAGGTCGAGCGCCGGCGACGGCCGGCCGAGCGCCGTCAGCGTCGCGTGCGCCTGGCCGCGATGATGGGTCTGGTGGTTGAAGAAGTGCGCCAGCGCCGGCGCCAGCCGCTGGCTGATCGTGCGCATGTCGGTGACGGTCAGATAGGTGAAGCGCCCGGCGAACGCCTTGTCGGGCAGGGAGCCGATCCACTCGACGATGCGGTCGTCCTCGGCCTCGCGCGCGACGCGCAGCACGGGGAGGGTGGAATGCAGGATGGTGTCGAGCGCCGCCGGCGCCGCGCCCTCGCCGGTGAAGCGCTTCATCCAGATGCGGTCGGCGACGAGGATGTGGTTCAGCGTCGCGATCAGCGGCCCGAAGAAGGCGCCGGTGTCGCGGGTCAGCTCCTGCGGCGGCAACTCGGCGGCGGCGTCGTAGACCAGCGCGTTGGCCCAGCGGTTATAGGCCGCGAACATCTGGAAATGCCGGCGCATGGCTCCCGCTCCCGTCTTCGGATCGACATGCGGCATCACTACACAAACCGCGCCGCCGCGCCAATGCCGCCAGCCTCTTCGCCCGGCCCCTTCACCCAGCCTCTTCACATCGACTGCCCGCGCCTGTATAGACCCGCCACATTTCCCTTTCCGACGATGATGAGGACGAAGAATGGCTATCGAGCGCACCTTTTCGATGATCAAGCCCGATGCGACGCGGCGCAACCTGACCGGCGCGATCACCAGGATGCTGGAGGACGCCGGCCTGCGCGTCGTGGCGTCCAAGCGCGTCTGGATGAGCCGCCGCGAGGCCGAAGGCTTCTACGCCGTCCACAAGGAGCGTCCGTTCTTCGGCGAGCTGGTCGAGACCATGACGTCCGGCCCGACCGTGGTGCAGGTGCTCGAGGGTGAGAACGCGATCGCCAGGAACCGCGAAGTGATGGGCGCGACCAACCCGGCCCAGGCGGCCGAGGGCACCATCCGCAAGGTCCACGCATTGTCGATCGGCGAGAACTCGGTCCACGGTTCCGACGCGCCCGAGACGGCGGCGCAGGAGATCAAGTACTGGTTCTCCGACACCGAGATCGTCGGCTGAGCCGGGCTGCCGTCTATCGGCACAGGGACGAGGGGCCGCGGCACAAGCCGCGGCCCCTTCTTCATGCGCTGGAGCGCTTCCTGCGCTGGCCGTTGCGGGCGCGCCCGGCATGGGGCGGCCGGCGGCGTTCCCTTTCCGCGTTCATCGACGGCCCGTCGTAGAGCGCCATGCCGTTGCGGCCGGCGCTCTTGACGCGGTACATGGCGATGTCGGCCTGCTTGAGGATTTCGTTGGCGCCGGTGCTGTCGCCGTCGAACACGACGATGCCGACGCTGGCCGACGAGCGGTGACTGAACGCGCCGAGCGGGAACGCCTCCCGCATCGCCGACAGCACCTTGTTGCCGGTAAGAATGGCCGCCCGGGTCGCGCCCGCCCGGTCGAGCCCCGCCTCGCCGAGGATGATGACGAACTCGTCGCCGCCGATGCGCGCCACCGTGTCGCCCGCGCCGACGCAAGCCTTCAGCCGCTCCGCCACCTGGGTCAGGAAGCGGTCGCCGACGTCGTGGCCGTGCGTGTCGTTGAGCGCCTTGAAATTGTCGAGGTCGATGAAGATGAGCGCCCCGCTGGACTCGTTCCCGTGACAGCGCGAAACCGCGCCCGCCATGCGGTCCATGAACCGGCGCCGGTTGGACAGGCCGGTCAGCGGGTCGAAGAAGGCCAGCTTCTCGATTTCCGCCTCGCTCGTCTTGCGCGCCGTGATGTCGCTGATGTAGCCGTGCCACACCACGCCATCCTCGACCGCTTCCGGCTTGGCGCTGATCTGAAGCCACTTCCGGGTGCCGTCGCGCAGCCTGATGCGGTACTCCTGCTCCCATGAGCCGGTCGCGGTTCCGGCGCGGACGTTATCGAGGAAGGTCGGATGGTCTTCCGCGTCGACCATAGCGGTGATTTCCTGCGGTCTGGGGAGCTCCTCGTCCTCGCCGAGCCCGTAGAGCTCGCGAAAGCCGCCGCTGACGAAGGGAATGGCGTGGTTGCCGTTCGCGCGATACACGAACTGGATGAGGCCGCCCGGCACCTGGCTCGAGAGCTTGCGCAGCCGCTCCTCGGCTTCCAGCCGGCTCACGGTCTCGGTGATGTCCCGCACCGAACCTTCATAGAACAGCGGCCTGCCTTTGCGATCGTAGACGAGGCGCGCCGATTCGGAGGTCCAGATGCGCTCGCGCGTCTTGTAGCGGTAGACCTCGGAGACGAAATTCTCGACGAAACCCTGCTCGCGCAGGATTTTGCGGAATTCCCACGCCCGGCCTTCCTCGACATACCACCCTCTGGTGATGTCGACCGTCGCGGCGAGCATCTCCTCTTCGGTGGCGAAGCCGTTCATCCTGACCAGCGCCCTGTTGGCGCTGAACACGCGCCCGTCCGGCGTCGAGCGATAGATGCCCTCGTAGAGGTTTTCGATCAGGCTGCGATGGTTCTCCTGCTCCTCGCAACCGCGGCGATAGAGCATCCGGAAGCGGATTGCCGCGCCGAGGGACGCGATGGCAAGAACGCCGGCCGCAAGCAGCCACAGGCCGCTGGCACCGCCATCTCCCAAGGGCGTCAAGAAACGCAACATCGACCAGACCACCGCCCGTGTTCCGTCGCGTAATCTAGCCGGCTGGCATTGCCATTCCTCTAACGATCCGGTCGGCGGCACGGCAAACGCGCACGGTGCTTAATGCGGCGTAAATATTCGTGAGGCTCAACCCCGGGGCGCACCGGGGGCGCTCCAGCGCGCCTCGGCCGCGTCGTCGGCCGCCGCCGCCTCGACCCAGCTTCCCGGCGTTCCGTCCCTGAGATGCTCGCGCTTCCAGAAAGGCGCGCGCGTCTTGAGGAAATCCATCAGGAAGGAGGCGGCCTCGAACGCCGCCTGCCGGTGCGACGCGGCCGCCGCCACCAGCACGATGTTGCCGCCGGCGGGGATCAGGCCGTAGCGGTGGATGATCGTCAGGCCGTCGAGCGGCCAGCGCGCCGCGGCCTGCGCCGCGATGCGCCCGATCTCGGCCTCGGCCATGCCCGGATAATGCTCGAGCTCGAGCGCGGAAAGCGTTCCCGCCTCGTCGCGGCAAAGGCCGTGAAAGGTGACGACGGCGCCGATGTCCGTCCGGCCGCCGCTCAGCCGCGCCACCTCCGCGCCGGCATCGAAGTCCTCGCGCTGGATGCGGATGCGCGGCGCGAAGGCGGCAACCATGCCCTCAGCCTCCCGTCATCGGCGGGAACAGCGCGACCTCGACGGCATTCGCGATCGGCTCGGAATGGTGGACGTGTTCCTGGTCGATGGCGACGCGGATGGCTTCCGGGTGGCGCAGCGCCTCGGCATAGCCGTCGCCGCGCTGCTTGAGCCAGTCGAGCAGGTCGCGCACCGACACCACCTCGGCGGGCGGCGCGACCTCTTCCTCGGCCGTGCCGATCCGCTCGCGCACCCAGGCGAAATATTTCAGTCGCATCGCCGTTGGCCCGCTATTCCTCGATGATATGCTTCAGCCCGGCCCGGAAATAGTCGTAGCCGGTATAGAGCGTGACGATGGCCGACACCCACAGCAGCGCCAGGCCGATCTCGGTGGTGTAGGGCAGCACCTTGTCGCCGGCCGGGCCGGCGAGGAGGAAGCCGATGGCGACGAGCTGCATCGCCGTCTTCCACTTGGCGAGCTGCGTCACCGGCACCGACACCTTCAGCGCCGCCAGATATTCGCGCAGGCCCGAGACCAGGATTTCGCGGCAAAGGATGATGATCGCCGCCCACAGCGACCATTTGTCGATGGTCCGGTCGAAGGCGAGCAGCAGCAGAGCCGCCGAGACCAGCAGCTTGTCGGCGATGGGGTCGAGCATCTTGCCGATATTCGAGGTCTGCTTCCAGATGCGGGCGATGTAGCCGTCGAGATAGTCGGTGATGCTGGCGAGGATGAAGATGGTGACGGCGGCCCAGCGCCACCAGTCGGTCGGCCGCACCCGGCCTTCGAGATAGAAGCACAGCACGATCAGCGGCACGGCGAGGATGCGCACATAGGTCAGCATGTTGGGCAGGTTGAAGGCTCGGCTGGACATGATTTCCTGCTCTCGTTCTGCCAGCTAGAGCAGCGGGCGTTCTGACGAACGCGGCTTCCGCTGCTCCAGCTTCTCTCCTCAGCCGCATTGATGCGGCGCCAGACGATTCCGTCTGACTGCAAAATGCCCTAGTAACCAGATGGCTGCGATGAAGGTCAACCTCGAAAGGTCCTTTATTGCGGCGCGGCCGTCCCTGGCTCATCCGTTTTCGTGGAAATGGCCGTAAATGATGCGCGCCACCCGCTCCGAGACGCCTTCCACCCGCATCAGGTCCTCCACCGCCGCGCGGCCGACCGCCTTGGCCGAGCCGAAATGGTTGAGCAGCGCGCGCTTGCGCGTCGGCCCGATCCCGGCGATCTCGTCGAGCGGGTTCCTGGTCAGCTCGCGGCTGCGCCGCGCCCGGTGCGAGCCGATGGCGAAGCGGTGCGCCTCGTCGCGCAGGCGCTGGACGAAATAGAGCACCGGGTCGCGCACCGGCAGCATGAACGGCTCGCGGCCGAGGATGAAGAAGCGCTCGCGCCCGGCGTCGCGGTCGACGCCCTTGGCGACGCCGATCGCGGTCACCCTGTCGGCGATGCCGAGCTCGTCGAGGATGGCGCGCACCGACGTCATCTGTCCCTGGCCGCCGTCGATCAGGATCAGGTCCGGCCAGGCGGGAAGGGCGCCGTCGTCCGCCTCGCCATATTCGGCTTCGCCCGCCGCCGCGGCAGCAGCCGGCTCCGGCGTCGCATGTTCCTTGACGAGGCGCGAGAAGCGCCGCTGCATGACCTCGCGCATCATGCCGAAATCGTCGCCGGGGGTGATGTCGGTCGAGCGGATGTTGAACTTGCGGTACTGGTTCTTCACGAACCCTTCCGGGCCGGCGACGATCATCGCGCCGACGGCGTTGGTGCCCATGATGTGGGAATTGTCGTAGACCTCGATCCGGCGCGGCGGCCGGGCGAGGCCGAAGGTCTCGGCGAGGCCGGCGAGCAGCCGCGCCTGCGACGACGTCTCCGCCAGCCTGCGCCCGAGCGCCTCGCGCGCGTTCTGGGCCGCGTGGTCGACCAGCGCCTTCTTCTCGCCGCGCTGCGGCGCCGCGACCGTCACCTTGCGGCCGGCGCGGGTGGTGAGCGCCTCTTCCAGCAGCGCCTGGTCCTCGACCCCGTGCGACAGGAGCACCAGCCGCGGGCAGGGCTTGTCGTCGTAGAACTGGGCGAGGAACGCGCCCAGCACCTCGGCCGGCTCCAGCGACGGGTCGGCCTTGGGGAAATAGGCGCGGTTGCCCCAGTTCTGCCAGGTGCGGAAGAAGAACACCTCGATGCAGTTCTGCCCGCCTTCCTGATGGATGGCGAAGACGTCCGCCTCCTCGACCGATTGCGGGTTGATGCCTTGATGGCCCTGGACGTGCGACAGCGCCGTCAGGCGGTCGCGGTAGATCGCGGCGCGCTCGAAATCGAGCGCGTCGGAGGCCTTGCGCATGGCGTCCGCGATCTCCTCCCTGATCTTCAGCGAGCGGCCGGACAGGAACGCCTTGGCCTCGGCCACCAGCTCGGCATAGTCGGGAAGGTCGATCTCGCCGGTGCACGGCGCGGAGCAGCGCTTGATCTGGTAGAGCAGGCACGGCCGCGTCCGGTTGGCATAGAACGAATCGGTGCAGGTGCGCAGCAGGAAGGCACGTTGCAGGACGTGAAGCGTGCGGTCGACCGCGCCGGCCGAGGCG
Source organism: Aquamicrobium sp. (assembly GCA_039808485.1). Taxonomy (GTDB): domain Bacteria; phylum Pseudomonadota; class Alphaproteobacteria; order Rhizobiales; family Rhizobiaceae; genus Aerobium. The sequence goes on along the minus strand of JBDHTD010000004.1, from coordinate 47,434 downwards.
AACGGGCCGAAATAGGTTCCCTTTCGCGTCCGCGCGCCGCGATGCTTGTAGACGCCGGGGGCGGGGTGGTCCTCGGTGACGAGGATGTAGGGGAACGACTTGTCGTCGCGCATCAGCACGTTGAAGCGCGGCTTGAACCTCTTGATGAGGTTGGCCTCGAGCAGCAGCGCCTCGGTCTCGGTGCGGGTGACGACGAACTCCATGGCCGCCGTCTCGCGCACCATGCGGGCGATGCCGCGCGTGTGGAAGCGCCCCTGCGCGTAGTTGCCGACGCGCTTCTTCAGGCTGCGCGCCTTGCCGACATAGAGCACGTCGCCGGCCGGGTTCATCATCCGGTAGACGCCCGGCGCGTTGGGCAGGCGCTTGACCAGCTCCCGGATCACCTCGATCCCGACCGCGCCTTCGCCGGCCGCCGCACCGCCTTCCCATTCGATGGCCGCCGCCTGCGGGGCCGGCCCAACCTCATCTGGCACCTCGTCCGGCACCTCGTCTTCCGGCATTTCGTCCCGGGGCGGCAGGTCGCGCCCGTCGCGCCCGCTCATTCCGCGATCCCGTAGATGTCGGGCGTCTTCCAGGCGAGGTGCTGGCCGCCGTCGAGCGCGATCATCTGGCCGGTGACCGAGCGCGCCTGCCACAGATAGCGGATGGTGGCGCCGAACTCGTCGAGCGCCGGCCCCCGCTTCAGCATCAGCCCCTCGACCTGCCGCGCGAAGTCCTGCGCCGTCTGGCGCTCGTTGGCCAGCGTCGGGCCGGGGCCGATGGCGTTGACGCGCAGGCGCGGCGCATAGGCCTGGGCCATGGTCCGCGTCGCCGTCCACAGCGCCGATTTGGAAAGGGTGTAGGAAAAGAAGCGCGGCGTCGGCCGCCACACCCGCTGGTCGATGATGTTGACGACGAGGCCGTCCTGTCCTGCCGGCAGCGCCGCCGCCATCTGCCGGGTCATCAGCGCGGGGGCCTTCACATGCAGGGCGAAGTGGCGGTCCCACACCTCCCAGTCGAAATCGTCGGCGGCGTCGTCCTCGAACACCGAGGCGTTGTTGACGAGGAGCCGCACCGGCCCGAGCGCCCGCGCGGCCTGGGCGAGCACCGCGCCGGCGGCGTCCATGTCGGTCAGGTCGGCCTCGACGGGCGCGGCGCGCCCGCCGCCAGCCTCGATCTGCGCCGCCAGCCTGTCGGCATCCGCGCGCGCGCCGTTATAGTGGATGGCGACGGCGAAGCCGTTCCGCGCCAGATCGCGCACGATCGCCTCGCCGATGCGACGCGCGCCGCCGGTGACGAGTGCAACTTCCCTTTCTCTGGCCATAACCGCTCCACTGCCGCCATGCCCGGGATTCGCCCGGCCGGCCCGTCAGATATAGGCCCAGTCGCCCGCGCGACCAAGCGCCGCGACCAGGCGTCGCGAAGGGTGTCGCAGGGTTCGGTGTTGCCCAATGGCAACGTCAAGCTTCTGCCGCATTCCAGCCGGGGAATCACCCTTTTTCAGGTGCGGTTCGGCCGCATTCCGCCCGCACATAGGAACCACTGACGCAGCCCGCCGTTCACCTCCCATCGCGGCGGGACGTCAAGAAGGGGAAGCGCGTAACCAGCTTCCTTGCGGCAAAGGAGTAACGGAAATGAACAACACCAAGCGATTCGCTTTCTCGGCTGCGGCCGTCCTGGGCCTGTCGGCCGCGCCGGCGCTGGCCGCCGACGTCGTCTATCAGGAGCCCCCGGCGCCCGCGCCGATCATCGACAGCGCGCCCGTCAGCTCGTGGGCCGGTCCTTATGCCGGCGTGCAGCTCGGCTACGGTTTCAGCGGCAAGGTTCGGGACCGCACCGCCGGTAACGACATCAGCACTGACGGCTTCGTCGGCGGCGCCTTCGGCGGCTTCAACATGCAGAATGGCCAGTTCGTCTATGGCGGCGAGGCCGACGTGAACTACAGCGGCATCGACGGCGCCAATGCCGGCACCGCCGCCCGCGCCCGCCTCGACGGCTCGCTGCGCGCCCGCGCCGGCGTCGCCGTCAACGACGACGTGCTGGTCTACGGCACGGCCGGCGTCGCCGCGCAGCGCCTGCGCGTCTCGACCGCCGCCGCCCAGGACACCAACCTGATGCTCGGCTACACGGTCGGCGCCGGCACCGACGTCAAGCTGACCGACGACGTCTTCGCCCGCGCGGAATACCGCTACAGCGATTTCGGCTCGGACACCTTCAACCTCGGCGCGCCGACCAAGGTCGACTCGAGCAACCATCGCGTCAGCGTCGGCCTCGGCATCAAGTTCTGATCCCGGCGGCACCGCAGATCGAAAGGCCCGGAGCGATCCGGGCCTTTTTTCTATCGGGAGGGGCGTCTATCGGGAGGGGGCGAGGGGATCAGCCCCGCGGCGTCAGGGCCGCCAGCGCCGGGAAGCGCTCGTCGAAGCGCTTCGCCCACCGCTTCAGCTTCGGCCGGCCGCGCTCCCACTGGCCGTCGAAGCGCAGCGCCAGATAGCCGAGCGTGGCGCGCAGCGCGATCTGGCCGCAATCCGGCTTCTTGCCCAGCTTCGGCATGTCGGCCTCGAGATGATCGAGCGCCCGCGTCACCTTCTGCCATTGCGCGTCGAGCCAAGGCTGATGCACCTTCTCGGCCGGGCGCGCGCGCCGTTCGTAGACATGGGCGAGCAGGCAATCGCTGATGCCGTCGGCCAGCGCTTCCAGCCGCTCGGCCTTCAGGCGCTTGTCGGCGTTGCGCGGATAAAGCGCCCCGCCGGACAGGCGGTTCAGGTGCTGGGTGATGACGCGGCTGTCGAAGATTCCGTCGCCGTCATCGGTGACGAGGACCGGAATCTTGCCGAGCGGGTTGGCCGTGACGAGCTCGGCAGGCTGGTCGGCGGTGTTGACGGTCCGCGCCTCGATGTCGAGGCCGGCCCAGGCGGCGGCCATGCGCACCTTGGCGCTGTAGGGCGAGGCGGAGGAGTAGAGGATCACGGCCATGACGGGGTCGTCCTTCGAACGATGGGGAGGGGCGGGTCAGTCGGGAGCAGGCATCGCCGCCTGCGGCAGCCGGCACGCCTTGGCGTCGACCTCGCGGCAGGAGCGGAATTCCATGTCCTTGGTCAGGCAGATGCGCACTTCGGCGAGGTGGTGGCCGTCGCAGGCGACGGCGATGCCGTCGGCCGTCATGCCGGGATTGGCGGCAAGGAATGCGTTTTCGACGGTTTCCGGCGCGACGTTCGCGTCCCGCACCGGGTCTTCGTATTGCCGCGGGATGGCGATGCGCTGGCGCGCGGCGCGGACGAGCCTGAAATAGTCGTCCTGGCTCACGCCCATGCAGGAGCCGTGCTTGCGCCACTGGTGGCCCATCAGCCCGGCCGACGGCATGATGTCGAGATATTGCCTGGCCAGCGCGTTCGGCACCCGGCCCGGCCCGTGCAGGCCGCAGAATTCCGGCCAGCCGCTCTCGAATTGCGGCCACAGGCCATGGACGACGAAGCCGAGCCCGCGCCCGTCGGCGCATTGCTGGCGGTTGGCGTCGTCGCCCTCGATTTCGCAATAGCTCGGCGACCAGGTCAGGGACAGGACCAGGAAGTCATAGCCTTCGCCTCTTGGAGGCAGGCTGTCGCCGGACGCGGAGGGCGCGCACCCGCCGAGAAACGCCGCCAGAACGAGCGGAACGAGCGTGCGCCGCATCACCACAGAGCGGGGCGCAGCACCCGGCAGCGGCCGTCATAGACGTTCCAGCGGTCGAAGCCGGAAACGCAGAACTCGACATTGCTGCCGATGCCGGCGAAGCTCATCGGCCGCTCGATCACATACCACACGTCGCGGCTGACACCGCTGCTCAGCTCCGCCTTGGCATGGCAGTAGCGCCGGTCGATCGGGCGCTCGTCGGCGATCCGCGGCTGGTGGCGGCTCTCGCGGATGCGGTGGAAATCGGTGATCGCCACCCGGGCCAGATGCGGAACGTGGTGCACCTGGTGGTGGAAGCGGCTCGAGATGCGGCCGAGCACCGCCTGATTGGCGCAGATGCCCGGCGAGTCGATGGCGACGGCGACGGGGTCGGCGGCGCGCGCCGCCGCCATCCCGCCGGCAAGGGCAAGCGCCACGGCGAACAGCAGTCTGGCGAAACGGGCCATCGAAAACTCTCCCGGCTGGATGAATCGTGCATGCAAACGCCGGCGCACTGTGATGAAAGCGCGAACAGCGGTCAAGCTTCCGCTTGCGGGCAGGGGTGGCCTTATCGTCGCGCCAGCGGCCGCGCCCCTGCCTGGGGCCATGCCTGCGTCCACGCCTGCGCGCCGCTTTCGCCGAGCGTCGCGCGCAAGGCCGGCAGCAGCACCGCCATTTCCTCTTCCAGCACGAAGGGCGGGTTGACCACGACCATGCCGCAGCCGTCGAGCCGGGGCTCGGGCGAGGGCGCGCGGATTTCGAGCACGATGTCGAGCATCTTTTCGATGCCGGTCTCGCCGAGCCGAGCGCGGAAGCGCTCGACCGCGCCGCGATCCTTGACCGGATACCACAAGGCGTAGGTGCCGCCCGGCCAGCGCCTGTGGGCCTTGGCGAGGCCGTCGACCAGCCGGTCGAACTCGCCCTCCTTCTCGAACGGCGGATCGACCAGAACCAGCCCGCGCTTTTCCTTGGGCGGGACGTGCGCGCCGAGCGCCAGCCAGCCGTCGAGCGCGATGACGCGCGCCTGCCAGTCGCCGGCGAAGCGCTGTTTCAGCGCCAGCGCGTCCTGCGGATGCAGCTCGATCGCCGTCAGCCGGTCGCACGCGCGCAGGAGATGGCGGGCGAGCAGCGGCGAACCGGGATAATGGCGGATGCCGCCTTGCGCGTTGAAGGCCCGCACCGCGTCGAGATAGGGCCGAAGCAGGGCGGCGGCCGCGCCGGGCAGGTCGGCTTCCATCAGCCGGCCGATGCCGCCCCGCCATTCGCCGGTCTTCTGCGCCTCGTCCGACGACAGGTCGTAAAGGCCGATGCCGGCATGGGTGTCGATGACGCGGAACGCGCCCGGCTTGCGCTTGAGATAGTCGAGGATGCGCGCCAGCACCGCATGCTTCAGCACGTCGGCGAAGTTTCCGGCATGGAAGGCGTGGCGATAGTTCATGGTCCCTTCAGGGCGTCATGCGGGCGAGGCTCTCGATGTCGACCTCTTCGCCGGCCGGGCCGGGCGAAAGCAGCGCCCCGGCGGCATGGACGCCGGTGAGCACCGCGCGGCCGCCTTCCATCCTTGCGCGGCCTTCCGCCACCAGCCGCAGCGCCAGCGGATAGAGCTTGTGCTCGGCCTCCAGCACCCGCCGGGCGAGCGTGTCGGCGTCGTCGCCGGGCAGGACCGGAACGGCCGCCTGCGCGATGATCGGGCCGGCGTCCATCTCGGCGGTGACGAAGTGCACCGTGCAGCCGTGGATGCGCATGCCGGCCTCCAGCGCCCGGTTGTGGGTGTCGAGCCCGGGATGGAGCGGCAGCAGCGAGGGGTGGATGTTGATGAGCCTGCCGGCCCATTTGGCCGTGAACTCGGGCGAGAGCAGCCGCATGTAGCCGGCAAGGCAGACGATATCGGCGCGCAGGAGCGTCAGCTCCTCGTCGAGCGCCGCGTCCATCGCCGCCTTGGTCGGGTAGTCGGCGCGGGTGATCGCCTTGGCCTCGATGCCGAGGGCGGCGGCCGCGTTCAGCCCCTTGGCCTCGACCTTGTCGGAAATGACCGCGACGATGGTGGCGGGATAGTTCGGGTCGCCGACCGCCTCGGCCAGCGCGGCCATGTTGGTGCCGCGGCCGGAAATCAGGACGACGACGCGCTTCTTCATCATGCTCACAGCCCGACCTCGCCAGTGTAGAGGACGCCGGCGTCGCGGCGCGGCACGATGCGGCCGAGGGTCGTCACCGTCTCGCCGTTCTTGGTCAGGACGGCCGCCACCTGCGCTGCCTGTCCGGCCGCCACCACCAGCACCATGCCGATGCCGCAGTTGAAGGTGCGCATCATCTCGGGCGCCGCGACGTTGCCCGTCTTGGCCAGCCACGAGAAGACCGGCGGCACGTCGATGGCGTCGAGGTCGAGCTCGGCCGCGTAGGCCTTCGGCAGCACGCGCGGGATGTTGTCGGGGAAGCCGCCGCCGGTGATGTGCGCCAGCGCCTTGATGCCGTGGGTCGAGCGGATCGCCGACAGGATCGACCGGACGTAGATGCGGGTGGGGGTCAGCAGCGCCTCGCCCAGCGTCCTCGACTTGTCGAAGGGGGCGATATGCGCCCAGCTCAGCCCCGACGCGGCGACGATGCGGCGCACCAGCGAGAAGCCGTTGGAATGCACCCCCGACGAGGCGAGGCCGAGGATGACGTCGCCCTCGACGATGTCGTCGGTGGGCAGGAGCTGCCCGCGCTCGGCCGCGCCGACCGCGAAGCCGGCGAGGTCGTAGTCGCCATGGGAATACATGCCGGGCATCTCGGCGGTCTCGCCGCCGATCAGCGCGCAGCCGGCCTGGCGGCAACCTTCGGCGATGCCGGCGACGATCCGCGCCCCCTGTTCGGGGTCGAGCTTGCCGGTGGCGAAATAATCGAGGAAGAACAGCGGCTCCGCGCCCTGCACCACGAGGTCGTTGACGCACATGGCGACGAGGTCGATGCCGACCGTGTCGTGGCGGTCGGCGTCGATCGCCACCTTCAGCTTGGTGCCGACGCCGTCGTTCGCCGCGACCAGGACCGGGTCGGAGAAGCCCGCCGCCTTCAGGTCGAACAGGCCGCCGAAGCCGCCGATCTCGCCGTCGGCTCCGGGCCGGCGCGTCGAGCGCACCAGCGGCTTGATCTTTTCGACGAGCGCGTTGCCGGCATCGATGTCGACGCCGGCCGCTGCATAGGTGAGACCCGTCTTGTCTTCGCTCATGCGGCTGCCCCCCTGATACGATCTGGTACGATATGGCACGATCCGTCGAAGCCCGGCTCTTCGCATGAACCCCCGCCGCCCGCAAGACCGCACACGGTCGCGGGCGGCACGGAACGGGACGGCCCGCCTCTTGTCACGGCGTCAACGGCAGCCTATCTCCTGCCGCGGCCGGCGGATAAGATGGCCGCCCGACAGGACAAGCCGCGAGCGGACGGGCCGATGGACAAACGCGACGCCGAGATCAGGGAACAGGTGGCCGAAGTGGTCATCGCCGCCGGCTGGCGGCGGCAGGTGCTGTTCTGGGCCGGCGCGGCGGTGACGCTGGTGCTGTTCCTCTACGTTTTCTCCGCGATCCTGCTGCCGTTCCTCGCCGGCATGATCCTCGCCTATTTCCTCGATCCGATCGCCGACTGGCTGGAGCGGCGCGGCCTGTCGCGCCTCGCGGCCACGGTGTTCATCCTGGTGATGTTCCTCATCGTCCTCGTGCTGGCGCTGATGCTGATCATCCCGGTGCTCGCCACCCAGCTCGCCGATTTCATCGGCCGCGTGCCCGACTACCTGTCGCGGCTCCAGGTGCTGATCACCAGCATCGACCCGGAGTGGCTCAGCCACACGCTCGGCGTCGACCCGGCCTCGCTGCGCGAGGGGCTGAACTCGCTGCTGACGCAAGGGGCCGGCTTCCTGACCGGGCTGTTCGCCTCGATCTGGAGCTCGGGCAAGACGCTGATCGATCTGGCCGGCCTGTTCGTAATCACCCCGGTCGTCGCCTTCTACATGCTGCTCGACTGGGACAAGATGATCCGCACCGTCGACGGCTGGATACCGCGCGACCATCTCGAGACGGTGCGCGGCATCGCCCGCGACATCGACACCGCCGTCGCCGGCTTCGTGCGCGGGCAGGGCACGCTGTGCCTGATCCTCGGCATCATGTACGCCGTCGGCCTCACCGCTGTCGGCCTGAATTTCGGCCTCCTGATCGGGCTTTTCGCCGGCCTCGTCAGCTTCATCCCCTATGTCGGGTCGCTGCTCGGGCTGGTGCTGTCGGTCGGCGTGGCGCTGGTCCAGTTCTGGCCCGACTGGCACTGGGTCGTGGCCGTGGCGGCGATCTTCTTCGGCGGCCAGTTCATCGAGGGCAACATCCTCCAGCCCAACCTCGTCGGCAAGAGCGTCGGCCTGCACCCGGTCTGGCTGATGTTCGCGCTGGTCGCCTTCGGCGCGCTGTTCGGCTTCGTCGGTCTGCTGATCGCGGTGCCGGCCGCGGCCGCGGTCGGCGTCCTCGTCCGCTTCGCCCTGTCGCGCTACCTGCACTCGCCGCTCTATCGCGGCCACGGCATCCCGCCGGAGGCGTGAAGCGATGCCGCCCGCCTTCGCCGACCGCCCGCGCCAGTTGCCGCTCGACCTCGCCCACAGCGAGGCTAGGAGCCGCGACGATGTCGTCGTCGGCCCGTCCAACGCCCAGGCCGTGGCGCTGGTCGACCGCTGGCCGGACTGGCCGTCGCCCGTCGCCGTCCTGGCCGGCCCCGCCGGTTCCGGCAAGTCGCATCTCGCCCATGTCTGGCGCGAGGCGAGCCGTGCCGCCGCGCTCGAACCCGGCCGGCTCGGGCAGGAAGCGCTCGACGCCGCCGCGAGCGGGCCGGTGCTGATCGACGACGTCGACGCCGGCGCGCTGGACGAGACCGGCCTGTTCCATCTCATCAACGCGGTCCGCCAGGCCGGCACCTCGCTGCTGCTGACCTCGCGCCGCTTTCCCGCCGCCTGGGGCGTCGGCCTGCCCGACCTCGCCTCGCGGCTGAAGGCGGCCTCGACGGTGGAGATCCACGAGCCGGACGATTTCCTGCTGGCGGCGGTGACGACCAAGCTGTTCGCCGACCGCCAGATCGAGGTCGAGCCGCATGTGGTGCAGTTCCTCGTCCGCCGTATCGAGCGTTCGCTGTCCAGCGCCATCGAGGCGGTGACGCGGATCGACCGCGCGGCGCTCGAACGCAAGAGCCGCATCACCCGCGCGCTGGCCGCGCAGGTGGTGGAGGCGATGGAAAAGGGCGGGGCCTGATCGCTGTGCCCTGATCGCCGCTTGGGCGTCAGACCGCTTCGGCGTCGTGGGAATAGAGCCAGTCGAGATCGGCGGCGAGGCTTTCGCCCCGGCGCAGCGCCAGCACGAGGTCGCGGCCGACCGCCGCCGGCCCCGAGGCATGCCAGACGAAGCGGTTGAACGCGCCGCGTTTCGCCACCTGGGCAACGCGCGCCTGCCGCAGCGCCTGATAGCGCGCGAGCGCGCCGGCGAGGTCGTCGGGCGCCTGCGCCACCGTTGCCGCCAGCGCGGCCGCGTCCTCGATCGCCATCACCGCGCCCTGCGCCGCATAGGGGCCCATGGCGTGGGCGGCGTCGCCGATCAGCGCCAGCCCGGCCGGGTCGACCCATGGCCGGTCGGCGGCGACCTCGTTGATCGGCCATGGCAACCAGGTGTCGATATTGGCGGCGAAGGTGTCGATCTCCTCGGCCGCGCCGGCGATCATGCCGGGGGGGAGCACGCGCCGCGTCGCGTGGAGCCCCGATTCGGTCGGCGCCGCCATGCGGGCGATGGCGACCAGGTTGATGAGCTCGCCGCGCCGCAACGGATAGGCGACGAGGTGGAAGCGCGGGTGCAGGAACGCGCTCACTCGGTCGGCGGCGATCAGGCCGTTGCCGAGATTGGGCGTCGTCATCGCCCGCCACGCGACATAGCCGGAGAAGCGATCCTGCCGCGCCAGCGCGCCGGTGCCGCGCAGGGCCGAGCGCACGCCGTCCGCGCCGACGGCGAGGTCGCAGTCGACCGTCGCCGTCGCGCCGCCGCGCTCGACGGTGAGCGCGACGCCGTTCCCGCCGAACGTCGCGCCGCGCACGGTCGCGCCGGTTTCGAGCGAGATCGCCGGATCGGCCGACGCGGCTTCGGCGAGCAGGTCGTGCAGGTCGGCGCGGTGGATGGTGAGGTAGGGCGCGCCCCAGCGGCGGTCGGCGCCGTCGCCGAGCGGGACCGAGGCGATGCGGCGCAGCGAAGCGGCGCGGCGAAGCTCTATCGCCAGCGGCTTGACCGCGACGGCGTCGACCCTGTCGAGGAGATGGAGCCGGTGCAGGATGCGCGACGCGTTGGGCGAAAGCTGGATTCCCGCGCCCACTTCCTCCAGCTTTCCGGCGCGTTCGAACACGGAAACCGAAAATCCGCGGCTGGCGAAGCACAGGGCGGCGGCGAGGCCGGCTATTCCCGCGCCGGCGATGGCGACATGCCGCGACGGCGGATGGCTCTGCCTCAAGGCAACGCTCATTTGCGCCCGCGCGGCTCCTTCGTCCTCATGCCGCCTTGGGATGGTAGGCGACGTCCGCCGGGTTGGTCTCGCGCCCGTGGAGCGCCGGGTTGTAGCGGAAGAGCGTCGAGCAGTAGGGGCAGACCTTCTCGGTGTCCTCGCCGAGGTCGAGATAGACGTGCGGATGGTCGAGGGGCGGCGTCGCGCCGACGCACATGAATTCCTTGACGCCGATCTCGATCAAGGCGTGGCCGGCATCGTTCTGGAAGTGGGGAATGGTCGGATGGTCGGCCATGACGTGCTCCCGCAAGGTTCAAGCTCGATCGCTGATGTGCGTTTGCAGCATAAATCCGCCCTTGGCAAGCCGTGATATCAAACTGTCACAAAAGCCTGCCAGGAGGCAGCTTGACGAAATGCGCGCCTGCTGATGCAGTCGCGGCGGATGGCTTCGGGTGGCAGGATGAACGACGCGACGATCGTGCAGAGCGAATTCACGGGCAAGGTGCAGGCGCTGGCCGCGGCGCCCGAGGGCAACCCCGACCGCTTCGTCAATCGCGAGTTCTCCTGGCTCCAGTTCAACCGCCGGGTTCTCGACGAGGCCGACAATCCGCGCCACCCGCCGCTGGAGCGCCTGCGCTTCCTGTCGATCTCGGCCGCCAATCTCGACGAGTTCTTCATGGTGCGCGTCGCCGGCCTCGCCGGGCAGGTCCGCGAGGGCATCGTCATCAAGAGCCCGGACGGGCGCACCCCGGCGGAGCAGCTCGAATTGCTGCTGCTGGAGGTGGAGCGCCTTCAGGAGGACCAGCAGGCGACCTATTCGCGGCTGGCCGGCCTGCTGCGCAAGGAAGGCATCGAGATCGTCCGCGCCGAGGCGATCGGCCGCGAGGAGAAGGTCTGGCTCGAAGAGCACTTCATGGACGCGGTGTTCCCGGTGCTGACGCCGCTGTCGATCGACCCGGCGCATCCGTTCCCGTTCATCCCCAATCTCGGCTTCTCGATCGCGCTGCAACTTCGCAACCTGCGCGACGGCGACGAGATGACGGCGCTGCTGCGCCTGCCGCAGGCGCTGCGCCGCTTCATCCGCCTGCCCGACCGCAAGCGCTCCAACGGCGAGGGGACCGTGCGCTTCATCGCGCTCGGCGACACGGTCGGCCTGTTCATCGGCAAGCTGTTTCCCGGCTACGAGGTCAAGGGGTCGGGCACGTTCCGCATCATCCGCGACAGCGACATCGAGGTCGAGGAAGAGGCCGAGGACCTGGTGCGCCTGTTCGAGAGCGCGCTGAAGCGCCGCCGCCGCGGCCAGGTGATCCGCATCGAGTTCGACGACGAGATGCCCGAGGCGCTGCGCGACTTCGTCGCCGGCGAGCTCGGCGTCACCGGCTCGCGCGTCTCGATCCTCAAGGCGCCGCTGGCGTTGAACCAGGTCTCGGAGATCGTCGCCCTGCCGCGCGACGACCTGAAGTTCGTGCCCTACAACCCGCGCTTTCCCGAGCGGGTGCGCGACCGCGGCGGCGATTGCCTCGCCGCCATCCGCGAGAAGGACTTCATCGTCCACCACCCTTACGAGAGCTTCGACGTCGTGGTGCAGTTCCTGCGCCAGGCCGCGGTCGATCCCGACGTGATGGCGATCAAGCAGACGCTCTACCGCACCTCGAACGACAGCCCGATCGTGCGCGCGCTGATCGACGCGGCCGAGGCCGGCAAGTCGGTGACGGCGCTGGTCGAATTGAAGGCGCGATTCGACGAGGAGGCCAACATCCGCTGGGCGCGCGACCTCGAACGCGCCGGCGTGCAGGTGGTCTTCGGCTTCCTCGAACTGAAGACCCACGCCAAGATGTCGCTGGTGGTGCGCCGCGAGGACGGACGCTTGCGCAACTACGTCCATATGGGCACCGGCAACTACCACCCGATCACCGCGCGCATCTACACCGACCTTTCCTATTTCACCACCGACCCGGCGCTTGCCCGCGACGTGGCGCAGGTGTTCAACTTCATCACCGGCTATGCCGAGCCGGCGCAGAAGATGGGCATCGCCATCTCGCCGCTGACGCTGCGCCAGCGCATCCTCGACCACATCGCGGCCGAGATCGACTTCGCCGGCAAGGGCAAGCGCGCGCAGATCTGGATGAAGATGAACTCGCTGGTCGATCCGCAGGTGATCGACGCGCTCTACGACGCCAGCCGCGCCGGGGTCGAGATCGACCTGGTCGTGCGCGGCATCTGCTGCCTGCGGCCGCAGGTGCCGGGCCTGTCGGAGAACATCCGCGTCAAGTCGATCGTCGGCCGCTTTCTGGAGCACAGCCGCATCTACTGCTTCGGCAACGGCCACGGACTGCCCTCCGACGAGGCCATCGTCTATATCGGCTCGGCCGACATGATGCCGCGCAATCTCGACCGGCGGGTCGAGACGCTGGTGCCGATCACCAATCCGACCGTGCACGAGCAGGTGCTCGGCCAGATCATGCTCGGAAACATCATGGACAATCAGCAGAGTTTTGAAGTACTGGCGGACGGAACCTCGCGGCGCATCGCTCCGGAGGAGGGCGAGGAGCCGTTCAACGCTCAGGAGTATTTCATGACGAATCCGAGCCTGTCCGGAAGGGGCGACGCCCTGAAGTCCAGCGCGCCGAAGCGGATCGTCCAGCCCAAGCGCCGCAGGAAATCCGGCGCCGCCCCGGCCGCATGATCCATTCCTCGCAAGGCCGGCTCCAGGACCGCCGGCCGCTCGCCGTCATCGACATCGGGTCGAACTCGGTGCGGCTCGTCGTCTATGAAGGCATCGCGCGCTCGCCGACGATCCTCTTCAACGAGAAGATGATGGCGGGCCTCGGTCGCGGCATCGTCTCCACCGGCCGTCTCGACGAGGAAGCGGTGCGCCGGGCCGTCGACGAGCTGCGGCGTTTTCGCGCGCTGGCTGAGCAGGCCGGCGCCGTCTCGCTCCACGCCATCGCCACCGCCGCCGCGCGCGAGGCAGAGAACGGCACCGATTTCGTGCGCCGCGCCGAGGAGATCCTCGGCGTGCCGATCGAGGTGCTGTCCGGCCGGGAGGAGGCCGCCTATTCGGCGCAGGGCGTCATCTGCGCCTTCCACACGCCGGACGGCATCGCCGGCGACCTCGGCGGCGGCAGCCTCGAGCTGGTCGACATTTCCGGCGACAGGATCGGCGAGGGCGTCACGCTGCCGCTCGGCGGCCTGCGCTTGCAGGAGATGGCGAAGGATTCGCCCGCCGCCGCCGCCAGGATCGCGCGCGACGAGCTTCGCCGCGCCCCCTTCCTCAAGGAAGGCGCCGGCCGAACCTTCTATTGCGTCGGCGGCACCTGGCGAAACCTCGCCCGGCTGCACATGATGGTGTCCGGCTATCCGCTGCCGGTGATGCATCACTACGAGCCGCCCCTGGCCGACATGGAGCCATTTCTGCGCCAGGTCATCGACGGCGACCTGGCCCGCATGCCCGGCATCAAGCGCATCTCCAAGTCGCGCCGGGCGCTGCTGCCCTATGGCGCGGCGGTGCTGCGCGAGATCATCGACGCGATGCAGCCGCGCGGGCTCACCGTCTCGGCCTTCGGCGTCCGCGAAGGCTACCTCCACGCCCGGCTGTCGCCCGAGGAACGCCAGCGCGATCCGCTGATCTCGGCCGCGGAGGAGCTTGCCATCCTGCGCTCGCGCTCCGTCACCCACGCCCGCGAGCTCGCGGCCTGGACCGGGGAGGCTTTCGCCGTCTTCGGCATCGAGGAGACGCTCGACGACGCGCGCTATCGCCAGGCCGCCTGCCTGCTGGCCGACATCGGCTGGCGCGCGCATCCCGAATATCGCGGCACCCAGTCGCTCAACATCATCGCCCACGCGTCCTTCATCGGCATCGACCATCCAGGCCGCGCCTTCATCGCGCTGGCCAACCTGTTCCGCCACGAGGGCATCTACGAGGACGCCGTCTCGCCGGCGATGACGGCGCTCGCCGGCCCGCGCCATCTCGAGCGCGCGCGCATTCTGGGCGCGCTGCTGCGCGTGGTCTATCTGTTCTCGGCCTCGATGCCGGGCATCATGCCGAGGCTGAGATGGCGGGAAGGGGAAGGGCGCAAGCTTTCCCTCGTCGTGCCGGCGAGCCATGCAGGGCTGATGGGCGAACGCCCCGAGACCCGGATGGCGATCCTCGCCAGGGTGCTCGACCGGCCGATGGAGATCGTGGTCGGGGATTGAATCCCGAACTGTGCCGGCCAGCCAGCCGGCGGGAGCTGGAAATGACCGCATCATCGGGAAAACCGCGTGTCGCCGTCCTGTTCGGCGGTCGCTCCGCCGAGCACGACGTGTCGGTGCTGTCGGCGACCAACGTCATGCGCGCGCTCGATCCCGCCCGCTACGAGGTCGTCCCCGTCTTCGTCGCCCGCGACGGCAGATGGCTGCAAAGCCGCTTCGCGGACGGTGCGCCCGCGACGCCGGCGGAAGGAACCGAGCTTGCCCTGCTTCCGGGCGGCAGGGGGCGGATGCTTGGGCTCGCCCCCGGCGACGCGCCGCGGGAGGTGGCGGCGATCGACGTGCTGTTCCCGGTCCTGCACGGGCTTCACGGCGAGGACGGCTCCGTCCAGGGGCTGGCCGCGACCGCGCGCGTGCCGCTGGTCGGTTGCGGCATCCTCGGTTCGGCGACCGCGCTCGACAAGGACATCGCCAAGCGGCTGTTCCGCGAGGCGGGCATTCCGGCCGCGCGCGCGGCCACCCTCCGCCGCGACGCCGTTTCCGCCTTCGGCGAGCTCGAGCGGCTGCTCGGCCTGCCGGTGTTCATCAAGCCGGCGCGGCAGGGCTCGTCGGTCGGCGTCAGCAAGGTCGCGAGCGAGGACGACTATCTGGCTGCGATCGAGGAAGGCTTCCGCCACGACGACAAGCTCTTGGCCGAGGAGTTCGTCGACGGCCGCGAGATCGAGTGCAGCGTGCTCGAGGACGCCGACGGCGCGCTGTTCGTCTCGCGCACCGGCGAGATCGTCCCGGCCGCGGCCCACGGTTTCTACACCTATGACGCGAAATACGTCGACGGCGCCGGCGCCGTGCTGCGGGTTCCGGCCGAACTGCCGGAAGGCGTCGAGGACGAGGTCCGCGCCCTGGCGGCGCGGGCGTTCCGGGCGCTGGGCTGCGACGGCATGGCGCGGGCCGACTTCTTCGTCACCGCCGACCGGCGCATCCTCGTCAACGAGCTGAACACCATTCCCGGCTTCACCGACATCAGCATGTATTCGAAGGCGATGGCGGCGAGCGGCGTCGGCTATGCCGACATCCTCGACCGGCTGATCGCCCACGCCATGGCCCGCGCCGCCCGCGACGGCTGAGGATTCAGCCGCTACTTGGTGTCGAAGACGGCGATCCTGCGGTTGTCGAACTTGAGCGCGACGTCGCCGCGCACCAGCGCCAGCGCGCGCTCGCCGAACACCTCGCGCCGCCAGCCATGCATGGCCGGCACGTCGGCGTCCTCGCCCTTGGCCGCGATGCGGTCGATGTCCTCGGAGGAGGCGAGCACCTTGGGCGCGACGCCTTCCTCTTCCGCCACCAGCCTGAGCAGAACCTTGAGCAGCTCCGCCGCGGCGCTGGTGCCTTCCGGCTGCTGCACATGCTTCGGCAGCTTGGGCAGGCTCTCCTTGGGCAGATCGAGCGCGGCGTTGACGACCGAAAGCAGCGCGCCGGCCGTGGCCGAGCGCTCCCAGCCCTTCGGCGTGGTGCGCAGCCGGGCGAGCGCGGCCGCGTCGCGCGGCCCCTGCTGGGCGATCTCGTAGATGGCGTCGTCCTTGAGCACCCGCCCGCGCGGCACGTTGCGCTCGCGCGCCTCGCGCTCGCGCCAGGCCGCCACCGCCTGCACCACGGCCAGCTCCTGCGGCTTCTTGACCCGCATCTTCAGCCGCTTCCAGGCGTCGTCGGGGTGCGGATCGTAGGTCTCCTGCGCCGTCAGCACCCGCATTTCCTCGTTCAGCCAGTGGGCGCGGTCCTCGCGCTCGAGCTGGTCGCGCAGATGGCGATAGACGTCGACGAGATGGGTGACGTCGGCCAGCGCATAATCGAGCTGCTTGTCGGAAAGCGGCCTGTGCCGCCAGTCGGTGAAGCGCGACGACTTGTCGATGCGCTCGCCCGTCACCTTCTGCACGAGCTGGTCGTAGGACACGCTGTCGCCGAAGCCGCAGACCATGGCCGCCACCTGGGTGTCGAACACCGGGTGCGGGATGAGGTTGCCGAGATGGAAGACGATCTCGATGTCCTGCCGCGCGGCGTGGAACACCTTGATCGTGGCTTCGTCGGCCATCAGCCGGAAGAACGGATCGAGGTCGATGCCCGGCGCCAGCGGGTCGATCAGCGCCGTGGTGTCCGGCGAGGCGAGCTGGATCAGGCACAATTCCGGCCAGAACGTCGTCTCGCGGATGAATTCGGTGTCGATGGTGACGAAGTCGGAGCGGCCGAGCCGTTCCAGCACGTCTTCGAGGTCTTCCTGACGGGTGATCAGCGGCATCTGGGTTTCACATTGTCTCAACCCGATCTCTAGTTCCAGCCGTGGCCGGTCGCGTCAAGCCCGTTTTGCGCCGTCGCGGCGTCATCTTTTCCTGTCGCCGCCGCGCCAGTCGGTCAGCCGGGCGAAGATCGTCGAGGTGCGCAGCAGCGCCGTGAAGCGTCCGCGTTCCTCGGGGCTGGCCGGCGCACGCACGCGCATGCGCCACAGGATCAGGCCGATGAACACCACATAGATGGCGGCGGAGAACTGGAACAGCGCCTGCGGGCCGTAATGCTGCATCGCGGCGGCGGCGGCGAACGGCCCGACGATGGCCCCGATGGAATAGAACAGCATCAGCGCCGCGTTCAGCATGACGTATTCGTTGCGCGCCGCGCGGTCGTTGGCATGCGCCGCCGACAGCGAATAGAGCGGCATGCAGAAGGCGCCGAAGATGAAGACCAGCGTGAAGTTGACCAGCCGCCCGCTGCCGGAAAACAGGCTGAGCGCCACCGCCGCGATCAATGCGAGCGTCGTGGTGATGAGCAGCACGGTCCGCCGGTCGTGCCGGTCCGAGGCATGGCCGAGCGGGTACTGGATCAGCGCGCCGCCGATGATCGAGACGCTGACGAAGGTGGCGACGTCGGCCGTGCCGAGGCCGATGGCCTGCGCATAGACCGGCGACAGCGTGCGGAAGGCGCCGTTGGTGAGGCCGATGGCGATGCAGCCCAGCGCCGCGATCGGCGAAATCGCCCAGGCGCGGCGAAGGTCGAGCTTGACGTCCTCCGGCGGCGTCGGGTTGGAGCGGTCGCCGAGCGAGACCGGAACCATGGAGATGGTGATGATGATCGCCATCACCGCGAAGATGGCGAAGCCCTCGACGCCGAAGACGGGGATGAGGAACTGCGCGCCGGTGACTGCGCCGATGTCGATGACGCGGTAGAGCGACAGCACCCGCGCGCGATTCTCGTTCGACACGCCGGAATTCAGCCAGCTTTCCATCACCGTGAACAGGCCGGCGAAGCAGAAGCCGGCGAGAAAGCGACAGGCCGTCCATGTCGCCGCGTCGATGGCCAGGACCAGGATCAGCGTCACCGAGGCGGCGATGGCCGCAAGCGCGGCGAAGGCGCGAATGTGGCCGACGGCGCGCATGACGCGGACGATGGCGAGGCAGCCGAGGAGGAAGCCGGTGTAATAGGCCGCGCCCATGAAGCCGATGGTCGTCGGCGAGAAGCCCTCGATCGCGCCGCGCAGGGCGATCAGGGTGCTCTGGAGGCCGTTGCCGCCGAGGAGGATGCCGGCTGTCGTCAGGATCGGGATGAGGGGTCTCAGGCCGTTCATGTCATCGCCGGAAGAGGGGCCGGAAGAGGGGCCGGAAGAAAGGGATGCCGCGCCCACCATACGGGCCGGCGGCGACACGCGCCACGCACAGGCGCGCGCGCCTGCTGGGCCAGCGGCCTTCGCCCGCCCCGGTCCCCGCCTTGCTCCTTGCCTCGCCCCCTGCCTCGCCCCCGCCTTGCCCCCCGCCTTGCCTTGACAAATCGGCACTCTCATGCGCTTTTCCGGCCCAATTCGGGGCGGCTGTCCGACGACGGACGCGCTCCCGCGAAAGCCTCTGGAAAAGCGGAAAGACCGACCAATGCATCGTTATCGCAGCCATAACTGCGCCCAACTCAGGAAGGCCGACGTCGGCTCCACCGTTCGCCTCTCCGGCTGGGTCCATCGCGTTCGCGATCATGGCGGCCTGCTCTTCATCGACCTGCGCGATCATTACGGCATCACCCAGATCGTCGCCGATCCCGATTCGCCCTGCTTCAAGACGGCCGAGACCGTGCGCGGCGAATGGGTGATCCGAGTCGACGGCGAGGTCAAGGCGCGCACCGCCGAAACGGTCAATTCCGGCCTGCCGACCGGCGAGGTCGAGATCTTCGCCCGCGACATGGAAGTGCTGTCGGCGGCGAAGGAATTGCCGCTTCCGGTGTTCGGCGAGCCCGACTACCCCGAGGACATCCGCCTGAAATACCGCTTCCTCGACCTGCGCCGCGACACGCTTCACCGCAACATCGTCGTGCGCACGAAAATCATCGCCGAGATGCGCCTGCGCATGGGGGAGGCCGGCTTCACCGAGTATTCGACGCCGATCCTGACCGCCTCATCGCCGGAGGGGGCGCGCGACTTCCTGGTGCCGAGCCGCATCCATCCGGGCAAGTTCTACGCCCTGCCGCAGGCGCCGCAGATCTACAAGCAGTTGATCATGGTCTCCGGCTTCGATCGCTATTTCCAGATCGCGCCGTGCTTCCGCGACGAGGACCCGCGCGCGGACCGGCTGCCCGGCGAGTTCTACCAGCTCGACCTCGAGATGAGCTTCGTCGAGCAGGAGGACATCCTGTCGACCATGGAGCCGGTGATGCGCGGCGTGTTCGAGGCGTTCGCCGAGGGCAAGCCGGTGACGCAAACGTTCCCGCGCATCGCCTATGACGAGGCGATCCGCAAATACGGTTCCGACAAGCCGGACCTGCGCAACCCGATCGTCATGGAAGACGTGTCGGAGCATTTCCGCGGTTCGGGCTTCAAGGTGTTCGCCGGCATCCTCGCCAACGATCCCAAGGCCGAGGTGTGGGCGGTGCCGGCCCGGACCGGCGGTTCCCGCGCCTTCTGCGACCGGATGAATTCGTGGGCGCAAGGGGAGGGGCAGCCGGGCCTCGGCTACATCTTCTGGCGCAAGGAGGGCGAGGCGATCGAAGGCGCCGGTCCCGTCGCCAAGAACATCGGCGCGGAGCGCACCGAGGCGATCCGCGCCCAGCTCGGCCTCGGCGACGGCGACGCCTGCTTCTTCGTCGCCGGCGACCCGAAGAAGTTCTATCCCTTCGCCGGCGCCGCCCGCACCCGCGCCGGCGAGGAGCTGAACCTTGTCGACCGCGACAGGTTCGAGCTGTGCTGGATCGTCGATTTTCCATTCTACGAGTGGAACGAGGACGAGAAGAAGGTCGATTTCGGCCACAACCCGTTCTCGATGCCGCAGGGCGGCATCGAGGCGCTGGAAAACAGCGACCCGCTGTCGATCAAGGCGTTCCAGTACGACATGGTCTGCAACGGCTTCGAGATCGCCTCCGGCGGCATCCGCAACCACCTGCCGGAGACCATGGTCAAGGCGTTCGAGGTGGCGGGCCTCGACCGCGCCACCGTCGAGGAGCGCTTCGGCGGCCTCTATCGCGCCTTCCAGTACGGCGCGCCGCCGCATGGCGGCATGGCCGCCGGCGTCGACCGCGTCGTCATGCTGCTGGTCGGCGCCAGGAACCTGCGCGAAGTCAGCATGTTCCCGATGAACCAGCAGGCGTTCGATCTGTTGATGGGCGCGCCGAACGAGGCGACCCCGGCGCAACTGCGCGAACTCCACCTGCGCCCGCTGCCGCCGAAGAAGGAAGGCTAAGCATATCCCGGCCTGTCCGCAGGCCGGTCCGTGACGAAAAGCCCGCCGCGTCCCGAGGAGCGGCGGGCTTTTTTCCGGCATGGCACCGGCTCAGTGCAGGATCTGGCTCAGGAACAGCCTGGTGCGCTCGTGCTGCGGGTTGTCGAAGAACTCGGCCGGCGTGTTCTGCTCGACGATCTGGCCCTGATCCATGAAGATCACCCGGTTGGCCACCTGCCGCGCGAAGCCCATCTCGTGGGTGACGCAGATCATCGTCATGCCTTCCTCGGCCAATCCCACCATCGTCTCCAGCACCTCCTTGACCATTTCCGGGTCGAGCGCCGAGGTCGGCTCGTCGAACAGCATGATCTTCGGCTTCATGCACAGCGAGCGGGCGATGGCCACGCGCTGCTGCTGGCCGCCGGAAAGCTGGCCCGGATATTTGTTGGCCTGCTCCGGGATCTTGACCCGCTCCAGATAGTGCATGGCCGTGGCCTCGGCCTCCTTCTTCGGCATCTTGCGCACCCAGATCGGGGCGAGCGTGCAGTTTTCCAGGATGGTCAGGTGCGGGAACAGGTTGAAGTGCTGGAACACCATGCCGACCTCGCGCCGGACCTCGTCGATCTTCTTCAGGTCGTTGGTCAGCTCGACGCCCTCGACGATGATCTTGCCCTTCTGGTGCTCCTCCAGCCGGTTGATGCAGCGGATCATCGTCGACTTGCCCGAGCCCGAAGGCCCGGCGACGACGATGCGCTCGCCGCGCATCACCTTCAGGTCGATGTCGCGCAGGACGTGGAAGTCGCCGTACCACTTGTTCATGCCGATGATCTCGACCGCGACGTCGGTGTCGGACACCGTCATCCGCGAACGGTCGATATCGAGCGCGCTTGCCGTGACCGCGTTCTCGCTTGCCATGTTTCAGTTCCTTCCGGCGTTTTCTTGTCGTTGGTTGGCTTCGGTCATCGCCGCAATCCGGTATCGAGGCGCCGCTCCATATATTGCGAGTAGCGCGACATGCCGAAGCAGAACACCCAGAAGATGGCCGCGGCGAAGACATAGCCGGTCTTGGCCGTCTGCGGCGTCGCCCAGGTCGGGTCGCCGGAGATGTTCTGCTTGACCACGCCGAGCAGGTCGAACATCGAGATGATGAGGACGAGCGTCGTATCCTTGAACATGCCGATGAAGGTGTTGACGATGCCGGGGATGACGAGCTTCAGCGCCTGCGGCATGATGATGAAGGTCATCTTCTGCCAGTAGCCGAGGCCGAGCGACTCCGCGCCCTCGTACTGGCCGCGCGGGATCGCCTGCAACCCGCCGCGGATGACTTCCGCCATATAGGCCGAGGCGAACAGGGCGACGCCGATCAGCGCGCGCAGGAGCTTGTCGAAGGTCATGCCCGGCGGCACGAACAGCGGCAGCATGAAGCTCGCCATGAACAGCACCGTCACCAGCGGCACGCCGCGCACCGCCTCGATGAAGATCACCGAAAGCAGCTTGACGATCGGCATGTTCGACCGCCGCCCGAGCGCGAGCAGGATGCCCATCGGCAGCGACACGACGATGCCGACATAGGAAATGACCAGCGTGACCAGCAGGCCGCCCCACAGCGAGGTCTCGACGTAGCGCAGGCCGAAGAAGCCGCCGACCAGAAGGAAATAGGCGACGAACGGAAACACGCCGAAGAACAGGATGGCGTTCAGCCGTTTCCACGGGATGCGCGGGATCAGCAGCGGCGTCAGCAGCGCGACGAAGATCGCGCCGGTCAGCAGCACCCGCCAGCGCTCGTCGAGCGGATAGCGGCCGAACATGAACTGGCCGAAGCGGCTGCCGACGAACGGCCAGCACGCCCCGCTCCAGCCGGCGGGAAGCTCGCCGCCCTGCTCCGTCGTCAGGCAGGCGGTGCGGTCGGCGCCCGTCCACACGGCGTCGAAGAACAGCCAGCTCAGCATGCGCGGCAGCATCCATGCCAGGAGCAGCAGCGCCAGCACGGTCAGCACCGAATTGACCGGCGTCGAGAACAGGTTGTTGCGCAGCCAGGCGCCGACGCCGGCCTGCGAGCGGGGGGCGGGGGTCTGCGGGGTGAATTCGGAGCGCACCCAGGCGGTGTCTTTTCCCTGCATCGATCACCTCTCCTTCAGCGCCATCTTGGCGTTGAACCAGTTCATGAACAGCGAGGTGACCAGGCTGATGCCGAGATAGACCACCATGAAGATGACCACGACCTCGATCGCCTGTCCCGTCTGGTTCAGGATGGTGCCGCCGACGGCGTAGAGATCGGGATAGCCGATCGCCACCGCCAGAGACGAGTTCTTCATCAGGTTCAGGTACTGGCTGGTCAGCGGCGGGATGATGATGCGCATCGCCTGCGGGATGATGACGAGCCGCATGCCGTCATTGGCCCGCACGCCCAGCGCCGAATAGGCTTCCGTCTGGCCGCGCGGCACGCCCATGATGCCGGCGCGCACGATCTCGGCGATGAAGGCGGCGGTGTAGAACGACAGCGCCAGGTAGAGCGACAGGAACTCCGGCTTGACGTTGGTGCCGCCGGTCAGGTTGAACGTGCCCTTCTGCGGATAGTCGATCGAAACCGGCATTCCCGACAGGAGGAAGGCCAGCACCGGCAGGCCGACGATCAGCGCGAGGCCGGTCCAGAACACCGGGAAGCGCTGGCCGGTCGCCATCTGCCGCGCCCTGGCCTTGTGCGCCACGAAGAAGCTGAGCGCGATGGCGAGAAGGAAGGCCAGGACGATCAGGCCGGACCCCTCTTCCCAGACCAGCCTGGGGAAGTAGAAGCCGCGATTGTTGAGATACGAGCCGAACGGCAGCGACAGGCTTTCGCGCACGTTGGGCAGGACGGCGAGCACCCCCTGATACCAGAACAGGATGACCAGCAGCGGCGGGATGTTGCGGAACACCTCGACATAGACGGTCGCCAGCTTGCGGATCAGCCAGTTGTTGGAGAGCCGCGCGATGCCGACGAGGAAGCCGATGATCGTGGCGGTGACGATGCCCGCCGCCGCCACCACCAGCGTGTTGAGGATGCCGACGATCAGCGCCCGCCCGAAGGAGGAGTCCGAGGTGTAGTCGATCAGCCGGTCCGAGATGTCGAACCCGGCGCGGCCGCGCAGAAAGCCGAAGCCGGTGGAGATGTTCGAGCGGCGCAGGTTCTCGATCGTGTTGTCGACGATCCACCAGACGCCGAGCACGAGCAGAAGGACGAGCAGGACCTGGAAGAAGATGCCGCGGACGCGCGGATTGTAAATCAGCGGGACACGCGCGGATTCGTCTCTGATAGCGTGTTGTGACACATGGCTCCCCTTGACCTGGTGTCTGCGTCGGCGGGCGTTTTTGTTATGTTGCCCATGCCGGCGAGGGGCCGGGGAAGCCTGCGAGGGGCTTCCCCGGCCGCCGGAGGATCAGCGGATCAGCGGATCGGCATGCCGTATTGCAGGCCGCCCTTGGTCCACAGCGCGTTGATGCCGCGGGCGATCTTGAGCGGGCTGCCGGTGCCGACGTTGCGCTCGAAGATCTCGCCGTAATTGCCGGTGGCCTTGACGATGTTGACGACCCAGTCGTTGTCGAGGCCGAGATCGGTGCCGATCTTGGTCTCCGCCTCGGAGCCGAGCAGGCGGCGGATGTCCGGGCTGGTGCTGTTCTTCATCTCGTCGACATTGGCCTGGGTGACGCCGGCTTCCTCGGTGTTGAGCAGCGCGAAGTAGACCCACTTGACGATGTCGAACCACTGGTCGTCGCCCTGGCGGACCGACGGGCCGAGCGGCTCCTTGGAGATGATCTCGGGCAGGACGACGTGATCGTCCGGCGAGGACATCATCAGGCGCACCGAATAGAGGCCCGACTGGTCGGTGGTGTAGGCGTCGCAGCGGCCGGCGTCGTAGGCGGCGTTGGTTTCCTCGAACTTCTCGAAGACGACCGGGTTGTACTCCATGTTGTTGGCGCGGAAGTAGTCGGCGAGGTTGAGCTCGGTCGTGGTGCCGGCCTGCACGCAGACGGAGGCGCCGGAAAGCTGCAACGCCGAGTTGACGCCCGGAAGCTTCTTGGCGTTGATCATGAAGCCCTGGCCGTCATAATAGGTGACGCCGGTGAAGTTGAAGCCGAGCGCGGTGTCGCGGCTGATCGTCCAGGTCGTGTTGCGCGACAGGACGTCGATCTCGCCCGACTGGAGCGCGGTGAAGCGGTCCTTGGCGCTGAGCGCCGTGAACTTGACGGCATCGCCGTTGCCGAAGATGGCGGCCGCGACCGCGCGGCAGAAATCGACGTCGAGACCCTTCCATTCACCCTTGTCGTCAGGGGCCGAGAAGCCGGCCAGCGAGGTGTTGACGCCGCACTGGAGGAAGCCCTTGGCCTTGACGTCGTCGAGCGTGGCAGCCGAGGCCGCCGAAGCGGCCAGCGCCAGCGCGGCAGAGCCGAGAATTCCCGTGACGAACTTGTTCATACCCACTACCCTTTTCTGTTGTTCGGGGCTTCGCCCCTGTTGCGCGGGACGAGCGTCCCGAATCGTTCTTTGTGGAAGCGGCATTGATGATCCGGCCTTGCCGATGCCCGTCGTTGCGGGCGAGACGCTCCACCTCCCACTTGCGAATTGTATCGAAAGCGATATTTGAGCCCCGGTCAAGTGCGAATGGAACGCACGCCCCGTTGGGCAAAAAGCATTGTCCCCGCGCGACTTGCCGCCGCCGGGCGGTTGAAACCGCGGCCGCGCGGCGCTGTCCCAGCGGGCGTTCCGCCGTGGCGGTTGCGGCGGCGCGCGGCGCTGGATATTGCTCGTGGACATAAACGGGGAGACCATCCGAATGGCCGACGACAGCTTCACCGGCAAGGGCGTTCACACGCGGCTCGCCCATATCGGCAACGACCCGCGGCAGTTCCACGGCTTCGTCCATCCCCCGGTCGTGCACGCCTCGACCGTGCTGTTCCCCGACGCCGCGACCATGGCCGGGCGCAGCCAGAAATATTATTACGGCACCCACGGCACGCCGACGACCGACGCCCTGACGACGGCCCTCGACGCGCTCGAGGGGGCGGCCGGAACCGTGCTGACGCCGTCGGGCCTGGTCGCGGTGACGCTGCCGCTCCTCGCCTTCCTCTCGGCGGGCGATCATGTGCTGATCACCGATTCCGTCTATCACCCGACCCGGCGATTCGCCGATACGGTGCTGACGCGCATGGGCGTCGAGGTCACCTATTACGATCCGCTCGCCGGCGCCGGCATCGCGGCGCTGATGAAGCCCAACACCCGGGTCGTGTTCACGGAATCGCCGGCGTCGAACACGTTCGAGATGCAGGACATCCCCGCCATCGCCGACGCCGCCCATGCCCGCGACGCGGTGGTGATGATGGACAACACCTGGGCGACGCCGCTTTATTTCCGCCCGCTCGACCACGGCGTCGACATCTCGATCCATGCCCTGACGAAGTATCCGGCCGGGCACTCCGACGTGCTGCTCGGCTCGGTCTCGGCCAACGCCCGCTGCTGGCCGCAGCTCGACGCCACCAACCAGGCGCTCGGCAACTGCGCCGCGCCCGACGATTCCTACCAGGTGCTGCGCGGCCTGCGCACCATGGGGCTGCGCCTCGAGCGCCACGGCGCCAACGCGCTCGCGCTCGCGCGCTGGCTCGAGGGCCGGCCGGGCGTCGCGCGCGTGCTGCACCCGGCGCTGGAGGGCTTTCCCGGCCACGCGCTCTGGAAGCGCGATTTCTCAGGCGCGAGCGGCATCTTCTCCGTCGTCCTCGCCGGCGGCGGCACCGACAAGGCGCATGCGTTCCTGAACGCGCTGTCGATCTTCGGCCTCGGCTATTCCTGGGGCGGCTACGAAAGCCTCGCCGTCCACGTCAACCTCGATGACAGGGCCGTCGCCGGCAAAGGTTATGGGGGGAAGGGCTACGAGGGGCCGGTGATCCGTCTCCAGATCGGCCTCGAGGACGTCGCCGACCTCCAGGCCGACATCGAGGCGGGGCTGGCCGCGGCCGCCGCGTTCTGACCGCGCCGCGAGTCCCCTTTGCGCGAAGTCAATGCATGGCGGCCGGTTTCCGCGTAATGCCTCGTCCCATTGCGATGCCGTTTTGCGCCCCGGCGATCGTCCCTGTTCGGAGAAGGCCCCGATGAGAACCCGCCTGCTTGCCCTCGCATTATGCTGCGCGACGCCGTCGCTGGCGAACGACACCATGGCCGAGCTCGGCAATGGCGGCCTGGTCTTCGTCAATTCCGACATGGTGGAGATGGAGAGGGAGGACCTCTCCATCTCGCCGCTGGAAGTGCGCGTCGCCTACGTCTTCCGCAGCCGGTCGGACGAGGACATCGAGACGCTGGTCGCCTTTCCGATGCCGGAGATCAAGGGCGATCCCGAGGTCGCCGTCGCCGTGCCGGACGCCGGCGACGACAACATGATGCATTTCGAGGTCGAGATCGACGGCCGGTCCCTGGCGCCGCGGCTGGAGCAGCGCGCCTTTGCCGTCACGCTCGATATCACGGCCGATCTCCGCGCTGCCGGCGTGCCGCTGAACCCGTTTTCCCCGGCCGCGGCCGAAGCCGTCGCGGCGCTGGCGCAGGAGGTGAAGGACGACTGGACCGTGCGCGGCATCCTTTACCGCGAGGTCTCCGGCGAGAACGGCGACATGGCCGCGACCTACTTGCCCTACTGGTCGATGCGCTCGACCTATTGGTGGCGGATGGTGTTTCCGGCCAACGGCCGGGTCGAGGTCCGCCATCGCTACGAGCCGAGTGTCGGCGGCGCCGGCGGCGTGCTGTTCTTCCAGGACGGCAGGCCGGTCGAGCCCGACCACCAGCGCTACAAGGCGAAATACTGCCTCGACGAGCCGTTCATGAACGCTGTGCGCCGCATCGCCAGGCAGAACGGCGGCAACCTGCCCCATGTCGAGACGTGGATGTCCTACGTGCTGACCACCGGCGCCAACTGGACCGGGTCTATCGGCGAGTTCACGCTCACCGTCGACAAGCTCGACCAGCGCAACCTCGTCAGCTTTTGCGGCGAGAACATCCGCAAGGTCGGGCCGACGACGTTCGAGACCAAGGTCAAGGACTTCTATCCCGAGCGCGATCTCGACATCCTGCTGCTGCAACCGCTCGACACGGCGGAGTGATCGCGGCGATGAAGGTCAGGATCGTCGCCGCCATCGCCGAAAACGGCGTCATCGGCCGCGACGGCGGCATGCCGTGGCGGCTTGCCTCCGACATGAGGCGGTTCCGCGCGACCACCCTGGGCAAGCCCGTCGTCATGGGGCGCAAGACCTGGGAAAGCCTGCCCCGGCGGCCGCTCGACGGCCGTCATAACATAATCGTGACCGGCAACCCGGATTACCGCGCCGAAGGGGCCGACATCGCCCCTTCGCTCGACGCGGCGCTGGCGATCGCCCGGCGCGGCGGCGCGGCGGAAGCCTGCGTCATCGGCGGCGCGCGGATCTATGCCGCCGCGCTGCCGCTGGCCGATTGTCTCGACCTGACCCGCGTTCTGGCGCGGATCGAGGGTGACGTCCGGTTCCCCGTCTTCGACCCGTCCGGCTGGCGGATGGTTTCGATCGCGGATTTTCCCGCCGGCGCCGGCGACGACCATCATACCCGCCATATCGTGCTCGAACGCATGGGCGGGCGTGCTTCTTGCGCCTGAAAATGTCGATCCGGCGCTTCGCCGCGTTGAAAGCGGCCGCGCGCGTCCCTATAACCCGATGAAACGGCAATGCGCAGCGGCCGGAATCGCCGCGCGGCACTCCAGTCGAGAGGATATTCATGCCCTGGAGCAATCAGAGTGGCGGCGGCGGGCCGTGGGGCGGCGGCGGCGGTAATGGCGGCGGCCCGTGGGGCCAGGGGCCGCGCGGCTCCGGCGGTTCCGGAGGCCCCGGCGGCACCCCGCCCGATCTCGAGGACATCATCCGGCGCGGGCAGGACCGGCTCAAGAACGCGCTGCCGGGCGGCGGCGGCGCCAGCCCCGCGATGTTCGGCCTGATCGCGCTGGCCGTCGCCGCGCTGTGGCTGTTCCAGGCCGTCTACACCGTCCAGCCGGACGAACTGGCCGTCGAGCTGCGCTTCGGCAAGCCGAAGGACGAGATTTCCGAGCCGGGCCTGCATTTCCACTGGTGGCCGATCGAGACGGTCGAGCGCGCGACCGTCGCCGAGCGCCTGATCAATGTCGGCGAGGCGCGGGGCGGCGGCGCTTCCACCGGACTGATGCTGTCGGGCGACCAGAACATCGTCGACGTCCGCTTCTCCGTCGCCTACCAGATCAACAATCCCAGGGCCTATCTGTTCAACGTCTCCGACCCCGACGCCACGCTGCGGCAGGTGGCGGAGAGCGCCATGCGCGAGGTGGTCGGCCGCCGTCCGGCGCAGGACATCTTCCGCGACGACCGCCAGGGCATCGCCGAGGCCGTGCGCGAGATCATCCAGAACACCATCGACGGCTACGGCGCCGGCCTTGCCATCACCGCGATCTCGATCGAGGACGCCGCGCCCCCGCGCGAGGTGGCCGACGCCTTCGAGGAGGTGCAGCGCGCCGAGCAGGACGAGGACCGCTTCGTCGAGGAATCGAACCAGTATTCCAACCAGCAGCTCGGCCGCGCCCGCGGCGAGGCGGCGCAGGTCCGCGAGGAGGCCGCCGCCTACAAGACCCGCGTGGTGCAGGAAGCGCAAGGCGAGGCGCAGCGCTTCGTCTCGGTCTACGACGAATACGCCAAGGCGCCGGACGTGACCCGCAAGCGCCTGTTCCTGGAAACCATGGAGAACGTGCTGAAGAGCTCGAACAAGGTGATCGTCGAGCAGGGCAACGGGCCGGGCGTGATCCCCTATCTGCCGCTGCCCGAGCTGCGCGGCGCGGCCCAGGCCGGCCAGGGAGGCAACTGACATGGCGAACCGTCTTCCCTTCATCGTCGTCGCCGCGGCGATCGTCCTGTTCCTCGTCTGGTCGTCGATCTTCGTCGTCAACGAGCGCCAGCAGGCGATCGTCCTGCGCTTCGGCGAGATCGTCGACGTCAAGTCGGAGCCGGGCATCTATTTCAAGCTGCCGCTGCCCTTCATCGAGGCCGACAACGTCCAGATGATCGAGGATCGCGTCATGCGCTTCGACCTCGACGACATCCGCGTCCAGGTCTCGGGCGGCCGCTTCTACGAGGTCGACGCCTTCATCGCCTACCGCATCTCGGACGCGCGCCGGTTCCGTCTCGCCGTCTCCGGCTCGGTGCCGCTGGCCGAGCAGCGCCTGCGCACCCGCCTCGACGCGGCCTTGCGCCGGGTCTACGGTCTGCGCGGCTTCGAGGCGGCGCTGTCGGAAGAGCGCGGCTCGATGATGCGCGAGGTGGCGGAGCAGCTTCGTCCCGACGCGACGTCGCTGGGCTTGCAGATCGTCGACGTGCGCATCCGCCGCACCGACCTGACGGCGGAGGTGTCGCAGCAGACCTATGAGCGCATGCGCGCCGAGCGTCTGGCCGAGGCCGAGCGCCTGCGCGCCCGCGGCCGCGAGGCGGCCCAGCGCATCCGCGCCCGCGCCGACCGCGAGGTGGTCGAGATCGTCGCCGAGGCGCGGCGCGAGTCGGAGATCCTGCGCGGCGAGGGCGAGGCCGAGCGCAACGCGACCTTCGCCGACGCCTTCAACCGCGATCCCGACTTCTTCGAGTTCTACCGCTCGATGGCGGCCTATACCGCCGCGCTCCAGGGAACGGGAACGACCATGCTGTTGTCGCCGGATTCGGAATTCTTCCGCTTCTTCGGCAATGCGCAGGGGCGTGGCGACGCCGCGCCCGTCGTTCCGCCGGCCGCGGCGCCCGCCGCCCCGGCCGGCACGACGACGCAATAGCGTGAACGACTTTCTCGTCGCGCTCGGCCTCGTGCTGGTCATCGAGGGCGTGCTCTATGGCGGCCTGCCCGGCCTCGCGCGGCGTCTCGCCGCCGAGGTCCTGGCGACGCCGGAGCAGACATTGCGCACGGCCGGGCTGATCGCCGCCGCCATCGGCGTCGGCATCGTCTGGCTGGTTCGGACCTGATGGCGTGAAGGCCGGTTTCCGTCCCCTAGGGGAAAATCCGGCCGGCGCCGCAAACACGCCTCAATCCCGGACAGGATGGGGCGTCATTTCGGTTTCAAGCTCCATCCGGGGACGATTTCCATGGCTTCGACCTTCCTGTCTTCCGCAACCGGCCGGGCGCTGATCGGCGCGTCGGCGCTGGGTCTCGCCGCCGCCCTGATGCCGCTCCACGGCGCGCGGGCGCAGGAGATGGCGCCGGCGCCGGCCGCGCCCTCGCACGGCCCCGCCTCCGTCGCCGATCTCGCGGAAGGGCTGCTCGACGCCGTGGTCAATATCTCGACCTCGCAGACGGTCGGCCCGCGCGGCGGCGCCCGCAACGGCGGTCCGCGCGCCACTCCGCCGCGCCCGAGCCTGCCCGAAGGCTCGCCGTTCCAGGAGTTCTTCGACGAGTTCTTCAACGAGCGCAACCAGGGCGGCGAGGGCGGCCGCAAGGTGCAGTCGCTCGGCTCCGGCTTCATCATCGATGCGGCGGAAGGGATCGTCGTCACCAACAACCACGTCATCGCCGACGCCGACGAGATCGAGGTCAACTTCGCCGACGGCGGCAAGCTGAAGGCCGAGCTGGTCGGCACCGACCCCAAGACCGACATCGCGGTGCTGAAGATCGACCCCGGCAAGCGCAAGCTGACCGCCGTGCAGTTCGGCGATTCGGCGGCGATGCGGATCGGCGACTGGGTGATGGCCATCGGCAACCCGTTCGGCCTCGGCGGCTCGGTGTCGATCGGCATCGTCTCGGCGCGCGGCCGCGACATCAATTCCGGCCCCTACGACGATTTCATCCAGACCGACGCCGCCATCAACCGCGGCAATTCCGGCGGGCCGCTGTTCGACATGCACGGCCGGGTCATCGGCATCAACACCGCCATCATCTCGCCCTCGGGCGGCTCCATCGGCATCGGCTTCTCGATCCCGTCGCAGCTCGCGGTCTCGGTCATCGAGCAGTTGCGCGAATTCGGCGAGACGCGGCGCGGCTGGCTCGGCGTCCGCATCCAGCCCGTCACCGACGACATCGCCGAAAGCCTCGGCATGGACACCGCCCACGGCGCGCTGGTCGCCGGCGTCATCAAGGGCGGGCCGGTCGACGACGGCACCGTCCAGCCGGGCGACGTCATCATCCGCTTCGACGGCAAGGAGGTGCGCCAGATGCGCGACCTGCCGCGCATCGTCGCCGAAAGCCCGGTCGGCAAGGCCGTCGACGTCGTGCTGATCCGCAAGGGCGAGGAGCAGACCGTCAAGGTCACGCTCGGGCGGCTGGAGGACGGCGAGCGCATCGCCGACGACGGCACCGCGCCGCAGCCCGCCGACGAGGCGCCGGTCGCCACCGCGACCGTGCTCGGCATGACCGTGGCCGAACTGAACGACGAGACGCGGGAGAAATTCGGCATCGCGGCCGAGGTCTCGGGCGTCGTCGTCTCCGAGGTCGCGGAAGGCTCGGCCGCGGGCGAGCGCGGCGTTGCCGCCGGCGACGTCATCACCGAAATCGCGCAGGAATCGGTCTCGACCCCGCAGGAGGTGGTCGACCGGATCGCGGCGCTGAAATCGCAAGGCCGCCGCAACGCGCTCCTGATGCTGGCCTCGAAGAGCGGCGAGCTGCGCTTCGTGACGATCAGGATGGACTGATCGTCGCCTGCCGCCGGCGCCAGTCGTCGCGGGAAAGCGTATAGAAGACGTGCCGCTTCAGCGCCGGGTGGGTGTCGGGCACCTTGGGGTGGTCGAAATCGCCCGCCGGGTCGCGGCGCATGCCCAGGCGCTCCATCACCGCCGTCGAGGCATGGTTGTTCCACACCGCGAACGAGACGATCTCGTCGAGGCCGAGGCCCTCGAAGCCGAAGCGCAGCCATTCCTCGCCGGCCTCGGTGACGTAGCCCTTGCCCCAAAATTCCGGCGCCAGCCGCCAGCCGATCTCGGTGGCACCCTCGGGGCGGGGCGGGATCGGCCCGGACGGATAAAGCCCGGTGAAGCCGATTGCTTCGCCGCTGTCCTTCGCCTCCATCGCGGCGAAGCCGTAGCCGCGCTCGGCGTTGCCGGCGCGAAGCGTATCGAGAAAGGCGTCGGCCTCGGCGCGGCTGCGGCGGAACGGGAAGAAGCGCATCACCTCATCGTCGGAATTGATGCGGAAGAAGAGGTCGCGGTCGCGATCCTCCCAGTTGCGCAGGGTAAGGCGCGGCGTCTCCAGCCGGATCACGCGGCGAATTCCTCGCGGCGGTAGCCCTGGAGGTAGAGCAGCGCGGTGAGGTCGCCGTGGTCGATGCGGACCTTCGCCCGCTCGGCCACCGACGGCTTGGCGTGGAGCGCGACCCCGGTGCCGGCGAGATCGAGCATGTCGAGGTCGTTCGCCCCGTCGCCGACGGCGATGGCGTCGTCCGGCGCGATGCCGAGCCGGGCGGCGATCTCGTGCAGGGCCTCGGCCTTGGCCTCGCGCCCGAGGATGGGGTCGGCGACCTCGCCGGTCAGCCGGCCGTCGCGCTCGATCAGCGTGTTGGAGCGATGCTCGCGGAAGCCGAGCTTTTCCGCGATCGGGCCGGTGAAGGCGCGGAAGCCGCCCGAGACCAGCGCCGTCCACGCGCCGGCCGCGTTCATGGTGGCGACGAGCTCGCGCCCGCCGGAGGCGAGCGTCAGGCGGCTGTCGATGATGCGGCCGATGACGCCGGCATCGAGCCCCCTGAGCAGCGCCACGCGCTCGCGCAGGGCCGGCTCGAAGGCGATCTCGCCGTTCATCGAGCGGGCGGTGATCGCCGCGACATGCGCCTTGACGCCGACCTCGTCGGCGAGCTCGTCGATGCATTCCTGGTCGATCATGGTCGAATCCATGTCGGCGAGCAGCAGCTTCTTGCGCCGGCTCGCCGCCGCCTGCACCGCGACGTCCACGGCAGCGCCGGCCACCGCCGCGCGCAGCGCGGCGAGTGCGGCGGCCGCCTCGACGCCGCCCGGCAGGCGGAGATCGGCGGCGACGCCTTCGGCCAGCCAGTCGATCCGGCTTGCGCCGACCGCGCGCAAGGCCCTATCAGCGAGGTCGGGCGACAGGTCCGGCCGGGAAGGATTGGCGATCAGCGTGGCGACGAGCATGGGACGATCCGGGAAGGCTGGCGGCGCGGCGCCGTTGAAGAACGCGATCCTGATAGCCGGGCCGACCGCCAGCGGCAAGTCGGCGCTGGCGCTCGACCTCGCCCGGCAGGCGGGCGGTGTCATCGTCAATGCCGATTCGATGCAGGTCTATGCGGCCCTGCGCGTGCTGACCGCGCGCCCGGGCGCGGCCGAGGAAGCGCAGATCGCCCATCTGCTCTACGGCCATGTCGATCCGGGGACGAGCTATTCGACCGGCCGCTACGTCCGCGATGTCGCGGGCCTTGCCGCCGATGGGGCCGCCGATGAAGCAGCCGATGGAACCCTTGCCGGCCGGCCGGCGATTTTCGTCGGCGGAACAGGGCTTTATTTCCGCGCCTTGATTCAGGGCCTGTCGGACATGCCTCACGTGCCGGATGAAGTGCGCGCGAAATGGCGCGCGGCGGCGGCGGCCGAAGGCGCGGCGGCCCTCCACCGCCTGCTCGGCGAGCGCGATCCGGCGGCGGCGGCCGCCCTCCATCCGGCGGACGCGCAGCGCATCGTGCGGGCGCTGGAGGTGCTGGAGGCGTCCGGCAGGCCGATCTCCCACTGGCAGAAGGCGTCGGGGCAGCCGGTCGTCGACATGGCGAGCGCGCGGCTTTTCGTGGTCGAGCCGGACAGGGAGGAGCTGGCGCGCCGGATTTCGCGCCGCTTCGACGCCATGCTGGACGCGGGCGCGCTCGATGAGGCGCGGGCGCTCGGGCGCCGCGGCCTCGACCCGGCGCTGCCGGCGATGAAGGCGATCGGCGTGCGCGAGCTTCTCGCCGCGGAGAGCGGCGAGATCGCGCTGGCCGAGGCGGTGGAGAGGGCCAAGACCGCGACCCGGCAGTACGCCAAGCGGCAGATGACGTGGTTCCGCAACCAGTTCGGCCCCGAATGGCGGCGCATCGCCATGGGCGAGGCCGTCAGCCTCGGCTGAGGCTTTGCCTCACTCGTAGAGCCGGCGCAGCGTGTCGTCGTCGCGGAAGCTGCGGCGGAACCGCTCCTCCGGCTGCGGCGCGCGCTTTTCCGGCGGCACCGGCGGCAGGGGCGGCGGCGGAGTCAGCGGATCGCCGGCCTGAAGCAGCCGTTCGACCGGCAGGCCGAGGCCCGAAGGCTGCGCGAAGCCGGAACCGGCCGAGCCGCGCAGGTTGCCGACCAGCGTCTGGATGTCGATTTCCCCGTCGTCGGCGATGCGGTCGCCTTCCTGCCGGCGGCGGGAGCCCGGCAGCAGCGACGGCGCCAGATATTCGAACTTCATCCGCATCGTCGTCGCCACGCCCTCGCCGAAGGCGATGGCCTCGCGCTGGCCCATCGACGACAGGAACGACAGCGTCGAGGCCGAGGAGTCGGCGATGGCCGAGCGGATGATGTCCTGGTCGGCCTCGTTGGCCAGCCGCATCGCGAAGACGGTCGAGCACTGCGACAGCACGGTCGGGTCCAGCTCTCCGGGGCGCTGGGTGACGACGCCGAGATAGCAGCCGTATTTGCGGCCTTCCTTGGCGATGCGCGACAGGGCGTGGCGGGTGGGCGCGAAGCCGAGGCGAGGGTCGGCCGGCATGTAGCGGTGCGCTTCCTCGCACAGCACCAGGAGCTTCAGCCGGCCCTGGCTGTTGACGGCGACGTCGAAGGCGAGGCGCGCCAGCACGGAGCAGACCGAGTTGACCACTTCCGACGGCAGCACCGAAAGGTCGAGGCAGGTGATGGGCTTGCCCTCGCACGGCACACGGAAGATGCGGCCGATGGTCTCGTGGATGCTGTCGTCGGCCAGCCGCGAGGCGAACATGAAGCGATAGGACGGGTCGTTCATCGCCGCGTCGATGCGGATGCGCAGCGAGCGGTAGACCGGCCTGTCGTTCTTGGTTTCCAGCAGGCCCATCCGCTCGTCGATCAGCTTGACCACGTCGGCCATCCGGTAGGGGATCGGCGTGTCGGCGGTGATGCCGGCCGCCTCGGACGAGCGGCGCATCACCGACAGGCCGGACGGGTTGCGGTGGTTCTGCCGGGCAAGCGGGATCAGGTCGCGCAGGAGGTCGACCTCCTCGGAGATCGCCTCGCGGCCGTGATAGAGAACCTCGACCAGTTCCTCGAGCCGGAACAGCCAGAACGGCAGCTCCAGCGTCTGCGTGTTGATGCGGATCGACTGGTCGGGGAAGGCGGCGGAGAACTCGTTGTGCGGGTCGAGGATCAGCACGCGCAGGTCCGGCCGCGCCTCGATCGTCTTGCGCACCAGGAGCGACACCGCCGTCGACTTGCCGACGCCGGTGGTCCCGACCACGGCGAAGTGGCGGTTCAGCGTGTCGTCGATGGCGATGCGCGCCTCCAGCGCCTCGTCCTGCGACAGCCGGCCGATGGTCAACCCGCGCCGGCCGGCGAGGTCGTAGATGGCCGCGAGATCGCGCGCGCGGATGCGGTGGGCGATGGCCCCGACATGCGGATAGGTGGTGATGCCGCGGTCGAACGCCAGCTTTCCCGCTTCCGTGTCGCGCACCTCGCCCACCAGCTCGACATGGACGCTGATCGGGTTGAGGCCGCTTTGATCCCAGCTCGGCACCGGCGTCTCGATGCGGTAGACGAGGCCGACCGTGCGGATCGCCCCGAGATTGATCGAGATCATCCGCCCGACGGTCCACTGGCCGAGGACCTGGGCGTTTTCGTCGCAGGCATAGGCGGCAATCGTCGCGCGCGCGCCGTCGCAGTGGATGACGTGGCCGAGCACGCGGGTATCGGGCTGCGCCCGGTCGCGACGTTCCTGGCTCGTCGTTTCACCCGGTTCGGTGCGTTCAACGAACATCAATCGCTTTCACCTTCTCGATACGATGGGGCGACGATAGGGCGGGTGCGTTAAATCGGCGTATGGCGGCATGGTTGAAACGAGGTAAACACCGGCGGCCGTCGCCGGCGTTTTGGCATTGACAGTCCGGCGCCATGCCTATTACTGTCCGCGCCCATGAACAGGATCGTTCTCATCGTAGGACAGCGCATGGGCAGGGCGGCGTAGCCGCCGGGCGACAAGCACCCATGCGCGACATACAGGCTCCCTCGGGGGCCTTTTTTATTGCCTTGGACAACGATAGACACGGGCGCAACGCGCGAGCACAGGACGGGAAGAGAGACCTATGAGCAACGCAGCCAACGAAACCGGCCGGGGCGAGATGACCGGCGCGGAGATCGTGATCCAGGCGCTGAGGGACAACGGCGTCGAGCACATCTTCGGTTATCCGGGCGGCGCGGTGCTTCCCATCTACGACGAGCTGTTCCAGCAGGAAGATATCCAGCACATCCTCGTCCGCCACGAACAGGGCGCGGGCCATGCCGCCGAAGGCTATGCCCGCTCGACCGGCAAGGCGGGCGTGTTCCTCGTCACTTCCGGGCCGGGCGCCACCAATGCGGTGACGCCGCTCCAGGACGCGCTGATGGATTCGATCCCGCTGGTCTGCATCTCCGGCCAGGTGCCGACGACGCTGATCGGCTCCGACGCCTTCCAGGAATGCGACACGGTCGGCATCACGCGGCCCTGCACCAAGCACAACTGGCTGGTCAAGGACGTCAACGACCTCGCCCGCATCATCCACGAGGCGTTCCACATCGCCACCACCGGGCGCCCCGGCCCGGTCGTGGTCGACATCCCCAAGGACGTGCAGTTCGCCAAGGGCTTCTATACCCCGCCGCAGCAGGCACCGCGCAATTCCTACAACCCCAAGGTGCAGGGCGACCTGGAGGCGATCCGCCAGGCGGTGGCGCTGATGGCCGGCGCGAAGCGCCCGATCATCTATTCCGGCGGCGGCGTGGTCAATTCCGGGCCCGAGGCCAGCCATCTCCTGCGCGAACTGGCCGAGCTGACCGGCTTTCCCGTCACCTCGACGCTGATGGGGCTGGGCGCGTATCCGGCCTCGGGCAAGCAGTGGCTCGGCATGCTCGGCATGCACGGCACCTACGAGGCCAACATGGCCATGCACGATTGCGACGTCATGGTGTGCCTCGGCGCACGCTTCGACGACCGCATCACCGGCCGGCTCGACGCGTTCTCGCCCAATTCCAAGAAGATCCATGTCGACATCGACCCGTCGTCGCTGAACAAGAACGTGCGGGTCGACGTCCCCATCCGCGGCGATGTCGGCCGCGTGCTCGAGGACATGGTCAGGCTGTGGCGCGCCACAACCAAGGCGGACAAGGCCGCGCTGAAGCCGTGGTGGGAGGCGATCGGCCGCTGGCGGGCGCGAGATTCGCTCGCCTTCAAGGGCAATGACGACGTCATCATGCCGCAATACGCCATCCAGCGGCTCTACGAGCTGACGAAGACCTGCGACACCTACATCACCACCGAGGTCGGCCAGCACCAGATGTGGGCGGCCCAGCACTACGGCTTCGAGAAGCCGAACCGCTGGATGACCAGCGGCGGCCTCGGCACCATGGGCTACGGCCTGCCGGCGGCGCTGGGCGTGCAGATCGCCCACCGGCAAGCGCTCGTCATCGACATCGCCGGCGACGCCTCGGTGCAGATGACGATGCAGGAAATGGCGACGGCGGTGCAGTACGAGGCGCCGATCAAGATCTTCATCCTGAACAACCAGTATATGGGCATGGTGCGCCAGTGGCAGCAGCTCCTGCACGGCAACCGGCTGTCGCACTCCTATACCGAGGCGATGCCCGACTTCGTGCTGATGGCCAGGGCCTTCGGCGCGCACGGCATACGCTGCGACAAGCCGGGCGAGCTCGACGACGCCATCGCCGAGATGATCGACGTCAGGAAGCCGGTCCTGTTCGACTGCCGTGTCGCCAACCTCGCCAACTGCTTCCCGATGATCCCGTCCGGCAAGGCGCATAACGAGATGCTGCTGCCGGACGAGGCCACCGACGAAGCCGTCGCCACCGCGATCGACGCCAAGGGCAGGGAACTGGTCTGACGCTTCCCGCAACGAAGCCGCCACTTCCCGCGACGCGACCACGAGAAAGAGACACGACCATGAACGCCCAGCTTCAGCCCACCGGCTCCGCCTATTTCATCGCCCGCGAAACCCAGCTCGCCGAAAAGCACACGCTGTCCGTGCTGGTCGACAACGAGCCGGGCGTGCTTGCCCGCGTCATCGGCCTGTTCTCGGGGCGCGGCTACAACATCGACAGCCTGACCGTGTCGGAGACCGAGCACGAGGCGCACCTGTCGCGCATCACCATCGTCACGCGCGGCACGCCGCACGTGCTGGAGCAGATCAAGCACCAGCTCGAGCGCATCGTGCCGGTACACCGCGTCAACGACCTGACGGTGATCGCCCGCGCCATGGGCCAGGAGCGGCCGCTGGAGCGCGAGCTGGCGCTGGTCAAGGTGCGCGGCGAAGGCAACGAGCGCGTCGAGGCGCTCAGGCTGGCCGACGCCTTCCACGCCAAGGTCTCGGACGCGACGACCGAGCATTTCGTCTTCGAGATCACCGGCAAGACCTCGAAGATCGACCAGTTCATCTCCATCATGCAGCCGCTCGGCCTGGTCGAGGTCTGCCGCACCGGCGTCGCGGCCATGAACCGCGGCCCGCAGGGCATGGAAGCCTGATCGCTCTGGCGTCGGTATAGCCGCGAGACCCCTCGATGACGCTCGACATCTTCGCGGCGCTCGTTCTTTTCGCCTTCGTCACCTCGGTCACGCCGGGTCCGAACAATCTGATGCTGATGGCGTCGGGCGTCAATTTCGGCTTCCGCCGCACCATCCCGCACATGCTGGGCATCGGCATCGGCTTCCTGTCGCTGCTGCTCGGCGTCGGCTTCGGCCTCGGCGCGGTGCTGGCGGCCTATCCGGCTCTGCACCTGGCGCTGAAGGTCGCGGGCGGCGCCTATCTCCTCTATCTCGCCTGGCGCATCGCCATGGCGCGCTCGATCGCGAGCGCCGACGACGGCGACGAGGAGGCGCGGCCGATGACCTTTCTCGAGGCCGCCGCCTTCCAGTGGGTCAATCCCAAGGCATGGGTGATGGCCGTCACCGCCATGGCCATCTACACCGACCCGCGGGCTCCCTTCCTGTCGGTGGTGCTGGTGTCGCTGGCCTTCGCGCTGGTCAACCTGCCGTGCGTGTCGACATGGGCCGGCTTCGGCGTCGCGCTGCGCGGCTTCCTCGCCGATCCGGCGCGGCTGAAATGGTTCAACATCGCCATGGGGCTGCTGCTTGTCGCCAGCCTGTGGCCGATGCTGCGCTGATCGGCCCTGATCGACATTGTTCGACCGGGCGCGGCAAAGTTGATAGACTGCCGCGATGCTCGACAGCCTGACGCCCGCCCGACTGCTCGCGGCCGCATGCGCGCTGCTGGTGCCGCTGTTCGTGCTCGGCTGGCTGACGCGCGAGGACCCGGCCGAGAAGCCGTGGCTTCAGGTGCTCGGCGGCGGCTTCATCTTCAATTACCGCGTCGCCGACGTCTATTACGGCTTCACTGCCGCCGTCATGAAGCCGCTGCCCACCGGCTCGATCGTCGAGGCCGGGTTCGAGGACCCGGCCGGCGGGCCGCCGCTCGTCGTGCGCCAGCGCGTCGGCGGCGCCGAGATGTCGCGACTCGCGCTGCGCTCGCCGCCGGTGCGCGGGGTCGAGGCGGGCAGGGACTACCACGTCTTCCTCCACATCCTCGACCGCGACGACGAGCGACTTCTGTGGTCGAGCGACCTCACCTTCAGGAGCAACATCTCCGACACCGTGGTGCCGGAACGGCCGCTGACGATCGGCCCCGGCTATGCGCGCAATCCCGCCGCGGGCGGATGAACGGAAATCGACTTGAATCGGTTTGGCAACGGACTGAATCGATTCGCGGACATGCCTTCCCAACTTATTGAAAACACACGATTCCCGCTCGCTGCGGATTGTCCGTCCGGGGGTCCCGGTCCGACGCTGCGCCACTCTTGGAGAAAGCCTCTTGCGCGCGGGGACGCTTCGCGATAATCCGAACCGTAACGTACGGTACGGCGACGGCGAGACCCGTCGCAAGGCGGCGCGGCGGTGAGAACAGGGCAGGCGACAGCAGCGGGCAGGACGGGGCGGGCCAAGCCGGCGGGCGCGGCGGCGGCCGTCGATTCGCGCCCCGATCCTCGTCTCGGGCCGCGCATCGAGCCCCATATCGGGCCGTGGGGCGCGAGCGGCGCCGATGACGGTGTCGGCGATGTCAGCCCGCGCCAGGGCGAGGTGCTCGACGCGGTTCTCGGTCTGCTGGTCGAGGGCGGCGAGGCGCTGACGATGGCGGCGGTGGCGCGCCGCGCCAAATGCTCCAAGGAAACGCTGTACAAATGGTTCGGCGACCGCGACGGCCTGTTGACGGCGACCGTGCGCTGGCAGGCCTCGCGCGTGCGCGCCGGCAGCTTCGACCGCCAGCGGCTCGACGCCAACGCCTTGCGCGACAGCCTGGAGCGCTTCGCCGCCGACTGGCTGACGGTCATTTCCTCGCGCACCTCGATCGCGTTGAACCGGGTGGCGGTCGCCCATGCCGGCTCGGGCAGGAGCAATCTCGGCGAGATCGTGCTCGCCAACGGCCGCTTCGCCATCGGCGAGCGGATGAAGCCGCTGCTCGAGGCCGGCCGCGAGGTCGGGCTGCTGCGGTTCGACGATGCCGAGGCCGCGTTCCGCACCTTTTTCGGGCTGGTCGGCCGCGACGTGCAGATCAGGCTGCTGCTCGGCGACAGGATCGAATTGACCGACATGGATATCGCCCGCGACGCCGCCGAGGCGACGCGGCAGTTCTTCGCCCTCTACGGGGTAAGCCGGACGCCGGCGCCAGCCGGCCGACCAGAGACGCCGGCACCAGCCGGCAAATCAGAGACGCCGGCGCCAGCCGGCTGATTTCACGACCCTCAAGGGAAAATCAAAGGAAGGAAATGCCAATGCGTGTCTATTACGATCGCGACGCCGATCTCAACCTCATCAAGGGCAAGAAGGTCGCCATCATCGGCTATGGCAGCCAGGGCCGGGCGCACGCGCTCAACCTGAAGGATTCGGGCGCCAAGGAAGTCGCCGTCGGTCTGAAGGCCGGTTCGGCGACGGGCAAGAAGGTCGAGGCCGACGGCCTCAAGCTCATGACAGTGGCCGAAGCCGCCAAATGGGCCGACCTGATGATGATGGCCACTCCCGACGAGCTCCAGGCCGACATCTACAACAACGAGATCGCGCCCAACATCCGCGACGGTGCGGCCATCGCCTTTGCCCACGGCCTGAACGTCCATTTCGGCCTGATCGAGCCGAAGGCGACCGTCGACGTGCTCATGGTCGCGCCCAAGGGCCCGGGCCACACCGTGCGCGGCGAATATCTGAAGGGCGGCGGCGTGCCGTGCCTGGTCGCCGTGCATCAGGACGCCTCCGGCAACGCGCTCGACCTCGGCCTGTCCTACGCCTGCGGCGTCGGCGGCGGCCGCTCCGGCATCATCGAGACCACCTTCAAGGAAGAGTGCGAGACCGACCTGTTCGGCGAGCAGGTGGTGCTGTGCGGCGGCCTGGTCGAGCTGATCCGCGCCGGCTTCGAGACGCTGGTGGAAGCCGGCTATGCGCCCGAGATGGCCTATTTCGAGTGCCTGCACGAGGTGAAGCTGATCGTCGACCTGATCTACGAGGGCGGCATCGCCAACATGAACTACTCGATCTCCAACACCGCCGAATGGGGCGAGTACGTCTCCGGCCCGCGCATCATCACCGCCGAGACCAAGGCCGAGATGAAGCGCGTGCTCGACGACATCCAGAGCGGCAAGTTCACCTCGGAGTGGATGCAGGAGTACCGTTCCGGCATGGCCCGCTTCAAGGGCATCCGCCGCCGCAACGATTCGCACCAGATCGAGGAAGTCGGCGAGAAGCTGCGCGGCATGATGCCGTGGATCGCCAAGAACAAGCTGGTCGACAAGGCCCGCAACTAGAGCATTTTGCAGTCAGGCGGAATCGCCTGACGTCGCATAAATGCGGCAAAAACAAACCGTTAGAGCGGCAGCCCGGATTTATCCGGGCGTCGGCCGCTCTAACCATCCGCCGGGCCGATCGCCCGAAGACGAAGGCGGGGAGCGCTGCTTCCCGCCTTTTCGTCAGATCAGCCCTTGCGCTTGTTCATCGCTTCGGCCAGCGCAGCGCCCAGCCCGCCCTGTTGCGGCGAGGCGGGCTTTGATCCGGCGTTGCCGCGGCCCGCGCTGCCGGCCGGCCGGGCGTTGCCGTCGCGCTTGGGCGCGCCCGCCTCGTCCCGGCGCATCGAAAGCCCGATGCGCTTGCGCTTGACGTCGACCTCGACCACGCGGACCTTGACCACGTCGCCGGCCTTGACCACCTCGTGCGCGTCCTTGACGAAGCGGTCGGCGAGCTGGGAAACATGCACCAGCCCGTCCTGGTGGACGCCGATGTCGACGAACGCGCCGAAGGTGGCGACGTTGGTCACCGTGCCTTCCAGCATCATGCCGGGCTTCAGGTCCTTGATGTCCTCGACGCCCTCGGCGAAGGTGGCGGTGCGGAACGCCGGGCGCGGGTCGCGGCCGGGCTTTTCCAGCTCGGCGATGATGTCGCGCACGGTGGGAAGGCCGAAGCGCTCGTCGGCGAACACGCGCGGGTCGAGCGCCTTCAGCATGGCCGCGTCGCCCATCAGCGCCCGCACGTCGCGGCCGCAGGCCGAGACGATCCGGCGCGCGACGCCATAGGCTTCCGGGTGGACGGCCGAGGCGTCGAGCGGCTCGTCGCCGTCGCGAATGCGCAGGAAGCCGGCGCTCTGCTCGAAGGTGCGCTGGCCGAGCCGGGCGACCTTCAGAAGCTCCTTGCGGCTTCTGAACGGGCCGTTGGCGTCGCGGTGGGCGACGATGGCCTCGGCCAGCGACGCGCCGAGGCCGGACACGCGGGCGAGCAGCGGCGCG
The DNA here is from genome assembly GCA_039808485.1 of Aquamicrobium sp. Taxonomy (GTDB): domain Bacteria; phylum Pseudomonadota; class Alphaproteobacteria; order Rhizobiales; family Rhizobiaceae; genus Aerobium. The sequence continues at coordinate 4,490 of JBDHTD010000004.1, read as the reverse complement.
GAGGCCGTGTTCAGGTCGACGCCGACCGCGTTGACCGCGTCCTCGACCACGGCGTCGAGCGCCCGCGCCAGCCGGTACTGGTCGACGTCGTGCTGGTACTGGCCGACGCCGATCGATTTCGGCTCGATCTTGACCAGCTCGGCCAGCGGGTCCTGCAAGCGCCGGGCGATGGAGACCGCGCCGCGCAGCGACACGTCGAGGCCGGGGAACTCGGCCGCCGCCGCTTCGGACGCCGAATAGACTGACGCGCCGGCTTCCGAGACGATGACCTTGAGCGGCTTCGGCCGCGAAGGGTCGTTCGGCATCGCGGCCAGCATGTCCGCGACCAGCTTCTCGGTCTCGCGGCTGCCCGTGCCGTTGCCGATGGCGATCAGCTCGACGCCGTGCTTGCGGATCAGGGCGGCGAGCTCCGCCTGCGCGCCGCGGACGTCGTTGCGCGGCGGGAACGGATAGACTGTGGCGGTGGCGAGCAGCTTGCCGGTAGCGTCGGCGACGGCGACCTTGACCCCGGTGCGGATGCCGGGATCGAGGCCCATCGTCGGCCGCGTGCCGGCGGGCGCGGCCAGGAGCAGGTCCTTCAGGTTGCGGGCGAAGACGTTGATCGCCTCCTCGTCGGCGCGCTCGCGCAGGTCGCGCATCAGGTCGAGCGACAGGTGCAGCGCGAGCTTGACCCGCCACGTCCAGCCCGCCACCTCCATCAGCCATCCGTCGCCGGGCAGCGCGGCCCCGATGTCGTAGGCGGCGGCGATCGTCCGCACCGCCGGCTTGACCGGCGCGGGATCGTCGGCATCGACCTCGAGCTCCAGCGCCAGCACGTCCTCGTTGCGGCCGCGCAGCATGGCCAGCGCCCGATGGCTCGGCACGCTCGCCCAGCGCTCGACATGGTCGAAATAGTCGGAAAACTTCGCGCCTGCCTCCTGCTTGCCGTCGAGCACGCGCGCGCGCAGGAAGGCGCGCTCCTTCATGTGGGCGCGCAGCCGGCCGACGAGCTCGGCGTTCTCGGCGAAGCGTTCGGCGAGGATGTCGCGGGCGCCGTCGAGCGCGGCTTTCACGTCCGCCACCTCGGCCGTGACATAGCCGGCCGCGAGTTCGGCCGGCACGGCGGCGCGGTCGGCCAGGATCGCCTCGGCCAGCGGCCCCAGCCCGCGCTCGCGCGCGATCTCGGCCTTGGTGCGGCGCTTCGGCTTGTAGGGCAGGTAGATGTCCTCGAGCTCGGCCTTGGTCGGGGCGGCGGCGAGCGCCGCCTCGAGCTCGGGCGTCAGCTTGCCCTGGTCGCGGATCGAGCCGAGGATGGCGTCGCGTCGGGCGTCGAGCTCGCGCAGATAGACAAGCCGCTCCGACAGGAGGCGAAGCTGGGTGTCGTCGAGCCCGCCCGTTACCTCCTTGCGGTAGCGCGCGATGAAGGGAACGGTCGCGCCCCCGTCGATCAGGTCGATGGCGGCTTCGGCCTGTTGCGGCCGGGCGCCGATTTCCTCGGCGATGCGCCTGGCGAGAGTGTGGATGTCGGTAGCCATGGGTATCCGTGAATATGGGTATCCGTGAATCGGTTCAGCGCGCGAGCATAGGCCGCCGTCCCGGCATGTGTAGGGCCTTTCCGGATAAATCCAACGCGAAAGCGCAAGCGGCCATGGCCGCTGCGCCGCCCGTCGCGCGCCCGGAGCCGGTCAGTGGAAATCCCGCGATTTCGGGATGATCCGGACGTTGCGGGGATGGGTGGCGGTCCGCGGCAGGGGCGGGTGCGGGATCTCGCCGGCCTCGGGCGGCGAGGGATCGGAAAGGTCGTCGCGCGACAACAGGCCGAGGTCGGCGCTGCGGTCGATCAGCTTGCGGGCGACGAGATGGACGATGCCTTCGGGGCTTTTCTGGATCGTGCCCTGCACCTCGATCAGACGCGAGGCCATCACCTGCCGCCGGAACGCCTGGAACAGGCTTGCCCAGATCACCACGTTGGCGATGCCGGTCTCGTCCTCGATGGTCATGAACACCACCTTGCCGTTGCCGGGCCGCTGGCGCACCAGCACGATGCCGGCGGTCCTGGTCCGACTGCCGTGGCCGAGCGCGGCGGTCTCGGCGCAACTGCGCAGGCCTTCCGCGCCATACCGCGCCCGCAGGAAGGAAAGGGGATGCGCCTTCAGCGACAGCCGCGTGGTCTGGTAGTCCGTCACCACATGCTGCGACAATGTGAGGTCGGGAAGCCGGGCGTCGGGCTCCTGCGGCAGCTCGGCCGCGCCCGCCGCCGCGAACAGCGGCAGCGGCCTGTCGTCGGGCAGGCGCCGCGCCGCCCACAGCGCGTTGCGCCGGTCGAGCCCGATCGAGCGGAAGGCATCGGCGTCGGCGAGCCGTTCCAGCATGGCGCGCGGCAGCCCCGCGCGGCGGGCGAGCGTTTCCATGTCGGGGTAGGCCGCGCCGCGCCGCTCGACCAGCTTCCCGACAAGCTCCTCGCGGATGCCGCCGATCTGGCGCAGCCCCAGCCGCAACGCCAGCCGATCGTCCTCGGCGGGCTCGATCGTGTTGTCCCAGCGGCTCGCGTTGATGTCGGCCGGCCGCACCTCGACGCCGTGCTCGCGGGCGTCGCGCACGATCTGCGCCGGGGCATAGAAGCCCATGGGCTGCGAATTCAGCAGCGCGCAGGCGAAGACCGCCGGATGGTGGCATTTGATCCATGCCGAGATGTAGACGAGATGGGCGAAGGCCGCGGCATGGCTTTCGGGGAAACCGTAGCTGCCGAACCCCTTGATCTGCTCGTAGCAGCGCCGGGCGAAGCCGGCGTCGTAGCCGCGCGCGGTCATGCGGTCGATCATCAGGCGCTCGAACTCGTCGATGGTGCCGGGATTGCGGAAGGTCGCCATCGCCCGGCGCAGCCGGTTGGCCTCTTCCGCGCTGAACTTCGCCGCCACCATGGCCAGGCGCATCGCCTGTTCCTGGAACAGCGGCACGCCCTTGGTCTTCTCCAGCACGTCGTGAAGCTCGTTCGCCGGCCCGTGCTCAGGCGCGGGCGAGGGGTAGGTCACCTTTTCGGCGCCGCTGCGGCGCTTGAGATAGGGATGCACCATGTCGCCCTGGATCGGGCCGGGCCTGACGATGGCGACCTGGATGGCGAGATCGTAGAACGAGCGCGGTTTCAGGCGCGGCAGCATGTTGATCTGGCCCCGGCTCTCGACCTGGAACACGCCGATGCTGTCGCCCTTGCACAGCATGTCGTAGACGGCGGGGTCGTCGCGCGCGACGGAGGCGAGGTCGGGCTCGATGCCCCTGTGTTGCCTGAGAAGGTCGAACGCCTTGCGGATGCAGGTCAGCATGCCGAGCGCCAGCACGTCCACTTTCAGCAGGCCGAGCGCGTCGATGTCGTCGCGGTCCCATTCGATGAAGGTGCGGCCCGCCATCGCCGCATTGCCGATCGGCACGACCTCGTCCAGGCGGCCGCTGGTCAGGATGAAGCCGCCGACATGCTGCGACAGATGGCGCGGAAAGCCGATCAACTGCCGGGCGAACCGCACCGCCGCGGCGATGGTGGGGTTGCCGGGGTCGAAGCCGACCTGCCGGATATGGCCGGCCGGAAGCGCCCCATCCCTCGATCCGTTCCCCCTCTTTCCCTCCCTCTCTCCTCCTGCCTCTTCCTCCTTCTCTCCCTCCCTCTCTCCCCATGAGCCCCAGACGGTGCCGGCCAGCGCGGCGGTGACGTCCTCCGTCAGCCCCATCGCCTTGCCGACCTCGCGGATGGCGCTGCGCGCGCGGTAGCAGATGACGGTGGCGGCGATGCCGGCGCGGTGGCGGCCATAGCGCCCGTAGATGTGCTGGATCACCTCCTCGCGGCGCTCGTGCTCGAAATCGACGTCGATGTCGGGCGGCTCCTTGCGTTCCATAGACAGGAAACGGGCGAACAGGACGTCGATCTCCTCCGGGTCGACATTGGTGATGCCGAGGATGAAGCAGACCACGGAATTGGCGGCCGAGCCGCGCCCCTGGCACAGGATGCCCCTGTCGCGGGCGAAGCGGACGATGTCGTGGATGGTCAGGAAATAGCGCGCGTAATCCAGCTTCGCGATCAGCGCCAGCTCTTCTTCGAGAAGGCGCGCCACCTTTGCCGGCGTGCCGTTCGGATAGCGCATGGCGGCGTATTTCGAGACCATCTCCTCGAGATGGCCCTGCGGCGTCCTGCCCGGCGGCACCGGCTCGTCGGGATAGTCGTAGCGGAGCTGATCGAGCGAGAACTCGATCCTCTCGAGAAGATGCCGGGCTTCGGCGACGGCCTCGGGCCGGTCGCGGAACAGCCGCGCCATTTCCGCCGGCGGCTTCAGGTGCCGCTCGGCGTTGGCTTCCAGCCGCCGGCCGGCGGCGTCGATCCTCAGCCCCTCGCGGATGCAGGTCAGCATATCCTGCAACGGCCGCCGCTCCGGCGCGTGGTAGAGGACGTCGTTGGTGGCGAGAAGCGGCACGCCGGCGGAGCGGGCGACCGCGTGCAGCCGGGCGAGCCGGCGGCGGTCGGCGCC
>JBDHTD010000003.1:0-138344 GCA_039808485.1 Aquamicrobium sp. | reverse complement strand
GACTGACGGAAACGCCCGCCCGCGGGCAGCGCAACCGTAGCCAGAACAACCCGGCCCGGAGAGAAATCCCCGGGCCGTTTTTTGTCGAGCCGACCAAACCGGCGCCATGTATCCGGGATGCGTGGCCCAGTATGCCCGGACGATGCCATTCGTCCGCGCCATCCACCCCGGCTCCGCGAGCGGACGGCGTCGTCGGAATAGGGCGTCGCCGGCAAGACGCGCCGCGCGGCTCCGGCAAAACGGACAGATCGTGCCACAGGCCGGATTTATCCGGGCGTCCGCAGCGTAAGCCCCGGGCCACCTCAACCGAACATTCGCGCGTCATCCGCACCCCGGCGACCGGATCGATATGCCCGCACACGACGCGCGGCATCGTCAGCAGGACATCGGCGTCGGCCGAGGCAGGCAATTGCAGGAAGGTGTTGTCGCAACCGAGCTGGAAGGGCGTGGACCGGAGGTTGATATATTTCCAGCCGTCGCCGCTGCCCAGCGCAGGACGACGCGCCGCTTCCGGCCGGGAGTAGCGATGCCGTTAGAGCGGCGGACGCCCGGATAAATCCGGGCTGCCGCTCTATCCATTTGTTTTTGCCGCATTTATGCGACGTCGGACGATTCCGTCCGACTGCAAAATGCTCTAGAGCGCGCCGGCCGAACCGCCATAATCGTCGTTGTCGTGGATGAACTTGGCATGGACGGCGATGGCGCGGCCGCCGACCCCCGCCATACAGGTCGGCACGGCCCAGCCTATGCCCGAGAATACGGCGTTGTTGCCGTTTCGGTTGAAGCGCCCGGCATCGGGCCGCGGGCCTGGCCTTGCCCGCGGTGTTTGGCCGGCTGCGGCGGGCGCGCGCCGCCTTGCCCGGCGAGGATGGCGGCTGCGGCTTACTGCTCGAGCTGGGCGAACAGGTCGGCAAAGGTCTGCTTGGCCTTGCCCGGCTGCTTGACCGCCTTCGCGGCCTCGGCGTTGACCGGCTCGCCCGCCACGATCAGCATCACCATGCCCATCGCGTAGTGCGGCGCGCACTTGACGCCGTAGACGCCTTCCTTGTCGATGCTGACCGTGATCTCCTCGTTGATCTTGCCCTTGAACTCCGCCACACCCTCCGGAAGCATGCCCTTGATCGACTGCGCGTCGTGGCCCTTGTCGACCACCACGAACTTCACCGTGTCGCCCAGCTCCACCTTCAGGAAATCGGGCTCGAACACCATCGCGCCCTTCTCACCCTTGTTCAGCATCTTGACTTCGTGCTCGGCCGCCATGGCGGAACCGACGGCGAAGGTGGCCGCAAGGGCGGCGGCGATGGCGAAAGCGTATTTCATTTCAGGTTTCTCCCTTTTTCGAGACTTGGCGGCGGAAAGCGTCGCGGAACGCATCGCTTGCAAAAAGATGTATTTTCTTTACCAGAAAACAGCCGGCTTGCGAACAGGATATGGTGGAGACCGCCGCTTGCGCGCGACGGCCGGCATATGAGAGTGTGTCGACACCAGGCGACGGGCGGGCCAACCTGTCCCGCCCCCACGGGAGAACCGCCGGACCGGCAACCGGCACAGGGAGGCAAGTGCGAAGGTGAGCCGCCTCGATCGTTCGCTGATTTCGACCCTGCCGCTGTTCGACGGAATGGCGGCGGACGATCTCGATCGCGTCCTCAACGCCGCCCGCTCGCTGCGGTTTTCGGCCGGCTCCAACATCTTCGAGCAGGAGGAGGAGGCGCATTCCTTCTTCGTGCTGCTCGACGGCCATGTGCGGGTGATGAAGACCACGCCGGAGGGGCAGCAGGTCACGGTGCGCTACATCACGCCGGGAGAGCTGATGGGTATCGCCCAGGCTCTCGGCCGCACCACCTACCCGGCCACGGCTCTCGCCGTGGTCGACTGCGTCGTGCTCGCCTGGCCGGGCACGATCTGGTCGCAGTTCGCCGCCGCCTTCCCCACCTTCGGCGCCAACACCTACAAGACGGTGGGCGAGCGGCTCCAGGACACGCAGATGCAGGTCGTCGAGATGGCGACGAAGCAGGTCGAGCAGCGGGTGGCGCATGCGCTGCTGCGCCTGATCAGCCAGCGCGGCAAGAAGACCGACGAGGGCATCGCGGTCGATTTCCCGATTTCGCGCCAGGACATCGCCGAGATGACCGGCACGACGCTGCACACGGTCAGCCGGCTGTTGACGGCGTGGGAGGAGAAAGGGCTGGTCAAGGGCGGCCGGCGCAAGGTGACGGTGGTCGAGCCGCACCGGCTGATGGTGCTGGCCGAGGGCCGGCCGGGCGGCAGCTGAGGCGGACAGCCGACCGGCAAATTCTAGGGCGGACCGCCAGCCGGCAGGTCCCGTTGTCGTACCGCAATTATCGCATCCCAGATGCGCTTCAGGCCCGGATCGCGGTTTCCATCTCGAAGCGGAAGCGGTCGCCGTCGATGGAATGCTCCTTCACGGCTTCCTCGATGGTGTGGAACGAGGCGATCGGGCACCCGACGCACATCATGCCGTGAGCGAGCACCACCCGGATGGTGGCGGGCCATTCCCGCATGATCTCGTCCATGGTCATGTCTTCGTGCAGAGCCGATTTCATGGCTGCAACCCCCGGTATGACTCCCTTCGGGACTATCGAGGCCAGCCTACCGCCGAAATTTCGTCCGCTCCTTGCGCGGCCGCAAGCATCACGCGGTTATCGCGTCGCCGTCGCGCTGGCGCGCTGGCACCGGGCTGCCGAAGAAATCGCCCGGCGCCAGCACGATGTCGGCCAGCGTGTAACGGTCGAGCGTCGCCTGGAACGAGGCGGCCGCCTCGCTCATGACGCCGGCGAGCTTGCAGCAGCGCGTCAGCACGCACTGGTTGCCGGTGGCGAAGCATTCGACCAGCGCGAAATCCGGCTCGGTCAGTCGGATCACGTCGCCGATGCGGATCGCCTCGGGGCGGCGGGCCAGCGTCAGCCCGCCGGAACGGCCGCGCACCGCCTTCAGGTAGCCGCCGCGCGTCAGCGTGTTGGCGACCTTGTTCAGATGGGTCCGCGACAGGCTGTAGACGCGCGCCGTCTCCTCGATGGTGATCAGCCGGTCTCCGGCCGAGGCGGCGTACATCAGCATCCGCAGCGCGTAATCGGAAAAGTTGGTCAGCCGCATCTCGTCGTCACATCCGTTGCCTGGCCTGCCTGCCGTTTCACGATCCGCCCGCCGGGTTGCCCCCCGGGCCACCCATTGGGTCTTCCGGGAGGATCGGCTCGATCCGGGTCGTGTCCTCGCCCCGGCCGAAGGCGACGGCGAGGCGGAAAGAATGGGCTATGCGAAGCGCCCTGTCCATGAACAACGCCGCGACTTCCGGCGGACAAAGCCGCTGCACGGTGTCGCGGAACAGGCCGAGCCAGCGCCGGAAATGCACCTCGCCGAGTTCGGGAATGCGCAGGTGCGGCGGCAGCGGCCGGCCACCGTAGCGGTCGGTGCGCAGCAGCGTCGCCGACCAGAAATCGCACAATTTGTCGAGATGGGCCGGCCATTCGTCCGGGGCGATCGCCCGGTCGAAGATCGGGCCGATCAGCGGGTCGCGGCGAACCTCGGCATAGAAGGCATGGACGACGTCGCGGATCATGGCCTCGTCGAGCGCGGCCGGCAGCGGCTTGCCGTCGACCAGCATGGTCCGTTGCGGCGCGGGCCTGCCCCTCATGCGGCGGCCCCTCCGCCGAGCCTGCCCGGTCGATGCGGGGGTCGATTCGGGGGTCGATGCGCGGCGGCGGCCATGGTCGCGCTCATGCCCGCGCCGCCTGGCTGCGACCGGCGCGAATGACGATGCGGTAGCCGCCATCGGGCGTGGCCGCGCCGCGCCACTGATGGCCGCGCGTCTCCAGTTCCTTCAACAGGAAGATCGGCTCGCGCGGCAGGATCGCGGCCAGCGCCTCGCCCGGGCCCATCCGCTCCAGAACCTCGAGCGTGCGCACCATCGGCTCCGGCGGGTCGAGGTCGCGATTGTCGAGCTCGATCGACGGCTCGGGCCAGTCGTCGTCCAACGTTCCCGCCCGGTTCGCCGGGTTCCCGCCGGCGGGGGCATCGCCCGGAAGGGTGGCGGCGGCCTGCGGCGTGAACAGCACCTCCCAATCGCCGCCGCCGATCTCGCGCGCGCTCGGCTCGAAGCCGCGCGCGCCGAGCACGCCGAAAAGCGGAACCGGCTTGAAGCTGGCGAATAGCCGCAGGCTCTGGCCGGGCCGGAGGCCGGCAACCGCCTCCATGATCGCGCCGAACGGCTCGCCGCCGTCGCGCAGGATCGGCCTCACGTCGAGGTCCAGCGGCGGAATGTTCATCTTGCGGCTCCCATGTTCGGTCCCATGTCCGGCCCCCTGTTCGGCCCCTTGTCCAGATTGTGATGGCGTCGCGGCAGGAACAGGCGCGGCCGCGCCGCGCCCTCGGGCAGGCGCAGCGCCGCCTTGACGTTGACGAGGCGGCGCACCAGCACCAGCTCGACGCCGATGGCGAGCGTCGCGGCCAGCGTCAGGGCCGAGGCGAGGCGGAACAGCAGCGGCATGCCGGCGAGCAGCGCCGCCGTGCCGGCCAGCACCGACACGAAATAGAGCCCGAACCAGGCGCCGTCGCGCCTTTCCACCACGAGGTCCTGCACCCGCGGCGTCGGCTTGCGCCCCATCACCGGGCCGTAGCATTCGAGCCAGGTCAGGAACGGGACGATCTTGTAGAGCTGCGACAGGCCGAGCCCGCTCAGCCAGCCGAAGGCGACGAGATAGACCAGCGCGCCGGCGTGCCGTTCCAGCGTTCCCGTCGCCCACAGCGCCAGAAGCAGGAGCGTCGACAGATAGAGCCCGGCGAACGCGCCGAGCGCGGCCTTGCTGTTCAGCTCAACGACGCGGCGCTTGCGCATCCGGTAGAAGAAGGAGAGATCGGCGGCATAGGCGGCCAGCGCGACGAGCGCCAGCACCCCGGCCACCAGGAACGCGATCGTCGTGCCCGAAACCAGCGCCTCGGCGGGAGCTGCGACCACGGCGAGGAAAAGCGCCGCACTCCCGGAATGAAGCACGACCCGCCCGGTCGCACGCTCGTGGTCGGGCGCGAGCATGAACATCGGCAGCAGCCGGTAGCTGACGCCGACCGCGGTGAAGGTGAGCCAGCCGCCGAAGCCGGCCGAGACGTGGACCGGCACGGCGACGGCGCGCAGGTCGAGAAGCGCCGGCGAAGCCACCTGCCCGGCCAGCGCCAGCGCGAACAGCGCGCCGAAACCGGCCGTCGCCGCGACGCCGGCCAGCCCGACCGCGACGAACCGAGCCGGCAGCGGCAACGGCCGCGCGTTCCACAGCGTCGTCCCGAGCACGAACAGCGCGAGCAGGAAGCCGGCGGGCAGCAGCACGCCGGCAAGGCCGAGCAGGAGCGAGGCGACGGCGTCGCCGGCGGCGAGGTGGAAGAAGCCGCACAGCAGCGAGACGAGGCCGGCGACCAGCGCCAGAAGCGACGGCAGCACCAGCCGCTCATGCAGAAGCGGCTTCGCCACCAGCACCGGCACGAACTGGAACAGCGCCCCGCACAGAAGCAGGCTCAGCCAGCCGATCGTCACCATATGGACGACGAGAAGCGTCTGCGGCGCGCGGATGTCGGCGGCCGGAAAACCGTAGCCGGCAACCATCAGCGCCAGCGCACCGATGAGAAAGGCGAGCGCGGCGGCGAAGCTCGCCATGGTCCAGCGGGAAAGGGCGGCGCCGATCATCGGTTCCAGCCTCCCGGCTTCCCCTGCCCCTGCCCCTGCCCCGGCCTGGCATTTCCCGGCCCGCCATTCCCAAACCCGTCGTATCGGCTGTCGCGGCAGGCGCCGTCGCACAGCGCGATATGGCCGCAGCAGGGGGCGGAGAACGCCGCCATCGCCACCAGTTCGCCGATGCTGGCCGCCGGACCGCGCTCGGCGGCGAACGCTCCCGCCCTGTCGTGCGCTCTGTTATGCGCCATGTCGTGCTCGCGCATGCTGTCTCTAGCCCCGGGACGCGGCTCCGGTCGCAAGGAGGATCAAGGGACCGCCGCCACTGCCGCAGTATCCGCATCAAAACATATATTGTCAATCTAACGATTTCCGCCGGAGCCGAACCGGAACCCGACCCGGCAGCCGGGCAGGGCTTCAAGCCACGCCTTCGTCTCCTCGCTCACCCGGCGCTTAATATTGACTTTCAAATATCTCTTTTATGCGCCGGACTCAGACGAAGAACACCAGGCTGGCCAGCGCGAACACGGGGATCAGCACCGCGCCCGACCACAGCATGTAGCCGAAGAAGCTCGGCATGGCGACGCCGGCGCCGCGGGCGATGGCATAGACCATGAAATTGGGCGCGTTGCCGATATAGGTGTTGGCGCCCATGAACACCGCGCCGGCCGAGATCGCCACCAGCGTCGAGGACAGCGAGGTCATCAGTGCCTGCGGGTCGCCGCCCGCCATCTCGAAGAAGACGAGATAGGTCGGGGCGTTGTCGAGGAACGACGACAGCACCCCGGTCAGCCAGAAATAGGCGAGATCGTCGGGCGTGCCGTCGGCGCGAGTGACGAGCGCCACCAGCGGCCCGAACGCGCCGTCGAGCCCGGCGCGCAGGATGGCGATCACCGGCACGATGCAGACGAAGATGGCGGCGAACAGCTTGGCCACTTCGAGGATCGGGCCCCAGTTGAAGCCATTGGCCTCGCGGTCGTCCTTGCTCGATACGACGAGCGAGACGAAGGCCAGCGCCAGGATGACGGCGTCGCGGAGAAGGTTCTGCCACTCGACGGTGACGCCGGCGATCGTGATACCGCCGCCCGGCTTCCAGATGCCCGACATCAGGATCGCGGCGATGACGCCGGCGAGCAGCGGCAGGTTGACCAGCCCGCGCAGGCGGATGCGCGAATCGGGCGTCGGGTCGACGATCCGCGGCTGCCCGCCCTCGCGGCGATGGAGCACGGTGTCGAGAACGAAGAAGATCGCCAGCACCAGCCCGCCGACGAACAGCGTCTCCGGCAGCAGGTGCGTCGTCGTCCAGAAGAACTCGACCCCGCGCAGGAAGCCGAGGAACAGCGGCGGGTCGCCCAGCGGCGTCAGCGAGCCGCCGATGTTGGAGACGAGGAAGATGAAGAACACCACGACATGGACGTTGTGGCGGCGGTTGTCGTTGGCGCGCAGGAGAGGCCGGATCAGGATCATCGAGGCGCCGGTGGTGCCGACCACCGAAGCCAGCAGCGATCCGATGAACAGCAGCCCGGTATTGACGAGCGGGGTGCCGTGGATGTTGCCCGCGACGAGGATGCCGCCGGCGATGGTGAATAGTGCGAACAGCAGGATGATGAAGGACATGTATTCGGCGAGCATCGCGTGCGCCACCGCTTCCGTCGCCGCCGGCAGGCCGTAGGCCAGCGTCAGCGGCGCGACGACGAGCGCCGCCCAGAAGGCGGCGATCTTGCCGTAATGGTGCTCCCAGACATGCGGGAAGAACAGCGGCCCGCCGGCGATGGAGAGCAGGATGCCGGCGAAGGGGATCGCCCACAGAAGCGACATCTCGCCGCCCGGAAGGCCATGCGCCTCGGCGGCATGGGCCAGCGGCGAGGCAAGGCACGCCAGCGCCAGGACCGGCAATCCCTTCGCGAGCCGTCCCTTCGTCGGTCGCCTCTTCGTCAAACGCATCGTCTTGCCTCCGTCGTCGTCCGCCCCGCCGCAACCCTCTTAAAGCCGTTGGCGGCCGGGTTGAAGCGGAATTCGGACATATCCGCGTCCATTCCGGACCCATTCCGCACCCATGGGGCAAATCGCGCCCTTTGCCTTTGGCGGAGAACCGATTATGAAGCGCTGAACAGGCAAGCCAGATGGAGAGCAGGCTATGACGTCCGTCATCACGGTCCCACCGCTCGTCACGGTTTTCGGCGGCGGCGGCTTCGTCGGCCGCCATGTCGTGCGCGCGCTGGCCAAGCGCGGCTATCGCATACGCGTCGCGGTGCGCAATCCCAACCTCGCGCTCCACGTCCAGCCGCTCGGCAATGTCGGACAGATCCAGCCGGTGCAGGCCAATGTCCGCATGCGCTGGTCGGTGGACCGGGCCGTCGAGGGCGCGGACTGCGTCGTCAACCTGGTCGGCATCCTGCATGAGGGCGGCCGCCAGACCTTCGGCGCGGTGCAGGATTTCGGCGCGCGCGCCGTGGCCGAGGCGGCGCGGGCCGCCGGCGCCAGGCTGATCCACGTTTCCGCCATCGGCGCCGACGCGTCTTCGCCCGTCGCCTACGCCCGCACCAAGGGGCAGGCCGAGAAGGCGGTTCTCGACATCGTCAAGGACGCGGTCGTCTTCCGCCCGTCGATCGTGTTCGGGCCGGAGGACCGCTTCTTCAACCGCTTCGCCGCGATGGCGCGGCTGTCGCCCGTCCTGCCGCTGATCGGCGGCGGCGAGACGAAGTTCCAGCCGGTCTATGTCGGCGACGTCGCCGAGGCGATAGCCCGCGCCGTCGACGGCCGGGTCGCCGGCGGCCGCGTCTACGAACTGGGCGGGCCGGAGGTGCGCAGCTTCCGCGAGGTGCTCGAGGAGATGCTCGCCGTCATCGGCCGCAGGCGCATGCTGGTGTCGCTGCCGTGGTGGGTGGCCAAGCTGCAAGGCCGCATCCTCGGCCTGTTGCCCAATCCGCTGCTCACCGCCGACCAGGTCGAGCTCCTGAAGCGCGACAACGTCGTCTCCGGCGAGGCGCGCGCCGAAGGCCGCACGCTCGAGGGCATCGGCATCACGCCGCACACCAGCGAGGCGATCCTGCCGACCTATCTGTGGCAGTACCGGGTGGCGGGCCAGTTCACCAGGCCGACGGCGGCCTGAGCGAAGCCCCGTCTTGGAAACGCCGGTCCTGGAGACGCTTGCCGCGCTTCTGCCGGAGGGCCTGGGCGCGGGCGCGGCGCTGCTGCTCGTCGTCGCCTCCTTCTTCACCTCGGCGCTGACCGCCGCCTTCGGCGTCGGCGGCGGCGTCGCCATGCTGGCGCTGATGGGGCTGTTCATCCCGGTCGCCGCGCTGATCCCCGTCCACGGCGCGGTGCAGCTCGGCTCCAACACCGGCCGCGCCTGGCACCAGCGGGCGCATGTGCGCCGCGACATCTTCGCCCCGTTCCTCGCCGGCTCGCTCGTCGGCGCGGTGACCGGCGCGTTCTTCGTGGTCCAGTTGCCGGACGCGGCGCTCAAGCTGGTGCTCGGCGTCTTCATCGTCGCCGTGACCTGGGCGAAGATCCCCGGCTTCGACCGGCTGTCGGCCGCCGGCCTGGCCATAGGCAGCGCCGTCACCGCGCTGGCGACGATGTTCGTCGGCGCGACCGGGCCGCTTCTGTCGGCGTTCTTCGCCCAGTTGATGCCGAACGACCGCAAGGCGCTGGTCGCCACCCACGCGGCGGGCATGACGGTGCAGCATTTCCTGAAGGTGGTGGTGTTCGGCTTCGCCGGCTTCGCCTTCGCCGCCTGGGCGCCGCTCGCCGCCGCGATGATCGTGTCCGGCTATCTCGGCACGGTCCACGGCAGCGCCTGGCTGGAGAAGCTGCCCGAGGAGACCTTCCGCCGCTGGTTCAAGGTCGGCATCACGGTCCTCGCGCTCGACATGATCCGCCGCGGGCTCGCGACCTATCTCTGAGCCTTCAGCCGAAGACGTAGAGCCCGATCAGCCCCGCCGTGCCGACGATCAGCCGCCACCACGCGAACGGCGCATAGCCGCGCCGCGACACGAAATCGAGCAGGCGCCGCACCACCAGCACGGCGGCGAGGAAGGCGAAGACGAAGCCGGTGGCGATGATCGGCAGGTCGGCGGCCGACAGTGCGTCGCGGTTCTTGAAAAGATCGTAGGCGAAGGCCCCGGCCATGGTCGGCATGGCGAGGAAGAACGAGAATTCCGCCGCCGAGCGCTTGTCGGCGCCGAGCAGCAGGCCGCCGACGATGGTCGCGCCCGAGCGCGACACGCCGGGGATCATGGCGAGGCACTGGAACAGGCCGATGCGGAAATAGACCGACAGCGGAAACCGCGCCGCGTCGGTGTATCTCGGGACGGCCTTGCGCCGGTCGACCCACAACAGCACGAAGCCGCCGAGGATCAGCATGACGCAGATCAGCACGGGCGTCTCGAACAGCACGCTCTTGATGAAGCCGTGGGCGGCGGCGCCGATCACCGCCGCCGGCAGGAAGGCGATCAGGATGCCGGCGACGAAGGTCTGCGTCGCCCGGTCGGACGGCAGCTTGACCAGCATCTCCCACAGCCGGGCGAAATAGACCGACAGGATGGCGAGGATGGCGCCGAGCTGGATCAGCACCTCGAACGCCTTGCCGGTCGACTGGAAGCCCATGAAATGGCCGGCGAGCAGGATGTGGCCGGTCGAGGAGACCGGGATGAACTCGGTCAGCCCCTCGAGGATGCCGAGAAGGGCTGCTTCGACGATGGTCTGCTCGCTCATGGAACCTCCGCCGCCGGGCCGCGCCGGCCGGCTCTTCGCTTGTCAGGGGGATGGCGAGCGCCTATAGGACGGGGCCGGCCCGGCGCTCGACTCAGGAAAAACGGGTCCGAGATTTAAGCCCGCGGCCGCAAAAAAGCCAGAGCGTTGCGTATTGCCGGTGCCATGCTGACCCTGTTCCATCATCCCCTGTTCGCCGCCTGCCGTTTCGTGCGCCTTTCCTTCGGGGAATATGGCGAGGAGCTCGCCCTGATCGAGGAAAAGCCGTGGCAGCGGCGCAAGGAGTTCCTGGCGCTGAACCCGGCGGCGACGCTGCCGGTGCTGCTCGCCGAGGGCGACCAGCCGATCGTCGGCGCCTCCGTGATCGCCGAATATCTCGACGAGACGCGCGGGGTCCTGAAGCGCGACCGCCGGCTGATGGCCGAGGACCCGCTGAAGCGGGCCGAGATCCGCCGGCTGGCCGACTGGTATCTCGACAAGCTCGAGGCCGACGTCACCCGCCACCTGGTGCGCGAGCGGGTGCTGAAGCCGGTGATGGGGGCGGAGTTCGGCGGCGGCGCGCCCGATTCGGCCGCCATCCGCGCCGCGCGCGCCAATATCCGCCAGCACATGAAATACACCAACTGGCTGGCCGGCACCCGCAACTGGCTGGCCGGAACGCGGCTTTCCTATGCCGACATGGCGGCGGCCGCCGCGCTCTCCGTGCTCGATTATCTGGGCGAGATCGCCTGGGCCGACTATCCGGCGGCGCGCGACTGGTACACGCGCGTCAAGTCGCGGCCCTCGTTCCGGCCGCTGCTCGCCGACAGGGTGCGCGGGCTGTCGCCGGCCTCGCATTACGGCGACCTCGATTTCTGATGGCCGCGGCCGGAAGCCCGCCTTCCGCGCTGAAGCTCCGCGCCTTCATCGACGCCGAGGCCCGGAAACTCGGCTTCGACGCCGTCGCCGTCACCACACCCGATTCGACCCCGCTCGTTCCCGGCCATCTCGCGGGCTATGTCGCGGGCGGTCATCACGGCACCATGGAATGGATGGCCGAGACGGCCGCGCGGCGCGGCGACCCACGCGTCCTGTGGCCGGACGTGCGCTCCGTCATCATGCTGGCGATGAATTACGGCCCCGACCGCGACCCGCTGGAGCTTCTCGACAGGAAGGACCGCGGCGCGATCTCGGTCTATGCCCGCCACCGCGACTATCACGACATCATCAAGGGCCGGCTGAAGGAGGTGGCGCAGAAGCTCGCCGCGCGCAGCCGCGCCGAGGTCAAGGTGTTCGTCGACACCGCGCCGGTGACGGAAAAGCCGCTGGCCGCGGCGGCCGGCATCGGCTGGCAGGGCAAGCACACCTGCCTCGTCAGCCGCGAGTTCGGGGCGTGGCTGTTCCTGGGCTCGATCTTCACCACGGCCGAGCTCGCGCCGGACGAACCCGCGCGGGACCGCTGCGGCTCGTGCCGGGCCTGCCTCGACATCTGCCCGACCGACGCCTTCCCCGCGCCCTACCGGATCGACGCGCGGCGCTGCATCTCCTATCTCAACATCGAGCTGAAAGGGCCGATCCCGCACGAGTTCCGCAGGGCGATCGGTAACCGCATCTATGGCTGCGACGACTGCCTCGCCGCCTGCCCGTGGAACAAGTTCGCGCGGGAAGCCTCCGAGGCCAAGCTCGTCGCCCGCGCCGAGTTGCAGGAACCCAGGCTCGCCGACCTCCTCGATCTCGACGACGCGGCGTTCCGGGCCCTGTTCTCCGGCTCGCCGGTCAAGCGCATCGGCCGCGACCGCTTCATCCGCAACGTGCTGATCGCCGCCGGCAATTCGGGCGAGGCCGCGCTCGCGCCGCAGGTGCGGCATCTGCTCCGCGACCCCTCGGCCCTGGTGCGCGGCGCGGCCGTCTGGGCGCTGGCCGAGCTCGAAGGGCCGCAGGCGGTTGACGGCCTTCGCGACGACGACCCGGACGTCGCGGCCGAGATCGATCTCGCGCTCGCGCAAGCCGGCCGGTGACGACACGCCCCCGCGCCTGTTATGATTCGCTTAACCCTGTCGCGGCGATGCTGCGGCGGAACGGGATCGGGCGGTCGACACGGACGCGGGATGAAATGGCACTGAAGGCACCCTTGAAAGCCGGCTTGCGCGGCATCGCGCTCGCGCTTGGCCTCCTCGGCGGGGCCGCGGCGGCGCTCGCGCCCCTGCCCGCATCCGCCGACCCGCTGGCCAAGGACGCGTTCGGCGCCCAGCGCCTGCCGGCGGCGGCGAGACCCGCCGTCCACGGCTTCTATTCCAAGGGCTGCTTCGCCGGCGGCGTGGCCATCGCCGCCGACGGCCCCAACTGGCAGGCGATGCGGCTGTCGCGCAACCGCCGCTGGGGCCACCCCGACATGATCGCGATGATCGAGCGGCTGTCGCGCGAGGCGGCCGGGGACGGCTGGCCGGGCCTCCTGATCGGCGACGTCTCGCAGCCGCGCGGCGGGCCGATGCTGACCGGCCATGCCTCGCACCAGCTCGGCCTCGACGCCGACATCTGGTTCGTGCCGATGCCGGCGGGCAAGCGCCTGTCCGCCGCCGAGCGCGAGAAGATGGAGTTCGTCTCGATGCTCAAGGGCGATTCGCTTTATGTCGACGACCGCAAATGGACGCCGGCCCACGCCGCCGTGCTGAAGCGGGCGGCGAGCTACGGCAATGTCGAACGCATCCTCGTCCACCCCGGCATCAAGAAGAAGCTGTGCGACACGGTGACGGGCGACCGCTCGTGGCTGCGCAAGGTGCGGCCGTTCTGGGGCCACGATTCGCATTTCCATGTCCGCATCGGCTGTCCCGCCGGCTCGCCCGGCTGCAAGGGGCAGGAACCGACGCCGAAGGCCGAGGGCTGCGACGCCTCGCTCGCCTGGTGGTTCACCGAGGAGCCATGGCGGCCGGCAAAGGGGCCGGCCCAGCCGCGCGCCCGCGACGTGATGCGGCTTTCGGCGCTGCCGGCCGCGTGCAAGGCGGTGCTTGCCGCGCCGTCGCCCGCCTCCGAGGCGGCGGTGACGGTGGGCGCCGGCGCGCCCGTGGCCGCAGCCGCAGCCGCAGCCGCCGCCCAGCCGGCTATCGCGGCGAGCGCCTATGCCGCGACGCCCGAGAGCGCCATTCCACTGCCGTTTCCGCGCCCTCGCGACTGACGGCGGACAGCGACGGTCGGGCCGCGACGACCGGGCAGGCGCTTGACTTCGGCGCGGCCGCGCCCCTAAACCGATTTAAGCCAACCGCGCCGCCCCGGCGTCAAAATCGAGCCAACGACGGACATGCTGAAATTCCCGGTCCTGATCGGCGACATCGGCGGCACCAACGCCCGCTTCGCGCTGCTCGTCGACGCCAATGCCGAGCCGAAGGAGTTTCCCAGCGTCCGCACGGCGGATTTCGCCGCGCTCGACGAGGCGATCCAGACCGCCGTCTTCGACAAGACCGCGCTGCGGCCGCGCTCGGCGCTGCTGGCGGTGGCCGGGCCGGTCGACGGCGACGAGATCGCGCTGACCAATCACGGCTGGGTGGTGCGGCCGAAAAGCATGTTCGAGGCGTTCGGGCTCGACGAGGTCGTCGTGCTCAACGATTTCGAGGCGCAGGCGCTCGGCGTGGTCGCGCTGGGGCCGGAGCACATGGAAAAGCTGGGCGGCGGCGAGCCGGAGGACGAGGCCGGGCGCGTGGTCCTGGGGCCGGGAACCGGGCTCGGCGTCGCCGGCCTCGTCCATGCCCGCAGCATGTGGATTCCCGTTCCCGGCGAAGGCGGCCATGTCGACATGGGCCCGCGCGCGCCGCGCGACTTCGAGGTCTTTCCCCATATCGAGACCATCGAGGGCCGCGTCTCGGGCGAGCAGATGCTGTGCGGGCGCGGGCTGGTCAATCTCTACCGCGCGGTCGCCGCCGCCGAGGGTGAAGTTCCGCGCCTGTCGGCGCCGGCCGAGATCACTGCCGCGGCGCTCGCCGGCGAGGACGGGATCGCCGTCGAGGCGCTTCACATGTTCGTCACCTGCCTCGGCCGTCTCGCCGGCGACCTCGCGCTGGTGTTCATGGCCCGGGGCGGCGTCTACCTCACCGGCGGCATCGTCCAGAAGATCGTGCCGGCGCTGAAGGACGGGCGCTTCCGCGCCGCCTTCGACGACAAGGCCCCGCACAGCGCCTTGCTGCGGGCGATGCCGGTCTATGTCGTCACCCATCCGCTGGCGGCGCTCGCCGGGCTTGCCGCCTATGCGCGCACGCCGGCGCGTTTCGGCGTCGAGCTCGACGGCCGCCGCTGGACGCGGAACTGAAGGCGGCGGCCGCGAATTCGCGATTGCGCGCCGCGCCGCGACAGGGCATAGCCCTTGTCGCACATCGCCGCAGGCAGGGAAGAAGAACGGCTTGACCGCGCAGGACAGCAAGGAGCGCAGAAACGCGACGGGCGATGTCTGGCCTGTGCTGAAGCGCGTGGTGGCCGAGAATGCGCGCGAATATGTCGGCATCTACGCCTTCGCCGTCGCCTGCCTTCTCGCCGTCGCCCTCGCCACCGCCGCCATACCCTGGGTGATGCCGCCGCTGATCGACCAGGTGTTCTACGAGCAGCGCTTCGCGCTGGTGCCGTGGATCTGCCTCGCCGTCGTCGGCGTCTTCGCGGTCCGCGGCGTCGCGACCTACGGCCAGGCCGTGCTTCTGGCCCGCATCGGCAACAATCTCGTCGCCCGCTACCAGAAGCGCATCTTCGACCACCTGATGCGGCTCGGCCTCGATTTCTACGGCACCGAGCGCTCCGGCCGCCTCGCCGCCCAGATCAACGAGAACGTGCTCGGCATCCGCGACATGCTGTCGATGACCCTGCGCGCGCTCGCCAGCGACGCGGTGATGCTGGTGGCGCTGGTCGGCGCGATGGTCTCGCTCGACCCGGTGCTGTCGATCATCGCGGTGCTGATCGGCCCGCCGCTGATCTTCGCGGTCAACGCCATCATGCGGCGGCTGCGCCAGGTCGCGCGGCAGGCGGTCGAGGTCAACGCCCGCCTGGTCGGCACCATGCAGGAAGCGACGCAAGGCATCGCCGTGGTCAAGGCGTTCACCATGGAGGAGCAGCTTTCGGCCAGGATGGCGACGCTGGTCGCCGAGGCCGAAGGCCGCGCCAACAAGATCGCGCGGGTGTCGGAGCGCGTGACGCCGATCTCCGAGCTTCTCGCCGGCTTCGCGGTCGCCGGCGTCATCGCCTACGCCGCCTGGCGCGTCACCGCCGACGGCACGCCGCCCGGCTCGGTGTTCGGCTTCATCACCGCGCTGCTCCTGGCCTACGATCCGGCGCGCCGCCTCGCCCGCGTCCAGGTCAATCTCGAGCGGTCGCTGGTCAACGCCCGCATGATCTACGAGCTCCTCGACAACGATCCCGGCGAGCGCGACCGCAAGGACGCCCCGGCGCTGGCGGTCGGCGGCGGCGAGGTCCGATTCGACGATGTCGCCTTCGCCTATGTGCCGGGGCAGCCGGTGCTGAACGGCGTCTCCTTCACCGCCCGCGCCGGCAGGACGACGGCGCTGGTCGGCGGCTCCGGCGCCGGCAAGTCGACGCTGCTCGCGCTCATGGAGCGGTTCCACGCGCCGATTTCGGGCAAGGTGCTGATCGACGGGCAGGACATCCAGGCCGTCTCGCGCGCCTCGCTGCGCGCCGCGATCGCCTACGTCCCGCAGCAGCCCTATCTGTTCGAGGGCTCGGTGCGCGACAACATCCGCTACGGCCGCCCCGACGCCAGCGACGCCGAGATCGAGCAGGCGGCGCGGCTCGCCCAGGCCGACGGCTTCATCCGCCAGTTGCCGCAGGGCTACGACACGGCGATGGGCGAGAACGGCGTCACGCTGTCCGGCGGCCAGCGCCAGCGCCTGTCGATCGCCCGCGCCATCGTCCGCGACGCGCCGATCCTGCTGCTCGACGAGGCGACCTCGGCGCTCGACGCCGAATCGGAAGCCGCCGTGCAGAAGGCGCTCGACGCCGCCATGGCGGGCCGCACCACCATCGTCATCGCCCATCGGCTCTCGACCGTGATCGACGCCGACCATATCGTGGTGCTCGACGCCGGCAACGTCGTCGAGGAAGGCACCCACGCCGAGCTTCTCGCCGCGCCGGCGGGCGTGTATGCCCGGTTCCATCGCACCCAGGGCAGGAAAACCCCGGCGGCGGCAGCGAAAGAGACGGCCGAAGAGACGGGAGGCGGGGAATGAGCATGAAGCTGGTCGTGGTCGGGGCCGCCGGCCGCATGGGCCGCACCCTGATCCGCATCATCCACGAAACGCCGGGGGCGGAGCTCGCCGCCGCGGTCGAGCGGGCGGGGTCCCCCCTCGTCGGGCAGGACGCCGGCGAGATCGCCGGGGTCGGCCGCCTCGGCATCGCCATCGGCGACGATCCGCTGCCCGCCTTCGCCGGCGCCGACGGCGTGCTCGACTTCACCGTTCCCGCCGCGACGGTCGAGTTCGCCGGCTATGCCGCCCAGGCGCGCATCGCCCACGTCATCGGCACCACCGGCTGCTCGGCCGGGGACGAGGCCCGGATCGCCGCCGCCGCCCGCCACGCGGCGATCGTCAAGTCGGGCAATATGAGCCTCGGCGTCAATCTCCTCGCGGTGCTGGTCGAGCAGGCCGCGCGCGCGCTCTCCGGCGACGACTTCGACATCGAGGTGCTGGAGATGCACCACCGCCACAAGATCGACGCCCCCTCGGGCACCGCGCTGCTGCTCGGCCAGGCCGCGGCCAGGGGGCGCGACGTGGCGCTGGAGGACAAGAGCGTGCGCGTGCGCGACGGCCACACCGGCCCGCGCGAGGCCGGCGCCATCGGCTTCGCGACGCTGCGCGGCGGCTCCGTGGTCGGCGACCATTCCGTCATCCTCGCCGGCCCGGGCGAGCGCATCGCCCTGTCCCACAGCGCCGAGGACCGCTCGCTGTTCGCGCGCGGCGCCGTGCGCGCCGCCTTGTGGGCGCATGGCCGCAAGCCCGGCCTCTATTCGATGCGCGACGTGCTCGGGCTTTAGATTCCTTTTCCTTCAAGCATTGCACAGGAGCAACCCCATGTCCGGAACCCTGGTCCTCGTCCGCCACGGCCAGAGCGAGTGGAACCTGAAGAACCTGTTCACCGGCTGGCGCGACCCCGGCCTGACCGAGCAGGGCCACGCGGAGGCGAAGGAAGCCGGCCGCAAGCTCGCCGCGCGCGGGCTGAAGTTCGACATCGCCTACACCTCGGCCCTGTCGCGGGCGCAGACCACCTGCCGCCACATCCTGGCGGCGGTCGGCCAGCCGGACCTCGAGACCGTCGAGGACCAGGCGCTGAACGAGCGCGACTACGGCGACCTGTCGGGCCTGAACAAGGACGACGCCCGCGCGAAATGGGGCGAGGAGCAGGTCCATGTCTGGCGCCGCTCCTACGACGTGCCGCCGCCCGGCGGCGAAAGCCTGCGCGACACCGGCGCCCGCGTCTGGCCCTACTACATGCATGTCGTCCAGCCGCACGTGCTGCGCGGCGAGACGGTGCTCATCGCCGCCCACGGCAATTCGCTGCGGGCGCTGATCATGGCGCTGGACGGCCTGTCCGGCGAGGACGTCATCAAGGTCGAGCTCGGCACCGGCGTGCCGATCGTCTATCGCCTCAACGCCGATTCGACGGTGGCCTCGAAGGAAATCCTGTAGCGCGCGCCTTCAGGGAATACGCTCCGGGCGGCGGCGCGCAAACGCAGCGCCCATCGCCCGGATCGCCGGCCGCCGGCTCCTGTCCGCGCCGGCGCTCAAAGCCGGCGACGGGGGCCGGCGACGGGGGCCGGCGCGGCTTTCCGCCGGTCCGGCAATCGAATTGCGCTTGCCGCGAGATTGTCGTTGACAGCGCGCCTGCGCCCGCCTACATCGGCGACGCACCGTGCATGGCCCGGCAAGAACGGGGTCCCCGGCTAAACTGGGGTAGCATGCGGTCACCTGCCCAGGTGGCGGAATTGGTAGACGCGCACGGTTCAGGTCCGTGTGCCGCGAGGCGTGGAGGTTCGAGTCCTCTCCTGGGCACCATCGACCTACGGGTCGAAAATCTTCCAACCACTTGAGAAAACACAGCTTTCTGCCCCACGCGGGCACCAAGCGACCCCGATGTTTTTCGCGACAGTTTGAAAACGGGTAACAACACCGCCGAAATCGCGACCAAAGACAGACCCGACCGACACCTCCAGAAACGATCCGATGGCGGCTATCGCTACACGCGGCGCGTCCCTGAGAATGTGCTGCTCGCGCTTCGTCGCTTCGATCCCGAGCATCCGGTGTGGGTCCGGCGTTCTCTCAACACCGAAGACATCTGGATCGCCAGGCGCAAACGGGACGCCATGGGGCAGGCGGACGACGACGACTGGGCATCGCTGGTCGCCGGCGACCTGCCAGCGAAGGAAGCCTATGAGAAGGCCGTCGCGAAAGCCAGATCGCTGCGCATCGAATACCGCCCTGCCGCCGAGCTCGCCGACAACTCCTCGCTTGAGGATCTGATCGAGCGAATCAAGCATATCCAGAACCCAGCCGACCGGGTGACGGCCGCTGCCGTCATGGGCGGCGCTGGTGAGCAGACCGCCTCGCTCGATGATGCCTTCGACGTGTTCGAGAAAACCATTCGCAAGGCCGAGTTGGCGCGGAAGTCGGAACACCAGGCTCGGAAGTGGTGCGAGTTGAAGCAGTGCGGCCTGACCAATTTCAAGCGAGAGGTTGGCGGCATTCCGGCTGGGAAGATCGGCCGTGCCGAGGCCAACAAGTTCTACGAGTGATGGCTGAACCGGATCGTGCCACCCAAGAGCTCCAAGCAGCGGCCGCTGACGGCTTCAGCCGGCAACAAGGATATGGCCACCATGCGCTCTCTGCCTGCGGCCCCCCTTCAACCGCGCCGATAGTCCCTTGTCCGGGATTCTCCGTGCGGTCGCCGAATAGGACGGCGAGCCCGACGGGCTGAAGATCACGAGGATGGCTGCATCGAACCCCGCGCGCCGGGCGACCGGGAACTCCCTTGCGCCGGGGGCGGCGATGCCGCGTCCGTTCACGCCTCGACCCCGTCTTGTCCCTGAGCCGGTCGACGTCCTCCGGGACGGGCATGACGGTTCGAGCCCTGCGATCTCACGCTTCGGCCGACCGGCCGGTTGTCCTTTCGCGCCGGGCGGGTATAGCTGCGCCTGAGGATGAAACGGGAGCCGATCCGGTCCGATGAGCGAATATCTGATCCTTGCCGTGGCGGCGTTCTTCGCCGGGATGCTGAACACGGTGGCCGGCGGCGGCACGTTCCTGACCTTCCCGGCGCTCGTCTATACCGGCGTGCCCGTGGTTGCCGCCAACGCCACCAGCGCGGTCGCGGTCTTTCCGGGTTATCTTGCGGGCGCGCTCGGCTTCCGCCGCGAGCTCGCCTCGTTCAAACCGAAAAGCCTGCTGAAAATCGTCGCCGCCACCGCGATCGGCGGGCTCGCCGGCTCGCTTCTGCTCCTCGTCTCGTCCAACGCGGCGTTCTCGCTGGTCGTGCCTTTCCTGCTGGCGCTGGCGACGCTCGCCTTCGCTTTCGGCGGCCGACTTCAGGACTGGGCGCGGCGGCACCGGATGGGCAAGCCGGAAGGACCCGTCGGCACCGTGCTGGTCTCGATCTATGGCGGCTATTTCAACGGCGGGCTCGGCATCGTGCTGCTGGCGCTGTTCTCGATCTGGGGAATGCGCGACCTGAACCGGATGAACGGGCTCAAGAACGGCCTTTCCTTCGTCCTTTCGGCGATCTCGGTCGCGACCTACGCCGCCGCCGGCATCGTCGCCTGGCCGCAGGCCGTGCTGATGATGCTGGCCGCGACCGTCGGCGGCTATGCCGGGGCGCCGGTGGCGCGGGCGCTGCCGCCGCGCTTCGTCCGCGGCGTCATCATCGCTGTGGGAACGATCATGAGCGCGGTCTTCTTCTGGCGCGCGGTCTTCTGACGGACCGCCGAGGAGCGGCAGGCCCGGGCGTCAGGGCTCGGCCCGGTCGAGGTCGTAGCCCGGCACCGGGTCGAAGGTCGGCTCCAGCACGTTCATCAGCCGCGCATAGGCGACGAAGGCCTCGCGCGCGTCCTCTCGGGTCGCCTCGCCGGCATAGACCGACAGGCAGGTGCGCCGCACCTGCTCGCGGATCGGTCCGCGGCGCGCCGGCGGCCAGTCGTCGAGAAAGTCGAGTATGTCCTCGATCGTATGGAGATTGCGGGTGCAACTCGTTCCCAGGCACACGGTAACCGGCAGATGCAGGGCAGTCGGCATCACATACCTCCCATCGGTTCGAGGCCATTCGTCCGGCCACCCGTGTGGCCGCCGACCCGACCCCGGTCCGCAATGACGGAAAGAAGGAACAACGCCCGAGCGGGGAAATGGTTGCGCAAGCCCGAGTGAATGCCGGGGGGTGGATGCCGCCCGCGCCGCGCCGCCCGATTTGACAAAGCCGGACGGATGGCCCACATCCCGACGATGCGCACTTTGCCTGCGACACTCCCTGACCGCCAAGGAAGCCGCCAACCCGGCTAGCTGCCTGGTGCCCCTACCTGCGAGAGCAAGAGCGGCACCAGGACAAGTCCAGTTGCCATTCCAGTTCCGCCGACGCCGCCGAGCCGCAACCGGGTTGCGCGCGCGGTGTCGCGCCACAGGTCCAGAGGACAAGCAAGATGAGCTTCCGCTACAGCCATACGTTTCCGATCGCCGGCCCCAACAAGATCCCGCGTTTCAGGAAGTGGGCGGCCGAGAACGCCCCGGAGATCGCAATCAGCCTTCCGACCCAGGTTCCGGTCAAGAGCGAGGCGATGACCATCCGTCTCAAGTCCGCCGAGGACCGGCAGACGCTTGAGACCCGGATGGCCGGGATCAAGCTGTAAGGCGGGGAGCGGCGCCCTGCCCCGACGGGGCGGGAACGGGCCGTTCGGCGCCGGAAGACGCCTGACGCGCGGGCTTGCGGATTGGCTCCCCGCGCTTCGGGCATCCGTTCCAACCCACGCCTCCCGAACCCGGCTCCCACGTTCGGGCGGCATGTGCTAGTTGGTGGCGCGGTCTTCGGTCTTGAGCTGGCTCCAGGTGTTCTGCTGCGCCAGCATCGAGCGCAGATAGGCGACGTTCGCCTGGGCCTGCGCGGGCGACATCTCGCTGGCGGCGATCTCCTCGGCTTCCTTGAACCGGCCCTGAAGGCCGACCACAAGCGCCAGATTCTGCCGCACGCGGCTGTCGGCGCCGGGCGCCTGCGACGCCTGGCGCAGATAGGTCTCGGCCTTCTTGACGTCGCCGGCGAGCAGATGCGACATGCCGAGATTGGACAGAACCGACGGTTCGCCCGGCTTCATCTCCAGCGCGCGCCCGTAGAGCCGGCGCGCCTCGTCCTGCTTGCCGAGCTGGTCGAGGATGGCGGCCTCGGCGGAAACCAGCTTCCAGTCCGGATATTCGGGGGTCTGGGCGCGGCGCACGGCGTCGAGCGCCGGCTCCAGTTCGCCCGCCGCCGCCAGCGCCTTGCCATAGCCGGCGAGGACCTGGCGCTCCTTGGGAAAGTCGATCGCCAGCTTGCGCATCACCGCCAGCGCCTGATCGGCGCGGCCGCTGATCTGGAGCGCCTCGGCATAGCGCATGGCCGTGCCGACATTCTTGGGATCGCGGGCATAGGCGCGGCCGAGGGCGTCGGTATTGGCGGCAAGCGCGCCTCCCGACAGCGGGGAAGACTGGCGCTCGACCGAGCCGGTGCTCATCCGGTCCTTGCCGGCGCAACCGGCCAGCGCGACGGCCGCGACAACGGCCAGCGCCGCGATCCCGACCCGTCTGCCCGTCGCGTTCCTGTTCAACATCGCCTTTGCATCTCCATGAAAGGGACCCGCGGATGGTGTCCAGGCCATCGCGGCGAAGATCAGCAATATTCCGTTAACCCTAACGGACGGTTAATGCTGCGCGCCCGCCGGTGCCGAAACCGTGGCCGCAGCGCAGCGCCGCCCCGCCATCCCTTATCCCGATGGAATCGCATGCCTATTTTCGGCCATTCCATCGCAGCCCCGCCGCCAAGCCGCCGCCCCCGTGCCGCTTGCCGCAGCCTTGCCATGCGCCGGCCTGCATACTGGCCACATACTGGTCCGGGCGTCGGCGACCGGGGTTCAATCTGTCGCACCCTGCCGGCCATCTATCGGAGAAAATTGCGCTTTTTGCCTCATCTGCGACAAGCTGTCCGCGTCGTTTCGCAGGTGCGGCGCAAGTTTTTTGCGCCAGCGCAAAGTTCGTGCGCGCCAGCGTTCCTACATTCCAATCACGAAAGAACGCAGGGTCATTCAAGGAGACAGACCATGTTCACGAGACGCGAAGCTCTTCTGGGCGTTGCCGGTGCCGCTGCCGCCGTTGCCGCACTCCCCGGCTTGCAGGCGGTGGCCAACGCGGCCGAGATCGCCAACCTGCCCCGCGAGAAGGTGACGCTGGTCGCTCCGCCCTTCGTGCATGCGCACGAGCAGGTCGCCACCGGCGGCCCGAAGGTGGTCGAGTTCGCGATGACGATCGAGGAAAAGCCGATGGTCATCGACAATGACGGCACCGAGCTGAGGGCCATGACCTACAACGGCACCATTCCCGGGCCGATGATGGTGGTGCATGAGGGCGACTATGTCGAGCTGACCCTCATCAACCCCGAATCCAACGAGATGCCGCACAATGTCGACTTCCACGCCGCCACCGGCGCGCTGGGCGGCGGCGCGCTGACCAACGTGATGCCCGGCGAGCAGGTGAAGCTGCGCTTCAAGGCCACCCGGTCCGGCACCTTCGTCTACCACTGCGCGCCGGAAGGCATGATCCCCTGGCACGTCGTCTCGGGCATGCACGGCACGGTCATGGTGCTGCCGCGCGACGGCCTGAAGAACGACAAGGGCGAGCTCGTCCGCTACGACACCGTCTACTATGTCGGCGAGAACGAGTTCTACATCCCGCGCGACGAGAACGGCAATTTCAAGAAGTTCGACTCGCTCGGCGAGAGCTACGAGGAGACGATGGAGGTGATGCGCGGCCTCGTTCCGACCCATGTGGTGTTCAACGGCCGCGTCGGCGGGCTGACGGGCGACAACGCCATGAAGTCGAAGGTCGGCGAAACCGTGCTGTTCGTCCACTCGCAGGCCAACCGCGACTCCAGGCCCCACCTGATCGGCGGCCATGGCGACTATGTCTGGGAAGAGGGCAAGTTCGCCAACGCTCCGGCCAAGGACCTCGAGACCTGGTTCATCCGCGGCGGTTCGGCGGGAGCGGCGCTCTACACCTTCCTCCAGCCGGGCGTCTACGCCTATGTCAACCATAACCTGATCGAGGCCGCCGAGCTCGGCGCCACCGCCCACGTCGTGGTCGATGGCGAGTGGGACAACGACCTCATGATGCAGGTCGAGGCGCCGGGGCCGATCCCGACCAACTGATCGGGATCAGGGTGTCTTGACCTTGGCTGCGGCCCGCCCTTCTCCGGGGGCGGGCCGCTTCCTTTTGGCGCACCCCCGAGGCGGCGTCCGGGCCGCCGTAGTTGCGCGGAAACAAAGAGATAGAGCGCAGCCGGCCTATCATTCGACAACAAGCCCTCCGGATGGAGACGAAAGATGAAGGTCCATATCTCAGCCGCTGTCGCCGCAGTCGCATCGCTGGCGGCGGCCGCGTTCCTCGTTCCCGTTCCGGACGCGCCGGAGCCGGCGGGCCGGCTCGGCGTGATCGGGTCGATCGAGACCGTTTCCGTCGCCGGCGGGCGCTTCGAGTACCAGATCGCCGGCGAGTTCCTGAAGTCGGGCCGCGTCATCGAGGCGCCGAAGGCGGAGAAGCAGATCCGCCGTCCGCTCGAGATCATGAAGTATCAGGTCAGCGTCGCCGAATATGCGGCCTGCGTCGCCGACGGCGCCTGCCAGCCGGCCGACACGCGCGCCGCGGGCGGCACCCCGGTCGACACCCCCGTCACCGGCGTGAGCTGGCGCGACGCGGGCGCCTATGCCGCGTGGCTGTCGGAGCGCACCGGCGCCGTCTGGCGGCTGCCGAGCGACGAGGAATGGTCCTTCGCCGCGGCCGAGCGCTTCGGCCCGGAGGCCAACGGCGTCATCGCCGACGATGACGGCACCAACCCCGCGGCGCGCTGGCTCGCGGCCTATCGCTACCGTGCCGACCCGAAGGAGCGCGACATGGCGCCGAAGCCGCGCGGCCATTACGGCGTGAACTCCAACGGGCTCGCCGACCTTTCCGGCAATGTCTGGGAGTGGACGGACACCTGCTTCGTCCGCAACCGGATCGACGCCGCCGGCCGGCTGGCCGAGTCGACCACGAATTGCGGCGTGCGCGCGATCGGCGGCCAGCATCGCGGCTACATGTCGAACTTCCTGCGCGACGGCAAGAGCGGCGGCTGCGCCGCCGGCATGGCCCCGCCCGACAATCTCGGCTTCCGCCTCGTGCGCGAACCCGCCCCCGCACTCGGCGTCGCGCTGCTGCGCCGCATCGTCGGTCCCGAGGGCCGGGGGTAGGCATTCGGCTTCGCGCGGGGCGGGCCGGCCCGCGCCTCAGTCGTCGAGCAGGCCGATGATCTCGCGCACGTCCTTCATCGTCGCCTCGGCAAGCGCGCCGGCGCGGCTGCCGCCGTCGCGCAGCACGGCGTCGACATAGGCGGTGTCGGCGAGGATGCGGCGCATCTCGGCGGCGATCGGCGCCAGCTTCTCCACCGCGAGGTCGGCCAGCGCCGGCTTGAACACCGAGAACTGCCGGCCGCCGAACTCGGCGATCACCTGCTCGCGGCTCGTCCCGGCGAGCGCGGCATAGATGCCGACGAGGTTCTCGGCCTCGGGTCGGCTCTTCAGCCCGTCGAGGTCGGACGGCAGCGGCTCGGGATCGGTCCTGGCCTTCTTGATCTTCTTCGAGATCGCGTCGGCGTCGTCGGTCAGGTTGATGCGCGACAGGTCCGACGGATCGGACTTCGACATCTTCCTGGTGCCGTCGCGCAGGCTCATGACGCGGGTGGCCGGGCCGTCGATCAGCGGCTCGGTCAGCGGGAAGAAACCGTTGACCGTCTCGTCGCCGACCTGCATCTCGACGCCGAGGCCAAGCTCGCCGATGCGGGCGGAGAAGTCGTTGTTGAACTTGGCGGCGATGTCGCGCGTCAGCTCCAGATGCTGCTTCTGGTCGTCGCCGACGGGCACGTGGGTGGCGCGGTAGACGAGGATGTCGGCCGCCATCAGCGACGGATAGGCGAGGAGGCCGAGCGAGGCGTTCTCGCGGTCCTTGCCGGCCTTGTCCTTGAACTGCGTCATGCGGTTCATCCAGCCGATGCGGGCGACGCAGTTGAAGATCCAGGCCAGCTCGGCATGCTGGCGCACGCGGCTCTGGTTGAAGACGATGTGCGCCTTGGGGTCGATGCCGGCGGCGAGGAAGGCGGCGGTGATGGCGCGCGTCTGGCCGACCAGGTCGTCGTGGACGAGCTGGGCCGTGATCGAATGCAGGTCGACGACGCAATAGATGCAGTCGTGGCTTTCCTGCAACGCGACGAACTTGCGGATCGCGCCGAGATAGTTGCCGAGGTGGAGGTTGCCTGTCGGCTGGACGCCGGAAAAGACGAGGGGCTTGAAATTGCTCATGACGGTCTGGGTCCGAAGCTTGTGGAGGGCCGAAGGTCGGCCCGGCTTATGGCGGATGGCGGGGCGGGGATCAAGAGGGCCGAATTGATCCCTATGACGTTATATGTCATATATAGCCATGATACGGAGCTTCGCCGACCGGGAAACGGAACGAATCTGGATCGGCATAAAGAGCCGAAAGCTGCCTGCTGATATTCAGCAGAAGGCGTTGGTGAAGCTCACCCTGATCAATCGGGCCCAGATGTTGGACGATCTGAGAACGCCCCCCGGCAATCGCCTTGAGGGATTGAAAGGCGACCGAAAGGGAACCTACTCGATCAGGATCAACGATCAGTGGCGCATCTGTTTCCATTGGCGCGATGGAGGAGCATACCATGTCGAAATCGTCGATTATCATTGAGCCGGGCGAGGAGTTTCTTCACAACCCGCATGCGGGGGAGATCCTGAAGGAGGAGTTCCTCGATCCGCTGGGCCTCAGCCAGAATGCGCTGGCGCGCGCCATCGGGGTGCCGCCGCGGCGCATCAACGAGATCGTGCTCGGCAAACGCGCCATCACCGCCGACACCGACCTCAGGCTGGCGCGCTATTTTCGCATGTCCGAGGGCTTCTTTCTCGGATTGCAGATCGACTACGAGATTCGCGAGCGCAAGCGCGCGCTGGGCGACGCGCTCGACAAGATCACGCCGCGCGCGGCGTGACGTCCCCGCTCACGCCCCTGCCTACGCGCCCCTGCGCCGGCTGAGCGCCTGCTTCAACTCCCGCCGGTCGATCGCCCCGGTCATGACGACGATGGCGAAATAGACGACCGCCGCGATGCCGATGACCAGCAGGGTGAAGGCAAGCCGCACCAGGGCCGAGGACGACGACAGCCCGGCCGCGAACCAGTTGCCGAGCATGACGACGAGCGCGCCCATGACGACGCTGGCGAGCACGATCATGGCGACGCGCCGGAGCGTCACCGGCGAAGGGCGGAAATCGCCGCGCCGCCACAGGACGCCGGCGAGCAGGGCGAAGTTCAGCCAGGCGGCGAGCGAGGTGGCGGCGGCGATGCCGACATGGCCCCAGAACGGAAACAGGGCCAGGCTGCCGACGATGTTGACCACCACGGCGGCGAACGAGAACCACATCGGGCTTTTGACGTCGAGCCGGGCGAAATAGGCCGGCGAGAACACCTTGATCAGCACATAGGCCGGCAGGCCGGTGGCGAAGGCCGACAGCGCCGCCGCCGTCAGCGCCGTGGTCTCGGCCGTGAACGCGCCGCGCTCGTAGAGGATGTTGACCAGCGGACCGGAAAACAGCATGAAGCCGACCGCCGCCGGCAGGGTCAGGCCGAGGCCGAATTCGAGCGAGCGGTTCTGCAAGTGCTGGGCGTCGGCGAAATTGCCCGCCTTCAGCGTCCGCGACAGTTCCGGCAGCAGCACCACGCCGATGGCGATGCCGATGACCCCGAGGGGAAGCTGGTTGATGCGGTCGGCATAGTTCAACAGCGAGATCGCGCCTTCCTGCGCCGAGGCGATGATCTGGCCGACGAGCAGGTTGATCTGGGTGACGCCGCCGGTCAGCAGCGCCGGCCCCATCAGGACGAGAAGCCGCTTGACGTCCGGCGTCAGCGCCGGCCGGCGCAGCCGCATGGTGAAGCCTTGCCCATGCACGCCGCGCCACAGGAAGAAGAGCTGCGCCACGCCGGAGGCGAACACGCCCCAGGCCAGCCACAGGCCGGTCCGGCCGGCGTCGAAACCGAGGGCCAGCGCCACGACGAGCACGCCGACCAGGACCAGGTTCAACAGCACCGGCACGACCGCCGCGAGGAAATAGCGCCGCATCGAGTTCAATATCCCCGACAGCATCGCCACCAGCGACATGAAGAAGAGGTAGGGAAACATGATGCGCGTGAGCAGGACCGTGAGATCGAGCTTTTCCGGGTCGTCGGCGAAGCCGGGCGCGATCAGCCATTCGACCAGGAACGGCATGAACAGGATGGCGAGCGCCGAGATCGAGATCAGCGCCACCATCAGCACCGACAGCACGTCCTCGGCGAAGCGCCGCGCCGCATCGGGACCGCTGCCTTCGATCTCCTTGGCGAACAGCGGGATGAAGGCGGTGTTGAACGCGCCTTCCGCGAACAGCCGCCGGAACAGGTTTGGAAAGCGGAAGGCGGCATAGAAGGCGTCGGCCACCGGCCCGGCGCCGAGGGCGGCGCCGATCAGCGCCTCGCGCACGAAGCCCGAGATGCGGCTCAACGACGTCGCGCCGCCGACGGCGGCGAATTTCTTCACGAGGCTCATGGCATGGACATCCTGGGGTGGGTGCTTCTATCCGCCGGCGGCCGCGGGGGCGCCCGCGGGGGCGTTCGTGAGGGCCGCCGCAAGGGTGGTCCTGGCGCCGGGCTGCGGCGGCGCCCTTCCCTCCATCACCGCGACCAGCGCGGCCCGGACCCTGTCCTGCCGCGACGGGCTCTCGATCTTGTGGCCGGTCAGGTCGGTGACGTAGAAGGTGTCGATCACCTTCTCGCCGAAGGTGGTGATGTGGGCCGAGGCGATGTCGAGCGACAGGTCGGACAGCGCCCCGGTGATCTCGGACAGAAGGCCCGGCCGGTCGAGGCCCTTGACCTCGACGACGGAGAAGCGGTTGGACAGCGTGTTGCGGATCTCGGCGCGCGGCTCGACGCGGAAGGCCTTCGTCCCGCGCTTGCGCCCGACCCGCTTCTCGATCATCTCGGGCAGCCAGGCCTTGCCGGCGAGCACGTCCTCGATCAGCCGGCCGACGCGCGTCGCGCGGCGGCGCTCGTCCTCGTCGAGTTCGAACTCGCGGGAGATCAGGATGGTGTCGAGGGCGCGGCCGTCGGCGGTGGTGAAGATCTGGGCGTCGACGATGTTGGCGCCGGCGGCCGCGCAGGCCCCGGCGATGACGGAGAGCAGGCGCGGATGGTCGGGCGCGAGCACGGTGATCTCGGTCACCGCCTCGAACTGGTGGGTGCGCACCGCCGTCGCCAGCCGGTGCCCCTCGCCGTCCGCCTCGCGGATGAAGGCGAGATGGCGGAGCTGGTCGTCGAGCGGCACGGCGAGCAGATAGTTGTCGTAAGGGAGCGCCAGATAGCGGGCGCGCTCCTCCTCCGGCCACTCTGCCATTCCGGCGGCCATTCCTGTCGCCAGGGCCTGCGCCAGGGCGGCGCGCGCGCCCTGCGCCCGCTCGGCGCGGGAGACCTCGGAGAAGCCGCCGGTCAGTTGCAGCTCGGTCTCGTAATAGAGCGTGCGCAGGAGCTGGCCCTTCCAGCCGTTCCACACTCCGGGTCCGACACCGCGTATGTCGCAGACGGTCAGGACGAGCAGGAGCTTCAGCCGCTCGACCGACTGGACGATGTCGGCGAAGTCCTGGATCGTCTTGCGGTCGTTCAGGTCGCGCGTCTGCGCGGTCATCGACATCACGAGATGGTTCTGGATCAGCCAGGCGATGGTCTCGGTGTCGGCGGCGGAAAAGCCCATATGGGGCGCCAGCCGCCGCGCGATCCGGGCGCCGGCGGTCGAATGGTCCTCCGGCCTGCCCTTGGCGATGTCGTGGAACAGCACCGTGACGTAGAGGACGTCGCGGCTCGCCTTCAGCCCCGGCATCAGCGAATGGCTGAGCGGGTGGATCGCCTCGGCCTCGCCGTGCTCGATCTCGGCCAGGACCCCGACGCAGCGGATCAGGTGCTCGTCCACCGTGTAGTGGTGGTACATGTTGAACTGCATCATCGCCACGATCTTCTGGAAATCGGGGATCAGCTTGCCGAGCAGCCCGGCCTCGTTCATGCGGCGCAGGTTGAGCTCGGGGCTGCGGCTGGAGGTCAGTATCTCCATGAACAGCCGGTTGGC
Source organism: Aquamicrobium sp. (assembly GCA_039808485.1). GTDB lineage: Bacteria > Pseudomonadota > Alphaproteobacteria > Rhizobiales > Rhizobiaceae > Aerobium. The sequence continues at coordinate 108,532 of JBDHTD010000003.1, read as the reverse complement.
CTCCCTGTCGCGGCGCAAGGCGCGGTCGACCAGCCTCAGCGAGCGCGTCAGCAGCTTGAGCGCGTCGGGGTGGAACTCCAGCCCGTGCCGGTCGGCCAGCCAGAACAGCCTGAGAAGATTGACCGGATCGCGCGCGAACACCTCGCCGTCGGCGACGTTGATGCGGTGGTTGTCGACGATGAAATCCGGGGTGCCGGCGAGCTTGCGCCGGCGGCGCGAGAAATTGAGGATGACGCGATTGAAACCGGGAACGTGCTTGGCCTGTTCCTCCTCCAGCGCGGCGCAGAAGATGCGCGTCAGGTCGCCGACGGTCTTGGCGACGAGGAAATAGTGCTTCATGAAGCGCTCGACCGCCGACAGGCCGGGATGGCTGGTATAGCCCAGCCGCTCGGCGATGTCGGGCTGGATGTCGAAATGCAGCCGCTCCTCGGCCCGGCGGGTCAGGAAGTGCATGTGGCAGCGCACCGCCCACAGGAAGTCCTCGGCCTTGCGGAACTGGTTCCACTCGGCGCGGGTGAACACGCCCTTGCCGACCAGTTCCTCGGCCGTGCGCACCCGGTAGTAATATTTGCCGATCCAGAACAGCGTGTGGAGGTCGCGCAGGCCGCCCTTGCCTTCCTTGACGTTGGGCTCGACCAGATAGCGGCTCTCGCCGGCCTTGGCGTGGCGGGCGTCGCGCTCGGCGAGCTTGGCCTGGACGAATTCGGCGCCGGTGTCTTTGACTACCTCGTCGTCGAAACGCTCGACCAGGGCGCGGAACAGCCTGTCGTCGCCGGTGACGAACCGCGCCTCGAGGATCGAGGTGCGGATGGTGAAATCGGTCCGCGACAGCCGGATGCACTCGTCGATGTTGCGCGTGGCGTGTCCGACCTTGAGCCCCAGGTCCCACAGCACGTAGAGCATGTACTCGACGACCTGCTCGCCCCAGGGCGTCTGCTTCCAGGGCAGGACGAACAGCAGGTCGATGTCGGAGGACGGCGCCAGCGTGCCGCGGCCGTAGCCGCCGACGGCGACCACCGCCATGTGCTCGGCCGCCGACGGGTTCTGCGCGCGGTAGACGCTGCCGGCGACGAAATCGTAAAGCGCGCGGATCGCCTCGTCCATCAGGTGCGACAGCCGCGCCGCGCAGGCATGGCCGCCGCCGTCCGCCGTCAGCATGGCTTCGGCGCGGGCGCGGCCCTCGGCGAGGACGGTCTTGAACAGCTTGACCAGCCCGGCGCGCACGGCCGGATCGGCACCATCGCCGCCCGCGGAGGCGGTCAGCGCCGCGATCTCGCGCCGCAGCGCCGCCGCGTCGACGATCTCTTCGAGCTTCAGGGGTATCTTCGCCATGCCTGCCGGTCTTGCGTCACCGGCCGGTCTATACCGCGATTTTGCTCTGTTGGATACGGTCGCGCAGCCGTCTTTGCATGGCGGGGACGGTCTCGCGCCCGAGGGGGGCGGCCGCCGGAACCGGCGCGTTCTCGCGCAGGAAGGCGGCGAAGTCCGCGATGTCGAGCGGCCGGGCGATGAAATAGCCCTGCACGAAATCGATCCGCGCCTGCATGCCGCGCAGCAGCGCCAGGCGCTCGGCGGTCTCGACGCCTTCGACCACCATCACGCGGCCGGTTTCCTCGATCATCTCGACGGCGTGGCGCAGCATCTGCGCCATCATCGAATTGTCGGGCGCCATGGCGAAGGCGCGATCGAGCTTCACCCCGTCGACGGCGAGGCCGGCGAGATTCTGCATGTTGGAATAGCCGGTGCCGAAATCGTCGATGAAGGTCCTGATGCCGGCGCGGCGCAGCAGCTCGATCTCGCGCTGGGCATTGGCGGGTATCTCGTCGCTCTCGATGATCTCGAGGATGACGCCGAAGCGGTCGGGATGCGCGGTGAAGCAGGAGAACACCCGCAACAGCCGCGCGCTGTCGAGGTCCTGCGGGAAGATGTTGAAGCTGACCTGGAGCTTGCGGCCCTCGGGGCGGATGGCGGACAGTTCCTCGAAGGCGCGCCGCGCCACCAGCCTGGTCAGGCGCAGGGTCAGACCGCGCTGCTTGACGATGCCGATGAAGCGGTCGGGAAAGACGGTCCTGCCGTCGATGTCGCGCCAGCGCGCCAGCACCTCGCAGCCGGAGATCTCGCCCGTTTCGAGGCGCATCACCGGCTGGTAGGCGCACAGGATCGAGCCGGCGTCGAGCCGGCGGCAGAACCGGGCCTCGAACGACCAGTAGAGCGCGATCGCCCGGTATGTCTTGCCGGCGACGAAGGTGGCGATGAGCATCGCGGCCAGCAGCGCCATGGCGATGGCGCCGCGCCCGGAATCCAGCACGGCGGCGATGCTTGCCTCGGCGACCACGCAATGCACGCCGCCGTGATCGCAGGCGCGCGTGCTGACGCGGCCCGAAGGCACTCCGGCGAATTCAGGCGCCGCCGCCCACGCCTCGTGAAGGCCGGGCGTGCCGGCGCGATGGAGCCATCTGTCGTTGCCGCCCTGCATGACGAGCTCCATCGACAGCCAGTGCGGCGGGCGGAAATCCACCTTCTGCGGCGGAACCACGGCGATGAACGGCTCGTTCAGCGCCAGCATCCCCTTCTCGCCGGCAAGGCCGAGGAAACCGAGGTCGCGGTCGATCCAGATCGACACCGGATGCGCGCCCGTGCCGGCCATGTCCGGCACGCCGAGGTCCACCGGCGGCTCGAAGGCGGCGATGCTGAGCGAGCAAAGGACCTTGCCGCCCGGCGCGTAGAGGAACTCGTTCAGGCCGTCCGGCAGATAGGCGATGCGGCGCAACTGCTCGCGGAAGGCCGGCGAGCACGGCTCGGCGGTGAGCTGCGCCTGCATCAGCTCGAAGGTCCCGAACAGGTTGGCGCGCAGCCGCGTGAACTGTTCGATGGCGCGGTCGCCCTCCATCCGCGCCAGTTCGCCGGTCTTGTGCAGGGCGTAGCCGCCGGCCGCCGCCATCACCACGGCGAAGACGCCCAGCCAAACGATCGCCGCGATCATCCTTCGGCAGCTCGAAGATATGAAGACGCTGACGAGTTTCGCCATGCGAACGATCCCCCCTCTCGCATTTCAGTAAGACATGAAATGCTCAAGCTCGGGTTAACGACGGCATGCCGCGGGGGAATTCTCCGGAAGGCGCTTGCCGCTTCCGCGCGTCAGCCGGGGGCAAGCGCCTTCAGCCGGTAGAGCGCGTCGAGCGCCTCGCGCGGCGTCATCTCGTCTGGATGGAGCGCGGCGAGCGCGTCGGCAAGGACGTCGCTCGCCTTCGGCCGTTGCGGCTCGCGCTTCACCGCGACGGAAAACAGCGGCAGGTCGTCGACGAGCCGCGCCGCCTTGCCGGAGGTCTCGCCCTCCTCCAACTGGCGCAGCACCGCGCGGGCGCGCTCGACCACGGCTTCGGGCAGGCCGGCGAGCCGCGCCACCTGGACGCCGTAGGAGCGGTCGGCCGCGCCCTTGCCGACCTCGTGCAGGAAGACGACGTCGCCCTCCCACTCCTTGACCCGCATGGTGACGTTGGAAAGGCGCGGCAGCTTGCCGGCCAGCGCGGTCATCTCGTGGAAATGGGTGGCGAAGATGGCGCGGCAGCGGTTGTTCTCGTGCAGATATTCCACCGCCGCCCAGGCGATGGAGAGGCCGTCGAAGGTGGCGGTTCCGCGGCCGATCTCGTCGAGGATCACCAGCGCGCGCGGGCCTGCCTGGTTCAGGATCGCCGCCGTCTCGACCATCTCGACCATGAAGGTCGAGCGGCCGCGCGCGAGGTCGTCGGAGGCGCCGACGCGGGAGAACAGCCGGTCGACGACGCCGATACGGGCCGAGGCCGCCGGCACGAACGAGCCCATCTGGGCGAGGATGGCGATCAGCGCGTTCTGGCGCAGGAAGGTCGACTTGCCGCCCATGTTCGGCCCGGTCAGCAGCCAGATCGCGCCGCTTTTCGCGCCCTCTTCCGGCGACAGGTCGCAATCGTTAGCGACGAAGGGATCGGCGAGCTGGCGGCGCAGCGCCTGCTCGACCACCGGGTGGCGGCCGCCCTCGACGCGGAAGGCGAGCGAGGCGTCGATGGCCGGCCGGCAATAGTCCTCCGCCGTGGCCAGCACGGCGAGCGCGGCCGAGACGTCGAGCTCGGCCAGCGCGTCGGCGGCGGCGCGGATCGCCTGCGCCTGCGACACCGCCTCGGCGGCCAGCGCCTCGAACGCGGCGAGCTCGATCTGGAGCGCCCGGTCGGCGGCGTTGGCGATCTTCGTCTCCAGCCCGGCCAGCTCGGTGGTGGTGAAGCGCATGGCGCTCGCCATGGTCTGGCGGTGGATGAAGCGCGCCTTGGCCGCGTCGGTGCCGGTCATCGTCTCGGCATGGTTGGCCGTGACCTCGATATAGTAGCCGAGCACGTTGTTGTGGCGGATCTTCAGCGAACGGATGCCGGTTTCCTCGGCAAGGTCGCGCTCCATGGCGGCGATGACGCGGCGCGACTGGTCGCGCAGCGCCCGCATCTCGTCGAGCTCGGCGTCGTAGCCCGGCCGCAGGAAGCCGCCGTCGCGCTTCATCAGCGGCAGATCGTCGGCGAGCGCCCGGTCGAGATGGGCGGCGAGCGGCGCCGGCAGCGCGGCCAGCGCCGCGGCGGCGGCCTCAAGCCGCGGCGGCAGGGCCTCTTCCCCCGCCATCAACTCCCCCACTTGCCGCGCCGCGTCGAGCCCGGCTCGGAGCGCGCCGAGATCGCGCGGGCCGCCGCGGTTCAGCGCCAGCCGCGACAGCGCGCGCGGCATGTCCGGCGCGCTTTTCAGCACCGCGCGCAGCGCCTCGGTCAGCCGCGCGGCGGCGATCAGGAAGGCGACGGCGTCGAGCCGGGCATTGATGGCGTCCGGCTCGGTCAGCGGCGCGGTCAGCCGCTCGGCCAGGAGCCGCGCGCCGCCGCCGGTCACCGTGCGGTCGATGGCCTTGAGCAGCGAGCCGTCGCGGCTGCCGGAAAGCGTGCGGGTCAGCTCGAGATTGGCGCGGGTGGCGGCGTCGATGAACAGGCTCGACCCCGCCTCCTCGCGCTCCGGCCGGGCCAGCGGCGGCCGCTCGGAAAGCTGGGTCTTCTCGACATAGGCGATCGCGCCGGAAATGGCGGACAATTCGGCCCTGCCGAACTGGCCGAAGCCGTCGGGCGTCGCCACGCCGAAGAAGCGGGCGATGCGGCCGGGCGCGGCCGCGGAATCGAACAGCGGCGCCGGCTGCGGGCTCGCGGTGCGGCCGAGCACGTCGAACAGCGGTTTCAGCGCCGGGTCGCGGAACACCGGCTCGGCGACGATCAGCTCGCGCGGGTCGACCCGCAATATGTCGCCGAGCAGCCGGTCGCCGGCCGATTCGCCGACCCTGAACGCGCCGGTCGAGATGTCGATCCAGGCCAGCGCATAGGCGTGATCGTCCGTCCCTGCCCCCGGCCCCGCCCCCGGCCCGGCCCCCTTCACCCGGCCGAGCGCCATCAGATAGCTGGCCTCGCCGGGCTGGAGCAGCTTCTCCTCGGTGATGGTGCCGGGAGTGACGAGGCGGACCACGTCGCGCCGCACCACCGACTTGTATCCGCGCTTCTTCGCCTCGGCCGGGTCTTCCATCTGCTCGCAGACGGCGACGCGGAAGCCCAGCGCGATCAGCTTTTGCAGGTAGTCGTCGGCGGCATGGACCGGCACGCCGCACATCGGGATGTCCTCGCCCTGGTGCTTGCCGCGCCTGGTCAGCGCGATGCCGAGCGCCCGGCTGGCCAGTTCCGCGTCGTGGAAGAACAGCTCGTAGAAATCGCCCATGCGATAGAACAGGAGCGAATCCGGGTTCGCGGCCTTGATCTCGATATACTGCTCCATCATCGGCGTCGCGCCGGCGGCGCCCGGCGCCGGGGCGGAGGTGATGTCGTCGCTGGCCTGCGGATGATGATTCAAAGGTGCGATACCCTGTGCGATACCCTCTGGCGGAGTGCTTTTTCCTGCTTGGCGTTTTGCGGCCGCCAAGTGTAGCCTTATTCGGGGCGCTTCGGCAAAACTCCACAGAAACGCGCCGCCGGGGAAGGATACGGACACCGACATGCCGCTGAAAGACAGGAACACGGAGACGGGGCCCTCCGTGAGCACACAGGAAGCACTCGATTTCCACGCCTCGGGACGGCCCGGCAAGCTGGAGATCAGCCCGACCAAGCCGATGGCGACCCAGCGCGACCTGTCGCTCGCCTATTCGCCGGGCGTCGCGGCGCCCGTCAAGGCGATAGCCGAGGACCCGAGCCGCGCCTTCGACTACACCGCGCGCGGCAACCTCGTCGCCGTCATCTCCAACGGCACCTCGATCCTCGGCCTCGGCGACCTCGGCGCGCTGGCCTCCAAGCCGGTGATGGAGGGCAAGGCGGTGCTGTTCAAGCGCTTCGCCGACGTCGATTCCATCGACCTCGAGGTCGACACCCGCGACGCCGACGAGTTCATCAACTGCGTGCGCTATCTGGGGCCCTCCTTCGGCGGCATCAACCTGGAGGACATCAAGGCGCCGGAGTGCTTCATCATCGAGCAGAAGCTGCGCGAGCTGATGGACATTCCGGTCTTCCACGACGACCAGCACGGCACCGCGATCATCGCCGCCGCGGGCCTGATCAACGCGCTCGAGATCACCGGCCGCGACATGAAGACGGCGAAGCTCGTCTGCAACGGCGCCGGCTCGGCCGGCATCGCCTGCATCGAGCTGGTCAAGGCGATGGGCTTTTCGCCCGAGAACGTCATCCTGTGCGACACCAAGGGCGTGGTCTACAAGGGCCGCGCCGAGGGCATGAACCAGTGGAAGTCGGCGCACGCGGTCGAGACCGACAAGCGCACGCTGGCCGACGCCATGGACGGCGCCGACATCGTGTTCGGCCTGTCGGCCAAGGGCGCGTTCTCCACCGCCATGATCCAGTCGATGGCCAGGAACCCGATCATCTTCGCCATGGCCAATCCCGACCCCGAGATCACGCCGGAGGAAGTGGCCGAGATCCGCACCGACGCCATCATGGCCACCGGGCGCTCCGACTATCCCAACCAGGTCAACAACGTCCTGGGCTTCCCCTACATCTTCCGCGGCGCGCTCGACGCCCGCGCCACCACCATCAACGACGCGATGAAGATCGCGGCGGTCAGGGCCCTGGCGGCGCTGGCGCGCGAGGACGTGCCCGACGACGTCGCCGCCGCCTATCAGGGCAACCGGCCGAAATTCGGCCCCAACTACATCATCCCGGTGCCGTTCGACCCGCGGCTGATTTCGTCGATCCCGCCGGCGGTGGCGCGGGCGGCGATGGATTCGGGCGTCGCCGGCCGACCGATCCTCGACATGGAAAAGTACCGGCAGGAGCTTTCGGCCCGGCGCGACCCAATCGCCTCGACGCTGCAACGCATCTACGACCGGGTGCGCCGCCAGCCCAAGCGCGTCGTCTTCGCCGAGGGCGAGGAGGAGCAGGTGATGCGCGCCGCCGTCTCCTACGTCAACCAGAAGCTCGGCACCGCGATCCTGATCGGCCGCGACGACGTGATCCGCGACAATGCGCGCAACGCCGGCGTCGACCTCGACCGGCCGGGCATCGAGCTGGTCAATGCCCGGCTGTCGCGGCGCAACGGCGTCTATTCCGACTTCCTCTACGAGCGGATGCAGCGCAAGGGTTATCTCCTGCGCGACTGCCAGCGCATCATCAACAACGACCGCAACCACTTCGCCGCCTGCATGGTGGCGCTGGGCGACGCCGACGCGGTGGTGACGGGGGTGACGCGCAACTATTCGACCGCCTTGCAGGACGTGCGCCGCATCATCGACGCCAAGCCCGGCCACCGGGTGATCGGCGCCTCGATCGCGCTGGCGCGGGGCCGCACCGTCATCGTCGCCGACACCGCCGTCCACGACATGCCGGATTCGATCGAGATCGCCGACATCGCCGAGGAGGCGGCCGGCTTCGCCCGGCGCATGGGCTACGAGCCGCGCGTGGCGCTGCTGGCCTATTCCACCTTCGGCCATCCGCAGGGCGAGCGCTCGGAGCGGGTGCAGGAGGCGGTGCGCATCCTCGACAAGCGCCGGGTCGATTTCGAGTATGACGGCGAGATGGCGGCCGACGTGGCGCTGAACCCCAACCTGATGCGGCAATATCCGTTCTGCCGGCTTTCGGGCCCGGCCAACGTGCTGATCATGCCGGCCTATCACTCGGCCTCGATCGCGACCAAGATGTTGCAGGAGCTGGGCGGCTCGACCGTGATCGGCCCGCTGCTGGTCGGCTTGAACAAGCCGGTGCAGATCGTGCCGATGAACGCCAAGGATTCGGACATCGTCAACATGGCGGTCATCGCCGCCTACAGCGCCGGGGCCTGAGCCCCGGCAATTCCGTGAACTGCACGCACCAAACGGAAAAGCCGGCGTGAAAATTCAACGCCGGCTTTTTTCGCAATATAGCTCTTGAGAAAGTTTCGACCCACGCTCCCGTATAAGGGGCGGCAATCGGCCTCAGAACTTACTTCTGACCGACCTCGAATTCGAAAACCATTCGAACATATAGCCTTATGGTTTTACGTAGATACCCCAACCTGCGTCTCATGGCTGCCCTCCCAGACATATTAACCATACACAATCGGCTAACCGTTATATAGCTCTTTAGAAAGAAGCGGCATTAAACCGAATGGTATAGCATGACGCGCTACATCAGATAGCGTGGTAGAGCTCAACGAGCCTAGAACCCATGAGTGACGGATTCCAGGCCGCACCGGCGGCATAAGGCGTCAGGCAGCAAACCGGGTGGCGTCCGGCCCGTAATGGTTGACGTAGCGGGCCGAGATCGTCGCCACCGGCAGCACCACGAAGACGTCGGTGGTGCCGAAGGCGCGGTCGACGACGCAGCCGTCGCCGATCCTTGCGCCGAGGCGCAGATAGCCCTTGATCAGCGGCGGCATGGCGGCGAGCGCCGCACGCGCGTTGACCGCCTCGGCCGGCATCAGGTCCATCGTATGGAAGCGGCCGGCGACGGCCGAAACCCGCCACTCGCCGTCGGCGAGGCAGTTCTGGGCGAGGAAGGACAGCGCCTCGGCATGGGCCGCCGGCACCGTGCCGTGGAACGAGGCGCAGCCGGTCATCGCGCCGATGCCGTAATGGTTCACATAGGCCCAGATGCCCTGCCACAACACCTCGATGGTGCGCCTGGAGCGGTAGTGCGGCAGGACGCAGGAGCGGCCGAGCTCGAGGAAATTGACGGACGGATGGCGCGCCACCAGCGCCTCGAGCTCGAACTCGTCGCTGGAATAGAAGCCGGCGAGCGCGGCGTTCTCCTGCCGCATCAGGCGGTAGGTGCCGACGATGCGGCGATGATCCGGCCCAGGAAGCGCCGTGTCGAGCACCAGGAGATGGTCGCAGACCTCGTCGAAACGGTCGGCGTCGCGGCGCGCGCGCGCGTCGGCTGCCGACGCCTGCGCGCCGAGCTCCTCGTGAAAGACCCGGTAGCGCACCTCCTGCGCGGCCGCGATCTCGGGCTCGTCGCGCGCCAGCCTGACCTCGATCGTGCCGATGCGGCCCAGGACCCGGCCGGCGGCAAGGCCGGAAAACAGCGCTATCGCAGGGACAGCCGGCACCGCGCGGGACGCGGCGGCGGCGGGTTCGCTCGTGGTGACGTGCATGGCTCGTTCTCCTCGCTTCTCGGCCGGTCCGCCGATGCCCGAATCGCCCCCGGCCGGACCGTTCGCTTCGGCATCGCTCTAGGGAGAGAATGCAACGCCAGTGTGACGAAGGTGTCACGGCCCCGGCGACCAGGCAAGGTTGGCGCAGTCCGAACACGAGCCGTCTTACAACGCCGCATGTGCCTCCACGGCCTCGATCATCGCCTGCGGATCGACGGGCTTCGTCAGGAACCCGGTCGCGCCGTGGGCGATGACGCCGTGGCGGGTCTTCTCCTGGCTGTCGGCCGACAGCACCAGGATCGGCACCTGGGGAAGCGCGTTCTCCTCCTCGAACCTGCGGATCGCGGCGATCGCCGTCAGCCCGTCCATCACCGGCATGTGCAGGTCCATCAGCACCACGTCGTAGCGATGGGCGCCGCCGCCGCGGCCGAGCGCCTCGACGGCGGCCTTGCCGTTGGCGACGACATCGACATGATGGCCGGCCTTGGCAAGGGCCGAGCGGGCGAGCAGGGCGTTGATGTCGTTGTCCTCGGCGACCAGGACCGAAAGCCCGCGACGCGGGTCCGGCGCTGCGGCCGGCGGCAGCGCGCCGTCTCCGGCCTCGACGGCTGCGGGGGCGGCAGGGGCGGCCGGCGCGGAAAGAAGCACCCTGAGCAGCGTCGCCGCGCGCACCGGACGCACGAGGAAGCCGCCATAGCCGGCGGCGGCGCGGCCGGCCAGGCGGGCGCGCTCGCCGGGCGCGATCAACGCGATCACCCGCGCCGCGTCCCGGTCCGCACGACGCGCAGGACCGACCGCGCCGGCATCCGGCCCCGCGTCGATCAGGACGGTGTCGAAGCCCTGCCCGGCCATCGCCTCGGCCGGATCGGCGACGGCCTCGGCCACGCCGCCATGGGCCGCGATCATCTCGACGAGGGCGCGCGCCTCGACCGCATTGGCCGAGGCGACGGCGACGCGGCGGCCTTCGAGCGCGGCGGCGAGGTCGATCCTGGGCGCGACCGGATCGACGGCCGGGATCTCGACCGTGAAGCGCGAGCCCTTGCCCGGCTCGCCCTCGGCGACGATCGTCCCGTCCATCGCCTCGACGATGCGCCGCGAGATCGCCAGCCCGAGGCCGGCCCCGCCATGGACGCGGGTCGCGGTGCCGTCGCCCTGCTCGAACTCCTCGAACAGGCGGGCGACGTCCTTGCGTTCCAGGCCCTGCCCGGTGTCGACGACATCGAAGCGCAGGCGCCGGCGGGCGCCGGTTCCCGTCATGCCGACCGAGACGAGGACGCCGCCGGTCTCGGTGAACTTGACCGCGTTGCCGATGATGTTGACCAGAACCTGGCGCAGCCGGCCGGGATCGGCGCTGACCAGCGCCGGCACGTCGGGGGCGATGGCGCTGGCGATGCCGATGCGCTTGTCATGGGCGCGCGGCGCGATCAGCTCGACCACGTTCTCGACCAGCTCGCGCGGGCTGACCGGCTGCGGCTCGAGCGCGAAGCGGCCGAACTCGATCTTCGAATAGTCGAGCAGGTCCTCGATCAGCGCCAGCAGCGCGGCGGCCGACGTCGACACCGCCGCGACATAGGTGCGCTGCTCGGGCGTCAGCCCGGTGTCGGCCAGAAGCCCGGCCATGCCCATGATGCCGTTCATCGGCGTGCGGATCTCGTGGCTGACCGTGGCGAGAAAGCGGGTCTTGGCTTCGCTGGCCATTTCCGCCCGCTCGCGCGCTGCGATCAGCGCGGCTTCCGCCTGCTTGCGCTCGGTGATGTCGCGGGCGATCGCCCGGTGCGAGACAGCGTCGTTCTCCTTGTCGCGCACCGAAAGCTCGATCCACGAGAACCAGCGCTCGCCGGCGGCGGTGTCGAACATGATATCGGTCGAGGACAGGCATTCGCCGTCGCAGAAGGCGCTGTCCGGCACCACGCCGACGTCGACGCCGAGCTCGGTGAGCCGCCGGCCTTGCAGCGCCCCGGGCGCGACGCCGAGAAGCCCGGACAGCACGCCGTTGGCGTAGACGATGCGGCCGTCGCGGTCGCGATGGATGACGATGTCGCCCAGCGCCTCGGTCAGGCCGCGGGCGCGCTCCTCGCTTTCCTGCAACTCCCACATGCGGTCGGCCAGCCGCTCCAGCTCGGCGCGGTCGCGCAGCGCCCGCGCCCTTGCCCGGCCGCCGCGCGATAGCGCCACCCCGGAATGCGCGGCGAGCGCGGCAAGGCCGGCCGCCGCCGGAACGACGACGAGAGGGGACGCGCCCGACAGGACGGCAAGACCGGCGCAGGCGACCAGCGCCACGGCCGCGACGACGAGGAAGACCGCGCCGCGCAGGGTGCCGAGGCGCGGGGGCAATTCCGGCGCCAGCGGCGGCGGCGGAACGCGCCGCCTGCGGGCGCGCCCTGCGGTTGCGGCGGCGGTTTCCCCGTGGCGGTCGTGGCGGTCGTGGTTTTCCTGCGTCCTCATCGCGCCGCAGCATAGCGGCGAGTGATTAGGGAAGCTTTTGGCCGCCCGGTAGAATTTTAGCGAACGTGCGAACGGCCCGTCAGCCTTGCCTTCGCGCGCGCTCGCGCCGCCAGAGGAGGAACTCGTCGAGGATGACCAGCCCGGCGCCGACGGTGATGAAGGCGTCGGCCAGGTTGAAGATCGCGAACGACCATGACGGCAGGTGGAACAGGACATAGTCGACGACATGGCCGTTCCAGACCCGGTCGATCAGATTGCCGAGCGCGCCGCCGACGATCAGCGCGAAGCCGAGGCGGGCGAGGCGCTGGGCCGGGTCGGTGCGCGAGGCGATGAAGGCGACGAGGCCGATCACCGCGACCGTGACCGCGATCAGGCCGACGCTGCCGAAATCGTCGAGCATCGAAAAGGCGATGCCGGTGTTGTGGGTGCGGTAGAGCGACAGGAACGGCAGCACCTGCACCGGCAGGTGCATGTCGAGCCGGGTTTCGACCAGGAGCTTGATCCACTGGTCGAGCGCGGTGGCGGCCGCGACGACTGCGCCATAGGCCAGGAGGCGCCTCATCCGGCCTTCCCCTTGGCCACGGGGAAGGCGTGGCGGCGCAGCTCGTAGAGCGCGACGCCGGCGGCGACGGCGAGATTGAGCGAATCCGCCCTGCCCGCCTGCGGGATGCGGATCAGCGTGTCGCAGGCGGCGGCGAGGTTGTCCGGCAGGCCCTGCTGCTCGTTGCCCATCAGAAGCACGACCGGCCCCTTGCGGTAGTCGGGCGCGCGGTAGTCGACCGAGCCCTTGAGATGGGTGCCGACCAGCCGCGCGCGGCTTGCCTTGTGCCAGGCGATGAACGCTTCCGCCTCGGCCCGCGCCACCGGCACGGCGAAGATCGAGCCCATGGTGGCGCGCACCGTCTCCAGCGAATAGGGGTCGGTGGTGTCGCCGACGAGGATGACGCCCTTGGCGCCCACGGCGTCGACCGTGCGGATGACGGTGCCGAGATTGCCCGGGTCGCGCACCCTGTCGAGCGCCACCCAGACGTCGCCTTCCTCGGGACGGATGTCCTTCAGCGGCGTCCAGCGCTGGGAAAAGACGCCGATGACGGCTTGCGCGTTGTCGCGGCGGGTGATGGCGACGAGCACCTTTTCCGGTACTTCGAGCACCAGCCCGCCAGCGGCCTTGGTCCGCGCCGCGACCTTCTCCACCGCCGCGTTGCCGCGCTGCGACCTGGCGAACACCAGCGTGCGGATGGTCCAGCCGAGATCGAGCGCGTCGATGACGAGCTTCAGCCCCTCGGCCATGAACGCGCCCTCGCGGTCGCGGAACTTCTTCTGCGCCAGCGCGCGGATGTCCTTGACGATCGGGTTGGCGAGGCTGGTCACTTCCTTGACCTGGCCGACCCTGCGGATGTCCGATTGGCCGCTCATGCCGCCACCCAGCGCGAGAACAGCGAGGTCGAGAGCCGGCGGCCGGCCGCTTCCTCGCGGATGACGAGCTCGCCGGATTCGACGCGGCCGCCCCCATTCGTGGCCATCCCGGCAAAGGTGTCGCGCATCAGCGCGTGCATGGCGAAGAACGAGGCGCGGATCGAATAGGCGGTCAGGACGACGGCGAGCGGCCGCGGCGAAAGGATGGCGCGGCAAAGCTCGGCCATCGCCGGCAGGTGGTCGAAGAGCTGCCAGACCTCGCCCTTGGGGCCGCGGCCATAGGCGGGCGGGTCGAGCAGGACGATGTCGTAGCGGCTGTCGCGCCGCGCCTCGCGCTCGACGAACTTCATCGCGTCCTCGCAGATCCAGCGGATCGGCTTGTCCGCCAGCCGCGCCATCTCCTGGTTCTCGCGGGCCCAGCCGATCGCCCTCTTCGAGGCGTCGACATGGGTGACGTGGGCGCCGGCGCGCGCCGCGACCAGCGAGGCGAGCCCGGTGTAGCCGAACAGGTTCAGCACCCTGACCGGGCGTCCGGCGCCGGCGATCAGCCCCTCCATGTGCCGCCAGTGCGAGGCCTGCTCGGGAAAGACGCCGACATGGCGAAACGAGGTGAAGCGGCCGAGATAGTCGATGCGATCGTGCCGCATCGGCCAGGTCTCGCCGAGCGGCGTCCGGGGGAAGCGCCAGCGGCCCATGCCCTCCTCGTCGGTGTCGCCGGTGAAGACGGCGTCCGCCTTCAGCCAGTCGCGCTCGGGCAGCGCAGGCCGCCAGATCGCCTGCCCCTCGGGACGGTCGATCAGATAGGGGCCGTAGCGCTCGAGCTTGCGGCCGTCGCCGGAATCGACCAGCGCGTAATCCGCGCCCGGCTCGACCTCGAGGATCAGCGGCACCGTTTCGGCCGGCAGCGCGCCGGTCCGGCGCGGCGCGGGCGCACGGCCCTGCCCGGCCGTCCCGGCGGGCTTGTCGGCCTGGGCCTTGCCCGGCGACATATCGGCCTGTCTGTGGCGCTGGTTCTTCATCTGCGCTCCGGGAAGATCGTCGCCGCGCTTCTGCCACAGCGCGCGCCCCCCCGCAACACGGCCGCCGGCTGCGCGCCGCACCGGCGCCGGACCCGTCAGCTACGCGGCGCGGGCAGGCCGGCGGCGAGGGCGGCGTCGCGCTGGCGGACGGCCCTGCGGTAGCGCCCCTGGCGCAGCCAGGTGGCGAGGCTGCCGATGACCAGGCCGACGGCGACCGCCGAAAACAGCAGCACGAACAGCGGCAGCGAGGCGGTCAGGCCCGGATTGCCCGGATTGAAGGGGTCGATGGTGAAGGCGACCGGGGCGCGGTTGGCCACCGCCAGCGCCACCAGCACGATGGCGAGCGGAATGAGGACCAGGACGGTGACGATGCGGTTGACCATGTTGCCGGTGCCTGCCTTCAGTCCTCGTCGTCGGCGTTGAGCCGCTCGCGCAGCTCCTTGCCGGTCTTGAAGAACGGCACCCATTTCTCCTCGACCTCGACCGACTCGCCGGTGCGCGGGTTGCGGCCGATGCGCGCCGGCCGGTTCTTGACCGAGAAGGCGCCGAAGCCGCGCAGCTCGACGCGGTTGCCGGCGGCGAGCGCATCCGTGATCTCCTCGAAGATCGCGTTGACGATGTTCTCGACGTCGCGCAGGAAAAGATGCGGATTGCGATTGGCGATCGTCTGCACGAGTTCGGACTTTATCATCTGATGCTCCACGCCGTCCTGTCGGGCCGCATATCGCGGAAATTTGCCGCTATGCGAGTGTTTTGGTTGTCGTTTTCAGTTTCCGAGCGGGCCGCCGTCAGGGTGCCAGACCGACACGAGCCCGTCAAGGAACAAGCGGTCCGCGCCGGCCGCGCCGGCAAGGCCCCGGCCGAGGCGGTCGAGCCCCGTCGCCGCGCCGACGGCGCCGGCCAGCGCCAGCGGCGAAAGCAGGCCGCCCTCCCGAACCGGCTTCCACTCGATCACGTCGAGCTTTTCGTCGACGCCCCTGGTCGCCAACCACTCGACGGCCTTTTCCTCGCCGCCGAGGCTGTCGACCAGCTTGAGCTGCAACGCCTGGCGGCCGGTGAAGATAGAGCCGTCGGCCACGGCCAGCACCTCGGCGCGGGACAGCGGCCGCCGCGCCTCGACCAGCCCGACGAACCAGTCGTAGCTGTCCATCACCAGCGCGCGCAGCATGGCGCGCTCCTCCTCGGTGGTGGGGGTGAAGGGCGACGGCTCGGCCTTGAGCGGCGACGATTTGACGCCCTCGAGCTTGACGCCCACCATCTCCATCAGGCCGGTGACGTCGGGGAACTGGACCAGCACGCCGATGGAGCCGACGATCGACGACTGGCGCGCCACGATGTGGTCGGCGGCGGACGCGATCATGTAGCCGGCCGACGCGGCCAGCGTGCCGACCTGCGCCACCACCGGCTTCTGGCCGGCCAGCCGGCGCACGGCCTCGTAGATCGCCTCGCCGCCGGCGGTGGTGCCGCCGGGCGAATCGACGGTCAGGATCACGCCCTTGACATGGGCGGCCTCGCCGACGCGCTTCAGCCGCTTCAGAAGCTCCTCGTTCTCGGTGATGGTGCCCTCGATCCTGACCCGGGCGATCTGGTCGCTCCCGCCCAGGCCGTCGCGCATGGCGTAGGACATCGCGCCGGCGACGCCGAGCGCGGCGATCGCCAGCGCCGCGACGCGCCAGAAGGTCAGCTTGCGGCGCAGCCGCCTGCGGTCGATGATGTCGTCTGCACGGTGGGTCATGGCGCGCCTTTCCAGCCTTCGGGCCCCTTGCGCCCGCTTTTACTGCAAGCTGCCCGTCACCGGAAGGGGCGGCGGCTTCCCTGCCGCGCGGCAAGATTGTATGGAGGCGGTGAAGATCATCCAAAAATCACCATATTGGAGTGCAAGTCGAAATCGCATGAAGCGAACCTGCCGCGCACGCGATAGTGCGGGCTTCGGGCGTGAGGGCATGACCATTTCGCAAGCAAGGACAGCTTTGCAGGCAAGGACGGCGGCCGGCGGGCCGCACCCGGCAGGCGCCGGCGGCCGCGTCAGGCATGACGGGCGCGTCGAGCGGGCGTTCGCGCAGGCGCGCCGCCATTCCGGGCGCGTGCGCCTGCTCAAGCTCGCCCTGCCCGCGGCGGCGCTGCTGATGATCGCCGGCTTCGTCGGCAAGTCGTGGCTCTCGACCCCGGGCGCGCTGCCGCTCGACCTGGGGGCGCTGGCCATCGAGGACGGTCGCCTGGTGATGACCGACGCCAAGCTCGACGGCCTGACCGGCAGGGACGGCCGGCCCTATTCGATGACTGCCACCCGCGCGGTGCAGGACATCGGCATGAGCGGCCGCATCGATCTCGAAGGCATCGACGCCCGGCTGCCGCTCGACGAGAAGGGCTGGATGACGGTGGCCGCGCCTTCGGGCGTGTTCGACCGCGAGGCCAACCGCCTCGACATCGACAGCGAATTGACGGTGGTCAGCGACGACGGCATGACGGCCGTGTTCAGGTCCGCCAGGATCGACATCGCCTCCGGCAGCCTCGATACCCGCGACCCGGTGGACATATCGCTCGACGGCGCGCATATCACGGCCGATTCGATGTCGGTCCGCGACAAGGGCGCGGTGCTGGTGTTCGAGAACCGGGTGCGCATGCAGATCGATGGTGGACGCCTGCGCGGCGCGGCGTCCGGCGAGGAGAGTCAATGAGCAACTTGAAGCATGCGCTGCGGCTGGCGCTGGCCCTCACCCTGCTTGCGCCGGCGGCGCTGGCGCAGGACAACGGGCGCATGACCGGCCTGAAGCTCGACGGCGACAAGCCGATCCAGATCGAGAGCGACCATCTCGAGGTGCGCGAGAACGACGGCATCGCCATCTTCACCGGCAATGTCGCGGTCGTGCAGGGGGCGATGCTGATGCGCTCGGGCAAGATGACCGTCTATTACGACAAGCAAAGCGGCTCCGCCGCCACCGGCTCGGCCGACATCGACCGCCTGATCGTCGAGAACAAGGTCTACGTCAAATCCGAGGGCCAGGTCGCGACCGCCGACCAGGGCAGCTTCGACATGAAGAGCGAGCTGCTCGTGCTGTCCGGCAAGGAGGTGGTGCTGTCGGAGGGCGACAACGTCATCGTCGGCTGCAAGCTGACGGTGCAGATGGCGTCGGGGCTGGCCCACCTCGAAGGCTGCGGCGGCGCGTCCGGCGGCGGCCGGGTCAAGATGCTGCTCAAGCCGGGCTCGCAGGACAAAAGGTGAAGTTTCCCGGCCTTTCCAGATCGCCGAATAGGTCGTCGGGCGGCCCGTCGGGCAAGTCGCCCGTGGAGCGCCCGGACCGCGAGCGCTTTCGCGGCACGATGATCGCGCGCGGCCTGACCAAGAGCTACAAGGGACGGCAGGTGGTCAACGGCGTCTCGTTCGGCGTCCGCGCCGGCGAGGCGGTCGGGCTGCTCGGGCCCAACGGCGCCGGCAAGACCACGTGCTTCTACATGGTCACCGGCCTCGTCCCGGTCGACCAGGGCACGATCGAGATCGACGGCTACGACGTCACCGCCCTGCCGATGTACCGGCGCGCGCGACTCGGCATCGGCTACCTGCCGCAGGAAGCCTCGATCTTCCGCGGCCTGTCGGTGGAGAACAACATCCGCGCCATCCTCGAGATGGTCGAGAAGAGCCGCAAGGCGCGCGAGCGCCGGCTCGACGAGCTCCTGGAGGAATTCCACATCGCGCATCTGCGCAAGGCCCAGGCCATCGCGCTGTCGGGCGGCGAGCGGCGGCGGCTGGAGATCGCCCGCGCGCTGGCCTCGAACCCCAACTTCATGCTGCTCGACGAGCCGTTCGCCGGCGTCGACCCCATCGCGGTGTCGGACATCCAGCAACTGGTGCGCCACCTGACCGCGCGCGGCATCGGCGTCCTCATCACCGACCACAATGTCCGCGAGACGCTGGGGCTGGTCGAACGCGCCTATATCATCCATGCCGGCCAGGTGCTGACCCACGGCCTGCCGGCGGAGATCGTCGAGAACCCGGACGTGCGCCGGCTCTATCTCGGCGAATCGTTCAGCCTGTAGCCGGGCAGAGCTTCCCTTTCGCTTGACAAGCAAAAGCCGGGCCAGTTTCAATACTGCGCTGCGGCGTGGGCCGCCTGCGGGAACGGTCCGAATGGCAATCAGCGCCAAATTGCAACTGCGCCAGGCGCAATCGCTGACGATGACGCCGCAGCTCATGCAGTCGATAAGGCTGCTGCAATTCACCCATGCCGAGCTTGAACGGTTCATCGACGCCGAGATCGAGAAGAACCCGCTTCTGGAACGGCCCGAGCCCCGGGACGAGGCGCCGGCCACCGGCGGGACCACCGGCGAGACCGACGACCGGGCGGCGGGCGGCGAGGAACGGGCCGAACGCCTCGACCGCCTGTTCGACGAGGCGACCGCCAGCGCCGAGACCATCTCTGAGCGCCTCGACGCCTCGATGGAGAACGTCTTTCCCGACGATCCCGGCCGCGGCGAGCGGATCGGGCCGGATCTTGCCGCGCAATGGAAATCGGCCGGTGGCGCGGGCGCGAGCAGGGGCACGGGCGATTTCGACATGGACATGCTGGCGGCGGGCGCGCCCTCGCTGGCCCAGCACGTCGACGAGCAGATCGCCTTCGCCTTCCACGACCCGGCCGAGCGGCTGATCGCGCGCGAGCTCGCCGACGCGCTCGACGAGGCCGGCTACCTGCGCGCCGACCTTGCCGAAACCGCCGCGCGCCTCGGCTCTCCCGAAGACGCGGTGCGCGCGGTGCTGGCCCGGTGCCGGCAGTTCGACCCGCCCGGCATCTTCGCCCGCGACCTCGCCGAATGCCTCGCGATCCAGCTCGAGGCCCGCGACCGCTTCGACCCGGCGATGCGGGCGATGATCGCCCATCTCGACCTGGTGGCGCGGCGCGACTTCGCGCAGTTGCGGCGGCTGTGCGGCGTCGGCGACGACGACCTGCTCGACATGGTGGCGGAAATCCGCCGCCTGGACCCGCGCCCCGGCGCCGTCTTCGCCGGCGGCGCGGCCGACGCCATCGTGCCGGACGTGATCGTCCGCCAGGCCGCGGACGGCGGCTGGGCGGTCGAGCTGAACCCGGACGCGCTGCCCTCGGTCATCGTCAACCAGTCCTATTTCGCCCGCGTCTCGAAACACGCGTCGAGCCAGGAGGAGAAGACCTTCCTCTCCGACTGCATGCAGAGCGCCGGCTGGCTGGCGCGCAGCCTCGACCAGCGCGCCCGCACCATCCTCAGGGTGGCCGGCGAGATCGTGCGTCGGCAGGACGCCTTTCTCCTCCACGGCGTGCGCCACCTGAAGCCGCTCAACCTGAAGGACGTGGCCGAGGCGATCGGCATGCACGAATCGACGGTCAGCCGCGTCACCGCCAACAAATACATGATGACGCCGCGCGGCGCGTTCGAGCTGCGGCGCTTCTTCTCGGTGGCGATCGCCGCGACCGAGGGCGGCGAGGCCCATTCCTCGGCCGCGGTCCGCGACCGTATCCGCGAGCTGATCGAGGCGGAAACGCCCGAGGCCGTGCTCTCCGACGACACGATTGTGGATATGCTGAGGAAAACCGGCATCGACATCGCCCGCCGGACGGTCGCCAAGTACCGGGAAGGCATGGACATTCCCTCGTCGGTGCAGCGCCGGCGCGAAAAGCGGGCCAGGGCGTCCGCGCGGGCCTGAACCGGGCGGGACACGCCCTTGCGTTGACAAGCCGATGCGAAACGGACTAGAAGCGCGCCGCATGCGGCGGGCGAGCGGAAGGCGAGGTCCCGCGGCTGCGGCGGCTCAGCGATGGGTCGCCCGGTGGCGTAGCCGGAAGCCGACGCCGAGCTACCGAAAACCTTGAGTGTGCCGACCACGGGTATAAACTCCATAAGCAGTCGGAATCTCCGAGAGAGACCCAGCACGAGAAAAGGTCAGTTCGACATGAATCTGCGCATCTCCGGTAAGCATATGGACATTGGCGACGCGTTCCGCACCCGGATCGAGGGCCGCATCGAGGATGCGGTCAACAAGTATTTCGACGGCGGATATGGCGGCTCGGTGACGGTCGAGAAGTCTGGATCGCGCTTTTCGGCCGATTGCCTCGTGCATCTCGATTCCGGCATCTCGCTTCAGGCCACCGGCCAGGCGCAGGACCCGCAGATCGCCTTCGACGCGGCGGCGGAGCGCGTGGAGAAGCGGCTGCGCCGCTACAAGCGCCGGCTGAAGGCGCACCCCGTCGCGGCCGCGGCCGAATGGATTGACCTCGATTATCGCGTGGTCGCGCCGGTGGCCGACGAAGACGAGGAAGTGCCGGTGGACTATGCCCCGGCGATCGTCGCCGAATCGACGGTGGCGCTGAAGACGATGTCGGTCGCCGACGCGGTGATCGAGCTCGACACCAAGGACGGCCCGGTCGTCGTCTTCCGCAATGCCGGCAACAGCCACGTCAATGTCGTTTACCGTCGCGCGGACGGCAATATCGGCTGGATAGACACCTCTTCGGCGGCGAACGCGACCGCCCGCTGACCGCCGCTCCCGACCGGACCGCAACAATGGGCCCGCAAGAATCGGCCCGCCTGTATGGGCTTGCGGTGCGGCAGACGGGCAGAGCAGGAAGGATGACCCGAAAATGGACCTGAATGACCTGATCGAGGTTTCGGCAGTGATGCCGGCCTTGAAGGCCAATTCCAAGAAGCAGCTCCTGCAACTGCTGGCGGAAAAGGCCGCTTCCGTCACCGGGCTGCCGGAGCGCGAGCTCTTCGACACCATCCTCCAGCGCGAGCGGCTGGGCTCGACCGGCGTCGGCAACGGCATCGCCATACCCCATGGCAAGCTCGCCGGCATCTCGCGCATCACCGGCATCTTCGCCCGGCTCGATACCCCGGTCGATTTCGAGGCGCTCGACGACCAGCCGGTCGATCTCGTCTTCCTGCTGCTGGCGCCGGAAGGCGCAGGCGCGGACCATCTGAAGGCGCTGTCGCGGATCGCCCGCGTGCTGCGCGACCCCGACACCGTCGCCAAGATCCGCGCCACGCGCGAGGCCGACGCGATCCATACGCTGCTGTCGCAGACGCCGACGTCGCAGGTGGCCTGAGCCGGACCCGGCCCGGCGGCCCGAACTCCAAACCGAAGATTTAATGAAAAAGGCGGCTCCGTGAAGCCGCCTTCGGCGTCCTTGTCTTCGTTATCCTTGCCTTCGGCGCGATCGGGGCCTTCGGCGCGGGCCGGCTTCCGTCAGCCCTTGGTGCTGACGAGGCGCGGCCTGGCCGCCGGCTTCGACCGCGTGCCGTGCGCGGCCATGAAGCCGACGATGCGCGGCACGATGTCAGCACGGAAGCGCGAGCCATTGAAGACGCCGTAATGGCCGACGCGCGACTGCAAATGATGGCCGCGCATCGAATCGGGGATATTGACGCAGAGGTCGTGCGTCGCCTGGGTCTGGCCGACGCCGGAGATGTCGTCGTTCTCGCCCTCGACGGTCAGGAGCGCGACGTTGCGCACGGCCGACGGATCGACCAGCTCGCCGCGATGGCGCATCTGGCCCCTGGGCAGGTCATGGCGCACGAACACCGTCTCGACCGTCTGGAGGTAGAATTCGGCGGTCAGGTCCATCACGGCGAGATACTCGTCGTAGAATTCGCGGTGCTTCTCGGCCGAATCGCCGTCGTTCTTCACCATGTGCATGAAGAAGTCCTTGTGGGCGATCAGGTGCCGGTCGAGGTTCATGCTCATGAAGCCGGAAAGCTGGAGGAAGCCGGGATAGACGTCGCGCATGAAGCCGGGGTTGGGGAACGGCACCTGCATGATGACGTTGTCGCGGAACCACTCGATGCCCTTCTTCTCGGCAAGCAGGTTGACCGCCGTCGGGTTGCGGCGGGTGTCGATCGGCCCGCCCATCAGCGTCATCGAGGCGGGCGCGAAGCGGTCGCCGCGCGCCTCCATCACCGAGACCGCGGCCAGCACCGGCACCGAGGGCTGGCACACCGCCATGACATGGGTGTCGGGGCCGAGATGGTGCAGCATGGCGATGATGTAGTCGACATAGTCGTCGAGATCGAACCGGCCTTCCGAGAGCGGCACCATGCGCGCGTCGGTCCAGTCGGTGATGTAGACCTCGGCATGCTGCATCATCGCCTCGACCGTGCCGCGCAGCAGCGTGGCGTAGTGGCCGGACATCGGCGCGACGATCAGCAGCTTGGGGTCGGGCCGGCGCCCGCGCGGCAGGTCGCGCTCGAAATGGATCAGGTCGCCGAACGGGCGCGACCACACCACCTTTTCGCCGACGCCGACATCTGCGCCGTCGACCGTGGTGGTCGAGAAGCCGAAGCCGGGCTTGCCGTAGCGGCGCGTGGTGCGCTCGAACACCTCCGCGGTCGCCGCGACCGAGCGGCCGATCGGCGTCGCCGAAAGCGGGTTCAGCGGATTGCGGTAGAAAAGCCTGGCCGCATCGGCGACAGCGCGGAACGGCTGCATCGCCGCATGGTTCAGCTCATAGATCTGGTAGTACATCCAGTTTCCCCGGTCCGACCGCCCCTGGCCCCGCCCCGATCCCATCCGTGATCTCGCTGGCCGGCCAGGCGCACGAAAAATGCTACGCTGCAAAAGCTAACAGTCTTTTGCTGCCATGCAATAGCGAACCGGCGCAATAAAATAACTTGCCGCCCCGGCGGTTCAGGGGCGGCCCAGGGACGGCCCAGGGGCGGCTCAGTCCTCGAAGCCCTCGACGATGACCATCTCGGCGTCGGCGACGGTGACGCGGATCGCCTTGGCGGCCTGGTAGTCGGGCGAGTGGTAGCAGTCGAGCGCCGCCTGCATCGACGAAAACTCGATCACCACGTTGCGGGGACGGTCCCGCCCTTCGAGCGCGCGATGGTCGCCGCCGCGGGCCAGGAAGCGGGCGCCGTATTTCTCGAAGGCGGGCTTCGCGGTGGCCACATAGTCCTTGTAGCGCTCGGGGTCGTTCACCTCGACATGAGCGATCCAGTAAGCCTTGGGCATGGTCTTCTCCTCCCTTGCCGCCGCTCAGACGGCGGTCTCCATTTCCGCCAGGATCGCGGCGGCGGCCGCGCGGCGGTCGGGCGCGGCGACGATCGGCCGGGCGACGACGAGGTGGCTGGCCCCGGCGGCAAGCGCGTCGGCGGGCGTCATCACCCGCTTCTGGTCGCCGCGCTCGGCGCCCGCCGGCCGGATGCCCGGGGTGACGATCGCCATCTGCGGCCCGACGATGGCGCGCACGGAAGCGGCTTCCGCCGCCGAGCAGACGATGCCGCCCATGCCGGCGGCGCGCGCCTGTGCCGCCCGGCGCGCGACGAGTTCGGCGGGCGTGCCGGAATAGCCGGCCTCGCGCAGGTCTTCCTCGTCCATCGAGGTCAGCACCGTGACGCCGAGCAGGGTCAGGTCCGAGCCGCGCGCGGCCGCGACCGCCGCCCGCATCGCCTTGGGATAGGCGTGCAGCGTCAGCATCGAGACGCCGAGCCTGGCCACGCTTGCGACGCCCTCGGCGACGGTGTTGTCGATGTCGAGCAGCTTCATGTCGAGAAAGACGCGCTTGCCCTCGCCCGCCAGGTCGCGGGCGAACTCCAGCCCGCCGGCGAAGACCAGCCGGTAGCCGATCTTGTAGAACGAGACGAGGTCGCCCAGCTCCCGCACCGCCTTCTCGGCCTCGGCGACGGAAGGAAGGTCGAGCCCGACGATCAGGCGCCCGGTCGCGTTCGTCATCTCAACGCATCCTTCCCGAAACCAGCCAGGCGCGCTCGATCAGCGCGGCGCAGACCTGATCGAGGGTCTTGCGCAGCCGCTCGGGCACGAACTCGCCCTCGGCGTCGAACGCTTCCGCGCCGTTGGGCACGGAGAGCTGCGGCGCGATCACGTCCATCTGGATGTGGGCGAGGATCTGGCGCAGGTGCGAGGCCGAGCGGATGCCGGCGAAATGGCCGTTGGATGACGAGCACAGCGCCACCGCCCGGCCGGGCAGGGCCTTGAGCGGCCGGCCGCCGTCCTCGCGCACCCGGCTGATCCAGTCGATGGCGTTCTTGAGCAGCGGCGGCACCGAGCCGTTGTATTCCGGCGTCGCGATCAGGATGCCGTCATGGGCGGCGAACAGGCGCGCGAGCTTCACGGCGTTTTCGGGGATGCCCTTCTCGGTCTCCAGGTCCTCGTCCATGATCGGCAGCGGATAGTCGGCGAGCGAGATGCGGGTGACTTCCGCGCCCTGCCGGGCCAGTTCCCGCTGGGCGAGATCGGCGGTCCTGCCGCTATACGCGCCGGTGCGGATCGACCCGGCGAAGACGAGGATCTTCGGCGTCATTCTCGGTTCAAGGCTCCCGTTGAGATCGGCCTGATCTAAGCCGACGACGGGGCCATGTCAAAGGCGCTTCAGGCAGCCGTCCCAAGCGGTCCCATCAGCCGCCCCATCGGGCGGCCTCTCAGGCTGCGTTGCCGCGGCGGTAGATCCACAGCCGGCTCGGCGGGATGTTGCGCAGGATGAAGTCGAAATGCTCGACCGAATAATTGCCGCGCCCAACCGGAACCGGCGAAACCGGGCCGTAGGTGATCTGGACGATGGGCCGCCCGGCGGGCAGGCGGTCGAGCAGGTCCTCGACATAGGCGACGCGGCGCTCGACCGGGAAATTCAGCAGTGGCACGCCGGAGACGACCGAATCGAACACCGTGCCGCGCTTGTCGCCGAGCGTCGTGTCGAGATCGAAGGCGTCGCCGTGGATGACGTTGACGCCCGGATAGGCGTCGCGCAGATGCCGGACGAAATCCTCGGAATACTCGATCGACCACAGGTTCTGCGGCTTCACCCCGGCCTGGAGGATCGCCTTGGTGATGACGCCGGTTCCCGGCCCGAGCTCCAGCACCGGCAGGCCCGAATCCGGGTTGACCACCGAGGCCATCTTGCGCGCGGTGACGCCGCTGGTCGGCACGATGGCCCCGACGGCGCGCGGCTTGTCCATCCAGCCCTTGAAGAAGCGCAGTTCCTCATCGAAGCGCCGCGCGAGCGACTGGCGAAGGTTGTGACGGGCCATCAGGATGTCGTCTCCAGAACAGGAAAAGTCGCATTCCCCAAAGTAACCGGGGAAAATGTCGATGCAAGGGCCGCAGCCAAAAAAGCGACGGCCGCGGTCCGTGCCGCACCGTTTTTTTCGCGTTTCCCGACCTCCGTGCCCGCGCCGCCCGGCGCGGCCTCACGCGCCCGAGGAGTCGAAAAAGTCCTTCATCCGGGCGAAGAACCCGCTCGATTGCGGGTTGTTGTCCTTGGAGGAGATCTTCTCGAACTCCTCGAGCAGCTCGCGCTGGCGGCGCGTCAGGTTCTGCGGCGTTTCGATCGCGACCTGGATGTAGAGGTCGCCGACCGCCGGCTGGCGCAGCACCGGCATGCCCTTGCCGCGCAGGCGGAACTGCTTGCCGTTCTGGGTGCCTTCGGGAACCTTGACCCGGGTCTGCGAGCCGTCGAGCGTCGTCACCTCGAACGAGCCGCCGAGTGCGGCCGTCGTCATCGAGATCGGCGCCTTGCAGAACAGGTCGGCGCCGTCGCGCTGGAACAGCTCGTGCGGCCTGACCGACAGGAAGATGTAGAGATCGCCCGCGGGGCCGCCGCGATAGCCGGCCTCGCCCTCGCCCGAAAGCCGGATGCGGGTGCCGTCCTCGATGCCGGCCGGGATGTTGACCGACAGCGAGCGCTCCTCGGTGACGCGGCCCTGGCCGGCGCACTTGCCGCACGGGTCCTTGATGGTCTGGCCGCGGCCCTGGCATTGCGGGCAGGCGCGCTCGATCGAGAAGAACCCTTGCGCGGCGCGCACCCGGCCGGAGCCCGAGCACATCGCGCAGGTGACGGGCTGGGTGCCGGGCGCGGCGCCCGAGCCCGAGCATTCGTCGCACGAGACCGAGGCCGGGACGTGGATCTGCGCCGTCTTGCCGGTGAAGGCTTCCTCCAGCGTCACTTCCATGTTGTAGCGCAGGTCGGCGCCACGCTCGCGCCCGCCGGCGGAGCGGCGCTGGCGGCCCATCATCTCGCCGAAGATGTCGTCGAAGATATCAGCGAAGCCGCCGCCGCCGAAGCCGCCTTGGCCGCCGCCGCCATTCTCGAACGCGGCATGTCCGAAGCGGTCGTAGGCGGCGCGCTTCTGCGGGTCCTTGAGGCACTCGTAGGCCTCGTTGATTTCCTTGAACTTCCGCTCGCAGGCGTCGTCGCCGGGGTTGCGGTCGGGATGGAACTGCATGGCGAGCTTGCGGAACGCGCTCTTCAGCTCCTTGTCGTCGGCGCCGCGCTCGACGCCGAGCATCTCGTAGAAATCAGCCTTCATGATCTTTCCTGGGCGGTTCGCCTCGGTTCAGGGACCGATCTGGTGTCCGTCGTCTACGACGATTTAGTGAGCCTTGGCCCGATATGCCAGACCTGCGAAGGCCAAACCGGCATTCGGGCCGCGCGGGCCGCGACCCGCGATAAGGAAAACCCGGCGCAAGGCCGGGTTTCCCGTACTCTGAGCGATCCGGTCAGGCCGATTTCTTCTTGCTGTCGTCGCCGTCGTCGTCGATCTCCTCGAAATCGGCATCGACCACGTCGTCGCCCGAGCCGCCGTCGGCCTTGGCGTCGGCCTGCGCCGCTTCGGCCTGGCTGGCCTCGTACATGGCCTGGCCGAGCTTCATCGAGGCTTCGGCGAGCGCCTCGGACTTCGCCTTGATCTCGCCGGCGTCGTCACCCTCGGCGGCGGTCTTCAACGCGGCGAGCGCGTCCTCGATCGCCTTGCGGTCGTCGGCAGAAACCTTGTCGCCATAGTCCTTCAGCGACTTCTCCGCCGAATGGGCGAGCGCCTCGGCCTGGTTGCGGGCCTCGACCAGCTCGCGCCGCTTCTTGTCCTCGGTGGCGTGCGATTCGGCGTCCTTGACCATCTTCTCGATGTCGGCGTCGGAAAGGCCGCCCGAAGCCTGGATGCGGATCTGGTGCTCCTTGCCGGTGCCCTTGTCCTTGGCCGAGACGTTGACGATGCCGTTGGCGTCGATGTCGAAGGTGACCTCGATCTGCGGCACGCCGCGGGGCGCGGGCGGGATGCCGACGAGATCGAACTGGCCGAGCATCTTGTTGTCGGCCGCCATCTCGCGCTCGCCCTGGAAGACCCGGATCGTCACCGCCGACTGGCTGTCCTCGGCGGTCGAGAACACCTGGCTCTTCTTGGTCGGGATCGTGGTGTTGCGCTCGATCAGCCGGGTGAACACGCCGCCCAGCGTCTCGATGCCGAGCGAAAGGGGCGTGACGTCGAGCAGCAGCACGTCCTTGACGTCGCCCTGGAGCACGCCGGCCTGGATGGCCGCGCCCATGGCGACGACCTCGTCCGGATTGACGCCCTTGTGCGGCTCCTTGCCGAAGAACTGCTTCACCACCTCGACGACCTTGGGCATGCGGGTCATGCCGCCGACGAGGACGACCTCGTCGATCTCGCCGGCCTTCAGGCCCGCATCCTTCAGCGCCGCCTTGCACGGCTCGATGGTGCGGCTCACGAGATCGTCGACGAGCTGCTCGAACTTGGCGCGCGTCAGCTTCATCGTCAGGTGCTTCGGCCCGGTCTGGTCGGCGGTGATGAAGGGCAGGTTGATCTCGGTCTGCGAGGCCGACGACAGCTCGATCTTGGCCTTCTCGGCCGCTTCCTTCAGGCGCTGGAGCGCGAGCTTGTCGGCCTTGAGGTCGATGCCCTGCTCCTTCTTGAACTCGGAGGCCAGGTACTCGACCAGGCGCATGTCGAAGTCCTCGCCGCCGAGGAAGGTGTCGCCATTGGTCGACTTGACCTCGAACACGCCGTCGCCGATCTCGAGCACGGAGACGTCGAAGGTGCCGCCGCCGAGATCGTAGACGGCGATGGTCTTGCCGTCGCGCTTGTCGAGGCCGTAGGCGAGCGCGGCCGCGGTCGGTTCGTTGATGATGCGCAGCACCTCGAGGCCGGCGATGCGGCCGGCGTCCTTGGTGGCCTGGCGCTGGGCGTCGTTGAAATAGGCCGGAACGGTGATGACCGCCTTCTCGACCTTTTCGCCGAGATAGGCTTCCGCCGTCTCCTTCATCTTCTGGAGGATCATGGCCGAGATCTGGCTGGGCGACTGCTTGGAGCCGCCGGCGTCGACCCAGGCGTCGCCATTGTCGCCCTTGACGATGTGGTAGGGGACGAGCTTCTTGTCCTTGTCGGTGACGGGATCGTCATAGCGGCGGCCGATCAGGCGCTTGATGGCGAAGAGGGTGTTTTCCGGGTTGGTCACCGCCTGGCGCTTGGCGGGCTGGCCGACGAGGCGCTCGCCGTCGTCGGTGAAGGCCACCATCGAAGGCGTGGTGCGCGCGCCTTCCGCGTTTTCGATGACCTTGGCGTCCTTTCCGTCCATGACGGCGACGCAGGAATTGGTCGTCCCGAGGTCGATACCGATCACTTTGGCCATGTTCATTCTCTCCTTCTGGCAGGCCGTCCGTGGACCCTTTCAAGGCGTTCCGGTCGACGGCCCCTCAACTTCTCGATCTGGCCGCTCCCCGGCCTTGCGGACGGCGGACGGCTTCGGCGCGTATATAAGAACCGTGCTTTTGCCGCGCAAGCCGGGCAGCGGCGCGATTCGGCACAAACCCGAGGGCCAGAATCCGAGAGCCGGCCGAAAGTCCGGACGCGTCATCGGGCGCCTCGCCGGCTGTGTTTCGCCATGGCATGTGCTATCAGCGCGCCACCCATCCCACCGGAGCACGTCCCGATGCCGCGTTTCCTCATCCTTGCCGCCGGCCTGCTCGGTGCCGCCGGCGTCGTCCTGCTCGCCGCCGCCGCCCATCTCGGCGGCGACAACCTGAGCACGGCGGCCGGCTTCATGCTGGCGCAAGCGCCGGCGCTGCTGGCGGTCGGGCTCGCCGGGAAAGGACGCCTTCTTCCCGTCGCGGGGCTCGTCCTGCTCGCCGGCGTGGCGCTGTTTGCCGGCGACCTCGTGCTGCGCGATCTCGTCGGGACGCGCCTGTTTCCGATGGCGGCGCCGACCGGCGGCACGCTGACCATCCTCGGCTGGCTCGGCGTGGCGCTGTCGGCGCTGGCGCGGCCGAAGGGCTGAACGCCCCAAGCCGAGCCTCAGGCCGCGCGGTCCCGGATCACGGCTTCTCGACGCGGGCGATCTGGTAGGTGTGCAGCCTCTCGCCGGTGCCGACCGAGACATATTCGCCGGTGACGAACCGTTCCTCGCCGAAGCGGAAGCCGATCTCGTCGTCGCTGTCGTCGCCCTCGACATAGTCGAAATACCACTGGCCGCCGGGCTTGCGGCGCAGCCGGCCGATGCGGTCGTCCTCGCCCGCCTTGAAATAGCGGACCCGGCAATGCTGCTGATGGGCCTTCCACTCGGCGGCATCGAGGCGGCCGCCGGCATCGAGCGGGACGAGCAGGTCGTAGCCCTCGTCGCGGTCGCCCGAGGGGTGCCCCTTCTCGCGCGCCAGCAGCAGGCGGACATGACGGAAGTTCGGCGTCAGGTCTTTCAGTTCGGTCATGTCGGTCTCCTGTTCCGTTCCGCGTGCCGTCGAGCCCCGCGCCGCGCCCTCGAATGGCTATCGCAGTCACGGGCGCAATCCTTGACAAAAATCAAAGTCACGACGGGATCGCAGCCTATGCTGCATGATAAGCCGTTATCCATGACGCCGTCGAGGAGTTCGCGATGTCCCACCGCGCCGATCCCGCCCCCACCATCCTGCCGATGGTTCCGTCCTGGCCGGAAGCGCTCGCCCTCGGAGGCGGCCGCAAGGCCTTCGCGCTCGGCGTCGGCATGCAGGCGCAATCGCTGAAGGCGGCGCTGCGCTGGCAGGCGGGGACGCTCGCCTTCCTCGCCCGGCGCGGCGAGGCGGCGGCGCAGTTCCTCGACGATCTCGTCGCCGACGAGGAGTTCAAGGACGCCTTCGACATCGCCGCCGCCTATATGCAGAACGCGACGCTGGACTGGATAAGCGAGGCGGAGCGGCTGGCGGCGCTGGTGCCGCAGGCCGCGGCCGAGACCGCGGCGGCCTTCAGGGACCAGGCCGACGCCGCCGCCGAGGACATGGCCGCCATGACCGTGGCGGCCTGACCCCGGATGACGACGCCGGCGGCCGCGCCACAAGCGCTTTTCAGGAATGGGCGCTTTTCAGGAATCCGATCGGGGACGCGATGACGACACACCGCTTTTTCATTCCCGCCGCACTGCTCGCCGCCCTCGCCATGTCCATGTCCATGTCCATATCCATGCCGGCGGCCGCGGCGGAGGCCCAAGACGAGGACCCGTTCATCGCCTATGGCAAGGCGCTGGTGGAGGCCAACTGCGCGGCCTGCCACGGCATCGCCACGGCCGACGAGAGCCATCACCCGGACGCGCCGCCCTTCCGCACCCTGTGGGAGCGCTACCCGATCGACGCGCTCGAGGAGTCCTTCGTCGAGGGCATCGCCACCGGCCATCCCGACATGCCGCAGTTCACGGCGACGCCGGAGCAGATCGCCGCTATCCTCGACTACATCGCCAGCCTCCAGCCCTAGGGGCGGCGCACCGCTTGCAAGGAGAATCCCAGTGAAGATCCAGGCCTTTCTGCCGCTCGTCACCTACACCGACCCCAACAGCGACGCGGTCGCGGCCAACGCCGCCGCGGTCGCGGCGCAGCTTGGCGCCGACCTCAACGTGCTCGCCGTCAACATCGCCATTCCGCAGGTCAAGAACGCGCTGTCGCGCTTCCTGCTCGACGTGCCGGACATGATCCGCCAGGCCGAGACCGGCAGCCGCAGGCACGGCGAGCGTCTGGTGGCGCTGGTGGAGGCGGCGGCCGAAGCGGCGGGCGTCGCGACGACAGCCGCGGCGATCGTCGAATCCCAGCCGCTGCTGGCGGCGACGGCGGCGCTGCACGCGCGCTACCACGACCTCGTCCTCCTCGGCCTCGAAACCGACAATCCGACCTCGCACGCGACCGCCGAATCGATGGTGTTCGGTTCGGGCCGGCCGGTCCTGCTCATGCCCGAGACCATGGCGACCGGCGCGTTCGACCATGTCGCCATCGCCTGGGACGGCAGCCGGGTGGCGGCGCGCGCCGCCGCCGACGCCCGCCCCTTCATCGAGCGCGCGCGGAAGGTCAGCGTGCTGACGGTGGCCGACGAGAAGGAGCTCGTGGTCGAGGACGGCGAGAGGCTGGCCGCGTCGTTACGCCGCGGCGGCGTCGAGGCCGAAGCCGTCGTGCTCTACGGCAAGGGCGCCCCGGTGGCGAAGACCTTGCAGGACGGCGCGCGGGAACGCGGCTGCGGCCTGATCGCCATGGGCGGCTACGGCCATTCGCGCGTGCGCGACTTCGTCATGGGCGGCGCGACCGAGGGTGTGCTGAAGACCCTGTCGCTGCCTGTCATGCTTTCGCATTAATCGGCGGCTACAGGGAGCCGGTCAGAGAACCGCGGGCCAGGGAGCAAGCGAAATGAACGACTTTCAGGACAAGGTCGCGATCGTCACCGGCGCCGGCTCCGGCATCGGGGCGGCGATCGCCAGGGAACTGGCCGAGCGCGGCGCCGTCGTCATCGCCGCCGATCTCGACCTGACCGCGGCGCAGGACGTGGCGAGCGAGATCCGCGGCGACGGCGGCCGGGCGCATGCCATCGAGGTCGACGTCGCCGATCCGGTGGCGGCGGAGCGGCTGGTCAACTTCGCGGTCGAGACCGGCGGCGGCCTGCACCTCGCCGTCAACAATGCCGGCATCGGCGGGCCGAGCGAGAAGGTCGCCGACTATCCGCTCGAGGACTGGAACAGGGTCATCGACGTCAATCTGAACGGCGTCTTCTATGGCATGAGATACCAGATCGCGGCGATGCTCGAATCGGGCGGCGGCGCGATCGTCAACGTCTCGTCGATCCTGGGCTCGGTCGGCTGGGCCAATGCCGCGCCCTATGTCGCCGCCAAGCACGCGCTGGTCGGCCTGACCAGGACGGCGGCCCTCGAATATGCCCAGGCCGGCATCCGGGTCAACGCCGTCGGCCCGGCCTTCATCGACACGCCGCTCCTGTCGAAGAACCTCGACGAGGAAACGCTCGGCCAGCTTGCCGGGCTGCATCCGGTCGGCCGGCTCGGCACCTCGGAGGAAGTGTCGGCGCTGACCTGCTTCCTGCTGTCCGACCGGGCCGGCTTCATCACCGGCAGCTATCATCTGGTCGACGGCGGCTACACCGCGCGCTGAGGCGGCCGCCTCTCCTGCCCGATTTCCCCCGCCCTTTCAGTGCGAGAACAGGGTGGGGAGGGCGAGCTTCGCCAGCATGTGGCGCGTCGCGCCGCCGAGGAAGAAATCGCGCAGGCGCGAATGGCCGAACGCGCCCATCACCAAGAGATCGGCGCCTTCGGCTTCCTCGGCCAGGGCCTCGCCGACGGAGCGCCGGCCGCGCTCGACCTCGCGCAGCGCCGCATGGACGCCGCAGCGCGCGAGATGCGCGACGAGCTCGGGGCCGGTCGCGCCGGTGGCCGCGTCCTTGTCCGAAAGCACGGTGACGATCCGCACCTCCCTGGCGTGGCGCAGCAGCGGCATCGCGTCGGCGACCGCGCGCGCGGCGGCGCGCTCGCTGTCCCAGGCGACGACGATCCGGTTCAGGCGGAACGCCGCCCCGGCCTCGCCCGGCAGCACCAGCACCGGCCGGCCGGAGCCGAAGATCAGCTCCTGGGCGAGTTCGCCATTGCCTTCGTCGCCCGTGGCTAAGGGAACGACGACCAGGCTGCGCAGGCGGGCGCGCTCGACGATGCCGTCATAGGTGCCTTCCGAGACCGTCGCCAGCCGCCCTTCATGGGCTAGCCCGGCGCGGCGCGCCTCGGCCTCGAAGGCGGCGAGCTCGGCGTCGGCAACCTCGTGGACCTGCGCCTGCCGCCGCGCCAGCTCCTCCTCCAGCGCCGGGCCGTAGGGGCGGATCGACACCGGCAGCGGCACCCGGCGCTCGATGACGAGGCCGCTGACATGGGCCTCCATCAGCCGCGCCACCTCCAGCCCCTGCGCCAGTGCCGCCTTTCCGGCGTCGCCGCCGGGGGAGGGAAGGATCAGGATCATGTCCTTGTACATGCGGTGCCTCGCTTGCCGGTTCGGTTCTTGGTTCTATTGTGCACGGCCGCGCGCGCCGGTCGCTGACATGCATCAAGCATCGGGCATCAAGCATCGGGCGCAATCCGGGACGCGGGTTTCAGGCGCGCAGCGGCAGGACGCGGTCGGGCGGGCGATGCCCGTCGAAGAAGGTGCGGATGTTGATGATGACCTTCTCGCCCATGTCGATGCGGCCCTCGATGGTGGCCGAGCCCATATGCGGCAGGATGACGACCTTGCCCTTCGCCGCCAGCTTGACGAGCTTGGGGTTGACCGCCGGCTCGTGCTCGAACACGTCGAGCGCCGCGCCGGCGAGCTTGCCGCCGTCGAGCATCCCGATCAGCGCGTCCTCGTCGATGATGTCGCCGCGGGCGGTGTTGACGACATAGGCGGCGGGCTGGAGCAGGGCCAGCCGCCGCGCCGACAGAAGATGGAAGGTCGCCGGCGTCGACGGGCAGTTGACCGAGATGATGTCCATGCGGGCCAGCATCTGGTCCAGGCTCTCCCAGTAGGTGGCCTCGAGCTCGTCCTCGGTGGCGGGCGCGACGCGGCGGCGGTTGTGATAGTGGATCGACAGGCCGAACGCCTTGGCCCGGCGCGCCACCGCCGTGCCGATGCGGCCCATGCCGACGATGCCGAGCCGCTTGCCCCAGATGCGCCGGCCGAGCATCCATGTCGGCGACCAGCCGGCCCATTTTTCCCCGCCGGCCAGAAGCGCCGCGCCCTCGGTCAGGCGGCGCGGCACGGCCAGCATCAGCGCCATGGTCATGTCGGCGGTGTCCTCGGTCAGGACGTTGGGGGTGTTGGTGACGACGATGCCCTTCGCCGCGGCGGCAGCGATGTCGATCTTGTCGACGCCGTTGCCGAAATTGGCGATCAGCTTCAGGTTCGGCCCGGCCTGGGCGATCACCGCCTCGTCGATGCGGTCGGTCACGGTCGGCACCAGGACGTCGGCCTCGCGCATCGCCGCGACCAGTTCCGGCTGGGTCAGCGGCCGGTCCTCGACATTCAGCCGCGCGTCGAAAAGCTCGCGCATGCGGGTCTCGATCGCGTCCGGCAATTTGCGGGTGATGACGACGAGAGGCTTTTTCCTGCCGGCCATTGCTTCCTCGAATCCGGGTCCTGTTGAGACCTCTTTAACCAAGAGCGGCGACACTTGGAAACCGCGTCGGCCGGGGTCGGGCTTTTATCCTTGTGTATCAAGCCGCCCCGCCGATGACAAAGGAAAAGGCCCGGCGGCGGACGCCGCGGGGCCGCGGGCCAACGGACCACACGGAATTGGGCAAAATGTCTTCTCGCACAGCGATCGCCGTCATGGTCGGGATGGCGCTGGCCATGCTTTCGCCGGCGATCTCCCCCGCCTCGGCGCAAACCGCCGCGGTCGGCCCCAGCGGCCTGCCGCTGCCGCGCTTCGTCAGCCTCAAATCGAGCAAGGTCAACCTCCGCATCGGCCCCGGACTGAACTATCCGGTCGAGTGGCTCTACCTGAAGGCCGACGTGCCGATGGAGATCATCCAGGAATACGACAACTGGCGGCGCGTGCGCGACGTCGAGGGCGCGGAAGGCTGGATCAACCAGTCGCTGCTGTCGGGCCGGCGCACGGCCATCGCCGCGCCCTGGCAGCGCGACAAGGACGCCGAGCTGCTGCTGCGGGCCGGGCCGGACACGACCTCGCGCATCGTCGCCCGGCTGGAGCCGGGCGCGATCGGCACGATCAGGAACTGCAACGGCCAGTGGTGCGAAATGGAATTTTCCGGCCACAAGGGCTGGCTGAGCCAGACCCAGATCTGGGGCGCCTATCCCGGCGAGACCTATAAGAACTGACCGCGCGACATGCGGCGGGCAAGAACTGACCGCGCGGACGCGCGGTAGGCAAGAACCGGCCGCGCGACATGCGGCGGATCGCGAAAAGGCCCGGCATGCCGGGCCTTTTCCTCGAGGTTCCGCGCTCAGCGGATGACGAGCACCGGAATGGTGGTGTGGGTCACCACTTCCGACGTCTGGCTGCCGAGGATCAAGCGCCTGGCGCCGCGCCGGCCGTGCGAGGACATGACGATCAGGTCGCAGCCGAGCAGCTTGGCCGAGCGCACGATCGCCTCAGCCGGATATTCGTCGATCTCGTGCACCAGCTCGACCGGGATGCCGTGGGACTTGGCGCTCTTCTCGATCTCGGCGAAGCGCTCCTTCATCGTCTCGTCGATGGCCTGGTCGTAGCGCGTGGCCGGATCGCGGACGCCGGCGGCAATGGCCGCCCGGGCGGCGCGCGCCTCGAGCGGCTCCGTCACCGTCAGCACAGTGACCTTGGCGCCGAGCGGCCCGGCCAGCGCCAGGCCGTGCTCGACCCCCTTGGCGGCGAGCTCCGATCCGTCGGTGGCGATGAGGATATGCTTGTACATGGGTCTCTCCCGGCTGGAACACGATCATTTGTCCAGCATATCAGCACGAAATCAAGCTCCGCGATTTGCGCTAGGACAAATCTTGCCGGGCGAAGGACGGATCAGGCGGCGGCGTTTCCGGGCGGGCTTGCGGCCTCCTCCGGCGCCTGCCCGTCGCGCCCCGGCCGGCGGCGGCGCTCGGCCGCCTTGTCCTGGACGATGCGCACGCGCTTGACCCGGCGCGGATCGGCGTCGAGCACATGGAACTCGAAGCCGGGGATCGCCCGCACCACCTCGCCCCGCGCCGGCACGCGGCCGAGCGTGTTGAAGATCATGCCGCCGATGGTGTCGACGTCCTCGGCATGCTCGCCGGCGGCGAACGCCTCGCCGATCGCCTCGGAGACGTCCTCGATCTCGGCCTTGGCGTCGACCACGAAGACGCCGTCGCCGGCCTTGGTGATCAGGGCCTCGTCGTCGTCGTGCTCGTCCTCGATGTCGCCGACGACCATCTCGACGATGTCCTCGAGCGAGACCAGCCCGTCGGTGCCGCCATATTCGTCGATCACCAGCGCGATCTGGAGCCGCTCGGCCTGCATCCGCGCCATCAGGTCGGAGGCCAGCATCGACGGCGGCACGAACAGGATCGGCCGCACCACGCCGAGGTCGCCGACCGGCTTGGCCAGATCGACATTGGCGAGGTCGAGCGGGCCGGCGCCGGGCGCCGGCTTCCTGGCGCCGCGGCCGCGCTTGTGCTTGGCGGCGCGGGTGATGTAGCCGACGATGTCGCGGATGTGGACCATGCCGCGCGGATCGTCGAGCGTCTCGTGATAGACCGGCATGCGCGAGCGGCCGCTCTCCTCGAACAGGGTCAGGAGATCGCCGAGCGTGGTGGAGAGGTCGACGGCCTCGATATCGGCGCGCGGCACCATCACGTCCTCGACCCGCAATTCGCGCAGGCGCAGGATATTGTTCAGCATCGCGCGCTCGCCGTCGGAGAATTCCGGCATCTGCGCCGTCTCGTCGGAGAGGGCGTCGGCCAGATTCTCGCGCAGCGACGAGCCGTTGCGCGGCTTCAGCTTCGCCTTCAGGCGGTCGAAGAAGGTCGGACGGGCGCCGGATCGACCGGCGGTCGTACTTTGGGGCTCGGCGGACTGGCCAGAGGACTGGCTGGTGGAAGGGCCGGAACCCCGTTCGCCGCCCTGCTCGGCAAGTGCGGCCGTCTGTGCGTTCTCGTTCATCGTTCCCAGGTCGTTGGCCCGGATGGTCGGGCCTTTTTTCTGTTACCGGTAAGGATCGGGAATGGCAAGCCTCGCCAGCGAGGCGCGCTCCAGCGCCTCCATGGCCTCCGCCTCCTCGTCGTCCTCGTGGTCGTGGCCGAGGAGATGGAGCAGGCCATGCACGATCAGATGCGTCAGATGGTGATCGAACGGCTTGTTTTCCAGTCCCGCCTCCGCCGCCACCGTCTCGAAGGCGAGCGCGATGTCGCCCAAGAGCGGCGGGATGGCCTCCCCCGGCGCGATCTCGAAGGCGGGAAAGGACAGGACGTTGGTCGGCTTGTCCTTGCCGCGCCAGTCGCGGTTCAGCGCCCTGACATGGGCATCGTCTGTGAAGAGGAGCGAAAGCTCGCTCTCCTCGGGCGCCGCCTGCCCGGTCTCGGCCAGGACCGCGTCGGCCGCCCGCCGGGCAAGCGCCAGCAGGGCGTCCTCGCCGGCCCAGCCGCCGGCCTCGACCGCGATGTCGATCCGCATCAGGCGGCGCCGTCGCGCCGGCCCGCCCGGCCGTCGTGGCGGTCGTAGGCCTTGACGATCTCGGCCACCAGCGGATGGCGCACCACGTCGACGTCGCCGAAGCGCACGGTGACGATGCCCGGCACGCCGTCGAGCACCTGCAACGCCTCGACCAGCCCCGAGCGGGTGCCCGGCGGCAGGTCGATCTGCGAGGGGTCGCCGGTGACGATCATGCGCCCGCCCTCGCCGAGGCGGGTCAGGAACATCTTCATCTGCATCGGCGTGGTGTTCTGGGCCTCGTCGAGGATGATGGCGGCGTTGCGCAGCGTGCGGCCGCGCATGAAGGCGAGCGGCGCGATCTCGATTACCTCCGCCGCCATGGCGCGCTCGACCTTGTCGGCCGGGATCATGTCGTAGAGCGCGTCGTAGAGCGGGCGCAGGTAGGGATCGACCTTCTCCTTCATGTCGCCGGGCAAGAAGCCCAGCCGCTCGCCGGCCTCGACCGCCGGCCGCGACAGGACGATGCGCTCGACCATGCCGCGTTCCAGGAGCATCGCCGCGTGGGCGACGGCGAGATAGGTCTTGCCGGTGCCGGCCGGGCCGATGCCGAAGACGAGCTCGGACCGCTCCAGCGCCCGCATATAGGCGTCCTGGTTGGCGGAGCGGGCATAGATGGTGCGCTTGCGGGTCGAGATCTGCGCCGCCGCGACCTTGCCCTTGCGCTCCATGGTCGGCAGGGTCAACTGGTCGTCGGCGGCCACCGCCATGCGGATCGCGCCGTCGACCTCCGATTGCGACAGCTCGTGCCCCTTCTGGAGCAGGCCGTAGAGATAGTCCAGCGCCCGGCGCGCCTGCTCGGCGGCGGTCGGGTCGCCCTTGATGGTGATCTGGTTGCCCTTGGGGCGGATGTCGACGCCGAGCTTCTTCTCGATCCGGGCCAGGTTCTCGTCGAACTGGCCATAGAGCGCGCTGGCGTGTCTGTTGTCGTCGAAGGTCAGGACGATATGCGCCATGTCCGATGCCCCTGAAGGGGCGGTGTCCGACGCCCCGGCGGGACCGGCTTTCAAGTCCGTTTCGGCGCTCAAGCGGTTCTCCCTTTCAGGACTTTCGCCCTCCTTCAGACCGGCTCGGAAAACAGGCTGGCATGGCCGGCCTTCGTGATTCGCACGCTGATAATGTCGCCGATTTCGCCGGCCTTTTCATCAACGATTACCGGATGGAGCCAGGGCGAGCGGCCGACGATCTGGCCTGGCTGGCGGCCGGGCTTCTCGACCAGGACGTCCATGGTCAGGCCGACGCGGCTTGCCAGGAACGCGGCCTGCTGCTCGAGAAGCAGCGCCTGGAGCGTCTGAAGCCGCGCGTCCTTGACGCGCTCCTCGACATGGCCGGGCATCTCGGCGCCCGGCGTGCCGGGGCGGGCCGAATATTTGAACGAGAACGCCTGCGCGTAGCCGACCTCGCGCACGAGGCGCATGGTCGCTTCGAAATCGGCGTCGGTCTCGCCGGGAAAGCCGACGATGAAGTCGCCCGACATGGCGATGTCGGGCCGGGCGGCGCGGATGCGCCCGACGAGGCGCAGATAGTCGTCGGCCGTGTGGCGGCGGTTCATGGCTTTCAGGATGCGGTCCGAGCCCGCCTGCACCGGCAGGTGCAGATAGGGCATCAGCATCGGCAGCTCGCGATGGGCGGCGATCAGTTCGTCGTCCATGTCGCGCGGGTGGCTGGTGGTGTAGCGCAGCCGGGCGATGCCCGGCACCTCGGCCAGACGGCGCAGAAGCCGCCCCAGCCCCCATTCGGCATTCTTTCCCCCCTGGCCAGGCCCCTCGCCGTGCCAGGCATTGACGTTCTGGCCGAGCAGCGTCACCTCGCGCACGCCGGCCTCGGCCAGCCGCGTCGCTTCCGCCACGATCTGCGCCACGGGCCGGGAGGTCTCCGAGCCGCGCGTATAGGGCACGACGCAGAAGGTGCAGAACTTGTCGCAGCCCTCCTGCACGGTGAGGAAGGCGGTGACGCCGCGGCTCCTGACCGCGGATCTGGCCAGCTTGGGCAGCCGCTCGAACTTGTCCTCGATGGCGTAGTCGGTCTCGACCACCTTCTCGCCGGCGCGGGCCTTGCGCACCGCGTCCGGCAGGCGGTGATAGGTCTGCGGCCCGATCACCAGGTCGACCACCGGCGCGCGGCGGATGATCTCGTCGCCTTCCGCCTGCGCGACGCAGCCGGCGACGCCGACGATGGTCTCGCGGCCGCGCTCGCCGCGCTCGGCCTTCAGCTTGCGGATGCGGCCGAGCTCGGAATAGACCTTCTCGGCCGCCTTCTCGCGGATGTGGCAGGTGTTGAGGAGCACGAGGTCGGCGTCCTCGATCGCCTCGGTCGGCGAATAGCCTTCCGCCGCCAGCGCATCCGTCATGCGCTGGGAATCGTAGACGTTCATCTGGCAGCCATAGGTCTTGACGAAGACCTTCCTGACCCCGGCCCCGGCCCCGATCCCAGTCCTGACCTCAGCCTCGATCCCGGCTTCGTCCCCGGCGGACATCTGGCCGGCGCCGGTGCGCGCCGTGCCGGGCTCATGTCTGTTCAGGGTGCTGGTCAATGTCTGTCCAACCTTGGGCCCGTCCGTCCGCCAGCCGGTCTAGGCCGGCTTCTCGCACAGCACCACGACGTTGAGGAAGGCCGGGAACTTCTCGGCTCCGGGAATACGCTCGGTCACGATCTTGGCGGGGAACTCGTAGGCCGAGCCGAGTATGGTCATGCCGGCATCCTGGAACAGCATCTCCAGCGCTTCGCGCGAAAACCGGAAATAGTCGTGCGGATGGGCGTGCAGGGGAAAGGTCTGGTGCGTCTGGACGAAAACCCAGCCGCCCGGCTTGGTGACCGCGGCCATTTCCTTCGCCGCGATCCACGGCCGCTGGATGTGCTCGAAGGTCGAGCATGCCAGGATCATGTCGAAGTGGTCGCACCCGAACGTCTCGCTCAGCGCGTGCGCGTCGGCGACGACGTCGACATCCAGCCCCTGCTGGAAATCGCTGGCGATATAGGTGCTTTCCGGGTGGGCGAGATGGCGGCGAACCGTGCTGGGGTCGCCGGCGACGCGCCTCGTCCCCAGTTCGAGAACCTGCTGACCGGCGGTCGAGGCAAGCCTCCGGCAGAAAGCCGAGTACAGGTTCATGTCGGCATCGACGGCCATCAGGTGTCTCTCCTTTGAGTTTGTCACGACACACAACACAAACGGGGATGGGATTCAAGCAAACTCGCAAGCCAGACCCGCAAGGGGGCGACGCATCGCGCGGCCATTGCCGGCGGCGCGGTTGAACAGTTTCAGCCGATCGGCGGATTGACCTCGGCCGCGCCGCGTGGTGAAGGCAGTGCGACAGTTGGTGTGCCGGGCGTCCCGCCGCTATCTCCGGGGCCGGCCATTCACGCGAAGGGGTCAGGGAATGACGCAGAGAATTGGGATCGACGGTCTTCAGGTTGCGCGCGAGCTCCACGATTTCGTCAACGGCGAGGCCCTGCCGGGCACCGGCGTCGACGAGCGGGCGTTCTGGGCCGGGCTTTCGGCCATCGCCCGCGACCTCGCGCCGAAGAACCGGGCGCTGCTCGCGACGCGCGACGCCTTGCAAGGGAAAATCGACGACTGGCATCGCGCCAACGGCGCGCCGTCGGACCTCGCCGCCTACGAGGCGTTCCTGCGCGAGATCGGCTACCTGCTGCCGGAAGGCCCGGCCTTCTCCGTCACCACCGAAAACGTCGACGACGAGATCGCCCATGTCGCCGGGCCGCAGCTCGTCGTGCCGGTGATGAACGCGCGCTATGCGCTGAACGCCGCCAATGCGCGCTGGGGCTCGCTCTACGACGCGCTCTACGGCACCGACGCCATTTCCGAGGACGGCGGCGCGGAAAAGGGCAAGGGCTACAACCCCGTGCGCGGCGACAGGGTCATCGCCTGGGCGAAGAGCTTCCTCGACGACAGCGTGCCGCTCGACCGGGCGAGCTGGAGCCAGGCGACCGGCTTCGACGTCGCCATGGGCCGGCTGGCGGTGACGCTCGACAATGGCGAGATCACCGGCCCGCTCGACGGGGCGCAGCTTGCCGGCTATCGCGGCGAGCCGTCGGCGCCCTCGTCCGTGCTCCTGAAGAAGAACGGCCTGCATGTCGAGATCGTCATCAACCGCGACCACCCGATCGGCAAGACCGACAAGGCCGGCATCGCCGACGTCGTGCTCGAGGCGGCGCTGACCACCATCCAGGATCTCGAGGACTCGATCGCGGCGGTCGACGCCGAGGACAAGGTCGCGGCCTACCGCAACTGGCTCGGCCTGATGAAGGGCGATCTCGAGGAGCGGATCGACAAGGACGGCCGGACCTTCGTCCGCAAGCTGTCCGCCGACCGCGGCTACACCGCCGCCGATGGCTCCGCGCTCACGCTGCCCGGGCGCTCGCTGATGCTGGTGCGCAATGTCGGCCACCTGATGACCAACCCGGCCGTGCTGCTGGAAGACGGCTCGCAGATCCCCGAAGGCATCCTCGACGCGGCGGTGACGGCGCTGATCGCGTTGCACGACATCGGCGCGAACGGCCGCCGCGCCAACAGCCGCGCCGGCTCGATGTACGTGGTCAAGCCGAAGATGCACGGGCCGGAGGAGGTCGCCTTCGCGGCCGAGCTGTTTTCCCGCGTCGAGGCCATGCTCGGCATGAAGCCGGGCACGATGAAGATAGGCATCATGGACGAGGAGCGCCGCACCACGGTCAACCTGAAGGAGGCGATCCGCGCGGCCGCGGACCGCGTCGTGTTCATCAACACCGGCTTCCTCGACCGCACCGGCGACGAGATCCACACCTCGATGGAAGCCGGCCCGATGATCCGCAAGGGCGACATGAAGCAGGCGGCGTGGATTTCCGCCTACGAGCAGTGGAACGTCGACATCGGCCTCGAATGCGGCCTGTCCGGCCGGGCCCAGATCGGCAAGGGCATGTGGGCGATGCCAGACCTGATGGCGGCGATGCTGGAACAGAAGATCGCCCACCCGAAAGCCGGCGCCAACACCGCCTGGGTGCCGTCGCCGACGGCGGCGACGCTGCATGCCACCCATTACCACCGCGTCGACGTCCATGCCGTGCAGGAGGGTTTCAGGAGCCGCCCGCGCGCAAAACTGTCCGACATCCTGTCGGTGCCGGTGGCGGCGCGGCCCAACTGGTCGGACGACGACAAGCGCCAGGAAATCCGCAACAACGCCCAAGGCATCCTCGGCTATGTCGTGCGCTGGATCGACCAGGGCGTCGGCTGCTCCAAGGTGCCCGACATCAACGATGTCGGCCTAATGGAGGACCGCGCCACGCTGCGCATCTCCTCGCAGCACCTGGCCAACTGGCTGCACCACGGCGTCGTCGCCAGGGACGAGGTGATGGCGGTGATGAGGGAGATGGCCGCCGTGGTCGACCGCCAGAACGCGGACGATCCGCTCTACCGGCCGATGGCGCCCGACTTCGACAGGTCCATCGCCTTC
Organism: Aquamicrobium sp.; assembly: GCA_039808485.1. GTDB lineage: Bacteria > Pseudomonadota > Alphaproteobacteria > Rhizobiales > Rhizobiaceae > Aerobium. Next base: position 65,403 of record JBDHTD010000003.1, on the reverse strand, counting down.
CAGGCCGCGCTCGACCTCGTCTTCAAGGGCCGCGAGCAGCCTTCCGGCTACACCGAGCCGGTGCTCCACGCCCGCCGGCTGGAGCTGAAGGCCCGCGACCGGGCGGGCTGAGCCGAAAGACCGCCATGCGCCTGCTGGCGATCGACACCGCCGCCCATCTCTGCGCGGCCAGCGTCTGGGACGCGCGCGCGGGCGAACGCGGCCGCGCCGTGCTCGACCTCGGCAAGGGCCATGCCGAGCACCTGATGGCGGTGATCGACGCCGCGCTCGCGGATGCCGGAACCTCTTTCGGCGATCTCGACGGCATCGCCGTTTCGGTCGGGCCGGGCTCGTTCACCGGAGTTCGCGTCGGGGTGGCGGCCGCGCGCGGGCTGGCGCTGGCGCTGAAGGCGCCGGCCGTCGGCGTCACCACGCTGGAGGCGCTGGCGGCCGAGGCGCGGGACGGGAATCCCGGCCGGCCGGTGGTGGCGCGGATCGAGGCCGGACGCGGGCAGGTCTATGTCGCGGTCTTTTCCGCCGCCGGCGAGTTGATTTTCGGCCCGGCCGCGCTTGCAGTGGAGGCCGCGGACGCACGGATTCGCGACATCCTTCGCGACACCCTTGGCAAGATGGGGGAAGACGCCTTGCACGCGACGGGAAGGACCGCCGACATCGCCACCTATGCCCGGCTCGGCGCGGAGAGGCTGGCGGCGGGCGCGCCGCCGGACAGGCCGCGGCCGCTTTATCTGCGCGACGCCGACGCCAGGCCGCAGGACGGCTTCGCCCTGCCGCGAAAGGCCGTGCCGTGAAGATACCGTTCCTTTCGCGCGCGGACGAATTCGCCGTCGAGCGACTGGGCGCGGACGACGCGCGGTTCCTGCCCGCCATCCATCGCGAGGATTTCGTCCGGCCGTGGTCGGGCGGCGAGTTCGAGGCGCTGTTGTCGCAGCCGCCGGTGTTCGGCTTCGGCGCGTGGCGGGTCGGCCATCGCGCGGAAGCGCCGGCCGGCTTCGTGCTCGCCCGCCTCGCCGCCAGCGAGGGCGAGATCCTGACCATCGCGGTCGCCCGGGCGTGGCGTCGGCACGGGCTCGGCCGCGAGCTGATGGAGGCGGTGCTGCGCCATCTCCACGGCGAGCGCGCCGAGGCGCTGTTCCTCGAGGTCGACGAAACCAACCAGCCGGCGATCGCGCTCTACCGCCGGCTCGGCTTCGAGGAGGTCGGCCGCCGCCCCGCCTATTACGACAGGCCGGGCGCGACGAAGACAGCCGCGCTCGTCATGCGCCGCGACCTGCGCTAGAACGGCGCGGAAACCGGCTCCGGGCGCGGCGATGGCGAAACGGACGGCAGACATCACGGGAACAAACATCACCGGCGCGACGCGGCTCGCCCTCGCGCTCGCCGCCTTCGCGGCCGCCACCCCGCCTTTGATGGCATGGCAGGCGCTGGCGCTGCGCGCGCCGTTCCTCGACGAGCGCCTTGTGCCGCGCCTGTGGCACCGCATGGTCGTGCGCCTGCTCGGCCTGCGCGTCCGCGTTCACGGCGCGCCGGCTTTGGCGCGGCCGCTGCTGATCGCCGCCAACCATGTCTCGTGGACCGACATCATGGCGCTGGGCGCCGCGACCGACGTCCATTTCATCGCCAAGGCGGAAGTGTCGGGCTGGCCGCTGTTCGGCCGGCTGGCGAAGCTCCAGCGCACCGTGTTCATCGACCGGACGCGGCGCGGCCTGGCCGGCGACCAGGCGGGCGAGATCGCGGCGCGGCTGGCGCGCGGCGAGCCGATGGTGCTGTTTCCCGAAGGCACCACCTCTGACGGCAACACGCTGCTGCCGTTCAAGTCGAGCCTGTTCGCGGCGGCGCAGATGGCGATGGGCGCGGTGGGCGGCGGGCCGGAAGAAGACGCCGTCGTCCAGCCGGTCGCCATCGTCTACACGCGACTTCACGGCATGCCGATGAGCCGGCGCGAGCGGATGCGGGCGGCGTGGATCGGCGACCAGACGCTGGTGCCGCATCTGGCCGCGCTGCTGCGCCAGGGCGGCATCGACGTCGAGGTCCATTTCGGCGAGCCGGTCGCGTTCGGTCCCGAAGCCGACCGCAAGGCGATTGCCCGCGAGGTCGAGGCCCGGGTGCGGGCGATGATGCTCTCCGCGCTCAGGGGGGAGCTCTAGAAGCGCTCAGGCCTCGGTGTCGAGCCAGATCGTCACCGGCCCGTCATTGACGAGCGCGACCTTCATGTCGGCGCCGAAGATGCCGTTGGCGACGCGCACGCCCTGCGCGGCGATCGCCGCCGAGAAATGCCCGTAGAGGCGCTTGCCCTCGTCGGGCGCGGCCGCCGTCGAGAAGCCCGGCCGGTTGCCCTTGGTCTCGGCGGCGAGCGTGAACTGGCTGACGACCAGCGCCGCGCCGCCGATGTCGGCGAGCGAGCGGTTCATGCGGCCTTCCTCGTCTCGGAAGATGCGCAGCCTGACGACCTTGCCCGCCAGCCATTCCGACTGCTTTTCCGTGTCGCCCTGCATGGCGCAGACCAGCACCAGGAGGCCCGGCCCGATCTCGCCCGCGACGGTTCCGTCGACGGTGACGGAGGCGGAAGAGACACGTTGGATCAATGCGCGCATGGACTATCCGATCGTTTTCACATGGTGGCGCAGCCATTCGTCGAGAACCGGCTTGCGGAAGGTGCCGGCCTCGAGATGCCGGTAGATGAAGGCGATGACGGCGGCAGGCTCGGCTTCCAGCCGCGCGCCGTTCAGCCCGAGGAAGATGTCCATCGCGGCGAAGGCGACGCGCTTGTTGCCGTCGATGAAGCCGTAGTTCATGGCGAGACTTTCCCACAGCGCCGCCACGCCTGCTCGACAAGGTCGGCATAATAGCCGGTCTGCGGGCGCAGCAGCGCCGATTGGATCAGGCCATGGTCGCGCACGCCCCCAGCCCCGCCGAACAGGCGCAACTGCTCGCCATGGATGTAGAGCACCTCCTCGAGCGCGAGATAGTCCACCTACCTCGCCAGCGCCTCGTAGACGGCGGCCCAGCGCGCCGCGCTCTCGGCGTGAAGCCGTTCGACGGCCGGGTTGACGCTCCCGCGCGCGGCCTCGGCCATGCGGCGGAACTCCTCCGGCGACATGACGATGGCGACGTCGCGCCCCTGCCGCTGCACGCGCACCGGCCCGGCCTGCGCCATGTCGAGCAACTGGCCGAAACGGTTCTTGGCGTCGGAAGCGGAGAAGGATTTCATCGCCGAAGAATAGGCGATTTGTCCAGAACGGACAAGAAGATCAGCTATCGCCCATCTTCAGCGCCTCGATGAAGGCGGCCTGCGGGATTTCGACCTTGCCGAACTGCCGCATGCGCTTCTTGCCTTCCTTCTGCTTCTCCAGAAGCTTGCGCTTGCGGGTGACGTCGCCGCCATAGCACTTGGCGGTGACGTCCTTGCGCAGGGCCGAGATGGTCTCGCGGGCGATGACCTTGCCGCCGATCGCCGCCTGGATCGGGATCTTGAACATGTGCTTGGGGATCAGGTCCTTCAGCTTCTCGCACATGACGCGGCCGCGCTTTTCCGCCGCCGAGCGGTGGACGAGCATCGACAGCGCGTCGACCGGCTCCTCGTTGACCAGGATCGACATCTTGACGAGGTCGCCCTCGCGATAGTCGGTCAACTGGTAGTCGAACGAGGCGTAGCCCTTGGAGATCGACTTCAGCCGGTCGTAGAAATCGAACACCACCTCGTTCAGCGGCAGGTCGTAGGTCGCCATGGCGCGCTTGCCGACATAGGAGAGGTCGACCTGCACGCCGCGCCGCTCCTGGCACAGTTTCAGGATCGCGCCGAGATAGTCGTCCGGCGTCAGGATCGTCGCCCTGATCCACGGCTCCTCGATACGGTCGATCTTGACCACGTCGGGCATGTCGGCCGGGTTGTGCAGCTCGCGCATCGTGCCGTCGGTCATGTGGAGGCGGTAGACGACCGACGGCGCGGTGGCGATCAGGTCGAGGTCGAACTCGCGCTCCAGCCGCTCCTGGATGATCTCCAGATGCAGCAGGCCGAGGAAGCCGCAGCGGAAGCCGAAGCCGAGCGCGGCCGAGGTCTCCATTTCGAACGAGAACGAGGCGTCGTTCAGCCGCAGCTTGCCCATGGCCGCGCGCAAATCCTCGAAGTCTGCGGCGTCGACCGGGAACAAGCCGCAGAACACCACCGGCTGCGCCGGCTTGAAGCCGGGCAGCGCGTTTTCGGTCGGGCGGCGGTCGTCGGTGATGGTGTCGCCGACACGGGTGTCGGCCACCTCCTTGATGCTCGCGGTGATGAAGCCGAGCTCGCCGGGCGCCAGCTCCTCGACCATCACCATCTTCGGCGTCAGCACGCCGACGCGGTCGACGTGGTACTTGGCGCCGGTGCCCATCATGCGGATCTGCTGACCTTTTCTCAGCACGCCGTCGACGACGCGCACCAGCACGATGACGCCGAGATAGGCGTCGTACCAACTGTCGACCAGCATCGCCTTCAACGGCGCGTCGGCGTCGCCGGCCTTCGGCGCCGGCAGCCGGTTGACGATGGCCTCCAGCACCTCGCCGATGCCGATGCCGGTCTTGGCCGAGATCATCACCGCGTCGGAGGCGTCGAGGCCGATCACCTCCTCGACCTGCTCCTTGATGCGCTCGGGCTCGGCCGCCGGCAGGTCGATCTTGTTCAGGACCACGACGATCTCGTGGTCGGCGTCGATGGCCTGGTAGACGTTGGCCAGCGTCTGCGCCTCGACGCCCTGGCTGGCGTCGACCACCAGGAGCGAGCCCTCGCAGGCGCGCAAGCTGCGCGACACTTCGTAGGCGAAGTCGACATGGCCCGGCGTGTCGATCAGGTTGAGCACATAGTGCTCGCCGTTCTTCGCGTCGTATTCGAGACGCACCGTGTTGGCCTTGATGGTGATGCCGCGCTCGCGCTCGATGTCCATCGCGTCGAGCACCTGGTCCTTCATCTCGCGCTCCTCCAGCGAGCCGGTCATCTGGATGAGCCGGTCGGCGAGCGTCGACTTGCCATGGTCGATATGGGCGACGATGGAGAAGTTGCGGATATGGGAAAGCGGGGTTCTGGTCATGGCGTGCCGCTATAAAGCATTCGCGCCGAAAACGGAAAGGGAGTTTGCGCCGTACCGCCGGACCCGGCCCGACATCGGCCCGCCGCCTGCGACAACCCGCGCCATGCCGGCATGATCTATCGCAACACCCCGGCCTTTCCGCCCGGCTATGATTTGGCCAATTCGCAAATTCGCCCAGCCACGATGGAGAGAGCCATGAAATCGAAGCTAGCGTACGCGGTCAGTGTGGCCGTTCTTCTCGCCTGCCCCGCCCTGGCGCAGGACGCCGCCATTGACGACAGCGAGCTGCGCACCGACGCGCAGGCCCTGTTCGAGCCGATCCCGACCGTGCAGCCGGCGCCGGAAGGCAACTCGATCACCCGCGAGAAGGTCGAGCTCGGCAAGATGCTGTTCTTCGAGCCGCGCCTGTCGTCGAGCCACCTGTTTTCCTGCAACACCTGCCACAATCTCGGCATCGGCGGCGTCGACGGGCTGGAGACCTCGGTCGGCCATGGCTGGCAGAGCGGCCCGCGCAACGCGCCGACCGTGTTCAACGCCTTCTTCAACGTCGCCCAGTTCTGGGACGGCCGCGCCGAGGACCTGAAGGAGCAGGCCAAGGGCCCGATCCAGGCCGCGGTGGAGATGAACGCCACGCCCGACCGGGTGCTGGCGGTGCTGAACAGCATGCCGGAATATCCGAAGCGCTTCGCGGCCGCCTTCCCCGGCGAGGCCGAGCCCGTGACCTTCGACAACGTCGCCAAGGCGATCGAGGTGTTCGAGGCGACGCTGATCACGCCCGGCTCCCGCTTCGACCAGTTCCTCGAAGGCAACAACGCGGTGCTGAACGACACCGAGAAAGAGGGCCTGAGGCTGTTCATGGACAGCGGCTGCGCCTCCTGCCACAACGGCGTCAATGTCGGCGGCGGCGACTACTACGCCTTCGGCGTCGTGGCCCGGCCGGGCGCCGAAATCCTGCCGCCGGACGACAAGGGCCGCTTCTCGGTCACGGAAACCGCGAGCGACGAATATGTCTTCCGCGCGCCGTCGCTGCGCAATGTCGGGCTCACCGCGCCCTATTTCCACAGCGGCGGGGTGTGGGACCTGAAGCAGGCGGTCGGCATCATGGCGACCTCGCAGCTCGGTGCCGAGCTCGAGGAAACGGAAGTCGACGCCATCGTCGCCTTCCTCCACACGCTGACCGGCGAGCAGCCCGACGTCAGCTATCCGATCCTGCCGCCGAACTCGTCAGCGACGCCGCGGCCGGAGCTGATGATCTCCAAGTAGGGGCTATGGCGGGGGCCGGCGGCCGCGCATCAAAGACGGCCGCGAACCGGGGGCGTTCGGGGGAAGCATCGCTTCCCCCGTTTTTCGTTTCCGCCCGCTTTGCATCTATCCGCGGGACACGTCCGGCCCGGCGCTTCCGCGCGGCCCGGCCCCGCTTGATCTGGCGCAAGGTCCTTTCACGCGATTTCCAGCATTGTCCGGTTCCGGGAGGCGGGATGCGAGGCAAAGGGTTCGGGCATGGGCGTTGTGGAGAAGACCTTTCCCGTCAGGACTGCCGGACAGGCCGGCGATTGCGGCCGCAATACCAGGCTTTATTCGCCGCGCGAGCTGGTGTTCCGCGAGCATGACCGGGCAAGCCGCGTCTATGTCGTCGACGAGGGGCTTGTCATGCTTTCGCACGTCTTCTGCGACGGCCGCCGCCATATCGTCGACCTGGTCGGCCCGGGCGAACTGTGCGCCTGGGAAAGCGACGGCGTGCACGGCTGCACCGCCGAGACGCTGACCTTCGCCACCATCACCAGCTACGACATGGCGCGGGCGGAGGAGGCGCCGGCCTTGCAGCGCGACCTGTCGCGGCGGCTGCGCGCCTCGCTGCGCCGCGTCCAGGGCCACACCGCCATGCTCGGCCGCAAGACGGCGCTGGAGCGGGTGGCGAGCCTGATCGAGCGGCTGTCGGAAATCTGCGACCCGGACGGCGACGAGGTCTACCTGCCGCTGACGCGGCGCGAGATCGCCGACCATCTCGGCATCACCCAGGAAACGGCGAGCCGCTCGTTCAGCGAGCTGCGGCGGCGGCGCATCATCTGCCATCTCTCGCCCAACGAGGTGCGCATCGAGAATCCGGCCGCGCTGGCCCGGCTCGCCGGCTCGCGCATGGACGGCCTGCCGGCGCCGCGCCGGCGCGTGGCGGAGCTCGCCGCCGGGTTTTGACGCCCGCCCTGCCGCGCCCCGCTCTGCCGTCCCCCACCTTGCCGTCCCCCACCTTGCATCGACGTCCGGCCGCTCCCATCTTTCGGTGCGAAAGGGAGCCCATCCATGATCGACCAAGGCGAGATCGGCGAAATCCTGAAGCCTGCCGGCGCGCGCGAGAACGCGCGGCGCGAGGCCGACGTGCGCGCCGGGTTCTGGCGGACGGCAAAGCGCGCTGCGCGCCAGCTCCCGTTCATGGAGGACGTGGTCGCCGGCTACTTCACCGCGCTCGACCGCGACACGCCGCTGAAGGTGCGCGGGACGCTCCTCGCCGCCCTGGCCTATTTCGTGATGCCGGTCGACATGATCCCCGATTTCATCCTCGGCTTCGGCTTCACCGACGACGCGGCCGTGCTGATGGCGGCGATCGCCGCGATCCGCGGCCACATCAAGCCGGCGCACCGCCAGATGGCCCGCGAGGCGCTGGAGGAAGACGACGCGCTTTAGGCGGCGCGTGCGCTTTCCAGGTCAAACTCTTGCCGCTTTTGCCCTTTTGAACCATCGGGAAGGGATGCGGTTGCCTGCGCGCAAGCAGACGGAAAAACGCGCGGCAGCCGGGGTTTTCGAAGCGGCGGGGCTTTTTTCGTGGTCAGGTTCACCCTTTCGTAACCCTGATTAATTCAAAATGAAACGATTGGGTCCTGGATCGACCGGCCCTCACCCGAACACGACCACGCACAGGGATAACGCTAAGACGATGCGCGGAATCATATCGACCATCTCCTGCCTCGCGCTGCTCGCGGCCGCCACGCCGGCCCTCGCTCAGGGAGCGACCAAGATCGGCCAGCACAATGCCTGGGGCACCTATTCGTACACGGCCAACAACGGCAAGGTCTGCTACGTGCTGACCATTCCGACCGACAAGCAGCCGGCCAGCCTCAACCACGGCGACATCTTCTTCTTCGTCAGCCAGAAGCCGGGCCAGAACGTCTCCTACGAGCCGCAGTTCATCGCCTCCTACGACTTCCAGTCGAACTCGAAGGTCAAGGTGACGGTCGGCGACCGCTCGTTCTCGATGTTCACGCGCGGCAAGTCGGCATGGCTGGAGAACGCCGCCGAGGAGCCGCAGTTGATCGCCGCCATGCGCGGCGGCGCCGACATGAAGGTGCAGGCCACCTCCGGACGCGGCAACCCGACCAGCTACACCTTCTCGCTGCGCGGCATCACCGCGGCGCTGAACTCGATCCAGACCTGTCAGTAGGCCGGGCAAGGCCCCGAGGACGGACGAATCCGGGACGGGGCCGTGACGAAGCGGCCCCGTTCTGCTATCAGCGCCGCCTGACACTGGCATGCGGCCACCGCCGCCCCTATCTTTGACCGGCCATGACCCTTTCGCTCGACCTGACCTCGCCTGCCACGCGCGCCGCGCTCGCCGTTTCCGCGCGCCTGCCCGAAAAGCCGTCGCTGATCGGCATGGACCGGCAGGAAATGGCCGAGGCGCTGGCCGTGGCCGGCGTGCCCGAGCGCCAGCGCAGGATGCGGGTGCAGCAGCTCTGGCACTGGCTCTATGTGCGCGGCGTTTCCGACTTCGCGCAGATGCTCAACATCTCCAAGGACCTGCGCGCCGCGCTCGACCGCCACTTCACCATCGCGCGGCCGGAGGTGGTGGAAGAGCAGATCTCGCAGGACGGCACCCGCAAGTGGCTGTTCCGGTTCCCGCCGCGCGGCGCCGGCCGCCCGGTCGAGATCGAGACCGTCTACATCCCCGAGGAGGGGCGCGGCACGCTGTGCATCTCGTCACAGGTCGGCTGCACGCTGACCTGCTCGTTCTGCCACACCGGCACCCAGAAGCTGGTGCGCAACCTCACCGCCGAGGAAATCCTCACCCAGCTGATGACCGCGCGCGACCGGCTCGGCGACTTCCCCGACAGCGATACGCCGGACGGCGCCATCGTGCCGGCGGAAGGGCGCAAGGTGTCGAACATCGTCATGATGGGCATGGGCGAGCCGCTCTACAATTTCGAGAGCGTCAAGAAGGCGCTGCTGATCGCCTCGGACGGCGACGGGCTGTCCTTGTCGAAGCGGCGCATCACGCTGTCGACCTCCGGCGTCACGCCCGAGATCGCCCGCACCGGCGAGGAGATCGGCGTGATGCTGGCGATCTCGCTGCACGCGGTGCGCGACGATCTGCGCGACATGCTGGTGCCGATCAACAAGAAGTACCCGCTGAAGGAGCTGATGGACGCCTGCCGGCGCTATCCCGGCCTTTCCAACGCCCGGCGCATCACCTTCGAATATGTGATGCTGAAGGACGTCAACGACAGCCTCGACGACGCCAAGGAACTGGTGCGGCTGTTGAAGGGCATCCCGGCCAAGATCAACCTGATCCCGTTCAACCCCTGGCCCGGCACCAACTACCAGTGCTCGGACTGGGAGACGATCGAGAAGTTCGCCGACTATATCAACAATGCCGGCTACGCCTCGCCGATCCGCACCCCGCGCGGCCGCGACATCCTCGCCGCCTGCGGCCAGCTGAAGTCGGAATCGGAGCGGATGCGAAAGACCGACCGGCTGGCGCTGGAAGCGATGATGATCGCCGGGCACGGCGAGGCGTGAAGCCTTACTTCGCCGTCGCGGTCAGGATCCTGAAGGCGAAGGCAGAGAACACCCCGGCGAACAGGTAGTCCGTCGCGCGCATGATGCGCGGCGCGCGCTTCAGCATGGCCGAGAACGAATCGGCCGCCAGCACCATCGGCACCGTCACCGGCAGCGACAGCGGGATGAACAGCAGGCCGAGGAACAGCAGCTTGTGCGGCGCGTAAGGATCGCCGGCCGAGACGAATTGCGGCAGGAAGGTCATGAAGAACAGCACGATCTTCGGGTTGAGCAGGTTGATCGTCAGCCCGAGCGCCCAGTTGCGGAAGAAGGGGCTCTGCTTTTCGGGCCTCGCATCGGGCGAGAAGGCCGAGCCGTTGCGGATCGCCTGGAAAGCGAGCCAGATCAGATAGCCCGCGCCCACCACCTTGAGCACGAAGAACGCCTGCGGCGAGGCGACGATCAGCGCCGACAGGCCGAGCGCGACGAGAAGGGTGTGGATCATGATGCCGGTCATGGCGCCGGCCATGCAGGCCAGGCCCGCCGACCTGCCCTGGCTCAGCGCCCGCCCGACGAACAGCGTCATGTCGGGGCCGGGCGTGATGGCGATGACGAACACCGCCACCGCGAACTGGAGGATGACGGAGAGGTCGGGCACGAAGTTCGCGATTGCCATGATGAAGCCGCCGGGTTGGAAACCCGCACTCTATACCGCATCGCCGAAAGCCGCGCGAGGGGCTTCGCGCGGGGAACGGGGGTCGGCGGCCGCTATTCCCGCGCGGTCTCGATGCCGGCGCCGTCCGCTTCCGGCAGCTCGCCCTTGAGCGCGTAGGCCTTGCCGTCCCAGCGCCAGACCAGGCCGGGGCCGCCGGTGCGCGCCGGCAGGGTGACGATGTCGGGCCAGCCGTCCGTCACCGCGCCGGGGTCGATGTAGGGATGGACGTTCTCGCTGTCATAGACCGTGCGCCAGCCGCCGGCGCCCGCATCGGAGGCAGTCGCATCGGGGGCGAAGCCGGTGACGTTGCAGCCCGACGCGCCGTAATACCAGGACGAGCCGCACAGCCGGGTGAACAGCACGCGCCTGTCGCCGGCGAATTCGGCCATCGCCGCCGTCAGTTCCGGCTCGGAGGCGGTGGACAGCCGGAACGCGGCGATGTCGTCCCTGCGCAGCTCGCGCGCGAGCTTCAGGTAGGAGGTGAAGGGCGTGAACGTGACCGGCGTGTAGGCCGTCATGTCGCGGAGCGAGCAGCGGTCCTGCGCCGCCGTGATGGCGAGCCGCGAGCCGCGCAGCGCGAACGCGGCGTCGCCGACCGCCGCGTCGAGCGCGCCGGCGAAGTCGAGCCGCATGCGGATACCTTCCTTCAAGGGCTCGACCGCCGCGCGCGGCACGGCGAGCGCGAGGCTCCCGGCCGAGGCGACGGCCTTCAGCTCGAACGCCCGGCTGTCGATTTCGAGCACGGCGTCGCCGTCGGCCGCGGCCGCGTCCTCGGCCAGCGTCAGGTCCAGCCGCCAGCGCTGCGCGTCGCAGGCGAGCGCCGCGCCCATGACCTTCGTCGCGCCCCCCCTCGCGCCCGTGGCCGCCGGCAGGATCGCGCGCGCCTCGAACTCGTGCGCGGCCCAGCGGTCGCCGGCCTGCGCCAGCGCCACGGAGGCGGAAACGAGGACCGCCGATGCGGCGAGCGCCGCGGAAAGCCACGGCAGGTTTGCGCCGGAAGGTGTCACCAAGCGTCTTCCCCTTGCGATCGAAACGACTGAATCGGTTTTCGCGATCCTAGCGGCAGCAGGCGGATCGGCAAGGCCGGCCGGCTTCACAAACCGATGAACGGTCCGATCCGCCCGTCACCACGCGGCGGTTCCGTTCGCGCTCCCCTCCTTGTCCGGCGTGGCATTCCTGCTAAAAGGGCCGCAAATTCCGAACCGGCGCAAAGCGGGGAAACCATGGCCAAGTGGAAAGACGTCAAGAAGGTGGTGCTTGCCTATTCGGGCGGGCTCGACACCTCGATCATCCTGAAATGGCTCCAGACCGAGCTCGGCGCGGAGGTCGTGACCTTCACCGCCGATCTCGGCCAGGGCGGCGAGCTGGAGCCGGCGCGCGCCAAGGCCGAGATGCTCGGCATCAAGGAGATCTACATCGAGGACGTGCGCGAGGAGTTCGTGCGCGACTTCGTCTTCCCGATGTTCCGCGCCAACGCGCAGTATGAGGGCATCTACCTGCTCGGCACCTCGATCGCCCGGCCGCTGATCTCCAAGCGCCTGGTCGAGATCGCCGCCGAGACCGGCGCCGACGCCATCGCCCACGGCGCGACCGGCAAGGGCAACGACCAGGTCCGCTTCGAGCTGTCGGCCTATGCGTTGAACCCGGACATCAAGGTGATCGCGCCGTGGCGCGACTGGGAATTCAAGTCGCGCACCGACCTGCTCGACTTCGCCGAGAAACACCAGATCCCGGTGGCCAAGGACAAGAAGGGCGAGGCGCCGTTCTCGGTCGACGCCAACCTGCTGCACTCGTCCTCGGAAGGAAAGGTGCTGGAGGACCCGTGGCAGGAGCCGCCGGAATATGTCCACATGCGCACCATCTCGCCGATGGACGCGCCGGACAAGGCGACCGAGATCGCGGTTAGCTTCCGGAAGGGCGACGCGGTCGCCATCGACGGCAGGGAGATGTCGCCGGCCACCCTGCTCGCCGCGTTGAACGATCTCGGCCGCGACAACGGCATCGGCCGCATCGACCTGGTCGAGAACCGCTTCGTCGGCATGAAGTCGCGCGGCGTCTACGAGACGCCCGGCGGCACCATCCTGCTCGCCGCCCATCGCGCCATCGAATCGATCACGCTCGACCGGGGTGCGGCGCATCTCAAGGACGAGCTGATGCCGCGCTATGCCGAGCTGATCTATAACGGCTTCTGGTTCTCGCCCGAGCGCGAGATGCTCCAGGCGCTGATCGACAAGAGCCAGGAGGAGGTCGAGGGCGAGGTCAGGCTGAAGCTCTACAAGGGCAACGTCATCGTCACCGGCCGCCGTTCGCCGAAGTCGCTCTATTCCGACGCGCTCGTCACCTTCGAGGACGACCGCGGCGCCTACGACCAGAAGGACGCGGAAGGCTTCATCCGCCTGAACGCGCTCAGGCTGCGCACGCTCGCTTCGAGGAAGCGCAACGGCTGATCCCGGGCCGACAAGGCCGAAGATGAAAAGGGCTGCCGAAGGGCAGCCCTTTTGTTCTCAGGCGCGATGCCGCCTCACTTGTCGATCGCCTCGGCCATGATGGCGATGGCCTGCTGGTAGACGCGCGCCGCGTTCCAGCCGGCGATCGCGCCCATATTGGCCTGATAGCTCGCGCCGGGCTTCCAGCCATGGCCGCGCAGGAAGTTGGCCGTCGAGGTGAGCGCGGTCTCGCGGTCGAGCAGGTTCCTGCTGCCGACGCCGTATTTCAGGACGTTGCCGGGCAGGAACTGGGTGTGGCCGATCTCGCCATGCATGGCGCCGACCGAACCCGTGCTCAGCGCGCCGCTGTCGACCAGCTTCAGCGCCGCCAGCGCGTGCGGCCTGAAGAAGTCCGGGCGGCGGCAGTCATAGGCCAGCGTGAGGATGGCCGAGACCGTGTTCTGCTTGCCCATATACGAGCCGAAGCCGGTCTCCATGCCCCAGATCGCCAGGATCACGCCGGGCGGCACGCCGTACTGGCGCTCGATCTTGTCGAACAGCGCCGCGTTCGACTTCTTCAGCGAGCGGCCCTTGGAGATGATGGTCGAGGCGCCGCGGCGCTGCATGAAATCCTGGACCGAGCCGCTGAACGCCTTCTTGACCGCGCGGTCGGCCTTGATGGTCGCCGTGGCGTATTGCGCGCCGGCCAGCGCCGAAAGCCCCCTGCCCTTGACGCCCGCCGCCTTGGCCTCGCCGGCGAATTCCGCCTTCCAGGCATCGAAGCCCGCGCCCGTCTTGCCGCATGACGCCGCCTGCGCCGCGCCGCCGGAAAGCGCGAGCAGCACTAGCGCCGCCGCGACAATCCCGCCCCTGATACCTGCTGCCATTCCTGTCTCCTTGTTCGCGCGAAACGTCCCGTCGGCGCGATTCTGCCAAGCCGGGAACCCGTTGTCACCTGCCTGACAAAAGGTTGATCCCGTCTGATATCCCGCCGGCGTTGCCTTTGCGTTACCGTCGATGCGATTCGGCGGCGAGGAGACGCCGATGTCGTGGCCGTCCGATCCCCCCGCCAATGCCGGCAACGCTTGACTTTCGCCGGACTTTCCTGTCTAGAGCCCGGAGAATTCAGCGACGAGTGCCAACTCCGAGCCGCCGACCGGGGCGCTTCTTCCACCGAAGAAGACGACGATCCCGGAGGTCAACACCCGGCAGCGCGATGCGCCCCCGGGTGCTTTTCGGTTTTGGGGTTTTGCATCCGGGCGCCGGGCCACTACCTCTCTGGCGGGTCCAGCGCGTCAGGGAACGGGAAAAGCGGATGTTTGAACCACTTCAGGAGCGCCCAAGAGGCGCGGAGGGCCGCAGGCCCGACAGGGACATGAGGAAAACCGAGGCGTGCCCGCGCCGCGGAGGCAAGAATGTTTGAGTCGCTTCAGGAGCGCCTCGGCTCCATATTGAACGGCCTGACCGGCCGCGGCGCGCTCTCCGAGGCCGACGTCGCGGCCGCGCTGCGCGAGGTGCGCCGCGCGCTGATCGAGGCCGACGTCGCGCTCGAGGTCGTGCGTTCCTTCGTCGACAAGGTGCGCGAGAAGGCCGTCGGCGCCGAGGTGCTGAAATCGATCAAGCCCGGCCAGATGGTGGTCAAGATCGTCCATGACGAGCTCGTCGCCATGCTCGGCTCCGAGGGCGAAAGCATCGACCTGAACGCGCCGGCCCCGGTCGTCGTCATGATGGTCGGCCTCCAGGGCTCGGGCAAGACCACGACCTCGGCCAAGATCGCCAGGCGGCTCTCCGAGCGCCAGGGCAGACGCGTGCTGATGGCGTCGCTCGACACGCGCCGTCCGGCCGCGCAGGAGCAGTTGCGCCAGCTCGGCGAGCAGACCGGCGTCGCCACGCTGCCGATCGTCGCCGGCCAGACCCCGGTCGAGATCGCGCGGCGCTCGGTGCAGGCGGGCAAGCTCGGCGGCTATGACGTCGTCATCCTCGACACCGCCGGCCGCACCCATATCGACGAGCCGCTGATGGCCGAGATGGCCGAGATCAAGGCCGTATCGAACCCGCACGAGATCCTGCTCGTCGCCGATTCGCTGACCGGCCAGGACGCGGTCAATCTGGCGCGCAACTTCAACGAGCGCGTCGGCGTCACCGGCCTCGTCTTGACCCGCATGGACGGCGACGGGCGCGGGGGTGCAGCCCTTTCCATGCGCGCCGTCACCGGCCGCCCGGTCAAGCTGATCGGCACCGGCGAGAAGATGGACGCGCTGGAGGAGTTCCATCCCAAGCGCATCGCCGACCGCATCCTCGGCATGGGCGACATCGTCAGCCTCGTCGAAAAGGCCGCCGAAACCCTCGACGCGGAAAAGGCCGCGGCGATGGCGAAGAAGATGCAGTCGGGCAAGTTCGACCTGAACGACCTCGCCGACCAGCTTCGCCAGATGCAGAAGATGGGCGGCATGGGCGGCATCATGGGCATGATGCCCGGCATGGGCAAGATGAAGGACCAGATGGCCGCCGCCGGCTTCGACGACAGGATGTTCGGCCGCCAGATCGCCATCATCCAGTCGATGACCAGGGCCGAGCGCGCCAACCCCGACCTGTTGAAGCACTCGCGCAAGAAACGCATCGCCGCCGGCTCCGGCACCGACGCGGCGCAGATCAACAAGCTGTTGAAGATGCACCGCCAGATGGCCGACATGATGAAGGCCATGGGCGGCAAGGGCAAGGGCGGCGGCATGATGCGCGCGGCCATGGGCGGCCTCGCCTCGAAGATGGGGCTGGGTGGCCTCGGCGGCGGCATGATGGGCGGCATGCCCGATCTGTCGCGGATGGACCCCAGGCAGCTCGAGGCGTTGCAGAAGCAGGCCGAGGCCGCCGGCCTCGGCGGCGGCCTGCCGAAAGGCTTGCCGAAGGGGCCGGGCAACGCGCTGCCCGGCGGCCTGCCGGGGCTCGGCGGATTGCCGGGCCTGCCCGGTTTCCCGAAGAAGAAGTGAGGGAGCGGAGATGACCGACGAAAACGACGACGTCCAGCGCGCGCGCGTGCTTCTGAGCGACCTGCGCGCCTCGATCGACAATATCGACGCGGCGATCATCTACATGCTCGCCGAGCGCTTCCGCTGCACCGAGGCGGTCAGCCGCCTCAAGGCCGAGCACAAGCTGCCGCCGGCCGACCTGACGCGCGAGGCCGAGCAGATCGCTCGGCTGCGCCGGCTGGCCGAGGACGCCCGCTTCAACCCCGATTTCACCGAGAAATATCTCGGCTTCATCATCCCGCACGTCATCCGCCATCACGAGGCGATCGCGGCGGGCTCGAAGAACGCCGACCTCGTCACCCGCCCGTCCTGACAGGGCGGCCTGACAGGGCGGCAGGCAAATCCAGACAACAGCAAACGTACAGTCCGACAGGAGAAAGATCGAATGGCTCTGAAAATCCGCCTTGCCCGCGCCGGCTCCAAGAAGCGCCCCTACTACCACATCGTCGTCGCCGACGTGCGCAGCCCGCGCGACGGCCGCTTCATCGAGCAGCTCGGCGCCTGGAACCCGATGCTGCCCAAGGACGGCGAGCGCGTGAAGGTCAACGAGGAGCGCGTCAAGCACTGGCTGTCGAACGGCGCGCTGCCGACCGACCGCGTCGCCCGCTTCCTCGCCGATGCCGGCCTCGTGACCCGCGACGCCCGCTCGAACCCGACCAAGGGCCAGCCGGGCAAGAAGGCGCAGGAGCGCCTCGCCGCCGCCAAGGCCGCCGAGGAAGCGGCCGCGGCCAAGGCCGCCGAAGCAGCAGCCGCCGCCGAAGCTCCGGCCGAGGCGTAAGCCTCGTCCGGCCACGGCCGGACGGCCCGCGAACACGACAAGGCCCGGCGCTCGCGCGAGCGCCGGGCCTTGTCGTGAACAGGTCGAGGCTTCCTGGCGGATCAGGACGCCATCAGGGATCAGGGTGCCGGGGCCGCCGCGAGGCGCGCGCGGATGGCGGCGCGCCATTCCTGCAGCAGCATCCTGTCCTCCTTCGAGAACGCGGCGCGGCGCCTCAACTCGTCGAAGTCATCGTCCGGATGGCAGCGCTCATATTCAGCGCGCAACAGGTCTTCTTCCCGTCCCGCCATCGTTTCCCCCTGAAATGGCTCGCCGCGACAGTCTCTCGAGGCGGCTGTGCCGCCGGGAGGCGCCTCGGGGCGCGTCTCCCGGCAAGGACAGCGGCTGCGGCTTACTGCTCGAGCTGGGCGAACAGGTCGGCGAAGGTCTGCTTGGCCTTGCCCGGCTGCTTGACCGCCTTCGCGGCCTCGGCGTTGACCGGCTCGCCGGCAACGATCAGCATCACCATGCCCATCGCATAGTGCGGCGCGCACTTGACGCCGTAGACGCCTTCCTTGTCGATGCTGACCGTGATCTCCTCGTTGATCTTGCCCTTGAACTCCGCCACACCCTCCGGAAGCATGCCCTTGATCGACTGCGCGTCGTGGCCCTTGTCGACCACCACGAACTTCACCGTGTCGCCCAGCTCCACCTTCAGGAAATCGGGCTCGAACACCATCGCGCCCTTCTCACCCTTGTTCAGCATCTTCACTTCATGCTCGGCCGCGCCCGCAACTCCAGCCATCGCGACAACCGCGGCAGCAGCCAGCATCATCAGTTTCTTCATGGTTCTTTCCTTCCGGTCTGTGGACGGCCTCTGCCGTTGGGGTGAAGATAATCGCCGTAAGGCATGTAGGATTTGCGCTGGCGCAAACAAAGGTTACAACAGGACGCGCGGCGTTGCGCCGCACGGTCGCGCCGCCGTCGGATCGGTCGAATCTTCCGGCCGCCGCAGCGCGTCCGCGGCCGGACAACAAGCCTGACACGGAGGTCCGCGAGCGTGGGGATGCTGGATCGAACGGTGATTGCCGGCCTGCCCCCGTTCGAGGGGCTCGAGCCGGACGATCTCGACCACGTGCTCGAACAGGCGCGCTCGTCGCGCTACCCCAGGGACAGCGCCATCTTCGAGCAGGATGCGCCGACGGAGCATTTCTTCCTGCTGCTCGACGGCCATGTGCGCGTGGTGCGGATCACGCCCGAGGGCGAGCAGGTCATCTCGCGCTATGTCAATGCCGGCGAGATGTTCGGGCTCGCGGTGGCGATGGGGCGCGCCACCTATCCGGCGCGGGCGATCGCCGCCGTCGACTGCGTGGTCGTGGCGTGGCCGAACAGCGCCTTCGCCGAGCTGGCGCGTCGGTTCCCCTCCTTCGGCGCCAACACCTACCGCACCATCGGCCGCTGGCTCCAGGACACCCACACCCGCATGCTGGAGCTGGTGACGGCGCAGGTGGAGCAGCGCGTGGCGCATGCGCTGCTCAGGCTGGCGCACCAGGCCGGGCGCAAGACCGCCGAGGGGATCGAGATCGACTTTCCGATCACGCGGCAGGACATCGCCGAGATGACGGCGACGACGCTGCACACGGTCAGCCGGGTGATGAGCGCGTGGGAGGAGAAGAAGATCGTCATCAGCGGCCGGCAGCGGGTGGTGATCGTCGATCCCCACGGGCTGATGCTGATCGCTGAGCAGCGGCCCCGGCCCTGAAGCGGCGACGTTCCCCGCCCGGAGCTGCCGGGCACGACAGGCTCAATTGCCGCGGTAGAGCAGCCAGTTCTTGACGAAATTGCCTTCCTTAAGACCCGAGAACCGCGTGGTGCGGTTGCGCCCGGCGGTCTTGGACGCGTAAAGGGCGCGGTCGGCCTTGGTGTAGAGGTCGTCGGGGCTCTGCGCCTGCGTCGCCATGCATATGCCGAGCGAGACCGTGATCGGTCCGTAATTGGTGCCCTTGGCGACGTTGACGAAGGGCGCCTCGAACACCGCCTGGCGGATGTCCTCGGCGAAGCGGAAGGTCGCTTCCTCGCCGCAGCCCTCGAGGATGATGGCGAATTCCTCGCCGCCGGTGCGCGCCACGAAGGCGTCGGCCTTGACGGTGGAACGGATCAGGTTGGCGACGATCTGGATGATGCGGTCGCCGACGGGATGTCCGAAACGGTCGTTGACGGATTTGAAGCGGTCGATGTCGGCCAGGATCAGCGCGCTGAATACGATGTTGCGGTTGTTGTCGTAGACCGCGCCGAGCGCGCGGTCGAAGGCGCGGCGGTTGGAAATCTGGGTCAGCGCGTCGGTGTCGGCCAGCCGCTTGTATTCCTCGAGCTGCATCTTCACCGACTGCAACTCGCCGGACTTGCTGCCGATCGAGCTGACGATCTCCTTCTGGCTGGCGAGCGACGTCCTGGTCGCGGTGGCGGTGACCGAGATGATCTTCTCGAGGAACTCGCGCGACAAGGGCTGCGGCGCGGCAAGCCCGCTCGACGTCTCGCCGAGGATCTTGCCGTAGGTTTCCATCGACGAGCGCTCCTTCTTGAGCAGCCCGATGATCTCGCTCAGCTTGGCGATGATCCTGGAATGGGCTTCCTCGACCGCGGCCTCGTCGCCGCGCTTGAGCAGGCGGCCGGCCAAGTCGTCGAGCTGTTTCTGGGTCGGCCGCGACCCCAGCTCGGACAGGGCGTCGACCAGGTCGCGCCGGCCGGCCGTCACCGCCTCGTAGAAAAGCTCATAGTTGCGCGGCAGCCCCACCACGCCGAGCTGACGCATGGTCAGCACGACGGTTGCGGCGGCATCCGGCCGGTTCGCCGGAGACTCGGGGCGTTCGGCCGCCAGTGTCGTCTCTTCGATCATGCTCACGCCAGCCCACCCCCGTTCCACAAGGCGAGACGCCGAAAGCCGGCACAACCGTGGCCGGATCGATTTCCGCGCATGCCCGTGTTGCATGGAGGCGCGTACGCTCCCGTGCATCCGATTAAACTAACCCTGGGTCAATTAAACGCAGGTTAACCGACCTTTCGCCTTGGACGCCATGATGGAGAATTCGCCTGCGAATTGGAACGGACACCACGTCGCAGGCGCCGATGCCGCGGCCGGATAGCCGCCATCTCCCTCCGAAGTCACGAATACGTGAACGCGCGTTTTCGCCGCCCCGGTCGTTTACTCCGGTCGTTTAAAGGAACGACGCACCCTTTGATCCGGAAAGGAAAAGCCATGCTGCGACCCGCATCCCTCCTGGCATCCGTCGCCCCGATCCTGTTTCTCGGCGCGGGCTGCGCGGAAGCCGTCGACAGGACCTTCGCCACCGAAGTCGGCCAGATCCGCGTCGAGACGCTTGCCGAGGGGCTGTCGCACCCATGGGCGCTCGCCTTCCTGCCCGAAGGCGGCCTGCTGGTGACGGAGCGGGCGGGCACCCTGCGCCACGTCTCGGCGGCGGGCGAGATCTCGCCGCCGCTCGCCGGCGTTCCCGCGGTCGAGGCGCGCGACCAGGGCGGGCTTCTCGACGTCGCGCTCGATCCCGATTTCCCCGCCAACCGGCTGGTCTATCTGTCGTTTTCCGAGCCGGGAGACGGCGGCAGCGGCACCGCGGTGGCGCGAGGCAGGCTGAGCGACGACCTGACCGCGCTCGAAAGGGTGGAGGTCGTGTTCAGCCAGAAGCCCAAGGTCGACAGCGGCGGCCATTTCGGCTCGCGCCTCGTCTTCGACCGCGACGGCAATCTGTTCGTGACCATGGGCGACCGCCAGGCCGGCGCGTTCCGGCCGCAGGCACAGAATCTCGGCTCGCATATCGGCAAGATCGTCCGCATCCGTGCGGACGGCTCGGTGCCGGACGGCAATCCCTTCGTCGGCAGGAGCGACGCATTGCCGGAAATCTGGGCCTACGGCATCCGCAATTCGCAGGCCGCCGCCCTTCACCCGGAAACCGGCCTGCTGTGGGAGATCGAGCACGGCCCGCGCGGCGGCGACGAGCTGAACGTGATCCGGCCGGGAGGAAATTACGGCTGGCCGGTCGTCACGCTCGGCGTCGAGTATTCCGGCTTCACCATCGGCGACGGGCTGAAGACCGCGCCGGGCATGATCGACGCCATCCATAGCTGGACGCCGGTGATCGCGCCGTCGGGCATGCTGTTCTATTCCGGCGACGCCTTCCCCCACTGGCAGGGCGACCTCTTCGTCGGCGGCCTCGCGTCGAAGGCGCTGGTCAGGCTGGAGCTGGACGGCGAGCGGGTGGTGCGCGAGGAACGGCTGCTCGATCCGCTCGGGCTGCGCATCCGCGACATCGCCCAAGGGCCGGACGGCGCGCTCTATGTCGCGACCGACGAGAAGAAGGGCCAGATCCTGCGCATCGCCCCGGCGCGGTAATGCCGGCACGGGGCGCGCGTCGCGGTCAGTGCGCGGCCACCGCGCCTTGCCGTGGCGCCAGTCGGCCCTCGCGCATCACCAGCGGCCCGGGGCGGCCGAAGAGATAGCCCTGCCCGACCTGGCAGCCGGCCGCCTTCAGCAGCGTCGCCTGGTTTTCCGTCTCCACGCCCTCGGCGATGGTGCGGACGCCGAGGGCGCGCGACAGGCCGACGATGGTGGAGACGACCGCGCCGGAATTGCTGTCGCTTTCCAGCCTGCGGACGAAGGACTGGTCGATCTTCAGCTTCTTGAACGGGAAATCGACCAGATAGGACAGGTTGGAATAGCCGGTGCCGAAATCGTCGACCGCGACCGAGATGCCCATCTGCGACAGCGCGTCGAGGATGCGGGCCGCATTGTCGCGGTCCTGCATCATCGCCGTCTCGGTGACTTCGAGCTCCAGCCGCTTCGGCTCGATGCCGGAGGAGGCGAGGACGTCGCGCACCAGCGACAGGAAATCCCGGGTCATGAACTGGACCGGCGAGATGTTGACGGCGACGGAGCAGTCCCACGGCAGGAAACGGGCGTCGTCGCAGGCCTTGCGCAGGATCCATTCGCCGATCGGCACGATCATGCCGGTCTCCTCGGCCACCGGCACGAACTCGCCCGGCGGAACCATGCCGCGTTCGGGATGGCGCCAGCGCGCCAGCGCCTCGTAACCGACGACGCGGCCGGTCGAAAAGTCGTGCTGCGGCTGGTAATGGACCTCGAAATCGCCACGCCGGAAGGCGACGTGCAGTTCCGATTCGATCCACTGCCGGTACTCGGCCACCTTGCCCATCTGCTCGTCGAACGCCGCCCAGTTGCCGAGGCCGGTCGCGCGCGCGTGCTGGAGCGCGAGATTGGCGCGGCGCAGCAGCGCGACGGGGTCGCTGCCGTCCTTGGGGATCGCCGCGATGCCCATCGACACGCTGACGGATTGCAGGTGCGAGGGAAGCTGATAGGGCTGGGTCAGCCGCTCGATCATTCCCGACACCATCTCGTCCATCGAGCCGACGTCGGGCCGGTCGGGGAAGAGCACCGCGAATTCGCCGGCGTTGATGCGGCCGATCTCGACCCCGGGCGGCAGGATTTCCTTCAGGCGCGCGGCGAAGACGGCCACGAGCTGGTCGGCCTCGCCATAGCCGATATTGTCGTTGAGCTGCTTGAAACGGTCGATGTCGATGTCGAGCAGGAAAACCGGCTTGCCGGCCCGCGTCGCCTGCGCCACCGCCGCGGCCACCCGCCCGATCATGGCGTTACGGGTGTGAAGGCCGGTCAGCTTGTCGGTCTGCGTCTCGCGCAGGACGTAGCTGGCGGATTCGTCGATGCCGGCGAAGAACGACATCGCGGCGAACGAGGCCGCCAGCGCGCACAGGCCGGCGATCATGCCGGAGGCGACACCGGACGACATCCCCGAAAGGCCGTTGCCAAAGCCGGCGCGGATCGCCCACAGGCTGAGCACGAAGCTGCCCGCACCCGAAACGGCGATCGTCGTCAGCCGGAAAACCCGGCTCCGCTTCGGAGAGTTGCCGCCCGCGCCACCCATGACTTGTCCCTGTTCCGGCACGGACATTATGCGAAAAACGTTAAAAACACCTGCCGCCAGCGACGAAAATTCGGCCGCGACAATTCGCGGCAGGCCGGCCCCGGCCTCACCCCTCGTCCGTGCGCTTCAGCTCGTCGAGCGTCGGCATCGAGACGATGTGATAGCCGGAATCGACGTAATGGATCTCGCCGGTCACGCCCGACGACAGGTCGCTGAGCAGATAGAGCGCGGATTTGCCGACCTCGTCGGCGGTCACCGTGCGCCGGAGCGGCGAGTTGCGCTGCTGGAACGAATACATCAGCCGGGCGTCGGCGATGCCGGCCCCGGCCAGCGTCCGCACCGGCCCGGCGGAAAGGCCGTTGACCCGGATGCCGCGCGGGCCGTAATCGTTGGCGAGGTAGCGCACGCTGGCCTCGAGCCCGGCCTTGGCCACGCCCATCACGTTGTAATTGGGCATGATGCGCACCGAGCCGGCATAGGTCAGCGTCACCATCGAGCCGCCTTCGCCCATCAGCCCGGCCGCGGCGCGGGCGACCTCGGTGAAGGAGAAGCACGAGATGACCATGGTGCGGATGAAATTGTCGCGGCTGGTGTCGGCGTAGAGCCCCTTCAGCTCGTTGCGGTCGGAAAAGCCGATGGCGTGGGCGAGGAAGTCCATCCCGCCCCATTCCGACTTCAGGGTCTCGAAGGCGCTGTCGACGGTCGAGGCGTCCTCGACGTCGCAGGGCAGCACCAGCTTCGCGCCGACCTGGTCGGCCAGCGGCTTCACCCGCCGGCCGAAGGCTTCGCCCTGATAGGTGAAGGCGAGCTCGGCGCCCTGCCCGGCAAGCTGCCTGGCGATGCCCCATGCGATCGAATGGTCGTTGGCGACGCCCATGACGAGGCCGCGCTTGCCCTTCATCAATCCTTCCATCGACGTCGTCCTCAGCCCTGGTAGCGCTGGAACACCAGCGTCGCGTTGGTGCCGCCGAAGCCGAACGAATTGGAAAGCACGGTGTCGATCCTGGCATCGTCGATGCGCTTGCGCACCACCGGCATGCCTTCGAACTCGGGGTCGAGATTCTCGATATGGGCGCTCTCGCCGATGAAACCGCCTTGCATCATCAGGATCGAATAGATCGATTCCTGGACGCCGGCCGCGCCCAGCGAATGGCCGGTCAGCGACTTGGTCGAGGAGATCGCCGGCATCTTCTCGCCGAACACCTCGCGGATCGCGCCCATCTCCTTCGAGTCGCCCACCGGGGTCGAGGTGCCGTGGGTGTTGATGTAGTCGACGTCGCCCCTCACAGTGGCGAGCGCCTGGCGCATGCAGCGGATCGCGCCCTCGCCCGAGGGGGCGACCATGTCGTAGCCGTCCGACGTCGCGCCATAACCGACCACCTCGGCGTAGATGGTCGCGCCGCGCGCCTTCGCGTGCTCCAGCTCCTCCAGCACCAGCACGCCGGCGCCGCCGGCGATGACGAAGCCGTCGCGGTCGACGTCATAGGCGCGCGAGGCGACCGCCGGGCGGTCGTTGAACTTCGACGACATCGCGCCCATGGCGTCGAACAGGTTCGACATGGTCCAGTCGAGGTCCTCGTGGCCGCCGGCGAAGACGATGTCCTGCTTGCCCCACTGGATCAGCTCGTAGGCGTTGCCGATGCAGTGGGCCGAGGTCGAACAGGCCGACGAGATCGAGTAGTTGACGCCGTGGATCTTGAACCAGGTGGCGAGCGTGGCGGAAGCCGTGGACGACATCGCCTTGGGCACCGCGAACGGGCCGACGCGCTTGGGGCTGCCGTTCTTCTCGGTGATCGCGGCCGCCTCGACGATGGTGCGGGTGGAGGGGCCGCCCGAACCCATGATGATGCCGGTGCGCTCGTTCGAGATGTCGCCTTCCTCGAGGCCGGCGGCGGCGATGGCCTGGTCCATGGCGACATGGTTCCACGCGCCGCCCTTGTGCAGGAAGCGCATGGCGCGGCGGTCGACCAGTTCTGCCGGGTCGAGCGTCGGCGCGCCCCAGACCTGGCAGCGGAAGCCGTGCTCGGCGAAATCCGGCGAGAAGGTGATGCCCGACCTCGCGTCGCGCAGCGATGCCTGCACCTCGCCGGCGTCGTTGCCGATCGAGGAGACAATGCCCAGTCCGGTGACGACTACCCGTCTCATATGCGCTTCCTCGTCTGTTCTTCCGGGTTCCCGGCGCCGCCGCTCAGGCCGCGCTCTGTTTCGACAGGCCGACGCGCAGGTCGGTCGCGGTGTAGATCTGCTCGCCGTCGGCCTTGAGCCAGCCGTCGGCGGTGCCGAGCACCAGGCGGCCGCGCATGACGCGCTTGAAGTCGACGCCGTACTCGACCCGCTTCACCGAGGGCGTGACCATGCCCTTGAACTTGACCTCGCCGGTGGAGAGCGCCATGCCCTTGCCCGGCTCGCCGAGCCAGCCGAGGAAGAAGCCGGTCATCTGCCACAGCGCGTCGAGGCCGAGGCAGCCGGGCATGATCGGGTTGCCGATGAAGTGGCAGGGGAAGAACCACAGGTCCGGGCGCACGTCGAGCTCGGCGCGGATGAAGCCCTTGTCGAACGCGCCGCCGGTCTCGCTGACCTCGGTGATGCGGTCGAACATCAGCATCGGCGGCGCGGGCAACTGGGCGTTGCCCGGCCCGAACAGCTCGCCGCGGCCGCAGGCCAGAAGTTCCTCGTAATCGTAGCTCGACTTTCTCTCGAACATGCCTTCTTCCGTTCCCCCTGCGGCGTACCGCGTGATGACGATCGCCGGCCGCGAACGGCCGCGCATTGGCGCTTCCCCTATCACAGACCATTTCCCGCTGGAAACAGCCACGGCGCATATTGCATGCGTCCGCCCGGCGCATCGGGCGCTATTGATCGCATATTGACGACAGAATATATGTTGGCAATGTGCGGCGTGGCATAAACGGCCCGCCGCACCGACAAAATGGTCGGCGAAACGGCAAGGGAATCACGGCGACTTGGTGGACATCGCATTCAGGCAGGACGACGGGCTGGAGATTCGGGTGCGCGAGGCGGGCCTGCGCCCGACGCGGCAGCGCATCGCGCTGGCCGAGCTTCTGTTCGCCAAGGGCGATCGCCACCTCTCGGCCGAGGAGTTGCACGAGGAGGCGCTCGCCGCCGGCGTCGCCGTGTCGCTCGCCACGGTCTACAACACGCTGCACCAGTTCACCGAGGCCGGGTTGCTGCGCATCCTGGCGCTCGAGGGCGCGCGCACCTATTTCGACACCAACACCTCGGACCATCACCATTTCTTCATCGAGGGCGAGAACCGCGTCGTCGACATCGAGGCCGCGCCGGTCAGCGTCCACAACCTGCCGGAGCCGCCGGAGGGGATGGAGATCGTCAATGTCGACATCATCGTCCGGCTGCGCCCGAAGGCGCCGCGCCGGGGCTGAGCCTCCCCTTCTTCCGTCCCAGCCTTTTCATCCTTGCCGGCAAACCGCCCGAAGCGGGCCGCCCCGCGCGGTCAGCCCTGCCCGTTCGATGGCCCGTTCGACGGCACATAGCGCGCCAGCGCCTTGATGACCTGCCGCGCCCGGACGCGGCCGATCTGCCGGCCCTCGCCGTCGACGACGCCGACCCATTCGTGGCTGGCGAAATGCGGCAGCACGTCCTCGCAGCGCGCATCGGCCGGCACCGTCAGCTCGCACGGCTCGAACGCGCCTTCCTCCATCACCGTGCGGACATGGATGGCGCGCGCCTTGTTCACGTCGCGGACGAATTCCTCGATATGGGCGTTGCCGGGATTGAGCACGATCTCCTCCGGCTTGCCGACCTGCTGCACCGCGCCGTCCTTGAGCACGGCGATGCGGTTGCCGATCTTCAGCGCCTCGTCGAAATCGTGGGTGATGAACAGGATGGTCTTGTTCAGCGACGATTGCAGATCGAGAAGCTGTTCCTGCATGCCGGAGCGGATCAGCGGGTCGAGCGCCGAGAACGCCTCGTCCATCAGGAGGATGTCGGTGTCCATGGCCAGCGCCCGAGCCAGGCCGACGCGCTGCTGCTGGCCGCCGGAAAGCTGGCGCGGCCGCGATTTCTCGTAGCCGGAAAGGCCGACCACCTCGATCCAATGCGCGGCCTTCTCCAGCCGCGCGGCCCTGCCCATGCCGCGCACCTCCAGCCCGTAGGCGACGTTGTCGATCACCGAGCGGTGCGGCAGGAGCCCGAACTTCTGGAACACCATGGCTATACGCGTGCGGCGGAAGTCGCGCAGTTGCGCCATCGTCATGTCGAGCACCTTCTCGCCGTTGACGACGATCTCGCCGGCGGTGGGGTCGATCAGCCGGTTGACGTGGCGGATCAGCGTCGACTTGCCGGAGCCCGACAGGCCCATCACGACGTAGATCTGGCCCCGCGCGATGTCGAGCGAGACGTTGTCGAGGCCGACGACATGGCCGGTCTCGGCCTGGACCTCGGCCTTGGACCTGCCGGCCCGCATCAGCTTGAGCGCGGCCTCGGGGTCGGGGCCGAAGATCTTGGTGACGCCGCGCATGACGATGGCGGCGTCGCCGGCGGTTCCGTTCGCGCCCATCAGCGGACCTCCCCGACGCCGATGCGTTCCTGGATGCGGCGGCCATAGGCCTGGGTGATGCGGTCGAAGACGATGGCGAGCACGACGATGCCAAGGCCCGCGAACAGGCCGCGGCTGACCTCGAGCCGGCCGATTCCCTGCAACACCTGATAGCCCAGCCCGCCGGCGCCGATCATCGAGGCGATGACCACCATGGCCAGCGCCATCATCGTCGTCTGGTTGATGCCGGCGAGGATGGTCGGCAGGGCGAGCGGAATCTGCACCCCGAACAGGCGCTGCGAGGGCGAGGTGCCGAAGGCGCGGCTCGCCTCCATCACCGCCGGATCGACGTTGCGCAGGCCGAGGTCGGTCAGCCTGACCAGCGGCGGCGAGGCATAGACGATGGTGGCGAGAAGCGCCGGTATCTTGCCCGGGCCGAAGATCATCACAGCCGGGATGAGATAGACGAAGCTCGGCAGGGTCTGCATCAGGTCGAGCACGGGGGTGACGATCTGGCGCACGCGCCAGGAGCGCGACATCCACACGCCGACCGGAATCGAGACGACGATGGCGGTCAGCGTCGCCGCGATCATCAGCGCCGTCGTCACCATCGCGTCGCGCCAGAGCTGCATCAGGCCGAGGAAGATCAGGCTGAGAAAGACGACGAGCGGCAGCCGCCAGCCACGCGTGGCCAGCCACGACAGGCCGACGAAGAAGGCGATGAACAGCCACCACGGCGTGGCGATCAGCAGCCGCTCGATCCAGTTCAGCAGCATCAGGAGCGGATAGGCGGCCGCTTCCAGCTCGCCGCCCCAGTTGCGCACCACCCAGTTCAGCCCGTCGTCGACGGCCCGGCGCAGCGGCCTCGTGTCGATCAGTTCCGGAAACATCCGTCCCCCGTCATGCGTGATTCCTCAAGGATCGAAAAATGCGACCGGGCGTCCGGCCCGGTCGCATGAAGGCAGGGTGCGAGGCGCACCGTCAGTTCAGGGCGGCGCGCACCTTGTCGGCGACCTCGGCCGGAACCCAGCTCGTCCACAGCGCTTCCTCGGTCTTGAGGAAATTGCGGGCGGTCTCGGCGGCGTCGGCCTTGTTCTCGTCGCCATAGACGAGCAGCGTGCTGATCTGGGCGTTGGTCAGCCCGGCCTTGGCCATGTATTCGGCGACCGCCGGCGCTTCCTTCGGCAGCCATGCGGCCACGCCGATCACCGCCGGCGACGACGGGTAGGCGGTGACGCCCGGCGCGTCGGCGCAGTCGGTGTCGGTGTTGCAGGCATAGACGTCCGGCTTCACCGGCCCGAGGTCGAGCTGCACGGCGTCGTACTTGCCGAGGATCGAGGTCGGCCCCCAATAGTAGAACAGGATCGGCTCGTCACGGGTGAAGGCGCGGGCGATCGAGGCGTCGAGCGCCCCGCCCGAACCCGGAGAGAACAGGTTCCAGCCCTTCGAGCCCATGTCGAACGCCTCGTAGAGCGCCGAGGTCGACAGTTCGCAGGCCCAGCCGGGCGGGCAGGAATAAAGCCGCCCCTTAGTGGCGTCCTCCGCGTCGGGGAACAGGTCGGGCCGCGCGATCACCGCCTCGGCCGTGGTCAGCTCGGGATTGGCCTCCTGCACGTAGCGCGGGATGAACCAGCCCTCGACGGTGCCGTCGGTGATGGCGTCGCCGAGCTCGACGACGATGCCGTCCGCGATGCCCTTCTTCCAGGCTTCCTCGACCGAGCTCGTCCACAGTTCCGGCGCCAGCGCCGGAGTGCCGCGCGCGGTCATCGAGGCGGCCGTGGGCACGGTGTCGCCGGCGACGATCTCCGCCGAGCAGCCGTAGCCGTGCTCGAGGATCAGGGCATGGATATGCGCCAGCGCCGCAGCCGACGGCCAGCCCATCTCGGCGATGTCGATGGTGCGGTCCGTGCCGCAAAGCGCCGCACCTTGAGCGCTCGCCGGCGTGGAAGCGGCAACGGCAAGGCCCGCGCCAATTGCCCCCGCGGAGAAAATGGCGACCCTTATCGCAGCGGCAGCGCCGCCGGATTTCTTCAGCATATCCAGCCCTCATCGATTGAAAAATGATGATGGCATGCTAACAACCATGACATATCGTGTCAAACTTCGCGGTTGAAGGCGGTGTATATCCCTTTGTTTTCACGAGATGATTTTATACATGACTTTTAAATACTAATAAGTAATCTCAGTTATGATTTATGTATTATGGAATATATACGGTGTACGATTTTTTTCCGTTTTACTGATTAAAATATTCTGTTGCCGCCCCGTGAGACGTCGGAAATCCCGCCCGGAGCGCCGGCGTCGGCCGTGGTTTGCAAGCGCGGCGCAATTGCCCTATGCCACGCGCCATGCCGCGGAGAGGGCGGTAACGGGGGAGGAACCATGAGCGAAGCCGTCATCGTCGAGCACGACCCGGAAAGCGGCATTGCCCGCATCGTCTTCAACCGGCCGGAGGTGCTGAACGCGGTCGATGTCGCCATGGCGCGGGCCATCGCGGCGGCGGTCGAGGAGGTCGCCGGGCGGGACGACGTCCGCGCCGTGGTCATCGCCGCCACGGGACGCGCCTTCGTCGCCGGCGGCGACATTGCCGCCTTCGGGTCCGACCCTTCCACCTCGGCGGCGGTGGTCAACGACATTCTCGACGCCATGCATCCGGCGATCCTGAGCCTGCGCCGGCAGGACGCTCCGGTGATCGCGGCGGTCAGGGGCGCGGCCGCGGGGGCGGGCCTGTCGCTGGCGCTCGCCGCCGATCTCGTCGTCGCCGAGGAAGGCGCGAAATTCATCGTCGCCTACGACCGGCTCGGCGTCTCGCCCGATTGCGGCGGCACCTGGTTCCTGGCGCGCAAGGTCGGGCCGGCGCTCGCCGCCGAGATGATGCTGCTCGGCCGCACGCTCGACGCGGCCGAGGCCAGGGCGGCCGGCATCGTCAACGTCGTGGCGCCGCAAGGCGGGCTGGACGACGCCGTGGCCGATCTGGCCGCCAGGGTGGCGAAAGGCCCGACGCGGGCCTTCGGCCATTTCCGCCGCCTGAGCGACGCGGCAACGACCGGGCCGCTGGCCGGCCATCTCGAGGCCGAACGCGCCGCCTTCGTCGCCTGCACGCGGACGGACGATTTTCGCGAGGGGGCGGCCGCCTTTCTCGGCAAGCGCGCGCCCGGCTTCCGCGGCGCGTGAGGTGTCGGCGATCCCGCGCGGCCGGAGTCGCCCCTGCCCCGGTCGCGACAATTTAACTAAAATTATACCGTATTCTTCGCCGGGCGGGCCGCCGCCGCGAAAACCGGGAACTTTTCGCAACCGATGGATGTTGTGCGTTGCGAAACCGGAATGGAGCCATGGCAACAGCAGACAGAAATCGAGGGCGGGAAACCGAATTGCCGGAGCTGATCCGGCGACAGATCGGCACCGCGATCAACCGCCGGCACCTTTCCCGCATCCCCGCCTTCGCGCTCGATCAGGATCTGCCCGACGAGATGGCGCGGCTTCTGGCCGAGCTGGACGCGGCGGAGCGCGGCGCGCGCCGCCTGTCGCGGAAGGCATGAAGCGATCCGGGCGCGGCCCGTATCGCTTCAGCCGGCTAGGAACTCCCGCAGCAGCGCGATCTGATCGTCGGCGGCCAGCGTCGGCGCGTGGCCGCAGCCGGCAATGACGCGCAGCGCCGGGCGCGGGCCCCGCCGCGTCATCGCTTCGGCCACCGGCGCGGCCAGTACGTCGGAGACCTCGCCCCGGATCAGAAGCGTCTTCGCCTCGACCGCGTCATAGGCGTCCCAGACGTCCAGGTCGGCCTTGTGGTGGGTGAACTGCGAGACGATGTTGGGGTCGTAATGCACTGTGACGCGGCCGTCGTCGGTGCGCCTTGCCGAGGTGTCGGCCATGCGCCGCCAGAAGCTTTCCGTGTTGTCGCCGAAGGGGGCGTAGTTCGCCCGCAGCCAGGCTTCGAGCTCCGCCACCGTGTCGTAGACCGGCGGCGTGCCGACGTAAGACGCGATGCGCTCGGCGCCGGCCGCCGGGATGTCGGGGCCGATGTCGTTGATGACGAGGTGGGTGATGCGGCCCTTGAGCCGGCCTGCCGCCAAGGTCACGCCGATCAGCCCGCCCATCGAGGTGCCGACCCAGCGCAGGCTGCCGATGCCGTAGCGGGCGAGGATGCTTTCCGCGACGCGGCCGAAGGTGGCGTAGGAATAGTCGGTGCGATAGTCGCGCGCCCAGCTCGACAGGCCGCGGCCGAGCGTGTCGGGGCAGAGCACGAAATAGCTGTCGGACAGCGCCGCCGCCGCCTCGTCGAAATCGCGCCCCGTCCGGGCGAGCCCGTGCCACATGACCAGCGCCGGCTTTGCCGGGTCGCCCCATTCGGTGACATGGACCTCGAAACCCTCGGCCTCGATGTAGGTGGAGCGTGGGATGGTCATTTATGTCCACCCTTTCCCATCAGCGTGCCGGCGATGCCCGCCGGGAAGAAATAGACCAGAAGGATGAAGACCACGCCGAGCCAGAGCAGCCAGCGGTCGGGGTTGAGCAATCCGGGCAGCAACGGCACGTCGGCGGCGAGCGAGGCGCCGGCAGCCATCACGTCCTTCAGGTAGTATTGCGCCAGCGTCATGACGGCGACGCCGATCACCGCGCCGTAAAGCGTGCCCATGCCGCCGATGACGACCATGAGAAGAATGTCGAGCATGATGTCGAACGACAGCACCACGTCCGGCCCGGTGTATTTCAGCCATACCGCGCGCAGGATGCCGGCGAAGGCGGCGATGATCGCGGCGATGCAGAAGATCGCCGTGCGGTAGGCCACGACGCGGTAGCCGATGGCCTCGGCCCGCATCTCGTTCTCGCGGATCGCCTCGAGCACGGTTCCCAGCGGAGACGCGACGATGCGCAGCATGACGAGGAACAGGACGAAGGACGACAGGAACACGAAGTAGTAATGCGCGACGCGGCCGTTGAGCGCCGTGCCGAACAGCCGGAGCGCCTTGCCGTCGTCGCCCGTCACGAGCGGCTGCGCCGGCGAGAACAGGCGCGGCACGGAAAACGTCATGCCGTCCTCGCCGCCGGTGAAGTCGGAAAGCTGGCTCGCCAGCACCATCATCACCGAGGCCGCCGCCAGCGTGACCATGGCGAAGAAGATCGCCTTGACCCTGAGCGACAGCAGCCCGATCAGCACGGCCAGCAGCACCGCCGCCACTACGCCCAGCGCGCCGCCCAGCAGGATGGCGTCGAAGCCCGGTCCCATCGTCTTCAGCGCGATCGCCGCGCCGTAGGCGCCGAGGCCGAAGAACATGGTGTGGGCGAAGGAGACGATGCCGGTGTAGCCGATCAGGAGGTCGTAGCTGGCGACGAGCACGACGAAGACGCAGATGCGCGCCGCCACCTCCTGCGCGCGCACGTCGGGAAACAGGAACGGCGCGAAGGCGAGCGCCGCCCCGATGGCGAGCACGATGGCGTAGACGAGGAAGCGGCCGGCCCGGTGGCGGGCGGCGAGGGGAAGGGTAGCGGTCACGGAGGTCACGACTTTCCTTCCGATACGCCGCGCGGACGGAAGGAGAGCGGCACAGATATGCTCATCGTCCTCACCCCTTCACCGCCGGCTTCAGCCCGTAAGGCCGCCACAACAGGATCGCCATCATCAGGATCATGTTCGATGCCAGCGACATCTTGGGGAACAGGAAGGCGACATAGTTGGCGAGCAGGCCGACGAGCAGCGCCCCGAGCAGCGAGCCCTCGACCGAGCCGAGGCCGCCGATGATGACGACGATGAAGACGAGGATCATCATCTCGGCGCCGATGGCCGGCGTGATCAGGCTCTGGTAGCCGGCCCACATCGCCCCGCCCATGGCGGCGAGCGCGGAACCGGCCATGAACACGGCGATGAACAGCCGGTCGATGCGGAAGCCGAGCGCCTCGACCATCTCGCGGTTCTCGACGCCGGCGCGGATCAGCAGGCCGATGCGGGTGCGGTTCAGCGCCAGATGCATGGCGACATAGACGGCGAGCCCGAGCAGGAAGGCGAAGATGCGGTAGACCTCGATCGAGACGTCGCCGATGACGATCGAGCCGGTCAGCACCGCCGGGCGCGGCACCGGGACCGGCGAGCCGCCCCAGACCATCAGGATGATCTCGTCGGCGACGATCAGCGCGCCCATGGTGATCAGGATCTGGCGCAGGTGGTCCTTGTAGACCGGCTTGACGATGACGTGCTCGAACGCCCAGCCGGCCAGCGCGCCGAAGGCGGTGGCGGCGGCGATCGCCGCCATCAGCGCAAGGATGTTGAGCAGCGCGTTGCCGCCGGAGACCCAGACGCCGAGGAAGGAGAGCGCGCTGGCGGCGATGAAGGCGCCGAAGGAGACGAAGGCCGAATGGCCGAAATTCAGGACGTCCATCAGCCCGAAGATCAGCGACAGGCCCGACGCCATCAGGAAGATCATCATGCCCATGGCAAGGCCGGCGACGGTCAGCGTCACCCAGGTCGAGGGTCGGCCGATAGCCAGGAAGGCGATCAGCGCCAGTATCGCCGGCAACAGCATGACGCCGCCGAAACGCTCGAAGGTTGCGGCAAGGGTCTTCATCTCAATGCGCTTCCATCGACAGGCTGAGGAACTGGTTCTGCAACGCCTCGTCGGCGGCGAGCGCGGCCATCTGGCCGCGATGGACGATGCGGCCGTCGTCGATCACCGCCACCGTGTCGCCGAGCGCGCGGGCGAAATGGAAATTCTGCTCGACCAGCAGGATCGTCGTCTCCCTGGCGATCTCGCGGAAGGCATCGATCATGGCGCGGATGATCGCCGGCGCCAGCCCCTTGGTCGGCTCGTCGATCAGGATCAGGTCGCGCTTCTCGATGATGGCGCGCGAGATGGCCAGCATCTGCTTCTGGCCGCCGGAGAGCGCGTGCGCCTGGTTCTTCCAGAATTTCTCCATGGCCGGGAACAGCGTGAAGATGCGCTGGAGACGCTGATCGTCGAAACGGCCGCCGGTCGCGGCGAGGCGCATGTTCTCCTCCACCGTCAGCCCGCCGAAGATGCCCATGTTCTCGGGCACGAAGGCGACGCCGAGGCGGGCGATGTCGGGCGTCGCCAGCGCGGTGATGTCGTGGTGGCGGAAGACGATCGCGCCTTTGCGCGCCCGCCACAGGCCCATGACGGTGCGGAGCGTGGTGGTCTTGCCGGCGCCGTTGCGGCCGAGCAGGACGTGGACGCCGCCTTCCGGCACGTCGAGCGAGACCCCGTGCAGGATATGGTACTGGGCGATGTCGGTGTGGACGTCGTCGAGGCGCAGGATCGCTTCCCTCATGCCACGTCCTCCGCGCCGAGCCCGAGATAGATGTCGCGTACCACCGGCAGCGCCATCACCCCGGCCGGCTCGCCATCGGCGATCAGCGCGCCGTTGTGCAGGACGACGATGCGGTCGGCGAGCGCGCGCACCACGTCCATCTTGTGCTCGACCAGGAGAATGGTCTTCGAGGCGTCCTTCTTGATCTCGGCGATCAGCTCGAGGATCGCGGGGGCCTCGTCGACCGACATGCCGGCGGTCGGCTCGTCGAACATGAACACGTCCGGCTCCATCGCCGCCAGCATCGCCACTTCGAGCTTGCGCTGGTCGCCGTGGGGCAGGGCGGCCGCCGGCAGATGGGCGACGGGGACAAGCCGCGTCGCCTCGACGAAGGCAAACGCCTTGTCGCGGATCGCGGTCAGCGACGATGCCCGGGTCAGGATGCGCCCGCCCTGCCCGGCGCGCGCCTGCACGGCGAGGCGGACGTTCTCCAGCACGGAGAGCTTGGGGAACAGGTTGGTCAACTGGAAGGCGCGGCCGACGCCGAGCCGCGCCCGGGCCGAGGGCGACAGCGCCGTGATTTCGGCCTCGCCCTTGAAGATGCGGCCCTCGCTCGGCTTCAGCTGGCCGGAGACGAGGTTGAACCAGGTGGTCTTGCCCGCGCCGTTCGGCCCGACGATCACCGTCAGCTCGCCCGGCCGGAAGGCGCAGGTGACGCGATCGACGGCGACATGGCCGCCGAAGCGGATCGTCAGGTTCTCGGTGCGGATGGACGGGGCGGACACGAAAGCGCCTCTTTCGGAAATGACAGCGCCGCCCCTCGCCCCGGCAGGGCGGATGCGGGGCGGCGCCGGCCTTTGCGGCTATTCCTGGTTGTTCCTGCCGATGGGGATGTTCATCTCCTCCGGCTTGATCTCGCGCACCAGCTCGGGGACGGCCCAGTCGACGCCGTCCTCGACCTTGATCTTGAAGTGGTACATCGATTGCAGCGCCTGGTGGTCTTCCGGCCGGAAGGTCATCGGGCCCTTGGGCGTGTCGAAGGTCATGCCTTCCATGGCGGCGATCAGGCCCTCGGTATCCCACGTTTCGGCCTTTTCCAGCGCCGCGACGATGGCCATGGCCGAGGCCATGCCGCCGGCGGTGAAGAAGTCGGGCGGCGAATTGAAGCGCTTGGTGTGCTCGGCCACCAGCCAGTCGTTGACCGGGTTCTTCGGCGCCTCGTAATAGTAGTACATGGCGCCTTCCATGCCCGGCACCTGCTTGTAGCCGACCAGCGCCGGCAGGATGTTGCCGCCCGAGGACAGCTCGATGCCGTAGCGGCCGGGGTCGGCCGCGGCGAGCGGCGTCATGGCGTCGATGCCGGCGACGTTCATGAAGATCACTTTCCGGCCCGGCTTGTCGCGCAGCGCGTCGAACAGGCGCTCGATGGTGGCGGTGAAGTCGGTGGTCTGCTGCGGCACGTATTCCTCGGCCACGACATTGGCGCCGGTGCCGTCGAGCGCGGCCTTGAAGGCGGCGATGCCGTCGCGGCCGAAGGCGTAGTCCTGGGCCAGCGTCGCGACGTAGAGGTTGGCGTCGGGCTTGAGCGCGATCGCCTGCGCCTGCATGTCCATCGACGAGTTGCGCGAGGTCTTGAACACGTAGCGGTTGGAATCCGGCCCGGTCAGGCTGTCGGCGACGGCCGGCTCGACCAGCAGGATCTTCTCGTACTCGGCCGCCACCGGCAGCAGCGCCAGCGCGACGCCGGAGGAGGTGTCGCCGACGGCGATCAGCGCGTCGTCGTCGCCGTAGGCTTCGGCCAGCAGCGCGCGCGCCACGTCGGGCTTGAACTGGGTGTCCTTCTTGACGACCTCGATCTTGCGGCCCTTGACCTCGAGCGTGCCGCCCGTGGCGTATTCGAGGCCGAGCTCGAAGCCGGCATGGGTCTGCTTGGAATAGGCTTCCAGCGGCGAGCCGGACAGGCCGTGCAGCAGGGCGATCCTGACCGGCCCGTCTTCGGCAAGGGCAGGGGCCAATGCGGGCACGCCCATAAGCGCGGTGGCCACGGCAAGCGCGGCGAACAGCTTCTTCATGATGTCTCCTCCACGAAAGACGGACGCCGCCGAATGGCGCGATCCTGTCTGAAAGGCATTATCGAAGAGGAAGACAGCACCTCGCAATATCGTATAAATACCAGTCACGGCAGCGTACGAATACGGATCATGACCGACAGGGACGATCTTCACCTCACCGCCTTCGAACATGCGCCCATCGGCCTGGTCGTGACCGAGAGCCGGGTCATCCGCGCCTGCAATCCGCGCTTCGCCGAGATGTTCGGCTATCGCGTCGAGGAGCTGGAGGACCGCTCCTTCGCCATCCTCTACCCTTCCTTCGAGGAATTCGTCCGCATCCGCGACGTCGGCGTCGAGCCGCTCAGGAAGAACAACCGCTATTCCGACGAACGGATCATGGCGCGCAAGGACGGGTCGCTGTTCTGGTGCCGGGTGCGCGGCCATTCGCTGACCCGCGACGACGACCCGCTGCGGCGGGCGGTGTGGAGCTTCGCCGACCTGTCGGAGACGCGACAGGTGCTCGACCTTTCCACCCGCGAGCGCCAGATCGTGATGCATCTCGGCGAGGGCCGGACCTCGAAGGAGATCGGCCGCATGCTGTCGATCTCGCCGCGCACGGTGGAAGCCTACCGCGCCCGGCTGCTCAAGAAATGCAGCGCGTCCAACGTCGCCGAGCTTCTGTCGCACCTGTCGTCGATGCCCGGCTGATCCCGGTCAGACGTGCTGGCCGCCATTGATGTGGATTTCCGACCCCGTCACGTAGGACGCCTCGCCAGAGCACAGGAAAAAGATGATGTCGGCGACCTCCGCCGGCGCGCCGAGCCGGCGCATGGGGATCGTCTCGACGATCCTGTCGGTGCCGGGCGACAGGATCGAGGTGTCGATCTCGCCGGGCGCGATGGCGTTGACGCGGATGCCGTCCGGGCCGAAATCGGCCGCCATCTCGCGCGTCAGCGAGGCGAGCGCGGCCTTGGAGGTGGCGTAGGCCGTGCCGGCGAAGGGATGGACGCGGCCGCCGGCGATGGAGGTGACGTTGACGATCGCGCCCCTGGCGGCGGCGAGCTCGCGGAACAGGCCGCGGCCGAGCATGATCGGGGCGAAGAAATTGACCTGGAACACGTCGCGCCAGACATGCATCGGCGTGTCGATGGAGTTCATCCGCGCGCCGCCCTCGAGCTTGGGCGAGATGGCGGCGTTGTTGACCAGCGCGTCGAGCCGGCCGCCCTCGGCTTCCAGCCGCTGGCGGATCTCGGCGACCGCGACGCCGACATCGCCGGGGTCGGCCAGGTCGACCCGGATGTGGTCCTCCGGCCCGGACGGCCACGGGCAATCGCTCGAAAACGCCTGCCGCGAGCAGGTGATGACGCGCCAGTGCTCGCGCGAGAAGCGCTTGACCGTGGCGTGGCCGATGCCGCGGCTGGCTCCGGTCAGCACCAGCGTCTTTCTCGGGGTCGTCTCAGTCATGGCTTTTCCCGGCGGCATGCTGCCTGCGGCTTCTCTCTACGCCGAAGTGCTGTCCAAGGCGAGCGCGGCAAAAGCCCTCAGTTGCCGAGGATGATGTCCATGATCGACCCGACCGGACGTTGCGGCGCGGCCCCGACATCGGCCGGCGGCACGGGACGGCCGATCGAGGCGGTGCGGTCGCCATCTGCCACCACCGGCGCCACCCCCGGCGTCACCCCCGGCGTCACCCCCGGCGCGGCGGCCGGGCGCGACCCGGCGCGCAGCAGATCGTCGATCCGTCCGATCAGCCCTTCGCCGGAAGCGCCGCTCCAGCCGCCGGGAAGGGCGGCCACCGGCACGCCCTCATGGGCGGCGGTCATGAACTCGTTCCAGGCCGTGGCCGGCAGCGAGCCGCCGGTGATGTTCCTGGTCGGCGCGCCGTCGTCGTTGCCGAACCAGACGCCGGTGGTGAGGTTCGCGGTGTAGCCGACGAACCAGGCGTCGCGCGAATTCTGCGAGGTGCCGGTCTTGCCGGCGGCCGGCCAGCCGAAGGCGGCGCGGCGCGCCGTGCCGTCCGCGATCGTCTGCGCCATCATCGCGTTCATGGCGCCGATCACCTCCGGCCGCGCGATGCGCGGGCCGGACGAGCCGCGATGCTCGTAGAGCACCTCGCCCTTCGCATTCCTGATGCGCTTGACGAAATGGATGTCGGGGCGGAAGCCGCCATTGGCGAACGGCACGTAAGCCGCGGTCAGTTCGAGCGGCGTCACCTCCGAGGTGCCGAGCGCGATCGACAGGTTGGGCTCGAGGTTCGATTCGATGCCCATGCGCCAGGCCGTCTCGACCACCGCCGCCGGCCCCACCGCCTGCGCGAGCTGCACCGCCACCGAGTTCAGCGACCTGGCCAGCGCCGTCGTCAGCGTGACCTCGCCGTAATATTTGTCGTTGTAGTTCTTCGGCGCCCATTTGCCGATCCGGATCGGGGCGTCGTTGACGACCCGGTCCGGCGTCATGCCGTTTTCCATCGCCGCCATGAACACGAACGGCTTGAAGGCCGAGCCCGGCTGGCGGCGCGCCTCGGAAGCGCGGTCGAACTGGCTGGTGGCGTAGTCGTAGCCGCCGACCATGGCGCGCACCGCGCCGGAGCCGTCGATGGAGACGAGCGCGCCCTGGCTGACATTGTGCTTGCTTCCCTCGGCGTCGATCAGCCGGCGGATCGCGCCCTCGGCGAAGGTCTGGAGCACGAGGTCGATGGTCGTCTCGACCACGAGGTCGCCCTGCGCCTCGCCGACCAGTTGCGGCAGGTCCTCCATCACCCGGTCGGCGACATAATGCTCCGACCCGGTCCAGTAGGCGGCGGCGCGCACGGCCGGCGTCGAGATCGCGGCGGCCAGTTCGCTGTCGCCGATCATGCCCTGCTCGCGCATGGCGGCGAGCACGATCTGGGCGCGGCTCTCGGCCGCCTTGGGGTCGCGCGCCGGCGACAGCCGCGACGGCGCTTTCAGCAGCCCGGCGAGGAGCGCGGCCTCCGACAGCGACACGTCGCGCGCCGACTTGCCGAAATAGCGCCGCGAGGCGGCCTCGACGCCGTAGGAGCCGGAGCCGAAATAGACCCGGTTCAGGTACATCTCCAGGATCTGGTCCTTGGTGAAGCTGCGCTCCAGCCAGAACGCCATCAGCACCTCCTGCACCTTGCGCTCGATGGTGCGCTCCGGCTTCAGGAACAGGTTCTTGGCAAGCTGCTGCGTCAGCGTCGAGCCGCCCTGGCCGACGCGGCGGTCGACGAGGTTGGCCACCATGGCGCGGGAAAGGCCGATCGGATCGACGCCGAAATGGGAATGGAAGCGCCGGTCCTCGATGGCGATCACCGCCTGCGGGATGAAGGGCGACATCTCGTGCAGGCCGACCGCCTCGCCGCCGGTCATGCCGCGATTGGCGACCAGCTGGCCGTTGACGTCGACGATGCGGACATTGGGCGGCCGGTCGGGGACGGCCCAGGTGGTGGCGGCCGGCATCTTGGCGCCGTACCAGGCGACGAGGCCGGCGCCGGCGATGCCGGCCCACAACCCCAGCACCATCGTCCAGTAGACCGCCCTCTTCAGGAAGCCGAACAGGCCGCCGCCACGCCGCGCCCGGGACGACGATCGCCGGCGCGCGCCGCCGCGCCGGCCGCTGCCCGCGCCCGCGCCGCCCGGTCCTCTTGCGGCCGCGGCCTTGCCGCCACCCGTCCTTGCTCCACGCGGCTGGCGCGCCGGCTGAACCACGCGGTCGTCGGCGCTGACGCGCAGGCCGTCATCGGCCGCGTGGCCGGAGA
The DNA here is from genome assembly GCA_039808485.1 of Aquamicrobium sp. Lineage (GTDB taxonomy): Bacteria > Pseudomonadota > Alphaproteobacteria > Rhizobiales > Rhizobiaceae > Aerobium. Next base: position 25,096 of record JBDHTD010000003.1, on the reverse strand, counting down.
GGCCGTCGAAGCTCGGTTCGATGCGTCGTGAGTGCTTGCGGCTCGCCATGCGGTTGCGCGTTCCGATCTCGCCCGGGGAATGTCCCGGATCGCGTTGCAGCCTAATTCGGGCGTTTTAAAGGGATGTTAAGGCCGCGTCGCGGAAATCGCCGGGCCGGCCACCCGCCATCGTTCGATATTCGTTGACGGACTGTTGATCGTTCCGCAAACAATGCTATGAAACGGATCTCAGGCAACGAGCCCCGCTCCTTCCGCAAGGAAGGGCGGGGTTTTCCTTTCGGCGGCAGCCGTGGTTCCGTAATGTGGGTTCCGCGGCCGAACCGGCGGCCTCAGCGCGGGGCGCGCTTGGCGAGGATCCGTTGCAGCGTCCTGCGGTGCATGTTCAGGCGCCGCGCGGTTTCGGAGACGTTCCTGTCGCACATCTCGTAGACGCGCTGGATATGCTCCCAGCGGACGCGGTCGGCCGACATCGGGTTCTCCGGCGGGGCCACCTTGTCGTTGGTGGTGCGCGTCAGCGCGGCGAAGACGTCGTCGGCGTCGGCAGGCTTCGACAGATAGTCGACCGCGCCGAGCTTCACCGCCGTCACCGCCGTGGCGATGTTGCCGTAGCCGGTCAGGATGATGGCGCGGGCGTCCTCGCGCTTCTCGCGGATCGCCGCCACCACGTCGAGGCCGCTGCCGTCGCCGAGCCGCATGTCGACGACCGCATAGGCGGGCGCCGCCACCCTGACCTTGGCCAGCGCCTCCTCGACGCTGTCGGCGGTGTCGACCTGGAAGCCGCGGCTTTCCATGGCGCGGGCCAGCCGGGTCAGGAACGGCTTGTCGTCCTCGACGAGCAGCAGCGAGCGGTCGTCGCCGAGACCATCGGCCGGGGCAAGGGCTTTTTCGTCGGTCATGCCTTGAGTCATCCTGCTCTTGAATTACCTCCTTTTAGGCGAATTCGCCGCGATTTCCAGCCGCCCGGCCGTCAATAAGCGATCTCGCCGCCGCCCGCCGTGGCGAGAAACGCCTGGCGCGGCCAGGAAACGGTGACGACCGCGCCCTTGCCCGGCTCGCCGGCATTGCCGAACGCGACCTGCGCGCCCGAGCGCTCGAGCAGCGTCTTGGCGATGAACAGGCCGAGCCCGAGCCCGCCGCCGCCGTCGCGGTTGGCGCGCTTCGACATATAGGGCTCGCCGATGCGGTCGATGATCTCCGGCGGATAGCCCGGCCCGTCGTCGGTCAGCACCAGATCGATGCGGGCGTCGTTCCACCGCCATTCCAGCGTGACCTTCTCGCGCGCGAAATCGACCGCGTTCTCGACCAGGTTGCCCAGCCCGTAGATGACGCCCGGATTGCGCCGGCCGACCGGCTCCTGCCCCTGCCGCTCGCCCGGCGCAAGCGCGATCTCGATGCCGAAATTGCGGTGCGGCGCGATCACCTCCTCGATCAGCGAGGTGAAGGGCAGCCGCGCCAGATGCGCCTCGCCCTCGCTCGACAGGCTGGTCAGCCGCTTCAGGATCTCGCGGCAGCGCTCCGCCTGCGAGCGCAGAAGGGTGACGTCGTCCTTGAAGCGCGAATCCTCGGACAATTCGCGCTCCATCTCCTTGGCGACCAGGGTGATGGTGGCGAGCGGCGTGCCGAGTTCGTGGGCGGCCGCCGCCGCCAGCCCGTCCAGCGCCGACAGGTGCTGCTCGCGCTGGAGGATCAGCTCGGTCGCGGCCAGCGCGTTGGCGAGAAGCCGCGCCTCCTCGGCGACGCGGTAGGCGTAGAAGGCGGTGAACGTCATGGTCGAGAACACCGCCATCCACATGCCGGCGATGTAGACGAAAGGAACGGCCAGCGCCGTGCCCGGAAACCACGGCAGCGGCAGATGGAAGAAGGCGAGGACGGTGGCGAGCCCGACCACGGCCAGCCACAGCAGCACCGTCAGCCGCGCCGGCAGCGACGTCGCCGAGATGACGACCGGCACGATCATCAGGAACGAGAACGGGTTGGTCAGGCCGCCGGTCATGTAGAGCAGCCCGACGAGCTGAAGGGCGTCGAACAGCAGGATGGCGAAGGCGAAGCCGGGCGGCAGGCGGTGCGTCGGCGGATAGCGGAAGGCGAGGAACAGGTTCAGCCACGCCGACAGCGCGATCAGCGCGAAGCACAGGCTGACCGGCAGCGGGAACTCCAGCCAGTAGGCGACGACGAGCACGGTGGCGCTCTGGCCGATGATCGCCAGCCAGCGCAGGCGGATCAGCGTGTTCAGCCGCAGATGGTGGATCGGGGTCGGCTCCGGCCGGCTCGGTTTGGCGTCCATGACAGCGCTATAGAGCATTTTGCCGCCCAGCGGAATCGCCCCATGCCGTACAAATGCCGCCGTCAGGCCGCGTCAGACGCCCGCGCGCGAAGCCTGCGCCCGGTAGCGGATGGTCTCGAAGCAGGCGCCGAGCCCGTCATACATCAAGAGCCGCCCGACCAGCGGCTCGCCGATGCCGGCGATCAGCTTGATCGCCTCCATCGCCTGCAGGGTGCCGACGACCCCGACCAGAGCGCCGACGATGCCGGCCTCGGCGCAGGACGGCACCAGGCCCGACGGCGGCGCTTCCGGATAGAGGTCGCGGAAGGACGGGTTGGGACGCCCCCCGGCATCGGCCTCGAACGGCTTCAGCACCGTCACCCAGCCGTCGAACCGGCCGACGGCGGCGGCGACCAGCGGCCGCCGCGCCTCGGCGCAGGCGTCGGCCATCGCATAGCGGGCGTCGAAATTGTCGGTGCCGTCGACGACCAGGTCGTAGGCGCGGACCAGGGCCCCGGCATTGCCGGCGTCGAGCCGCAGGACATGCGTCTCGACCCTGACATGCGGATTGATGCGGGCGAGCGACGCGGCCGCGCTCTCGACCTTCGGCCGGCCGACGGCCGTGGTGTCGTGGACGATCTGGCGTTGCAGGTTGGACAGCGCGACCGTGTCGTCGTCGACGAGGCCGAGCGTGCCGACGCCGGCGGCGGCGAGATAGGCGAGGACCGGCGCGCCGAGGCCGCCCGCCCCGACGACGAGCACGCGGGCGCGCTTCAGCCGCTGCTGGCCGGCGCCGCCGATTTCCGGCAGCACGATGTGACGGGCATAGCGCGCGAGCTCCGCGTCGGAAAGCGCGTCGGGCGGCGGCGATGGAAGGGGGCGATCGGTCATGACGCGACCATAGGGCCGCAAGGCGGCCTTGTCAGCGCGTCACCACGGCGCGCGCGGCGAAACCGCGCCGGCCGAGACATGGAGGAACTGCGCGCTGTCGCGGATGCTGGAGAACAGCTCGGGATCGGTGCCGGTCATGAAGGCCTGGCAGTCCAGCTCCGCCAGGATCGCGAACAGCGCGGCGCGACGCCCCGCGTCGAGATGGGCGGCGATCTCGTCGAGCAGCAGGATGGGGGCGGCGCCCGACAATTCGCTCACCAGACGGGCATGCGACAGGACGAGGCCGGTCAGAAGCGCCTTCTGCTCGCCGGTCGAGCACAGCTCCGCCGCCATGTCCTTCGGCCGGTGGCGGACAAGAAGGTCGGAGCGGTGCGGGCCGTCGAGGGTGCGCCCGGCGGCGCGGTCGCGCTCGCGGTTGCCGGCGAGCGCGGCGCGGAACCTTTCCTCGGCGTCGACGGCGGCGAGCCCCGGCAGCATCTCCTCCAGCGTGCCGGAAAGCGCGACGTCGGCCCGCGGGAACGGCCCGTCGCCCGGCAGGCGCTCGATCATCGCCGCCAGCAACCGCACGATCTCGACGCGGGCGGCGGCGATCGCCGTGCCGGTCTCGGCCATCTGCGTCTCGATCGCCTCGAACCAGCCATGGTCGCGGCAATTGTCGGCGAGCAGCCGGTTGCGGCCGCGCATCGCCTTCTCGTAGTCGAGGGCGCGGCGGCCGTGGGCCGGGTCGATGGCCAGCACCAGCCGGTCGATGAAGCGGCGGCGCTCGGCGGCCGGGCCGGTGAACAGCGCGTCCATCGCCGGCGTCAGCCACATCACGCGCAGGAAGTCGAGCATCTCCTCGGCCGAGCGCGCCGGAGTGCCGTTGATGCGCACCCTGCGGCCGCCGGCCTCGCCCGCCTCGCCGAGCGTGCCGGTGCCGATCTCGACCTCGCCGAACGCGCCCTCGAGCCTGGCATGGACGGCGAAGCCGCCGGCGCCGCCGGCGCGGGCGACGTCCTCGAGCACGGCGCGGCGCAGGCCGCGCCCCGGCGACAGGAACGAGATCGCTTCGAGAAGGTTGGTCTTGCCGGCGCCGTTGTCGCCGGTCAGCACCACGGCGCCCGGCGCGCAGTCGAGGGAGAGGCTCGGATAGTTGCGGAAGTCGGCCAGCGACAGCCGCGCGATATGGGTCTGCATCTCGGGGCCTGGTCCCGCCGGGGCCGCCTCCGGGTCGCTAGACCCGCATCGGCATCAGCACGTAGAGGGCGTCGGCGTCGGCCGTGTCCTGGATCAGCGTCGGCGAGCCGGCGTCGGCGAGCAGGAAGCGCGCCTCGCTGCCGGAGAGCTGGGCCGCGACGTCGAGCAGGTACTTGGCGTTGAAGCCGATCTCGATCGGATCGGCGTCGTAGTCGGCCGCCACCTCCTCGGTCGCGCTGCCGGAATCGGGATTGTTGACGGTCAGCGTGACGTTGCCGGAGGAAATCGCCAGCTTGACGGCGCGGCCGCGCTCGGACGAGATGGTGGAGACGCGGTCGACCGCCTGGGCGAAGCTCTGGCGGTCGATGGTCAGCTTCTTGTCGTTGCCGGTCGGGATGACGCGCTGGTAGTCGGGGAAGGTGCCGTCGATCAGCTTCGAGGTCAGCACGACGGAGCCGATGGTGAAGCGGATCTTGGTCTCGGAAAGCTCGGTCGTCACCGCGACGTCGGGGTCGTCGACCAGCTTCTGGAGTTCGGACACCGTCTTGCGCGGGATGATGATGCCGGGCATGCCCTCGGAGCCCGCCGGCGCGTCGACCTCGGCGCGGGCGAGGCGGTGGCCGTCGGTGGCGACGGAGCGCAGCCTGAGCTTGCCCCCCTCCTCATGCGCGTGCAGGAAGATGCCGTTCAGGTAATAGCGCGTCTCCTCGGTCGAGATCGCGAACTGGGTCTTCTCGATCAGGCCCTTCAGCGCCTCGGAATCGAGGCGGAAGATGTGGCTGAACGAACCGGCCGACAGCTCGGGGAAATCGGCCTGCGGCAGGCATTGCAGCCGGAACGACGAGCGCCCGGAGATGACCGAGACGAAGTTGCCGCTGTCGTCGAGCTTCAGCATCACTTCCGCGCCGTCGGGCAGCTTGCGCACGATGTCGTAGAACAGGTGCGCCGGCACCGTGGTCGCGCCCGCCTGCTCGACGGCGGCGGCGGTCGCCTCCGTCACTTCGAGGTCGAGGTCGGTCGCCTTCATCTCGAGGCTGGCGCCGGAGGCGATCAGCAGCACGTTGGACAGGATCGGGATCGTGTTGCGCCGCTCGACCACGCGGTGAACGTGGTTCAGGGACTTCAGGAGGTTGGAGCGTTCGAGAATGACACGCATGGCACGCAAGTCCCGCAGGCAGAATTTTTCGGCTAGGCGCGCCCCCGGCAGCCCGGCGGAACCGGCCGGGCGGACCCGGCGAGCGCGCGAATGGAGAACGAACCTGACAGGAAAACAGCCCCAAAGGCAAGCTCGCGCGCGAGCTTGCCCGGGCTTTTCACCAATTCATGCGGCCGGTTCCGCCCCCTGGGCTCAGGCCTGGTCGCTGATCAGGCGCTTCAGGAGCTCCAGTTCCTGCGCCATCGTCGTGTCGGAGCCGGACAGGCCCTCGATCTTGCGCACGGCATGCAGCACCGTGGTGTGGTCGCGCCCGCCGAAGCGGCGGCCGATCTCGGGCAGCGAGCGCGGCGTCATCACCTTGGCGAGATACATCGCCACTTGGCGCGGCTTGACGATGGTGCGGGTACGCCGGTTGGACAGGAGCTCGGTCTTCGACACGTTGTAGTGGCGCGCGACGATGCGCTGGATGTCCTCGATGCGCACGCGCTTGGGCTCGCCGGCGCGGTACATGCCGCCCAGAAGCTCGTCGACCCAGGCCAGCGACATTTCCGGCTCGAACGACTGGCGGAACAGGATCTGGTTGAACGCGCCCTCGAGCTCGCGGCCGCTGCCGGTGACGGCCTGGGCGATATGGGCGAGGATCTCCTCGGGGATGCTGACATTGGCGTCCTCGGTCGCGGCGGCGTCGTGGCGCTGCCTGAGGATCGAAAGCCGCATCGCGAAGTCGGGCGAGCCCATCTCGAGCGCGACGCCGCCGTTCAGGCGCGAACGCACGCGCGGCTCGAGCGATTCCAGCTCGGTCGGCGGCCGGTCCGCCGCCACCACCACCTGGCGGGCGCTGTCGAGCAGCATGTTGATCAGGTGGCAGAACTCGTGCTGGATCGACTTGCCCTGGAGGAACTGCATGTCGTCGATGATCAGCAGGTCGATGTCGCGGAGCTGCTCCTTCAGGTGCAGGGCGTAGTTGTCGCGGATGGCGGTGGCGAAGCGCCACATGAAATATTCCGCCGTCAGGTAGACGACGCGGGCCTGCGGCCGCCGGCGGATGGTCTCGGCGGCGATCGCCTGCAACAGGTGGGTCTTGCCGAGGCCGACCGAGGCGTGGATGAACAGCGGGTTGAAGCGCAGCGCCCCGGTGGCGGATTCCGCCACCGAGCGCGCGGCGGCGTAGGCGACGCGGTTGGACGCGCCCTCGACGAAGGACTCGAAGGTGTAGCGCGCGTCGAGCGGCGAGCCGAGAACCGACTGGCGCGCCGATTGCGCCTCGGGCGCGACCATGCGCGGCTGCGCCGGCTTCTCCGGCCGCGCCGGGCCGGCGCCGCCTGTAGCGCCGGACACGTGCGCGGCCATGTGGGCAGAAGGGGGAACGGGTCGCTGCGGCGCCTTGCGCGGCTGCGGCTGCCCGTCGTCGGCGACAGGGGCGGCGTTGCGCGCGGCCGAACGCACCACGATCTCCAGCTTCAGGAGGGAAGGATCGCCCTGTTTCCACAATTCGGCGATCAAATCGAGATAGTGGCTGTTGATCCACTGGCGCAGGAAGGCGGTGGGAACCGAGAGCCGGACCAGCCCGCGCGAGGCCTCCGCGAGCTTCATGCGGCCGAACCAGCTCGAATAGACATCGTTGCCGAGCCGGGCCTTGAGCTGCGCCTTGACGCGCTCGAAATTCGCCTCGAACCCGCTCGATGCCGACATACCGGTCCCCCCGCTCGTTCTCTCGTCAAATTGACAGTCCGAAACTCGCCGGTCGCCTTCGACCCGCGCTGCAATGCCGCTCTGCATCATGCTTCCCTGTGCTGCTGCCGGACCTTCGGTCGCCGCTCGGCATCATGCCCGCGCAGCGCCTGTCCATCTTGTCGTTGCCGTTCCTCGCACCGGCCTGCCCGGCCCGTGAATGTCCCTTTCCCGTTTCCGGCCGCCCTTCCGCAGGGGCGGCGCGCCGACGATCATCCGCCACACATTCCCAGCCACACATGCGAAGCAGCTCCCCGGGTGAGACCCGAGGTCGCAATGCCAAGCCGTGAAGCCGTTTCCCTCTCGTCGAACAGACACGATCCGGCTACCCGCAAGCTGTCGCCCACGTTGCGCTGATGCCGCTATCTGGCTGGATCAGACAGGCATGACGCCCGCCCCGTTCGATGCGTGGACACTACAAAATTGGCCCTCGGCAGGGCAATAGCGGGGTAAGGAATTTTTCATCTCTGGGGCGCAAGAATCAGCTTGACTCGCGGTTGCCGGAGCGGCGGTCGCGGATAAGTCGTTTTGATTCAAACCGTTTCAGCAGCGACGCATAAAAGCCGCCGGCGCGGACAAAATTCGCTTGACAGGCCGACGGCCGCCGAAGCTACGTCGTGCAAAGACCGACCCGGCAAGCACCCTCGACAAACTATTGGAATCAAAGCGTTTTTATTGCACTTTCGTGCCACGCCTCTGACGCTGCGGCAGACGCTGCAACCCTTCATTGCGACTTTGCCGACAAAACAAGGACATAGCCGCGGCAGGGCGGTTTCCGGTATCCGGCCACACAAAAACCCGGCGCTTTCGCGGGAGTCCAATCAAACAAAAAACCCGGCGCTTTCGCGCCGGGCCGATGCATTGAACAGGTGCGCGCGGGCGCTTCGATCAGGCGTCGAGCGCCTTGACCCGCTGCGCCAGCCGCGAGACCTTGCGCGAGGCGGTGTTGCGGTGCAGCACGCCCTTGGAGGCGGCGCGGGCCAGTTCCGGCTGGGCGGCGGCGAAAGCGGCCTCGGCAGCGGTCTTGTCGCCGGCGGCCAGGGCTTCCTCGACCTTGCGCACATAGGTGCGCACGCGCGAGCGACGGTTCTTGTTGACCGCGGTGCGGCGGGCGATCTTGCGCGTTATCTTTTTGGCCGAAGACGTGTTGGCCATGATGCCTCTCTCTCAAACTGTCAGCGTGGACGCGCTGTTCCGGCTGGAAGGTCCCGGCTGGCGCAGCGCGTAAGGGGCAGCCAAACAGGCCGCCTTTGTTGCGGCGGCTTATAGAGAAGCTTTTCAGGGCCGTCAACGCCCCGCGCCCACTCTTTGGCGCTTCGCCTCAGCGGTTGCGGAAATCGGGCTTGCGCTTGCCCGCGAAGGCGGCCATCCCTTCCTTCTGGTCCTCGAGCGCGAACATCGAGTGGAAGACGCGCCGCTCGAAGCGCAGCCCTTCCGTCAGCGTCGTCTCGTAGGAGCGGTTGACCGCCTCCTTGACCATCATCACCGCCGGCAGCGAGAAACCGGCGATCTTGTCGGCCGCCTTCAGCGCCTCGGCGACCAGCTCGGCCGCCGGCACCACGCGCGAGACGAGGCCGGAGCGTTCGGCCTCGGCCGCGTCCATCATGCGCCCCGTCAGGCACATGTCCATGGCCTTGGCCTTGCCGACGAAGCGGGTCAGGCGCTGCGAGCCGCCCATGCCGGGCATGACCCCGAGGGTGATCTCGGGCTGGCCGAACTTGGCGTTGTCGCCGGCGATGATGAAGTCGCACATCATGGCGAGCTCGCAGCCGCCGCCGAGCGCATAGCCCGAGACGGCGGCGACGATCGGCTTCCTGATGCGCAGCAGCGCGTCCCAGCCGGCGAAGAAATCGGCCGAATACATGTCGATATAGGACTTCTCGCTCATCTCCTTGATGTCGGCGCCGGCGGCGAACGCCTTTTCCGAGCCGGTGATGACGATGGCGCCGACGCCCTCGTCGGCCTCGAACGCCTGGAGCGCCGCGGTGACGTCGCGCTCCAGCGCGGAATTCAGCGCGTTGAGCGCCTGCGGACGGTTGAGCGTGATCAGCCCGACCCTGCCGCGGGTTTCGACAAGGATCGTCTCGTAGGCCATGGTGCTTCTCCCCTGGTTGCCGGCGTCGCGCCTGCCGGGCGCGGTCCTTCTCCCCGGCAGATAGCCTAACGCTGGCAGGAGGGGCAATAGAATGTCGAGCGCCCGGCCTGGACGATGCGCGCGACGGCGCCGCCGCAGCCGTCGCGCCGGCACGGGCGTCCCTCGCGGTCGTAGACGCTGAAGGAATGCTGGAAATAGCCGAGCGAGCCGTCGGCGCGAATGTGGTCGCGCAGCGAGGAGCCGCCGGCGCGGATCGCCTCGGCGATCACCGCGCGGATCGCGTCGGCGAGCGTGGCGCTCGGGACGGGATCGGCGGCGACGGCGCCCGCTTCGCGCGTCGGCGCGATGCCGGCGCGCCAAAGCGCCTCGCAGACATAGATGTTGCCGAGGCCGGCGACCAGCCTCTGGTCGAGCAGCGCCGCCTTGATCGGCGTCCGCCGGCGGGCGAGCAGGCCCGCCAGCAGCGTCCCGTCGAGCGCGTTTCCGGTCGGCTCGACGCCGAGGCCGGCGAGCGAGGGGTGGCTGTCGAGCGCGGCGGCGTCCGTGAACAGCATGAAGCCGAAGCGGCGCGGATCGTTGAAGACGACGCGGTGGCGGCCGCCGTCGGCGCCTTCGAGATGGAAGACCGCGTGATCGTGCGCCTCGTCCTTGGAACGGGCATGGTGGAATTCGCCGGGCGTCGTCGCTCCGCCGTCTGAATGGATGCGGAACGAGCCGGACATGCCGAGATGGCAGATCAGCACCGGGTCCGCGTCGAGATGGAGAAGGAGATATTTCGCCCTGCGCGCGAGCGCCGCGACGGTGCGGCCGCGCAGGCGGGCGGAAAAATCCGCCGGGAAGGGATAGCGCAGGTTCGGCCGCCGCTGCTCGACCTCGACGATGCGTGCGCCCTCGAACACCGGCTGGAGGCCGCGGCAGACGGTCTCGACCTCGGGCAGCTCAGGCATCGCGGCCGAGCTCCTTTCTGAACGAGACGCCGTGGCGGCCGGGCGCGATGCCGAGATGCTCGGCAACGGTTTCGCCGATGTCGGCATAGGTCGAACGCAGGCCGACCGATCCCGCCCCGAGCCCCGGCCCCGTGCCGATGACCGGCACGCGCTCGCGCGTGTGGTCGGTGCCACGCCAGGTGGGGTCGCAGCCATGGTCGGCGGTCAGGACCAGCATGTCGCCGGGACGAAGCCGCGACAGGGCCTCGGGCAGGCGGGCGTCGAACGCCTCGAGCGCGGCGGCATAGCCGGCGACGTCGCGGCGATGACCGAACTCGGTGTCGAAATCGACGAAATTGGCGAAGACGAGGTCGCCGTCGCCGGCCTCGTCGATTGCCGCGAGCGCGGCGTCGAACATCGCCATGTTGTCCTTGGCCTTGCGCAGGCTCGAAATGCCGCGATGGGAGAAGATGTCGCCGATCTTGCCGACGGCGAGCACCCTGCGCCCCTCGGCCTCCAGCCGGTCGAGCAGCGTCGGCTCCGGCGGCGGCGTGGCGAAGTCCCTGCGGTTGGGGGTGCGGGCGAAGGTCGCCGCCGTCTCGCCGACGAAGGGGCGGGCGACGATGCGGCAGACCCGCAGGGGATCGGCCAGCCGGCGCGCGGTCCGGCACAGCTCGTAAAGCCGCTCCAGCCCGAAATGGACCTCGTGGGCGGCGATCTGGATCACGGAATCGACCGAGGTGTACAGGATCGGCTTGCCGGTCCTGACATGCGCCTCGCCGAGGTCGCCGATCACCGCCGTGCCGGAGGCGTAGCGGTTGCCGAGCGTGCCGGGCAGACCGCCCTCGCGGATCAGCGCCTCGGTGAAGGAAGCGGGCAGCGCCGGGTCGGCATCGGGGAAATAGCCCCAGCCGGACAGGACCGGCAGGCCGGCGATCTCCCAATGGCCGGAGGGCGTGTCCTTGCCGCCCGAGATCTCGCTCGCCGCGCCGAAGAAGCCGCAGGCCGCGCCGCCGAGCAGCGGCCGGCCGTTGGCGAGCGCGGCGGCGTGGCCGAGACCCAGCGCGCGCATGTTCGGCACATGGAGCGGGCCGGCGCGCAAGGCGGCGGCGTCGGCGCGGCCGGCCGCGCATTCGGCCTCGATGTGGCCGAACGTGTCGGCCCCTTCGTCGCCGAAGCGGGAGGCGTCGGGCGCGCCGCCGATGCCGAAGGAATCGAGTACGAACAGGAAGGCGCGCGCCATCGGCGACCCGGCGTTGAGGAAACTGCTCCCCGACAGATAGGCCCGGCCGTCGATCTTGGCAATTCGGAAACCAAACCGCGCGAGAATGCGGCTTTCGAGGGTATCGGAAAAACTGGCGGAAAGGTTGAGGAGCGGTTTCGGAATGGCGGCATACCGGACGATGCGGAGGCGGTCGATCGCCGCTGGGGCGGCGGTCTCGCTGGCGGCGCTGGCTGTCGCCGCGCCGGCATTCTCGCAGGACGCCTTCCGCATCGGCCTCGTCGCCCTTCCCGGCAACGAGACAAGTAACGAGGCCGGCATCGAGGACCTGGCCGAGATCAAGGCCAGCTATTCGGCGGCGCTCGGCGTGGCGGTCGAGGTGATGGTCGCGCGCGACTATGCCGCGCTCGCCGAGGCGCAGATCGAGGGCCGCATCGACTATGCCGTCTACAGCGCGGCCGCCTATGCCGCCGCCGCGCTGCGCTGCGGCTGCGTCGTCCCGGTCGCGGCCCCCGTCGACGCCGACGGATCGACCGGCCTGCGCTCGCTGCTGATCGTCCGAAGCGATGTCGCGGACGGCAGCGGACGGCTCGCCGTCGGCCCGGCCGACAGCCTGGCGACACGGCTTGCGCCGCTGGCCGCCTCGAAGGCGGCGCAGGCCGCGGCCGCGGCCGGCCTGCTCGTCGAAACCGCGAGCGCGCTGGAGGCCGAAACCCTGTTTCTCGACGGCAAGGTCGACGGCTTCTTCGGCTGGGCGCCAGCGGGGCCGGACAATGCTGACGCGGCGGACGGAGAGGACCGGGCGGACGCGGCTTCCGCCGGCGGCTCGCCGGCGCGGCTGGCGGCAGCCGGCCTCGATCCGTCCGGCTATCGCATCGCCTGGCGCTCGGAACTGCTGCGCTACGGACCGCACGCGGTGCGCGGCGGCATGGCGGCCGAGCGGATCGGCCAACTGACCGGGCTGCTCGAACGCGCCGGCGGCGGAGAGGTCAATCCCGGCCGCCGGATCCTGCGCGGCCATGGCGGCTTCGCCGCGGCATCGGCCGACGACTACCGCGCCGTGGTCGAGGCCGTGGCGGCGCTCGGCGCGCGCTGAAGCGGCCCCGGCCCTTTCTCAGCAGCCTTTTCTCAGCAATTGGTGCAGATCACGTTCTTGGTCATGCGCGGGCGCAGGTAATAGACCTCGTCCATGGCGATGTCGTCGAAGGCGCTCAACAGGCCGAGCTTCGTCCGCTGCTCTGCTTCCCAGGCGATGACGGGACGATAGTCGAGCTTCGCCGAAACGCGGATCAGGAAGGTGTCGGCGATGCGCAGCTTGTCGGGGACGGTTGTCGCGGTGTTGTTGGCCGGGCCGGAGACGAACCCCCCGTCGACCATCTTGCGCGACCATTTGACGATCGCGCGCGGCGTCTCCTCGTCGGTGATCTCGATCCCCGTGACCTCGATCACCGGCCGCGTCCGGTTGTAGGGTTGCAGGATCGCCTCGCCGATCTGCATGATCGGCTCGATCTCGCTCTTGGTGGTCTGCTGCGGCTGCTGCGTCACCAGGTCGGCGACCATCGAGCCGATGCGGCTGACCTTCTTGTTGGTCTCGATGGCCTGCGTCACCTCCATGGTGACGAAATAGAGCACCATCAGCAGCGGCGCGACGAAGGCGAACTCGATCGCGGCCGCGCCCCTGCGGTCGCGCACGAGGGCGGCCAGCCGCATCATCGTCCCGCGCGGCCTCGCCGCCTTCGTCGCCCGCTCGTCCATCGTCCCGTTTCCCCGTTTCCCGCCGCTGCCCACGTTCCGGCCTATGTCCCGCTCGCGCATCAGTCGTCGAAGGGTTCGTTCTGCCACGTCACGGTGGCGTAGAGCAGCGTCTTGCCGTCCTTCAGGTTCGACATCGACTTGCGCATGAAATCGGTCATCACCGGCCAGCGATAGAAGACGCGCAACTGGTTCTTCGAGCTCGACAGGCCGGGCTCGATGGAGAAATCGGCGGTGTCGATATCGTTGTCCTTGAACGGCACCCGCCTGTCGGCCGCTTCCTTGAAGGTGGTGAAAGTCTTGAGGTCGACCTCGAGCTCCGGGCAGCCCGTCGCCACCAGGACCTCCAGCTTGGCGCAAATCTTCTTGCGGACGAGCAGCGGGTCGTTGACCACGGCCGCCGGCTTGATCTGGCCGGTGCGGAACTCGCGGGCGATATCGTCGGTGGCGTTGGCCAGCACCTGCTGCGCGGCGAAGGCGATGCAGCTTTCGAGGATCGCGAACACCAGAAGGCAGAACGGGAGGATGAGCACGCCGAACTCGATGGCCACGCTGCCGCCGTCGGCGCGGCCGAACCGGCGCATCCGCCTGCCGTCCCGCCTGCCATCCCGCATGGAGGTCTTTTCCTTGCCGGCCATGTCGATCATTTCGCGTGCCCCGCGATCACAATGTCATGGCGCCAACGTACACGGAGCGGGTTGAAGCCCGGTTTTGCCGGCCGATAGAATTTTCACCCCGCCGTCAAGGAGGCGTTAACCCCGCCGCCCGGCACCGGGGCGCGGCAAGGGAGGAAACGGACGTCGTGGAAGGGCGCGCCTTGCCCGGCCTACGGCTCGGTGCGCAGTTGCGCCTCGCAATAGGGCGAGCAGGACAGCGCCTGGAGATCGGCCCGGCGATAGACGTTGACCGCATTGGCCGAGGCGCGCGAGACCACGATCTGCTCGTCGACGATCGGCGCGCCGTCGCGGTCGAGGATGACGAGGTTGGTGACGCCGAATCCCCTGCCGGTCAGGACCACGGTCGAGGCGTCCTGCACCGCCGCGTCGGCGATCTTGGGATTGCCGACGATGATGGTGTCGGCCGGACGCGCCAGCTTGACCACGCGGGCCTGGTCGACGAACACCCGGATCGCCTCCGCGCCCGCAGGGGCGGAAGCCGCGAGCCCCGCGCAGGCGGCCATCGCGGCCACGCCGATCAGTTTCATCAAACGCCGCGCCATGCGGGCCTCCTCGGATACCAAGCCATGTTGCGGAAAGATGAACGACATTGGTGAACCAAGGATTAAGGCGGCGTCCGCCGGGGCCGGCGGGAGCCCGTCCGCTCTTTAGATAACAGGCGCGCGGGGACGGGGCGGGGCCGGGTGCGGGGCTGGGCGTGCGCCGCTTTCATTTTTACCGGATCGGGTATGCCGCGGTTAACCAAGAAACGCGCCGGCTGCCGGCAAGAATTCGGTAAGGCTGTTTCTTAAGCCGATTGCAACGGCTTCGTCCTAGTTTGTCGCCATCCGATCAACACGCAAGAAATGTTGACGGGAGTGCTGTAACACACGGAGCAAGGAGTTCTCCCATGACCAAGATTTTCGCTCGCTTCGCCAAGGATGAATCCGGCGCGACCGCCATCGAGTACGGCCTGATCGCCGCCCTGATCGCACTGGCCGTCATCGGCGGCGCCCAGCTCGTCGGCGGCGAGATCAACACGACCTTCACCAAGGTCTCGACCGAGCTCGGCAAGGTCAACAAGTAAGAACCTGCCAAATCGTTCTGAATGCGGCCGCCCTGGGCGGCCGTATTCATTTGGGCGGGCGGTTTCATCCTTGCCCTTCACCAAAGCTTAAGCGCCCGCGCTTAGGCTTGAGCCACGATCGATCGGGACCGGATGCCGCCATGCTTGAAGCGCTGATCTTCGTCGTCTTTCCCTTCTGCATGGTGTTCGCCATCGTCTCCGACATGGTGTCGATGACCATCGCCAACCGGGTCTCGCTCCTCCTCGTCGCCACCTTTGCCGCCGTCGCGCCGCTGACGGGCATGGCGTGGGCGGATTTCGGCTGGCATTTCGCCGCCGGCGCGCTGGTTCTCGCCGTCACCTTCGGCCTGTTCGCCATCGGCGGCATGGGCGGCGGCGACGCCAAGCTCATCGCCGCCACCGCGCTGTGGATGGGGCTGACGCCGCAGCTGATGCAGTATGTCGTCTACGCCTCGCTGTTCGGCGGCCTGCTGACGCTGCTGGTCCTGGCCTATCGCAAGTCGCCGCTTTCGGCGTTCACCGGCGGCTACGTGCTCCTGCGCCATTTCGCCGACGAGAAGACCGGCATTCCCTACGGCGTCGCGCTCGGCATCGCCGGCCTGCTGGTCTATCCCTCGACGCCGCTGATGCAGTGGGCGCTTTCCCGGCTCGCGGTCGGCTGACACCCCCTCGTAAACCTTGAATTAATCACGCTCGTAAGCCATCCATTAACCCTAATTTGACGATTGGGACCGCAAAGTCCGGCTCGGCTTGAGGAATTTGCCGAGTACGAGGTCCCCTAAGATGGCACCATCCCGCGTGATTATTCTGGGCGTCGCCGTGGTGACGGCGATCGGCGCCGGCTATATCGCCAAGAACATGGCCAGCGGACCCGTGCCCGAAGCCATCGTCGACGACGCGCCGCGCGAGCCGGCGATCCGCCTGACGGAGGTGCTGGCGCTCGACGGCGACGTGCCGATGGGCGCGCCGGTCGGCGAGCAGCTTTCGTGGGAATCGTGGCCGGCCGGCGGCGTCACCGACGCCTTCATCACCCGCGACCGCGAGCCGAACGCGCTCGAGGAATTGAGCGGCGCCATCGCGCGCGTGCCGATGTATGCCGGAGAGCCGCTGCGGCGCTCGAAGCTGATCGGCGAGGGCCAGAGCTTCATGTCGTCGATCCTGCCCTCGGGCAAGCGGGCGGTGGCGACGCAGATCGCCGCCGACACGTCCGCCGGCGGCTTCATCCTGCCCAACGACTACGTCGACGTCATCATGACCCGGCGCGGCAGCAACGGCACCGGCGGCGAGACCTTCGTCACCGAAACCATCCTGAAGAACATCCGGGTGCTCGCCATCGACCAGGCGATCCAGGAGGACGAGGAAGGCCGCAAGGTGCGCGTCGGCGACACCGCGACGCTGGAACTGTCGCCGCAGCAGGCCGAGATCATCACCGTCGCGCAGCAGATGGCCGACCGGCTGGCGCTGGCGCTCCGCTCGGTCGTCGACACGCAGGAAGTGATCGCGGACGAAGCCGACTATCTCGTTTCCGGCAGCGGCAGGCGCGGAACGGTGCGGCTGATCAAGTCGGGCGAAGTCAGCGAAGTGGGAGCGCGCCAATGAGTGCCGGAACCAGCCTAAGCAACGCGCGTCGCGGCAAGGCGCGCCGCATCGGCCTGTCGCTGGCGGCGCTGGCGCTCGGCCTCGGCGCGGGCGCGCTGCCGTTCCCCTCCGGCACGGCGGCCGCGCAGGGCGTCAAGACGATCAGCGGGCAGCGCTCGGGCCAGGCCATCAATCTCGGCCTCAACAAGTCGATCGTCATCGACCTGCCGCGCGACGCCTACGACATCCTGGTCGCCAACCCGGCCGTGGCCGACGCGGTGACGCGCACGGCGCGGCGCATCTACCTGTTCGGCAAGTCGGTGGGCGAGACCAACATCTTCGTCTTCGGGCCGAACGGCGAGCAGATCGCCTCGATCGACCTGCGCGTCGAGCGCGACGTCGCCGGGCTCGAAGGCCACCTCAAGCGCTTCCTGCCCGAGTCCGACATCAAGGCGGAACTCATCAACGACAACGTCGTGCTGACCGGCACGGTCGAGACGCCGCTCGACGCCAAGCGCGCCCAGGAGCTGGCGGAGATCTTCGTCACCGGCGGCGAGGCGACGACGGGACAGTATTCGCAGACGGCGAGCGGCGGCGACACCAACAGCGGCGTCGCCATCGACAACCCCGACAACGCGCGCCGCACCAGCCGCATCGTCAACATGCTGAAGATCGTCGGCGAGGACCAGGTGACGCTGAAGGTCACGGTCGCCGAAGTGTCGCGCAACGTGATGAAGCAGCTCGGCGTCAACATGATCGGCTCGGGCTCGTTCGACGGCATAAGCTGGGGCGGGATAAGCGAGCATGCGCTGGGCCTCGGCAATGTCTCGTCCTCGGCCCTGCGGATAAGCGGCTCATTGATCGACGCCTATATCAACGCCATGGAACAGGCTGGAGTGATGAAGACGCTGGCCGAGCCAACGCTGACGGCAGTTTCCGGCGAGAAGGCAACCTTTCGCGTTGGCGGCGAATTCAACATGCTCGACGGCATAACGAACGCGCGCAACGATGAAAACCGGGATGGCACCACGGTCCTCTCCTACGCCAAGGTAGAATACGGCATCGGACTTGAATTCCTGCCAGTCGTGCTGTCGCCGGGCCGCATTAGCCTGAAAATCCGAACGCAAGTTTCCGAACCTACAAATGAAGCGCCGGCTTTCGGTAGCGCCGGCACAGGACAGACCTACAACATGCTGTCGATCCGCAAGCGCCTGGCCGACACCACGGTCGAGCTTCCCTCCGGCGGCTCGATGATGATCGCCGGCCTCGTCCGCGACGACGTGCGCCAGGTCGCTTCCGGACTGCCCGGCCTGTCGAAGGTGCCGGTCCTCGGCACGCTGTTCCGCAGCCGCGCCTTCGAGCGCAACGAGACCGAGCTCGTCATCATCGTCACGCCCTATCTGTCGAAGCCGGTGGCGCGCGCGGCGCTGGCCAAGCCCGACGACAACTTCAATCCCGCCAGCGACGGCGCGGGCATGTTCCTGAACCGCGTCAACCGCGTCTACGGCACCATGAAAACCGACAAGCCGGCCGGGCGCTACCACGGCGTCGTCGGCTTCATCTACAAGTGATCGGGGACAGACCGATGTCTGACAGTTTCCTCCATTCCGTTCCGTCGCGACGCTTGCCGCGCATCGCGGCCCTTGCCGCCGTCGCTTTCTCCGCCGCGCTGGCTTCGGGCTGCGCCGGCCGCGACTCGGTCAAGGTCGGCTCCATCCCCGACGACTACCGCACCAACCACCCGATCGTGATCTCCGAGCGCGACAAGACCGTCGACATTCCCGTCGGCATGGCCGACCGCGCCATGTCGCGGGTGCAGCGAACGGCCGTGGACGGCTTCATCGCCGACTACGACCGCCGCGCAGCTCCCGTGGTCGGCATCATGGTGCCTTACGGTTCCGCCAATCAGGCCGCGGCCTCCGTCGTCGCCGCCGACCTCGTCAAGCGTCTGCGCGCGGCCGGCGTGCCCGAGGGCCGCATCCTGCACGAGCCCTACGACGCCGCGCCCTATGGCGACGCGGCCCCGATCCGGCTCGCCTATGCCGAGATGCGGGCCTCGACCGGGCCGTGCGGCCGCTGGCCGGGCAACATGATCGAGAACGCCGAGAACAAGCACTGGGCCAATTACGGCTGCTCCTACCAGAACAACCTCGCCGCCCAGATCGCCAATCCGGCCGACCTGCTCGGACCGCGCAAGCCGTCCGAAAGCGACACCGCGCGCCGCAACGTCTCGATCGACGATTATCGCGACCGCTATTCGGGCTGGACGCAGGAAGTCGAATATTGATGGATTCCAGGGGCGCATGACATGAGCAATCTCGCCTATGACGCCGATCTGCCGGCCGAGCCGGCAGCCGAGACGGAAATCTCGGCCATGGCCGAGCTGCGGCCGGTGCCGCGCATCTCGATCCAGGCCTTCTGCGAGACCGAAGCCGTGGCCGGCTCGATCGAGCGCGCCGGCGCGGACCGCCGCATGGCCAAGGCCCATCTCAAGGTGCACATGGGCGGCATCGCCACCGCCATCGAATTCTACCAGTCGGCGCAGACGCCGAACCTGATCGTCGTCGAATCGCGCGAGGAGCCGAAGCGGCTGATGGCCGCGCTGGCGCAGCTCGCCGAGGTCTGCGACCCGTCGTCCAAGGTCGTCGTCGTCGGCCACTACAACGATGTCTGGCTCTACCGCGAGCTGATCCGCTTCGGCATTTCCGAATATGTCGTCGCCCCGATCTCGATGGCCGACATCCTGTCGGTCATCTCGGCGATCTTCGTCGACCCGACCGCCGCCCCCATCGGCCGCTCCCTCGCCTTCATCGGCGCCAAGGGCGGCGTCGGCTCCTCGACGCTGTCGCACAATGTCGGCTGGGCGATGTCGAGCCTGTTCTCGTCGGAGGTCGTCGTCGCCGACCTCGACCTCGCCTTCGGCACGGCCAATATCAATTTCGACCAGGACCCGGCGCAGGGCATCGCGGAAGCCGTGTTCGCGCCCGAGCGCATCGACGAGGTCTATCTCGACCGGCTGCTGACCCAGTGCGCGGAGCGGCTGTCGCTGCTGGCCGCGCCCTCGATGCTCGACCGCACCTACGATTTCGAAGCCGACGCCTTCTCGCAGATCATCGACGTCGCCCAGCGCAGCGCGCCGCTGCTGATACTCGACGTGCCGCACGTCTGGAGCGGATGGTCGAAATCGGTGCTGATGCAGGCCGACGAGGTCGTCATCACGGCGACGCCCGAGCTCGCCAACCTGCGCAACACCAAGAACCTGATCGACACGCTGAGGAAGCTCCGGCCGAACGACGGGCCGCCGCGCCTCGTCATCAACCAGGCCGGCATGCCCAAGCGGCCGGAAATCTCGGCCGAGGACTTCGCCGATGCGCTCGGCATCGAGCCGATGGCGGTCGTCCCGTTCGACGCGGCGCTGTTCGGCAACGCCGCCAACAACGGGCGCATGCTCGGCGAGACCGACGCCAACCACGCCGCCGTCAGGACGATCGAGGAAATCGCGCACGTGCTGACCGGCCGCGCCGAGATCAAGTCGCGGAAGAAGCCGGCGCTCTCGGACCTCATCGCCCGGCTGAAGCTGAGGAAGTAGGCGCCATGTTCGGCAAGAGAGGCTCAGACAGCGTTTCGCGCGAGGCGCCGGCCTTCCGGCCGCCGGCAAGCCCGGCGCCGGCGTCGCGCCCCGAAGCCACGGCCGAAACCCGCGCGAGCGCGGCGACGGAAGCCCCGGCCGCGCCCAAGCGCACCATCGACGCGCCGCCGCCCCTTGCACCCGACCCGAAGCCGCAGCAGCAGCAGCGCGCGCCCCGCGAGCGCAGCGACAGCTACTACGACACCAAGAGCCAGGTCTTCTCCGCGCTCATCGACACCATCGACCTCTCCCAGCTCGCCAAGCTCGACCCCGAGGCGGCGCGCGAGGAAATCCGCGACATCGTCAACGACATCATCGCGATCAAGAACTTCGCGATGTCGATCTCCGAGCAGGAGGGGCTGCTCGAGGACATCTGCAACGACGTGCTCGGCTACGGCCCGCTGGAGCCGCTGCTCGCCCGCGACGACATCGCCGACATCATGGTCAACGGCGCGCGCGACGTCTACATCGAGGTCAACGGCAAGGTCGAGAAGACCGGCATCCGCTTCCGCGACAACCAGCAGTTGCTGAACATCTGCCAGCGCATCGTCAGCCAGGTCGGACGCCGCGTCGACGAATCCTCGCCGATCTGCGACGCCCGCCTGCCCGACGGCAGCCGCGTCAACGTCATCGCCCCGCCGCTGTCGATCGACGGCGCCGCGCTGACCATCCGCAAGTTCAAGAAGGACAAGCTGACGCTCGACCAGCTCGTCCGTTTCGGCGCGATCACGCCCGAGGGCGCGGAAGTGCTGAAGATCATCGGCCGGGTGCGCTGCAACGTGGTCATCTCCGGCGGCACCGGCTCTGGCAAGACGACGCTGCTCAACTGCCTGACCAACTATATCGACCGCGACGAGCGCATCATCACCTGCGAGGACTCGGCCGAGCTCCAGCTCCAGCAGCCGCACGTGGTGCGCCTGGAGACGCGCCCGCCCAACCTCGAGGGCGAGGGCGAGGTGACGATGCGCGACCTGGTCAAGAACTGCCTGCGCATGCGGCCCGAGCGCATCATCGTCGGCGAGGTGCGCGGCCCCGAAGTGTTCGACCTGTTGCAGGCGATGAACACCGGCCACGACGGCTCGATGGGCACCATCCACGCCAACAGCCCGCGCGAATGCCTGAACCGCATGGAATCGATGATCGCCATGGGCGGCTTCGCCCTGCCGCAGCGGACCGTGCGCGAGATCATCGTCGGCTCGGTCGACGTCATCATCCAGGCGGCGCGCCTGCGCGACGGCTCGCGCCGGATCACCCACATCACCGAGGTGATCGGCATGGAGGGCGACGTCGTCATCACCCAGGACCTCGTGCTCTACAACATCAAGGGCGAGGACGCCCAGGGGCGCATCCTCGGCGAGCACGCCTCGACCGGCATCGGCCGTCCCGGCTTCTGGGACCGCGCCCGCTACTATGGCGAGGAGGCGCGGCTGGCCAACGCGCTCGAGGCGATGGAGAAGGCATCGTGAGGCCTGGCGGGACCATCGGCGCGGCAAGTCAGGCCGGCCGGCAGGAGGGCGCATGTTCGGCATGGATGTGACGCTGCTCGCGTTCATCGCGCTCGCCACGGCGTCCGCCGGCGCGGTCGCCTATGCGGTGCTGTTCTCCTCGATCGAGAACGAGCGCAAGGCGGGCAAGCGGCTGAACTCGGTCAAGAACGCCGAGACCGACCGCATGGCGGTCAAGGCCTCGCGCGACCGCATGGCCGAGGCCGCCAAGCGGCGCAAGTCGGTGCAGGATTCGCTGAAGGACCTCGAGACCAAGCAGAAGACGCTCGCGAACACCGCGAAGCCGCCGCTGAAGGTGCAGATCAGGCAGGCGGGCCTCGACGTGGCCATCGAGCGGTTCTACCTCTATTCGGCCGTGACGGGCGTCGCGGTCGCGGCCGTGCTGTTCATCGTCGGCGCGCCGCTTGCCGTCGTCGCCGGCGGCCTGATCGCCGGGGCGGTCGGCCTGCCGCGCTGGTTCGTCACGTTCAAGCGCCAGCGCCGCGTCAAGGCGTTCCTGGAGGAGCTGCCCAACGCGCTCGACGTGATCGTGCGCGCGGTCAAGTCGGGCCTGCCGCTGAACGACGCGGTCAGGCTGATCGCCTCCGAATCGCCCGAGCCGGTGAAGTCCGAATTCCGCCGCGTGGTCGAATCGCAGCAGCTCGGCCTGTCGATGCCGGACGCGATGATGCGCATGCCCGAGACCATGCCCTGCGCCGAGGCGAGCTTCCTCGGCATCGTCATCCAGATCCAGAGCCAGGCCGGCGGCAACCTGTCGGAAGCGCTGGGCAACCTGTCGAAGGTGCTGCGCGACCGCAAGAAGATGAAGGCCAAGGTGCAGGCGCTGTCGATGGAGGCGAAGGCCTCGGCCGGCATCATCGGCGCGCTGCCGTTCATCGTCGCCTTCCTCGTCTATCTGTCGAGCCCGAACTACATCATGCCGCTGTTCACCACCTCGACCGGACACCTGATCCTCGTCCTCTCGGGCGTGTGGATGTCGATGGGCATCTTCATGATGCGCAAGATGATCAATTTCGACATATAGGGGGCGGCGATGATCGACCAGGTGGTGAAATCCATCATCGACCCGAGCTTCATGATCGCGCTGGTCGTCGCGGTCGCGGTGTTCGTCACCATCTTCACGGCGCTGCCGGCGCTGGGCGGCGATCCGCTGAAGGCGCGCATGAAGTCGGTGGCGCTGGAGCGCGAGGAACTGCGCGCCAAGCAGCGCATGCGCCTCGCCGCCGAGGCCGACCGCCGCCGCAAGGGGCTGCGCGAGGAACAGTCGCACGGCATGCGGCGCATCGTCGAACGGCTCGACCTCAAGCGCGCGCTGGCCGATGACAACACCGTCAACCAGCTGAAGGTCGCCGGTTTCCGCGGCCAGAATCCGCTGACCAGGTTCCTGTTCTTCCGCCTCGTCCTGCCCTTCGCCGGCCTCGCCATCGGCATCGTCTACGTCTTCGTCCTCGGCGGGCTGGCGCAGCAGCCGCCGTTCATGAAGATCCTCGTCTGCGTCCTGCTGGCCTATGCCGGCTTCTACGCGCCGATCCTCTACGTCTCCAACCGCGCCTCCAAGCGCAAGGAATCGATCCAGCGCGCCTGGCCGGACGCGCTCGACCTGATGCTGATCTGCGTCGAATCCGGCATCTCGGTCGAAGCCGCCTTCCGCCGCGTCGCCGACGAGATCGGCGCGCAGTCGGTGGAGCTGGCCGAGGAGTTCGTGCTGACCAACGCCGAGCTGTCCTTCCTGCCCGAGCGCCGCCAGGCCTATGAGAACCTCGCCGCCCGCACCGGCCTCGATTCGGTCAAGAGCGTCACCCAAGCGCTGATCCAGGCCGAGCGCTACGGCACGCCGGTGGCGCACGCGCTGCGCGTCCTTTCGGCCGAAAGCCGCGACATGCGCATGACCGCGGCCGAGAAGAAGGCGGCGGCGCTGCCGCCCAAGCTGACCGTGCCGATGATCCTGTTCTTCCTGCCGGTGCTGTTCGCGGTCATCCTCGGCCCGGCCGGCATCCAGATCTCGCAGCAGGGCATCCTCTCCCACTGAGGCGGCGCGGTCGCGGGAAAAACATTTCAACCGACGGCCGTTTTGGACTAGGACTCACCCGGTTTTCCGTGAAAATTGGGTTTGCCGTTTTTGCCAGTTCCGCCTTACCTTCCTAATCTCCAGCGCCATCAGCCGCTCCGGCGCCGGAGCGAGGGGTTCCGGATAGGATCATGCCGTTGCTTCGCATAGAGGGACTGACGCGCCATTTCGGCGCGACGCGCGCCTTGACCGGCGCCGACCTCGACGTCGGGGCCGGCGAGATCGTCGCGCTGATGGGCGCCAACGGCGCCGGCAAGTCCACCCTCGTCAACATCGTTTCCGGCGTCATCCCGCGCCAGGCCGGCCGGATCGCGCTCGACGGACGGCCCTACGACCCGGCCACGCCCACCGACGCGGCGCGCGCCGGCGTCGTCACCGTCCACCAGTCGACCGAGCGGGTCGGCGCGCCCGGCCTCGCCGTCGCCGACATCCTGCTGCTCAACGACTATGCCGACGGCTCGGCCCCGCTGTTCCTGTCGCGGCGCGCGGTCAGGGCGCGGGCGCGCGCGGTTCTCGACAAGGCCGGGTTCGAGCTGCCGCTCGACACCGATTTCGCCGACCTCCGCGCGGCCGACCGCCAGCTTCTCGGCATCGCCCGCGCGGTGGCGGCGAACGCCCGCCTGCTGATCCTCGACGAACCGACCGCCAGCCTGTCGGGGCGCGAGGCGGCGCGGCTCTACGAGGTGCTGAAGCGGCTGCGCGGCGAGGGGCTGGCGATCCTCTACATCTCCCACCGCATCGCCGACCTCGAGGCGCTGGCCGATCGGGTGGCGGTGATGCGCGGCGGACGCGTGGTCGAGACCTTCGAGCGGCCGGTCGATTTCGTCGCCGCCGTCTCGGCGATGATCGGCCGACCGCTCGAAAGCGCCCGCCCCACCCACCGCCGCCCGGAGGGCGCGCCGGTGCTCGATGTCCGGGGCCTGCGCCTCGTGCCGCATGCCGCGCCGATCGACCTTGCCGTCCATCCGGGCGAGGTGGTGGCGATCAACGGCCCGCTCGGCTCCGGCAAGAGCCGGCTGCTGAAGCTGCTGTTCGGGCTCGAACCCGGCCATGGCGGCGCGATCCTGCTCGACGGCAAGCCCTATTCCCCGGCGAACCCGGCCGGGGCGATCGCCGCCGGGGTAGCGCTGGCGGCCGAAGACCGCCATCGCTCGTCGCTGATGCCGGCCGGCTGGCCGGGCAGTTCGCTCGCCGCCACCATCTCGCTGCCGCATCTCGCCAAATGGTTCCCCACCGGCTTCACGCTCGGCGGGCGCGAGAAGACGGAGGCGGAAAAGGCGATCTCGCGCCTCGGCATCAAGGCGTCCGGCCCGTTCGCGCCGATCGAGACGCTGTCGGGCGGCAACCAGCAGAAGGCGATCC
>JBDHTD010000002.1:0-148838 GCA_039808485.1 Aquamicrobium sp. | reverse complement strand
CATTGCGGGCAAAGCTCGATGGCGAGGCTGCGCACGATCTCGAGCGCCGCCGGCGTCAACCTGCCCGAGGGACGCCGAGGCTCCATCCTGTGCGCCGGCAGGCCGTGGGACGCCGCCCGCTGAAACACCTCGATCGCGGGAACCTCCGTCCGCAATATCTCGACGCCGCGATCCTCGCAAAAGATCAGTCGCAGCGATTGCTCGATCAGGCGCGCATTCGCCGAGACCGCGGGAACACGATTGAGCAGCAGCTTCAGCGGCGGCGGCTCGATACCGAGGTTGCGGAACGGCGCGACGTCCTCGATCAACTGCACAGTGCCGCGCCGCAGCTCCCGCGCGGCAAGGATTTCGGACGTGACCGGCGACACCGCGACATCGGACGCCAGAACCGCCATCTCCAGCATGACGCTGCGCGCGCCCTGCGTATCCGCCAGCACCAGGTCGTAGTGCGGTCGGAAAGCAGGCAGCAGGTTTCGAAGGCGCAACCGCCCGTCCGGCGCGTTCAGCAGCAGCGTATTGAGCTGCCGGTCCCGGTCGTTCGACACGACGATGTCGAGACGATCGATGGCCGTTCGCGATGCCAGCCGGGCGATGTCGCGCTCGTTGTAGACCAGCAGCTCGTAGATGCCGTTCGGCGCCTTGTCGACGATCTCGAAATACGAAGACAGCGTCGGCTGCATGTCGAGATCGAGCAGCAAAACCCGAAGGCCGGCATCGGCGATAAAGCTGCCGAGGTTGGCGGTGACGGTTGTCTTACCGACGCCCCCCTTGGTCGAGATGATGGAGATCACCTGCATGTCCTGCACCCCTCCGGATGGTAGCGAGGTGCATCGTCAGATGCGCTCCTGAAGGCGGTCGCAGATCCATTGGTCGATCTCGGCCGAATCCCAGCCGATGGCCCGCACGCCGAGGCGCATCGCTTTCGGGAACTTGCCTTCCTTCATCAGGGCATAAAGGTGTGCGCGCTTGAAGCCAGTCTTCGCCTCTACCTCGGCTCGACGGAGAATCCGACGCTCAGGTGCTGGTGTTGCGTTCTGCTGAAGCATTGTGGTCACTCCTCGATGCCAGTCGGCGCTTCAAAGGTGTGACCTGGATATGAACGCACGACCGATCGAACACAGCAAACAAACCGCGCGAAGTGATCACCGCATTCATTGGGTCGCTGGATTTCCGGGGTTCTGCCTGGAACACGGTATCGGCCTCGCGTTGTCCCCCGAGCCCTGTCCCGCAGTTGCGAATCAATCTTGGAAGAAGCCGGTGCGCAACGACTTGATTGTCAGGCAACCGGATCAAAAATGCCTCTTGACCGGCCATCGCGATCTTTTCGCGTGTCGCATGACCGAGAATGTCGGGTCATTGCCGCGTCGAACGGCGATGCCGTCCGGCAGAGGGGCGATGGAGAACTGCCGCCTTGTCGCTGGCAGGAACAGCGAATCGACCCGCCCCGTGCCGAAGCGCGGGGCGGGTCAACCATACATCGCCAGTTTGGCTGGTCAGCCTGTTGCCGCCAGGAAGGGATCGGCCTCGCGCAGCGTCAAGCACGCGGCCATCGCCGCTTCATGGACACTGGCGCGGGTCGCCGCCTCGATCGGCGCCTGCTTGTCGAGCATCAGATGCGGCTTGGACAACGCCTCATAGATCAGCCAGGGATCGGTGCCCTGCGCGAATTTGAGGACTGCCTGGATCAATTGGTGTTTGACGGGGTCGAGGTGCCAGTCAGGGACACGCACGCCCCGATTGCCCATGCTCAACGCAAGCAGCTTTCCCGCCTGGATGTCATAGCTGACTGCACGCCGGGATTTGCCAATAGCCTTTGCGAATGCGTCAGCCGGCAGGGTGTTCGGCGAATTGAAGATTTCCAGCCGCTCCAATCGGGCTCGCTGATCCTCCGAGAGGTCCGCCTGCAACACATTGGTCGGCAAACGAATGGCGGGTAATCGCACGACAACCGGATGGGATTGCGCTGACGGCAGCGTTGTTGCGACCGTAGCGGACCGAGCATCAGAACCCCACTGCACCTCCTGCGATGTTGCTGTCGTCGGCCCCACCGATTGCTGCACCGGAAACAACGCATGGAAGCCTTCGGGGCTGGTGGTCAGGCGCAAGCTCGCCTGTTCGACCTTTCCCTGCTCCAGCAGGTCGAGACGATCCGCCCAGTCCTGCATCATGTGACGACGCTGGTCGACATATTCGGCGTGGTTGTAGGCCGAACTGACCTTGTCCGGATCGGCATGCGAGAGCTGTGCGTCGATCCAGATCTTTGGGTAGCCGATCTCGTTGAGAGCCGTAGAGATCGTAGCGCGGACGCCGTGTCCAGTCAGACGGTCCTTGAACCCCATCCGATGAAGCGCCTGATTGAGCGTGTTCTCGCTGATCGGCTTTCTCAGCGACCAGTCTGAAGGAATGAGTCGGACTTGATCGGGCTGGAATTCGTCCAGCAGGTGACGAACGATCTCCTGTGCCTGCACCGGCAAGGGCACGATATAGGGCGGGATGTCCTGCTCGCGGATGCGCTCACGCTGCATCTTCGTCTGCAACTGCTTGACCACATCCGGCGGGATGATCCACAGCCCCTTGTCGAGATGGAACTGGTCCGGCGTTGCCCAGCGCAGTTCGCCGGTGCGTACGCCCGTCAGCAGCAGCATCCGCAGGCCAAGCTGCGTTCCGAGCCTGCCGGGATAAGCCCGCAACATCCGCAGGCATTCCGGCAGTTCGGCCAGACGAAGAAACGGCTGATGCCGAACCGGAGGAGCCGGCTTTGCGACAACGTCGAGGTCGGAGGCTGGATTGATTTCCAGCGCATCCACTTTGACCAGCGCATAGCGGAACATCTGGTTGAACCAGGACCGCACCTTCTTGGCGACGCTGCACGCACCGCGGCGCTCGATGGCGCCGAGCACGTCGAGAAGGTCCTGACGCTTGATATCGTAGATCGAGCGATGACCCAGCTTGCGCAGGACATCCTTGGCGAACACCCTTTCGACCTGCGACAGGGCTGTCTGTCGACCCTTCTTGAGCGACAGACTGCGGTGGGCATGCCACCGCTCGAAGACCAGTTTGAAGGTGTTGTCGCCGGCCAGTTTGACCGCCGCCCGCTTTTGCTTGCGCTGGGCGCGGGGATTGACGCCCTTGGCGACCAGCGCACGCGCTTCGTCCCGTAGGACACGCGCCTCGCGCAGAGATACCTCCGGATAGGTGCCAAGCGACATGCGCTTGGTCTGCTTCATCCATTGGTAGCGGAAGTGCCAGTTCTTGTAGCCCTCGGGCGAAATGGCCAGCGAGAGGCCATCGGAATCCGCGAGAGTGTATGCCTTGCCAGTGGTCTTAGCCTGACTGATGGAGAAGTTCGAGAGGACCATATTCTAGCTCCTGAGTTGGTATCAGGAACCGGATGCTCGTCACTTCACCGCTACCACGCCAGAAACAATCCGGACTCCGCACCACCCCCAAAAATGGACAAGATTATGGACAACTTTGGGGGCGCTGTAGGTGGATGTCGATGGAACTCGATGGACCTCGGAGCTTCCCTGGAACCCTTGGTTTGCAAGGGTTCCGATATCTCCTTGGACGGCCATGGATTTCCCCGGAATGCTGTTTTGGAGCGGGTGAAGGGAATCGAACCCTCGTCGTAAGCTTGGGAAGCTTCTGCTCTACCATTGAGCTACACCCGCGAGGCCGCCCATAGATCGCGGGCGAATGCGGTTCTGTCAAGCCTCATGTTGGGCCTCATGTCGGCCTCACGTTGGGCGGCGATCAGCCGGCGCGGAAATGCTTCGACAGCTTCAGCCCTTGCGCCTGGTAGTTGGACTTCATGTCCGTCCCGTAGAGCCGATCGGGACGGGCGAGCATATGCTCGTAGACCAGGCGGCCGACGATCTGCCCGTGCTCGAGGATGAACGGCACCTCGTGGCTGCGGACTTCGAGCACGGCGCGCGCGCCGGTGCCGCCGGCGGCCGAATGGCCGAAGCCCGGATCGAAGAAGCCGGCATAGTGGACGCGAAACTCGCCGACCAGCGGATCGAACGGCGTCATCTCGGCAGCTTGCAGCGGCGGCACGTGCACGGCCTCGCGGCTGACGAGGATGTAGAACTCGTCCGGGTCGAGGATCAGCTCCGGGCGGCCGCGGGCGTGAAGCGGCTCCCAGAAATCGTAGACGTCCTGCGCCGCGCGCTTGTCGACGTCGACCACGGCCGTGTGATGCTTGGCGCGATAGCCGATCAGGCGATCGGCATTGCCGGTCAGGTCGATGGAGAGCGCGATGCCGCCGCCGGAAATATTGGGCTCCTCGGAGGCGACCAGCGTCGCGGCGCCGTGCAGGCCGGCAAGCTCGGCCTCCGACAGCAGGGCATGGCCCTTGCGGAACCTGATCTGCGACAGGCGCGAACCTTCTCGGACCACGATCGGGAAGGTGCGCGGGCTGACCTCCATGAACAGCGGGCCGGCATAGCCGGCCGGGATCTTGTCGAATTCCTGGGCGCGGTCGGCCATGACGCGGGTGAAGATGTCGAGACGCCCCGTGGAGCTCTTCGGGTTGGCGGAGGCCGAAACGTCGCCCGGCAGCGCCAGCCGCTCCTGAAGCGGCACGACATAGACGCAGCCCGTCTCCAGCACCGCGCCCTCGGTCAGGTCGATCTCGTGCAGCTTGAAGCGGTCGAGCTTGCCGGCGACGGTGCTGGCCGGCCCCGGCAGGAAGCTGGCGCGCACGCGATAGGCCTTCGGCCCGAGGCGCAGGTCGAGGCTCGCCGGCTGGATCTGGTCGTCGTCGAGCGGACGCGCGGCCGCCAGCGCGCCGGCGGAAAACAGGCCGGCGATGTCGCGATCCGGCAGGATGCCTGTCTTGCGCACGCGCGTTTCTCCCTCGTTTCGCCCGCTGGCGGCGGAAACCGAGGTTTAACGCCGCCGGCGATTGACGCAAGCCGGAGCGAGGCGTAAAGCGACCTTATCCCGTGGTGATTTGCCGGTCGGCTTGCAGCCACGTTAAACAAGTCGCTAAAGGGACCGATGAGGAAACCGGCGCGCGACTTGCGGCCGGTTTTTTTGTGTCTGGAGAGGGCGATGACGAGCGAGACGAAACGCAACTGGAAACCCGCAACCGCGATGGTCCACGCCGGCACGATGCGCTCGCCCCATGGCGAGACCTCGGAGGCGCTCTATCTGACGCAAGGCTATGTCTACGACACGGCGGAAGGCGCGGAGGCCCGCTTCAAGGGCGAGGAGCCGGGCTTCATCTATTCGCGCTACGCCAACCCGACGGTCGCCATGTTCGAGAAGCGCATGTGCGAGCTGGAAGGCGCGGAAGATGCCCGCGCCACCGCGTCCGGGATGGCGGCGGTGGCGGCCGCGCTCTTGTGCAGCGTCAAGGCCGGCGACCACGTCGTCTCGGCGCGGGCGCTGTTCGGCTCCTGCCGCTGGGTGGTCGAGACGCTGATGCCGCGCTACGGCATCGAGGCGACGCTGGTCGACGGCCGCGACATCGAGGCGTGGAAAGCGGCGGTGCGGCCGAACACGAAGCTGTTCTTCCTCGAAAGCCCGACCAACCCGACGCTCGAGGTGGTGGACATCGCGGCGGTGGCGGAAATCGCCGACGCGGCCGGCGCCCGGCTCGTCGTCGACAACGTCTTCGCCACGCCCCTGCAACAGAAGCCGCTCGAGCTCGGCGCGCACGTCGTCGTCTATTCGGCGACCAAGCATATCGACGGA
Organism: Aquamicrobium sp.; assembly: GCA_039808485.1. Taxonomy (GTDB): domain Bacteria; phylum Pseudomonadota; class Alphaproteobacteria; order Rhizobiales; family Rhizobiaceae; genus Aerobium. The sequence goes on along the minus strand of JBDHTD010000002.1, from coordinate 143,138 downwards.
CAGGGCCGCTGCCTGGGCGGCGTCGTGCTCTCCGACCGGAAATGGATCGACGAGGCGTTCCAGGACTATTTCCGCCACACCGGGCCGTCGCTGTCGCCGTTCAACGCCTGGACGCTGCTGAAGGGGCTGGAGACGCTGCCGCTGCGCGTCGAGCAGCAGACGCGGAGCGCCGCCCGCATCGCCGACTTCCTCGCCGGCCACGGCGGGGTGTCGCGCGTCATCTATCCCGGCCGCGACGACCACCCGCAGGCCGACGTCGTGGCGAAGCAGATGCGCGGCGGCTCGACCCTGATCTGCTTCGACGCCGCGGGCGGCAAGGACGGCGCGTTCAGGCTTCTCAACGGGCTGGAGATCGTCAAGATCTCCAACAATCTCGGCGACGCCAAGAGCCTGATCACCCACCCGGCGACGACCACGCACAAGAACCTGACCGACGAGGCCCGCGAGGCGGTCGGCATCGTCGGAGGCACGCTCAGGCTGTCGATCGGGCTGGAGGACACCGACGACCTGATCGAGGACATCGACCGGGCGCTGGCGCGGCTGGGCTGAATCGCACGGGCGGCGCGGCGCGGCAGCCACAGTTTCGCCACGCCGTCCTGCCCATCCTTTCCGGATCGCCGCGTCCACGCCGGAGGCGGACTACGGGCGCGCAGGCAGGCAGCATGTATCGCAGCATCACGCACAACATCGAGGTGGCGGTCGAGCCGTTCTATCTGGCGGAGAAATCCGTTCCCGAAGAGGCGCGCTACGTCTGGGGCTATCGCGTCACCATCGCCAACCATTCCGACGATCCGATCCAGGTGCTGGCGCGCCACTGGCGGATCACCGACGGCCAGGGCCGGATCGAGGAGGTGCGCGGCCCCGGCGTGGTCGGCGAGCAGCCGCAACTCGGCCCCGGCGACAGCTTCCAGTACACGTCGGGGTGCCCGCTGCGCACGCCGTCCGGCTTCATGGCCGGCAGCTATACGGTCAAGAACGGGGCCGGCGATTTCTTCGAGATCGACATCCCCGCCTTCTCCCTCGACCTGCCCGACAGCCGCCGCTCGATGAACTGAGCGGGGATCAGCGCTCGGTGTCGTCGTCGGCGAAGCCGCGTGGCGGCTCGCCTTCCGGGAACAGATCGGTGTCCATCAGGGCGCGGCCGAAGCGGTAGAGGATGTCGGCGGCAAGCGTGCGGCGCTCTGCAAGCAGCCGGTTATAGGCCTTGCCGGCGTTGAAGTTCATGCGGCGGTGGGCCTGGGGGTCGATCTCGTGCAGCGCCTGCGCGATGCAGATGGCGATCTCGCAAACGGCTTCCGCCGTTTCCTCGCGCGTCTCGGCGCGTGTCGCAAATGTATCCGTCATCCGTCGGCCCGCAAAACCCGCTTCCCTGCGGCCGATGGTGCAGCATCAGCGTTGACACTTGATTAAGACTGTCAGCGAAAGGGCGGGCGCACGCAGCCGCCGCTGCCGTCCTGGCAGGCCACGCGGGCGTTTTCCGGCCTGATCGTCTGGTCCGACAGCCTGACGAGCGCCGAGAACAGCAAGGCAAAGGCCGCGGCCGCGGCAACGATGGAGATCATCCTGTAGGTCATGGCGCTCTGCCGGCGCGAAGGGCGCGTCCTGTGGGACGCGATGCCGCCGCACCAGCCCGTTTCCTGGCTGCATCCGCGCCGCCGGACGACTCCGCCCGGCCGCGCACGAATGGATATGCGCGCCCCGCCACCCGTTCACAACGCGGCAGCATGACGCGCCGGGGTTCACGAATGCTTTCCCGCCGCGTTAACCATGGGCGGGCGCCAGCCACCGGAAGGGACGCCTATCGCGCGCCGGCGAAGTCGGCCGGGTCGAACTCGTAGCTCTGCGAGCAGAACTCGCAGGAAACCCGGATCCTGCCGTCTTCGGTGCTGGCGGCGATCTCCTCGGCGCTGAAGCCGCCGAGGATGCCGCGGATCTTCTCGCGTGAGCAGGAGCAGTCGTCGCGGATGGCAACGCCGTCGAAGACGCGCACGCCGTGCTCGTGGAACAGACGGTAGAGCAGGCGCTCGGAGCCGACCGTCGGGTCGAACAGCTCGTCCGGGGCGATCGTGGCGATGAGCGAGCGCAGCTCGGCCCACGAATCGTCCGCCCGCGGCTCGCCGCCGTCATCGCCGTCACCGCCGGGCAGATCGCCGAGCCGCATGCGCTCGGGCGCCGCCGGCAGGAACTGGGCGAGCAGGCCGCCGGCGCGCCAATGAGCGACGGGGCCGTCCGCGCCCGGCACGATCTGGCGGGCGACGGCCAGGCGTACGTCGGTCGGGATCTGCTCCGACTGGCGGAAATAGGTGCGCGCGACCTCCTCCAGCGAGGTGCCGTCGAGCTCGACGATGCCCTGGTAGCGCTGCATGTAGGCGCCCTGGTCGACGGTCAGCGCCAGCACGCCCTTGCCAAGAAGCTCTGCGGGGCTCGTGCGCCCCTCGGCCAGCGCCGCCTCCAGCCGCGCGGGATCGAAGCGGGCATAGGCGCGCAGCGAATGCGGCGTCGCGAAATCGGCGACGAGAAGATCGACCGGCCCGTCGGTGCGGCTCTGGACGATGAACTTGCCCTCGAACTTCAGCGCCGTGCCGAGCAGCACGGTCAGCACCATCGCCTCGGCCAGCAGGTTGGCCACCGGCTCGGGATAATCGTGGCGCGGCAGGATGGCGTCGAGCACGGGGCCGAGCTGCACGGCGCGGCCGCGCACGTCCAGCGCCGCCACCTCGAACGGAACCACATGGTCGTCGCCGGCGAAACCGAATTCGCCGAGCCTGATTTCGTTGTCGCTCACCTGAACGTTCCTGTCCCGGAATAGGCGCGCGGCCGGTATCGCCAGGCGACTACCCGGCCGTCACGCGCCATGGATTGAAAGCTGAGCCCCGCAGATAAGGCCCTGTCCGGACGCTTTCAAGCGCCGAAGCACCAGGCGATGACCGCCTTCTGCGCGTGCAGCCGGTTCTCCGCCTCGTCGAACACCACCGAATGCGGACCGTCGATCACGGCGTCTGTCACTTCCTCGCCGCGATGGGCGGGCAGGCAGTGCATGAACAGCGCGTCGGGCCGAGCGTGCGCCATCAGCGCCTCGTTGACCTGATAGGGCAGGAAGACGTTGTTGCCGCGGGCGCGGTGTTCCTGGCCCATCGAGACCCAGGTGTCGGTGACGACGCAGTCGGCGTCCCTGACCGCATCCTCGGGCGAGCGCATGACCGCGACGCGGCCGCCATTGGCGTGCGCCCAGTCGAGCACGCCCTGCGACGGTTCGCTGCCTTCAGGCACGGCGACGTTCAGCCGGAAGCCGAGCCGGGCCGAGGCCTCCATCAGCGAGTGGAGCACGTTGTTGCCGTCGCCGGTCCAGGCGAACAGCCGGTCCTTGACCGGGCCGCGATGCTCCTCATAGGTCATCATGTCGGCCATGATCTGGCAGGGATGGGTGTCGTCGGTCAGGCCGTTGATGACGGGAACGGTGGCGTGCTCGGCCAGCTCGATCAAGCGCGCGTGCTCGGTGGTGCGGATCATGATCGCGTCGACGTAGCGCGACAGGACCTTGGCGGTGTCGGCGATGGTCTCGGAACGGCCGAGCTGCATCTCCGCGCCCGTCAGCATCACGGTCTCGCCGCCGAGCTGGCGCATGCCGACATCGAAGGAAACGCGGGTGCGCGTCGACGGCTTCTCGAAGATCATCGCCAGCACCTTGCCGGCCAGCGGCTTCTCGGCCACGGCGGCGCCCGATTTCAGCCGGTGCTTGCGCGCCCGCGCGTCGTCGAGAATGGTGCGGATGTCGGCAGCCGAGACGGCGGAGAGATCGAGGAAATGCCGGAATGCGCCGTTCATCACGCGACCTTTTCCGTCGAGGACGGGACGGAGGCCGAAACAAGCGCGGCAGCGGCGGCGCGGATGCGCCCGGCCGCCTCGCGGATTTCCTCGTCGCTGACGGTCAGCGGCGGCAGGAGGCGCACGACATTGTCGCCGGCCGGAACGGCCAGGAGCCTCGCCTCGCGCATCGCGCCGGTAACCGCGACGTTGGAGGCGCGGCACTTCAAGCCGAGCAGCAGGCCGTTGCCCCGCACCTCCTCGAACACCTCGGGGAACTCGTCGACGACGGCGGCCAGCGCCTGGCGCGCCACCAGGGCGCGGTCCTGCACCGACTGGAGGAATCCGTCCTCGAGCACCACGTCGAGCACGGCGTTGCCGACGGCCATGGCGAGCGGGTTGCCGCCGAAAGTAGTGCCGTGGACGCCCGGCGTCATGCCGGCGGCGGCCTTTTCGGTAGCGAGGCAGGCGCCGACCGGGAAGCCGCCGCCGATGCCCTTGGCGATGGCCATGACGTCGGGCTCGATCGACGACCACTGATAGGCGAACAGCTTGCCGGTGCGGCCGACGCCGGACTGGACCTCGTCGAGCATCAGCAGGAGATCGTGGCGGTCGGCCAGAGCGCGCAGCTTGTCGAGGAAGGAGGACGGGAAGGCGCGGACGCCGCCCTCGCCCTGCACCGGCTCGAGCAGGATGGCGGCCGTCTCCGGCCCGATCGCCCTCTCCACCGCTTCGATGTCGCCGAACGGGACCTGGTCGAAGCCGTCGGCCTTCGGCCCGAAGCCGTCGAGATATTTCTGCTGGCCGCCGGCGGCGATGGTGGCCAGCGTCCGGCCGTGGAAGGCGCCCTCGAAGGTGATGGTGCGGAAACGCTCGGGACGGCCGTTGACGTAATGATAGCGGCGCGCGGTCTTGATCGCGCATTCCAGCGCCTCGGCGCCGGAATTGGTGAAGAAGACGCGGTCGGCGAAGGTGGTCTCGACCAGCCGCTCGCCCAGCCGCGCCTGCTCGGGGATCTGGTAGAGATTGGAGACGTGCCACAGCTTGTGGGCCTGCTCGGTCAGCGCCGCGACGAGATGGGGATGGCAATGGCCGAGCGAATTGACGGCGATGCCGGCGGCGAAATCGAGATAGCGCTCGCCGTCCGTCGTCACCAGCCAGCTCCCCTCGCCGCGTTCGAACGCCAGGGGCGCGCGGGCGAAGGTCTCGTAAAGCGCCGATCCGCTCATTATATGCCTCTCTGAAAGCCTTCTGCGACGGACAATCAAAAAAGCCGCCCAAAGGGCGGCCAAGGCCAATCTATATCCGCCTTCAAGCCATTCGAGTCAAATGAAACGTCGCAGCAACGAGGACAGGCCACGATTTCCCCGCGCCGTGGCTCAACACCCTCCCCCTGGGCCTGCACCCAAGTTGGGGAAAACCGCGAAATCCGATTCCGAGCGGCCTGCCGACTCTTGTCACCGAGTCAACCGATACTGTAGTTTGAGATCAAGAAATATCTAGATTTCGTGCGGCGAACCCAATCCCACCTGTATATGTGGTGCCGTGTCGGCTTTTGCCGGCCGGGAAGGGATTCGGATTCGGCGCATGCGATTAGCAGGAGCATGTGCTCATGAACTGGACCGACGAACGCGTTGAACTGCTGAAGAAGCTCTGGGCCGAGGGGCTGAGCGCCAGCCAGATCGCCAACCAGCTCGGCGGAGTCAGCCGCAACGCGGTGATCGGCAAGGTGCACCGGCTGAAGCTGTCCGGTCGCGGCCGCGCCTCGGCCGCCCAGCCGCGGGCCAAGAAGGCCCCCGCCGCCAGCCCGGCCAAGAGCGGCGGCGCCAGCCGGCCGACGCGCACCGTCACCGCCAGCATCGGCGCGACCGCGCTCGCCATCCAGTTCGACGCCGAGCCGGTGGCGCGGCAGGTGCTGCGCCCGGCCGCTGACGTGGTGGTGCCGATCTCGCGCAAGCTGAGCCTGATCCAGTTGACTGAACGCACCTGCAAATGGCCGAACGGCGACCCGCTGTCGGAGGATTTCAACTTCTGCGGCAACGAGGCGGGCGAAAGCGGCCCCTATTGCGGCTACCACTCCAAGATCGCCTACCAGCCGGTCTCGGAGCGCCGCCGGGTGCGCTGAGGCGACGCTTCGGACCCGATCCGAGGGCAATTGCGGCAAAAGCGCGAGGCGCGGCCCGCCGGCAGGCTCAGAGGGCTTCGCCGGCGAGCGCCGTCATGACCACATGGTGGCTGTTGTCGTCCTTGGGCCGTTCGAGCGGCAACTGCTCGCCGGTGACCATGTGGTAGACGGTCTCGGCGATGTTGGTGGCATGGTCGCCGATGCGCTCGATGTTCTTGGCGCAGAACAGGAGATGCGTGCAGGGCGATATGTTGCGCGGGTCTTCCATCATGTAGGTCAGGAGCTCGCGGAACAGCGACGTGTACATGGCGTCGATCTCGCCGTCCCTGTCGCGCATGAAGGAGATCGCGCCGATCGAGCGAGAGGCGTAGATGTCAAGCACCTGCTTCAACTGCGTCAGCGCCAGCGTCGCCAACGCCTCGATGCCGCGGAAGAGCTGCACCGGCTGCCCGGCCTCGGAGATCGCCACCACGCGCTTGGCGATGTTCTTGCCGAGATCGCCGACCCGTTCGAGGTCGGAGGAGATGCGGATCGCGCCGACGATCTCGCGCAGGTCCGCGGCCATCGGCTGGCGGCGGGCGATCAGAAGGATGGCGTATTCGGCGATCCAGCGCTCGCCTTCGTCCAGCACGGCGTCGTCGGCGATGACCTTGCGCGCCAGCGCGGTGTCGTCGTTGATCAACGCCGCCACCGCTTCCTCCACCATGCGCTCGGCATGGCCGCCCATGGCCGCGATGCGGTTGCCCAGCGCGGCCAGCTCCTCGTCATAGGCGGTCACGATATGCCCGGTGTTCATCGAAAGCGGCCGTCCCGAACGGATTCCTGATTGGAGAACCATAGGCCAGTCATGTGACGGGAACAAGAAACCGGACCCGATGCGACCCCGGTTCCGCGCCCGGCGCGCGCCATCGGGGGCCGCCTTCACCGATCCGGCAGATGGACGATGAAGGACGCGCCCTCGCCCGGCTTCGAGCGCACGACGAGCCGCCCGTCATGGCGGGTCAGGATGTGCTTGACGATGGCGAGGCCGAGGCCGGTGCCGTTCCTGACCCGGCTCTTCTCGGCGTCGATGCGGTAGAAGCGCTCGGTGATGCGCGGAATGTGCTCTTCCGCGATGCCGGGGCCGTAGTCGCGGACGGTGACGCGCACCTCCGGCGTCGGGCCGTCCTCGGCGCGGTCGATCGAGATGTCGACGCGGCCGCCCGACTGGCCGTATTTGCAGGCGTTCTCGAGCAGGTTGACGAAGACCTGGATCAATTCGTCGCGGCTGCCGGAAACCGCGACCGGCGCGGACGGGCGGGCGAACACCACCTCGACGCCGCAGTCGGCGGCGAGATAGGCCAGCGAATCGACCACGCCGGCGATGGTCTCGACGAGGTCGACCTTCTCGCGCGCGGGCAGATGCGGCTTCATCTCGATCCGCGACAGGGTCAGCAGGTCTTCGATCAGTCGCGCCATGCGCGCGGTCTGGGTCTGCATGATCCGGAGGAAGCTGTCCCTCGCCTTCTCGTCGTCGCGGGCGGGGCCGCGCAGCGTCTCGATGAAGCCGGTGATCGAGGCCAGCGGTGTGCGCAGCTCGTGGCTGGCATTGGCGATGAAATCGGCGCGCATGCGGTCGATGCGGCGCGTCTCGCTCTGGTCCTTGAAGTGGACCATGTAGAGGCCGTGGCCAGCGCCGAGCGGCATGGCCGCGACGCGGAAGGCGCGTTCCATCGGCACGCGCTCGCCATACTCGATCGCGCCGGCGCGCCCTTGCCGCAGCAGCGCGTTCATCAGGTGCAGCATGTCCGGGGTGCGGAACCTGTGCGTCAGCACCGTGCCCCGGGGAATGTGGCCGAAGGCAGCCACCGCCGCCGCGTTGGCGTAGCGGACCGCGCCCCTGGAATCGACGATGACGACCGGATCGGGCACGGCCGCCGCGAGATCGCGCGCCGACAGGCGATCGAGCGCGCCGTCGTCATAGGTCGTCGTCATGGGTCGTCGTCTTGGGTCGTCGTCATGGTCGGGCACCCCCGGGGTCATGCGTCTAGGATCTGTCACGCGCCGCGGCCAGCGCCTGGGGGAACGCCTCGGCGAAGGCGTCCATCTCGGCCGCCGGGCCGGTGCTGACCCGGATGCAGCGGTCGAGGACGGGCGCGGCCGGCTTGCGCACGAAGACGTCGCGCTCGATCAGCCCCTGGAGCACGCGAAGCGCCAGCGCGCCGTCGCCGCCGCAATCGACGGCGACGAAGTTGGTGGCGGAAGGCACGCAGGACAGCCCGTTTTCGGCGGCGATCCGCCCGATCCGCGCCCGGCTGGCCGCGACGTCGTCCAGCACCTTCGCCAGATGCTGCCGGTCCTCCAGCGCGGCCAGCGCCGCGGCCTGGGTCATGCGGCACATGCCGAAATGGTCGCGGACCTTGTCGAAGGCGCGGACCGCCTCGGTCTCGCCGACCGCATAGCCGCAGCGCATGCCGGCCAGGCCGTAGGCCTTGGAGAAGGTGCGCATGCGCAGCACGTTCGGCCGCGACACGTCGAGCGGCGGGATCGCCGAGGCTGGCGCGGTCTCGCCATAGGCCTCGTCGAGGACCAGCATCGTCGTCTCGGGCAGCGCCTCGATCAGCCGCGAGATTTCGTCCGCCTCCCACCACGTCCCCATCGGGTTGTCCGGGTTGGCGAGATAGAGAAGCGGCGCGTTCTCGCGCCGCACGGCGGCGAGCAGCCCGTCCAGATCCTCGCGGTCGTCGACATAAGGAACGGTGACGAGCCGGCCGCCATAGCCTGCGACGTGGTAGTTGAAGGTAGGATAGCCGCCGAGCGAGGCGACGACCGGCTGGCCGGCCTCGACATAAAGCCGCACGATCAGCCCGAGCAGGCCGTCGATGCCCCCGCCGACGGCGACGTTGCCGGCGGCGACGCCGAGACCGGCGGCGAGCGCCGCGCGCAGGTCATGGTTTTCCGGGTCGCCATATTTCCAGACATCGGTCGCCGCCGCACGCATGGCGGCGACTGCCTTCGACGACGGGCCGAAGCCGCTCTCGTTGGCGCCGATGCGGGCGCGGAAGGAGCGGCCGCGCGCGCGCTCCTGCGCCTCGGGACCGACGAAGGGAACGGTTGCCGGCAATTCGGCTGCAAGCGCGGTCAGGGCGGGGCGCGAAGTCATGGTGCTGGAGCCTCCTCGATGTCCGCGATGCAATAGAGCGAATTGGCCGGGCGGGGAAGAGGCCGGTGCTAAAGGCTTTCGAAGGCGCGGGAAATCTGCCCGAGCATGTCGATTTCGAGCGCGGTGGCGTCGTCGTCGCTCGGATCGGGGCGCGCGGCGGTCTTGGCGATGACGACCCGGCTGGCGGGATCGACCCACAGCCATTGGCCGTGGATGCCGATGGCCGCCAGGGTGCCGCGGCCGTCGCCGACATCGTACCAGCAGGAGCGGTAACGGCCGTTCGCGAACATGTCGGCGAAATTGCCGGCCACCCAGGCCCGGCGGTCGCCATTGGCGCGCATGTCGGCGATCCAGCCCGCCGGCACCACCTCGGCTCCGTCGCGGGCGCGGCCGCCGGCGAGCACGAGCTGGCCGAGCCGGGCGAGATCGCGGGTCGTCATCGCGACGCCGCCGGCCGCGCGCGCAGTGCCGGCGCGGTCGACGGTGACATAGGCCGCGCCGCGCGCGCCCATCGGCCGCCACAGCCTGTCGGCGAGATAGAGATGATAGCGCCTGCCCACGGCGCGCTCGACCACCAGGCCGAGCAGGTCGCTGTTCGGCGAGGCGTAGTAGAAGCGCGCGCCGTGCGGGCCGCCGTCGCGGCCGAGGCTGGCGAGGAATTCGGCCATGGTTTCCGGCGTAGTTTCCGGCCGTTCCGGATTCCACAGCATGGCGCGGCGATAGCGGTCGAACGCGCCGCCGGCATCGAGATATTCCTCGTCGAAATCGAGCGCGACCGTCATGTCGAGCAGGTCGCGCACCCGCGCGCCCTCATAGGCCGAGCCGGCCATCGACGGCACATAGTCGACGACCCCCGTCTCGGGATCGAGAAGCCCCTCGCCGGCGGCGATGCCGGCGAGCAGGCCGGTCACGGATTTGGAGATCGAGAACACGACGTGCGGCATGGCGGGGTCGACGGTCTCGGCCCACCATTCCGCGACGACGACGCCATCGCGCAGGACGACGACGTGGTCGGTGTATGAGCGCCGCATGTGGCCGAGCGCGTCGATCGCGCCGCCGTCGCGGTCGGCAAGCGTCATGCCCTCCAGCACGGCCGGCCCCGGCGACGGCTCCTCCGCCCCGGCCGGCCAGGCGACCATCGCCGTCGGCACGAACTCGCCGACATGCTGGAAGCTGTAGCGGCTGTTGGGATGGACCCGCCAGTCGGCCAGCCCGATCGCGGCGCGGGGCGGGATTGGTTCGGCCATCGGTCTCGTCTCCATCGCCCTCATCTCCATCGCCCTCATCTCCATCGCCCTCATCTCCATCGCCCTCATGGCGCGGCCGCCGCCATCCGGTTTCGCCGCGCCGGGTGCAGGACATGACAAAGCCCGGCGGATTCCCGCCGGGCTTGTCCGATCGTCGGGCTCAGCGTGGAGCGCGCCGGCTTACTTGCCGCGCAGGGCCGACCAGGACGAGTCGACCGACAGCGTCACGACGAAGCGGCCGTGGTCGAAGTTCGAATCGTGGTAGCGGCCGTCGATCGTGAACGTGTCGTCGATGGTGTAGGACAGGCCGATGTTCCAGTCGCGGTCGTCGTTGCCGCTCTCCAGCCATTCGCCATAGGCGGCCGACAGCGTGATGTCATAGGGCAGCACCACGGCCGCGTTGAGCACGCCGTAGGTGGTGTCGTTCTCGGGGTCGTGGTAGATTTCGCCGCCGGCCGAGAACTGCTCGGTGAAGGTATAGGTCGCCTTGGCGTAGAACTCGCCGCAGCAATCGCCGCTGTCGTCGTAGACATAGCGGGCATAGCCCAGATCGAGCGCGAGGCTGCCGAATTCCGGCCGGATGCCGGCGTAGAAATCGATCTCGGCATTGTCGCCCGGAGAGCCGAGGATGTTGCCGTCGACCGTCGAGGCCCAGATGCCGGCATAGAAGATGCCGTAGGACGGCTCGATGTAGGCTTGGAGGGCGACGCCGTCGGAATTGTCGGCGCCGCGCGAGATGTAGCGGCTGGTGACGGCAGCGCCGAAGGCGATGTCGAACTGCGACGCGATCTCTTCCTGCGTGAAAGCGCCGTCGGCGGCGACGGCGGGCGAGGACAGGATGGCGGCGGCCGCAGCGAACGCGGCATGGCGGATGAACTTCATGGACCCCTCGAACGAAATGAGTTTCGTATTCCCCGGATGACGCACGGCTCTGTCGCTGCCGCTTCGCCCTCTTGCTCCGGAGAGTGATTCAGCGTCGCGGCTTTGGCAACGGATTTCGTTTCGCTGCCGGACCCACCAAAGTGAATGCGGCCGCACCGTTGCAGAAATGTGTCAGTTACATGGCCAAACGACAAGCATCGGACACCGCGCGGCGCGCGATCGCAACGTCCGGCGATGAAAAGACCGGCAATATGCCTGCATATCGACCAGCCTTGCGCGGCCGCAATTGCGGCGACTCAAGATCAAAGCGGGACGTGGATGCGGGACGTCGGCGGCGTGCCGCGCGGGCCGGCACGCCGCCGACGCGGCCGCCGCTCCATCCCGTCTTGAATTAATTGAACGTTTGTTTTATTATTATCGGAAGGGAGGAGACATGGCGCGCACGGCAGGTTCCGACGGCGAGAAGACGCAGGCCGCCATTCGTGAGGCGGCGGTCGATCTCATCGCCCGCTATGGCTACGAGGCGATGTCGATGCGGCGGCTCGCGGCCGAGGTCGGCGTCCAGGCCGCCGCGCTCTACCGCTATTTCCCGACCAAGGAAGACCTGCTGTTCTCGCTGATGCGCGCGCACATGGAAGCGCTGCTGGAAAGCTGGGAGGCGGCGCGGCCGCCCTCGCCCGATCCGGTAGCGCAGCTCGCGGCCTTCGTGCGCAACCATATCGGCTTTCACATCGCACGCCGCCACTCGACCCATGTCAACAACATGGAGCTGCGTTCGCTGTCGCACGACAAGCTGAGCGCGATCCTGCGCCTGCGCGGCGCCTACGAGAAGGAGCTGCGCCGCATCCTGCGCCAGGGCGCGGAGAGCGGCGACTTCGCGGTCGAGGACGTCGCGCTGACCGCGATGGCGATCATCCAGATGACGACGGGGGTGATCGTCTGGTTCCGGCCGGACGAGCGGCTTTCCGTCGCCGAGGTGGCCGATACCTATCACGACATGACGATGCGCCTGGTCGGCGCGCGTCCGCGTCGCAACAACATGAGGGAGGATGTCCATGTACGATCACGCGATGAATTTCGGGCTTGGTGAGGAAATCGACGCGCTGCGCGACACCGTGCGCCGCTTCGCGGCCGAGCGGATCGCGCCGGTGGCCGGGGAGACCGACCGCGGCAACGAGTTCCCGGCGCATCTGTGGGCGGAGATGGGCGCGCTCGGCCTGCTCGGCATGACCGCCGACCCCGACCATGGCGGCACCGGCATGGGCTATGTCGCGCATGTCGTGGCCATGGAGGAGATTTCCCGCGCCTCGGCCTCGGTCGGCCTGTCCTACGGCGCGCACTCCAATCTCTGCGTCAACCAGATCAACCGCTGGGGCACGCCCGCGCAGAAGGAAAAGTACCTGCCTTCGCTGTGCGCCGGCGTAACCGTCGGCGCGCTGGCCATGTCGGAGCCGGGCGCGGGATCGGACGTGGTGTCGATGCGGCTGCGGGCCGAGAAGAAGAACGACCGCTATGTGCTCAACGGCTCCAAGATGTGGATCACCAACGGCCCCGACGCCGGCACGCTGGTGGTCTATGCCAAGACCGATCCGGAACGGAATTCGCGCGGCATCACCGCCTTCCTGGTCGAGCGCGGGATGGCGGGCTTTTCCGTGGCGCAGAAGCTCGACAAGCTCGGCATGCGCGGCTCCAACACCGGCGAGCTGGTGTTCGACAATGTCGAGGTGCCGTTCGAGAACGTGCTGCATGAAGAGGGGCGCGGCGTCGAGGTGCTGATGTCGGGCCTCGACTATGAACGGGTGGTGCTGTCGGGCGGGCCGCTCGGCATCATGGCGGCGGCGCTGGACGTCGCGGTGCCCTACACGCAGGAGCGCAGGCAGTTCGGCCAGCCGATCGGCGCCTTCCAGCTCGTCCAGGGCAAGCTCGCCGACATGTACACGACCATGAACGCCTGCCGCGCCTATGTCTACGCGGTGGCGGCGGCCTGCGACCGCAGGGAGACGACGCGCAAGGACGCGGCCGGCTGCATCCTCTACGCGGCGGAGAAGGCGACGCTGGTCGCGCTCGACGCCATCCAGCTCCTCGGCGGCAACGGCTACATCAACGACTATCCGACGGGCCGCCTGCTGCGCGACGCCAAGCTCTACGAGATCGGCGCCGGCACCTCGGAAATCCGCCGCTGGCTGATCGGTCGCGAGATGATGGGCGAGGCTTCATAAAGAATTTTACGTTTTATGTTTGATTTTCTATTTATATCGAATACAGTAAAATCCATCATCAAACGATGGAGGCTTGCATGAACATGCTGCATCGAACCGCCCGCAGCGGCTCCGAGAAGGCGCGCATCTGGCAGATCTGCGACGAGCTGCTCGCCAGCACCGGGCGCGTGCCTTCCGGCCGCGAGGTCGTCGACATCTATCTGGCCGAGGGCGGCAATGAGGGCACCGGCTTCACCCAGTATTCGCACTGGAAGAAGGAGCTTCTGGCGATGCAGGCCGCCGACGAGCGGCCCGCGCCGACCGAGCCCGGCTCGGTGCCGTTCCGGCCGATGACCGTGTCGGCGGAGGGGCATCTGGTCCTGCCCGCCGACATAAGGCGCGCCATGCTGCTCGACGCCGACGGCCGCGTGACGGTCAGCGTTGTCGACGGCGAGCTGCGCGTCATCTCGCCGATGAGCGCGGTACATCGGTTGCAGCGCCGCGCCGAGGGGCTGGTCGCGCCGGGAACGCTGGTCTCGGACGAGCTGGTCGCGGAGCGCCGCGCCGAGGCGAGGCTGGATGGCTGATCTCCATGGCTGACGCCGACTATGTCCTCGACGCCTCGGCGCTGCTGGCCATCGCCTTCCGCGAGCCGGGCGGAGAGATCGCCGTCCGGCGCATGGCCTCGGCCTGCGTGTCGGCGGTCAACTATTCCGAAGCCTGCGCCAAGATGGTCGACAAAGGGTTCGACGCGCGGGAAGCGTTCGGCTGGCTGGAGGCGCTGCGCCTCGAGGTGGTCGGCTTCGACAGGGCCGGGGCCGAGCAGGCGGCGGCGCTGCGCGCGCGGGCGCGGGGGGCCGGCCTCTCCTTCGCCGACCGCGCCTGCCTCGCGCTCGCCATCGACCGCGGCGCCACCGCCATCACCACCGACCGCGCCTGGGCCGGGCTCGACCTGCCCTGCGCGGTGGAGCTCATTCGCTAGGCCGTTTCCGGTTTCCACGGAAACGGTCCGGCCCTTTGTTTCGACGCAATCCCGAACGGAAAGCCGCTTCGCGCTTTTCCCGGGATTGCTCTAGAGGAGGACGTCACAGTGCCCGCACTTCAGTCGCAGATCTCGCCCGCCTCCGACGCCTTCAGGGCCAATGCCGGGCGCATGAAGGCGCTGGTCGCCGATATCGCCGACAAGGCGGCGACCGTGGAACGCGGCGGCTCGGAGGAAGCGCGCCAGCGCCATGTCGACCGCGGCAAGCTGCTTCCCCGCGAGCGGCTGGCGCAACTCATCGACGCCGGCTCGCCCTTTCTCGAGATCGGCCAGTTCGCGGCGTGGGAGATGTATGGCGGCGACATCGCCTCGGCCGGCATCATCGCCGGCATCGGCCGCGTCGAGGGCACCGAATGCGTCATCGTCGTCAACGACGCCACCGTGAAGGGCGGCACCTATTATCCGCTGACGGTGAAGAAGCATCTGCGGGCGCAGGAGATCGCGGCGCAGAACAACCTGCCCTGCATCTATCTCGTCGATTCCGGCGGCGCCAACCTGCCCAACCAGGACGAGGTGTTCCCGGACCGCGAGCATTTCGGCCGCATCTTCTTCAACCAGGCCAACATGTCCGCCGCCGGCATTCCGCAGATCGCCTGCGTCATGGGCTCGTGCACGGCCGGCGGCGCCTATGTGCCGGCGATGTCGGACGAGACGATCATGGTGCGCAGGCAGGCGACCATCTTCCTCGGCGGGCCGCCGCTGGTGAAGGCGGCGACCGGCGAGGAGGTGAGCGCGGAGGAGCTGGGCGGGGCGGACCTGCACACGCGTGAATCGGGCGTCGCCGACCATTACGCCACCGACGACGTCCATGCGCTCGCCATCGTGCGCCGCATCGTCAAGAACCTGAATCGGACCAAGCGGATCGGGCTGGCCCTGAAGAAACCGCGCCGGCCGCTTTACGCGCCGGACGAAATCTACGGCCTCGTGCCGACGGACCTGCGCCAGCCCTACGACGTGCGCGAGGTGATCGCCCGGCTGGTCGACGGCTCCGAATTCGACGAGTTCAAGCAGAATTACGGCACGACGCTCGTCACCGGCTTCGCGCATCTGCACGGCATGCCGGTCGGCATCCTCGGCAACAACGGCGTCCTGTTCTCCGAAAGCGCGGTCAAGGGCGCGCATTTCATCGAGCTGTGCTGCCAGCGCAAGATCCCGCTGATCTTCCTGCAAAACATCACCGGCTTCATGGTCGGCCGCAAATACGAGGCCGGCGGCATCGCCAAGGACGGCGCGAAGCTCGTCACGGCGGTGGCGACCGCGCAGGTGCCGAAGCTGACCGTCATCGTCGGCGGCTCGTTCGGCGCCGGCAATTACGGCATGTGCGGGCGCGCCTATTCGCCGCGTTTCCTGTGGGTGTGGCCGAACGCCCGCATCTCGGTGATGGGCGGCGAGCAGGCCGCGACCGTGCTCGCCATGGTCAAGCGCGAGGGCATCGAGAGGAAAGGCGGGACATGGAGCGCCGAGGAGGAGGCGGAGTTCCGCCGCCCGACGCTGGAGAAATACGAGCGCGAGGGCCATCCGCTCTATTCCTCGGCCAGGCTGTGGGACGACGGCATCATCGACCCGGCCCGCACGCGCGAGGTGCTGGCGCTGTCGTTGTCGGCCGCGCTCAACGCGCCGGTGCCCGACACCAGGTTCGGCGTGTTCAGGATGTAGGGAGAGGCGGGACGATGAAGGATGGATTCGCGGTCGAGATTGCAAGGGGGAACAAGGCAATGCGCCTGATCGTAGCGCTGGCAATGAGCATGTTCGTCGGCTCCGCCCATGCGGTGCCGAACACGGACGACGACCTGGGGGCTTCCTCCGGCTTCTGGAAGGATTGGGGCATCATGGCGAACCTGGTTTCGTGCCGGCCGGCCGATGGCCGCTATGCCTGCGACTACAGCATCGTGCACCAGCACGGGCTCGAGGCCAGCTTCCGCAGCGATGGCGCGGGCGCGGAGGTGACGAGCTTCCTGGTCACCACGCAGGGCGCCGACGACCTGGCCTTCCTGATAACCGCGGCGACCGCGATCAAGGCGATCGCGCCGGAGCTCGGCCCCGAGGAGCGAGAGGCGCTGGTGAAGGAGCTCTTTCGCGCGGCGATGTCCGACGGGTCCGCCGAGAAGAGCGGGAGCGGCTGGTCGGTCAGGATCGGCAGGATTGTTTTCGGGTCCGCATGGATGGCGGAAGGTCGCGTCGCCGATTGACGAACCGCGCGCAACGGGGGCGGCGCAACTTCACCTCATCGATTGAGGGCGCCCGTGCCGTCCCATACACAGTATCGTGCGCGACCCGTTGACCGCAGAGGGGCGAATGCTATAGGCACATGACCGACGCACCCGTAGCTCAGCTGGATAGAGTGCTGCCCTCCGAAGGCAGAGGTCACAGGTTCGAATCCTGTCGGGTGCGCCATCTTTTCCTCCTCACGCTGCCGCGGCCTGCGGCCGCTTCGCTGCGGAGCGCGCGCCGGACCGCCGGCGACGGGCAGTCGCCCTCGCGAGCCCTGCGAGCTCGGGGGCATTACCCCTCAGCCGCCCTCGACGAGGGCGCGGATCAGGCGGTGGACGTTGCCGCCGTCGCTCATCTCCTCGCGGTCGAAGTCGCGGCTCCTCCGGCGCTGCGCCTGCGACAGCGCGCCGAGCTTGCCTTGCAGGGCTTCGCGCACCTTAAGGCATTCGCGGTCGTCGGGCGCGGTCAGGCCGACGGAGGCGGCCTCGATCTCACGCACCATGTCGACTATGATGTCGCCATGCACCTTCTCATGCGCCGTAATCCCGGCGAGGAATGTCTTCCACGCGCCCTGCGTCGCTGCCGGCAGGTTTTCGGGCGCCTTGGGCAGGCGGTAGGTGATGACGAGGCTTGGCCGCGCCGTCGCCAGCCGGCACGAGCCGTCCGGCTGCGGGCGATAGTCGCGCGACCACAACAGCTTGAAATCGGTGTAGGCGATGGCGCGGCCGACGCCGACCGTCGGCCCGTTCTCGCCGATCGAGCGATAGAGCTCGATGCCGCTGCGGCCCGAGACGCGATAATGCTCGACGCGCTCGACCGGCTTCCAGCCCTCGGCATGGGCGAGCGGGGTCGCCGCCAGGGCGGCGCCGAAGGCCAGGGCGCGGAAGCCGTGTTTCATCATCCAGTCCGTTTCATCCGATGCGGCGGCGCGATTCGCCTTTCCCGATCATCGGCACAATTATCGAAGCAAGGGGAGCATAATCATGGCCGATAGCGGCGCAATCGAAACCAGCCACGGGAAGATCGCCTATACCCAGTCGCGCAAGGACGGCCCGGCGATCCTGCTGATCCACGGCAATTCGAGCTGCAAGGAGGTTTTCGCCGGCCAGATGGCCGCGCCGGAGCTGGCGGGCTGGCGCCTCGTCGCCATCGACCTGCCCGGCCACGGCGCCTCCGGGGATGCGGCGGAGCCGGCGCGCAGCTACACCTTCGCCGGCTATGCCGGCATGGTCGAGGAGATGGCGGCGGCTCTCGGGGTCGAGCGGCCGGTGGTGTTCGGCTGGTCGCTCGGCGGCCATATCGCGCTCGAGCTGATCGGGCGCGGCTTCGACGCCGGCGGCGTCATGATCAGCGGCACGCCGCCGGTGAAGGCCGAGATCGAGTCGCTGATGGCCGGGTTCAACATCGACCCGGCGGCCGAGAACCTGACCGGCAAGCGCGCCTTCTCCGACGACGAGGCGCTCGCCTACGCCACCCACACCTCGGCCGCCGGCGGCGTGCTCGACCCGCACCTGTTCGCCATGTGCAAACGCACCGACGGCCGCGCCCGCGAAACCATGTTCGGCTCGGTCGTCGCGGGCCAGGCGCTCGACGAGCGCGAGATCGTCGCGACGACGCGCGTGCCGCTCGCCGTCGTCAACGGCATGGACGACGTCTTCATCCGGCCCGATTATTTCGACGGCCTTGCGTGGTCGTCGCTGTGGCCGGAAGGGGTGGTGCGCCTCGCCGGCGCGGCCCACGCGCCCTTCCTGCAACGGCCGCGCGAATTCAACGCCCTGCTGGCGAAATTCGCGGCCAGCGTCTGACCGCCGCCATATGCCCGCTCCCGAGGAGAAGCCGATGTTCGACAAGATCCTGATCGCCAATCGCGGCGAGATCGCCGCCCGCGTCATCCGCACCGCCCGCCGGATGGGCGTGGCCACCGTCGCCGTCTATTCCGATGCGGACGCACATGCGCTGCATGTGGCGATGGCCGACGAGGCGGTGCATATCGGCCCCTCCCCGGTCGGCGAAAGCTATCTGGTGGCCGAGCGCATCATCGCGGCGGCGAAGGAGACCGGAGCACAGGCCATCCACCCCGGCTACGGCTTCCTGTCGGAGAACCCCGGCTTCGTCGATCAGGTGGAGGCGGCGGGCCTCGTCTTCATCGGCCCCTCGGCCAGGGCGATCCGCGCCATGGGGCTGAAGGACGCGGCCAAGCGGCTGATGGAGAAGGCCGGCGTGCCGGTGGTGCCCGGCTATCACGGCGAGGGCCAGGAGATCGTCATCCTCGCCTCGCATGCGCGCGAGATCGGCTATCCGGTGCTGATCAAGGCGCGGGCCGGCGGCGGCGGCAAGGGCATGCGCAAGGTCGACCACGCCGACGACTTCGCCGAGGCGCTGGCTGCGGCGCGGCGCGAGGCCAAGGCCGCCTTCGGCGACGACCGGGTGCTGGTCGAGAAATATGTCGAGAAGCCGCGCCACATCGAGGTGCAGGTGTTCGGCGACGATCACGGCAACGTCGTCCACCTCTACGAGCGCGACTGCTCGGCCCAGCGCCGCCACCAGAAGGTGATCGAGGAAGCCCCCGCCCCCGGCATGACGGAAGCGATGCGCGCGGCGATGACGGATGCGGCGGTCACGGCGGCGAAGGCGATCGGCTATTGCGGCGCCGGCACCATCGAGTTCATCGTCGACGCTTCCGAGGGCCTGCGCCCCGACCGCTTCTGGTTCATGGAGATGAACACGCGGCTCCAGGTCGAGCATCCGGTGACGGAGATGGTCACCGGCGTCGACCTCGTCGAATGGCAATTGCGCGTCGCCGCCGGCGAGACGCTGCCGAAGCGCCAGGACGAGATTGCGCTCGCCGGTCACGCCTTCGAGGCGCGGCTCTATGCCGAGGACGCGGCCAGGGGCTTCCTGCCGGCGATCGGCACGCTGCACCATCTGCGCTTCCCGCAAGGTCCGGGCATCCGCGTCGAGACCGGCGTGCGCGAGGGCGACGCGATCTCGCCCTTCTACGACCCGATGATCGCCAAGCTGGTGACGCACGCGCCGACCCGGACGCAGGCGCTCGACGCGCTGCGCGCGGCGCTGGCGGAGACCGAGATCGCCGGCTCGGTGGTCAACACCGCCTTTCTCGCCGCGCTCGCTTCCGACCCCGATTTCGCGGCCGGCGACGTCGACACCGGCATGATCGGCCTGCGGCAGGAGGAGCTGACGGCGACGCCGGCGGCGACCGCCCGCCACGTCGCGGCGGCCGTCGTGGCGGCGGAAGGGTTTTCGCCGGAGCCGGCCGCGGCCGAGCCATGGGCGGCGCTGGCCGGCTACGCCCATTTCCAGCCGCTGGCGAAGACGGTGGCGCTCGGCCATGACGGCGAGGAGATCAGGGCGCGGCTCGCGGTCGCCGCCAACGGCAACGTGCGGGTCGACACGATGGGCGAGACCGTGTGGCTCGCGCCCGGCGGCAGCCGGCTCGCCACCGCGCGCTGGCCCGGCCATGTCAGCGTCTTCGCCGGCGCGGCCAGCCACACCTTCGCCGTCCACGACCCGTTCGCCGACGCGGAAGCGGCCGCCGCCGGCGGCGACGCGCTGCGCGCGCCGATGCCGGGGCTGGTCAAGCTGGCGCGGGCGGCGGCCGGCGACAGCGTCGCCAAGGGCCAGCCGCTGCTGATGCTGGAGGCGATGAAGATGGAGCACACCATCGCCGCCCCCCACGACGGCGTGATCGAGGAGATCGTGCCAGAAGGGACGCAGGTGACGGACGGAGCGATCCTGGTGCGGTTCCGCGAATAGACGGAAGGCCCCAGCACCCGAAAAATGGAAAGGCCGCGCCGGCTTTTTCTCCGGTCGCGGCCTTTCCGCCCCTTTTGAAGCCGCGGCGCTTCGTGCGCCTTGTCGCCTTCCCTGTGTAACCCTTGCGAACTCTTGCCCGGTTCAGTGAACCGTCATCCACTCGCGCGCCTCGCGCAGGGCCCTCGCGATCTCCGCCTTGCTCATCGTCGCCGACAGCTCGGCGCGGAGTTCGGCCGCGCGGCCCGAGCCCTTGATGGCGGCGACGTTGAACCATTTGTGCGCGGCGATCAGATCGACGTCGCAATCGCGGCCGGTGGCGTACATCATGCCCAGCTCGAACAGGATTTCCGCCTGGGTGTTGGCGCCGATGCCGGCGTCGTGCATTTCAAAACGAGCCATTTCTACATCCCCTGTCTCAGTCCCGAGAGCCGTCGTTTCCGGCCTGTGCGGTCGTTGCCGTCTATGGGTCGAAGAATGGCGGGGAGCCTTGAATCCGTCGTTAAATGGCGTGCTTAATTTGGAGAAAACAAAATTAAAACAGGAGGTAAACCTCGGAATTCATTAACGATGCAAGGACGCGGATTCCAAGGGATTCAGCGAAAATACAGATAAAATCCCGAACTGCCGCGGCAAGACTCCGCTAACCACGCCGGCGACTGGCGCATCGGCGGAGAGCCGGGAAAGCTGCCGGCAGGGCAGGAACCGGCGCCTGTCGCAGCGGAAGCGGCCATCGTCAGCCGGGGGCTTTCGCGCCGCCCCTTTCCGCATTACGCTTACGTTTCGGTAAACGCAGTCCCGGCCCCTGCGGACATCACCATCCGGGCCGATGGAGGAGAGCATGCTTCGTAAAATGATGCTGGCCACGGCGGCGGTGGCGATGATGGCCGGCTCGGCCCATGCCGACGGCATCGTCGGCAACTGGAAGACCGACAGCGGCGAGACGGCGCAGATCGCGGCGGCCGGCGGCGGCTTCTCGATCACGCTGCGCACCGGCAAGCACAAGGGCAAGCGCATCGGCCAGATGAACCCGGCCGGCAACGACAAGTACAAGGGCACCATCACCGACCCGGCCGACGACAAGACCTATTCGGGCAACGCCACGCTCAAGGGCAACAGCCTCGCCATGCAGGGCTGCGTCGCCGTCGTGTTCTGCAAGACGCAGAACTGGAAGCGGCAGTAGAGCGGCGGCGCGAGACCGATCGCGCCGGAGCCGGGCCTGCCCCGTGGCAGGCCCGTTCTTCGCCGTCGCTCAGCTTCGCGCCTTCTGGCCGAACAGCACCTTCTGCGCCGCCTTGTCGTCGGCGAGGTTGCTGCGGCGGTCCTTGCCGAGGGCGCAGCCCCTCTCCACCGCCGGCCGCGCCAGCAGCGCCTCGTACCAGCGCTTCAGGTTCGGGAAGTCGTCGATGTCCTGCCCCTGGTTCCTGTAGGGCTTGATCCAGCCGATGCAGGCCATGTCGGCGATGGAATAGTCGCCGGCGAGGTAGTCGCGGTCGGCGAGGCGGCGGTCCATGACGCCGTAAAGCCGGTTGACCTCGTTGGTGTAGCGCTCGATGCCGTAGGGCACCTTCTCCGGCGCGTACTGGCGGAAATGATGCGCCTGGCCGGCCATCGGCCCCAGCCCGCCCATCTGCCAGAACAGCCACTGCTCGACCTCGACGCGGGCGCGCTCGTCCGTGGGATAGAAGCGGCCGAACTTGCGGCCGAGATATTGCAGGATCGCGCCCGATTCGAACACCGAGATCGGTTCCCCGCCCCATTTTCCATCGGAAGAGGGTCCCTCCGGGTCGACGATCGCCGGCATGCGGTTGTTGGGCGAAATCTTCAGGAACGAGGGCTCGAACTGCTCGCCTTTGCCGATATTGACGTATTTCACCGCGTAGGGGACGCCGAGCTCCTCCAGCATGATGCTGACCTTCCAGCCGTTCGGGGTCGGCCAGTAGTAGAGTTCGATCGGGGCGGTCTGGGTGGTCATGGGCGTCTCCATTGGCTGCGCCGAACAAAGCACACCCCTGGCGCCGGCGCCAATGAAACCGGCTTAAGCTGTCGTTAAGGTGATTGAACGGCACATGAACGGCGGCATCAGCCATGGTTCAGCCACGCTCGGGCATCCTTTCGCCATAAATGAAGGAGACCGACCCGATGCTCGCCCGCCGCTTCACCATCGTGTGCCTGCTGATCACCGTCTTCGGCATGGGTCTGTCCATCCTCGTCGCCGAGAAGAGCCGCGGCGGCCACGCGCGGGGCGTCGTGTACCAGTTCTGCGACACGACCTTCGCCGGCTGCGCCACCAGCCTGCGGCGCTGAGAGGGAGACCGGGTCCATGTTCCGCTTCGCTCTCCTGATCGTCGCCCTGTTCGCGCCGCTCATCGCCATGCAGTCCTTCGCGGCCGGCTCCGGCGGCTTCATCGAGGACAGCCGCAAGCTGTCGAGCAGCGCCGGCATCGTGCTCGTCGTCGGCCTCCGGCGCGGGTGACGCGCCCCCTCGAAACATCGGCGCCGACCCACTATGATGGGTCATGGAAAAGCGAATCCGCCACATCGCCATCGAATCGGTGTCCACGCCGGAGCCGTTCGCGCGCCAGAGCTTCACCGACGCCGCCGGGGCCGTGGCGGCGCTGAAGGCGCTCTACGACCGCAACACCGCCTTCCTGCGCGCATCCTTCGCCGCGCTGGCCGACGGCGAGGGCAGGCAGGAGCGCTACCGCGCCTTCTACCCCGAAGTCGGCGTCGCCACCGCTTCCTTCAGCCAGATCGATTCGCGCCTCGCCTACGGCCACCTGCCGGAGCCCGGCCGCTACGCCACCACGATCACCCGGCCGGACCTGTTCGACAGCTATCTCAACGAACAGTTGCGGCTCCTGATCCGCAACCATGGCGTGCCGGTGACGGTGGGAGAATCGGAGACGCCGATCCCACTGCATTTCGCCTTTCTCGAAGGCACCTATGTCGATGCCGCGGCGGCGGAACGGATCAGGCGGCCGCTGCGCGACCTGTTCGACGTGCCGGACCTGAACGCCACCGACGACCACATCGCCAACGGCACCTACGAGCCGCTGCCGGGCGAGGCGATGCCGCTCGGGCCGTTCACCGCGCAGCGCATCGACTATTCGCTGCACCGGCTGTCGCATTACACCGCGACCAGCCCGCACCATTTCCAGAACTATGTCCTGTTCACCAACTACCAGTTCTATATCGACGAGTTCTGCGCCCATGCCCGCGCGCTGATGGCCGGGGGCGGCGGCGGATACGATGCCTTCGTCGAGCCGGGAAACCTCGTCACGCCCGCCGGCGGAAGCGAGCCCGCGAGCGGCTTCGCGCCGCCGCGCGGGCCGCAGATGCCGGCCTACCACCTGACGAAGGCCGGCCATGGCGGCATCAGCATGGTCAATATCGGCGTCGGCCCCTCCAACGCCAAGACCATCACCGACCATATCGCGGTGCTGAGGCCCCACGCCTGGCTGATGCTCGGCCATTGCGCGGGCCTGCGCAACACCCAGGCGCTCGGCGACTACGTGCTGGCGCACGCCTATGTCCGGGAGGACCACGTCCTCGACGACGACCTGCCGGTGTGGGTGCCGATTCCCGCGCTGGCCGAGATCCAGGTCGCGCTCCAGGAGGCGGTGGCCGAGGTGACCGGGCTTTCCGGCTACGACCTGAAGCGCATCATGCGCACGGGCACCGTCGCCACCATCGACAACCGCAACTGGGAGCTGCGCGACCAGCGCGGGCCGGTGCAGCGGCTGTCGCAGTCGCGCGCCATCGCGCTCGACATGGAATCGGCCACCATCGCCGCCAACGGATTCCGCTTCCGTGTCCCCTACGGCACGCTGCTGTGCGTGTCCGACAAGCCGCTGCACGGCGAATTGAAGCTGCCGGGCATGGCCAGCGACTTCTACAAGCGGCAGGTGGCGCAGCACCTGACCATCGGCATCCGCGCGCTGGAGAAGCTCGCCGCCATGCCGCCCGAGCGGCTGCATTCGCGCAAGCTTCGCAGCTTCTCGGAAACCGCCTTCCAGTAGGGACGACGGTGGCAAACCCTTCGGTGCGGACGAATGGAGGATCGCAGGCGATGCGGCTGGCGACAAGGCTGGCGGTGCTGGCGGTCGTCGCCGGGCTCGGGGCCGCGCTGACCTTCGGCTATCTCGGCCGGCTGCATCCGGCCTTCGATTCCTTCTCGCATCTGCGGCTGCATCTTTCAGGGTTGCTGCTGGTCCTCGCGCCGCTCCTCGCCGTGCTCCGCTTTCGCCGCGAAGCCGTGTTCGCGCTGCTGCTCGGCCTCGCCGCGCCGGTGCAGACGGTCGCGGTGCTGGCGAATGCGGCCGGAACGGAAGCGCCGGAGGCGGACGGGGGCCGCATCGGCGCCGCCACCTACCGGCTGCTTCACCTCAACCTGCTCTACGACAACCCGACGCCGGAGGCGGTGCTGTCGCTGATCGGGCAGGCGCGCCCGGACGTGATGACGCTGACGGAAGTCTCCGACCTGTGGGTCGGCAAGCTCGCCCTGATCGAGGCCGCCTATCCCTACCGGCTGATCTGCCCGCAGCCGACCTTCATCGGCGGGGTGGCGATCCTGTCGCGGCGGCCGTTTTCGGGCGGCTTCGAGCCCCATTGCGGCAATCGCGGCGCATTCGCCCGCGCCGGCATCGATTTCGGCGGCGAAAGCGTCGAGATCGCCGCCGTCCACATGGGCTGGCCGTGGCCGTTCGAGCAGCCATGGCAGATTCCGCGGCTGGAACCGCTGCTGACCGGGCTCGGCGACACGGCCGTCATCGCCGGCGACCTGAACGCGGCGCCATGGAGCCAGTCGGCACGGAAGCTGGCGGCGGCGGCCGGCGCACGCATTCTCCCCGGCATCGGCCCGACATGGCTGCACCGCCGGCTGCCGCGGGCGCTTCTGCGCTGGATCGGCCTGCCCCTCGACAACATCATGGCCAAGGGCGGCATCGTGCCGCGACGGCTCGAAACGCTGGACGCGGTCGGGTCGGATCACCTGCCGGTGCTGCTCGAATTCAGCCTGCGGCAGCGGGAAAGGCCGGCGGAGACGCTGAAGGCGGAAATAGGGGAATAGAAACCGGACAAAAGCCGGACGTCCGCTTTCCCTTACTCCCCTACTCCCTTCCTTCTTTTCTCACATGTTCGGATAGACCGGCCCTTCGCCGCCCTGCGGCGGCACCCAGTTGATGTTCTGGTTCGGGTCCTTGATGTCGCAGGTCTTGCAGTGGACGCAGTTCTGGGCGTTGATGACGAAGCGGACGTCGATGCCCATCCTGTCGGCGGCCGAGTTGCCGTCGGCGTCGACCCATTCGTAGACGCCGGCCGGGCAGTAGCGCGTCGAGGGGCCGGCATAGACGTCGTGCTCGGACCGCTTCTGAAGCTCCATGTCCTTGACCTGGAGGTGGATCGGCTGGTCCTCCTCGTGGTTGGTGTTGGACAGGAACACCGAGGACAGCCGGTCGAAGGTCAGCACGCCGTCGGGCTTGGGATAGTCGATCTTCTTGTGCCTGGCAGCCGGCTCGAGCGACTGGGCGTCGGTCTTGCCGTGCTTCATCGTGCCGAAGGGCGACGCGCCGAGCAGGGTGTTCAGCCACATGTCGAGGCCGCCGAGGCCGACGCCGAGCCACAGGCCGAACCTGGTCCACAGCGGCTTGACGTTGCGCACCTTCTTCAGATCGTTGCCGATGTCGCTGGCGCGCCAGCCCGCCTCGTAGCCGGCGATCTCGTCATGGGCGCGCCCGGAGCGAATAGCCTCGGCGACATGCTCGGCCGCCTGCATGCCCGACAGCACCGCGTTGTGCGAACCCTTGATGCGCGGCACGTTGACGAGGCCGGCCGAGCAGCCGATGAGCGCCCCGCCCGGGAAGGTCAGCTTCGGCACCGACTGGAAGCCGCCCTCGGTGATGGCGCGCGCGCCGTAGGAGATGCGCTTGGCGCCGTCGAAGGTGCCGGCGACGGTCGGATGGGTCTTGAAGCGCTGGAACTCCTCGAAGGGAGACAGATACGGGTTCTTGTAGTTCAGGTGGACGACGAAGCCGACCGCGACCTGGTTGTCCTCGAGATGATAGAGGAACGAGCCGCCGCCGGTCGACGAGCCCAGCGGCCAGCCGAACGAGTGCTGGACGAGGCCGGGCTTGTGGTTCTCCGGCTTGACCTGCCACAGTTCCTTCAGGCCGATGCCGAATTTCTGCGGCTCGCGGCCGTCGGACAGGCCGAACTTCGCGATCAACTGCTTGGCGAGCGAGCCGCGCACGCCCTCGCCGATCAGCACGTACTTGCCGAGAAGCTCCATGCCCGGCGCATAGTTCGGTCCGCGCGAACCGTCGCGCTCGATCCCCATGTCGCCGGTGGCGACGCCGATCGCCGCGCCCTCGTCGTTATAGAGGACCTCCACGGCGGCGAAGCCGGGATAAATCTCGACGCCGAGCGCCTCGGCATGGCCGGCGAGCCAGCGGCAGACATTGCCGAGCGAGACGATGTAGTTGCCGTGATTGTTCATCAGCGGCGGCATCAGGAAGTTCGGCAGCCGGATCGAGCCGGCGGGCCCGAGGATCAGGAAGTGATCGGCCGTGACCGGGGTCTTGAACGGATGGTCGGCCTCGTCGCGCCAGCCCGGCAGCAGCCGGTCGATGCCGATGGGATCGACCACCGCGCCCGACAGGATGTGGGCGCCGACTTCCGAGCCCTTTTCGAGCACGACGACCGAAAGATCGGGATTGAGCTGCTTCAGACGGATGGCGGCGGCAAGGCCGGCCGGCCCCGCGCCCACGATCACCACGTCGAACTCCATGCTCTCGCGTTCAGTGTCGCTCATCGAAAATCATCCTCCGCGTCAGCCCGTCGGCACTCAAGCTCCCTGCGCTCTTAGCGCATCGTTTCCCGGCGCGAAACCGTCCTCGTACGCTCGCGCGACGATAGGGCGGGTCGGATTGCCGCACCTTTCGCTTTTCATGTTAAATTACCTTGACGTAAACGTCAATTTTATTGCGTCAAATCGCTTGCCCCCACCTGCCCGGCGCGCGACAATGCGCCATGCCGAGCGCCGACCCGAAACCTGCCGCCCCCGACCTCGCCGACCTGCTGCGCTTCTATGCCGAGGCGGGCGTCGACGAGGCGCTGGGCGAGCAGCCGTTCGACCGCTTCGCCGAAACGGCGCAGGCCCAGCGCATAAACGCGGGCAAAGGCGCGGGCGGGCGAAGCCTGGATGGGCAGGGCGTGGATGGGCAGGGCGTGGGTGGGCAAGGTATAGGAGGGCAGGACGCGCAGGCGCGCAAGCGCGTGCTCCTTGCTCCCGCGACGCCCGCACCCGCAGCG
This sequence comes from Aquamicrobium sp., assembly GCA_039808485.1. GTDB lineage: Bacteria > Pseudomonadota > Alphaproteobacteria > Rhizobiales > Rhizobiaceae > Aerobium. Next base: position 115,405 of record JBDHTD010000002.1, on the reverse strand, counting down.
GCGGCGCCGTCGCTGGCCGTGCCCGACGAGGCGCAGGCGGCCAAGGCGCGCGAGCTCGCCCGCCAGGCCGCCACGCTCGGCGAGCTGCGCGAGATCGTCGACGGCTTCACCGGCTGCAACCTGAAGTTCACGGCCAAGCAGACCGTGTTCGGCGACGGCAACGCTGAAGCACCGCTGATGCTCGTCGGCGAAGCCCCCGGCCGCGACGAGGACATCGAGGGCAGGCCCTTCGTCGGTCGTTCGGGCCGGCTGCTCGACCGGATGCTGGCGGCGATCGGCATCGCGCGCGCGGAGGGCGCCTACATCGCCAATGTCATTCCGTGGCGGCCGCCCGGCAACCGGACGCCGACGCCGCTGGAAACCGAGATCTGCCGGCCGTTCATCGAGCGGCAGATCGAGCTCGCCAATCCCAGGGTGCTGGTGACGCTGGGCGGCCCCTCGTCGAAGGTGCTGCTCCACGCCACCGACGGCGTGCTCAAGCTGCGTGGCAAGTGGAAGACGCATGTGACGGCCTCGGGCGTCGAGATTCCGACCATGCCGACGCTGCACCCCGCCTATCTGCTGCGCAATCCCGCCCACAAGAAGCTGGCATGGCGCGACTTCCTCGAGATCGCGGCGAAGCTGGACGAGACCCGAGGCTAGAACCGCGGCAGAAACCCTGGGCGCCGCCTATTGCGGCGGCGCGACCTTGCGCGCCTTGCCGCGCTCCAGCCCCAGCCGACGCTCGCGCATGATGATGAAGATGCCGGCGCCGACCACGATCACCCCGCCGACGATGGTGTAGGCGGTCGGCATGTCGCCGAAGGCGAGATAGCCGACGACGATACCGAGGATCATCGAGGTGTATTCGAACGGGGCGACGGTCGACGCCTCGGCATGGCGGTAGGCCTCGGTCATCAGGATCTGGGCGCCGCCGCCGCAGACCCCGGCCAGGACGAGGAACGCCGTCTGGGACAGGCTGAGCGGCGACCAGCCGAACGGTATGGTCAGCAGCGAGGCCACGGTGGCGGTCAGGGAAAACCACATGACGATGGTGGACGTGCGCTCGGTGTGGACGAGGCGGCGCACCAGCAGCATGGCCACCGCCGAGAACGTCGCCCCGAGAAAGGCGGCGACCACGCCGAAGGTCTTGTCCGCGTCGACCTCGCCGTCGAGCAGCGACAGGTTGGGCCAGGAGATGATGACGACGCCGAGAAGGCCGACGATGACCGCGGTCCAGCGATAGGCGCGCACCAGCTCGTGCAGGAAGATCGCGCTGAAGACCACGACCAGCAGCGGCTGCGCATAGTTCAGCATGATCGCCTCGGGCAGCGGCAGCCGCGTCAGCGCGATGAAGGTGAAGGCCATCGCGAGCACGCCGACGCCGCCGCGCGCGATATGGCCCATCGGGTTGGTCGTGCGCAGCGCCGTCGCCAGCTCATGCCGCCAGGCGAGCATGACGAGAATCGGGAAGATCGCGAAGAAGGAGCGGAAGAAGACGATCTGCCCGGCGGGCAGTTGCCCCGCCGCCTTGATCAGCGCCGACATGGCGACGAACACCGAGACCGACAGCACCTTGAGCAGGATGCCGCGCAACGTGTTGCCCGACGGCCCCGCCGCGGACGGACCGGACGGGGAGGAGGCTGGCCGCGCCATGGTCAGGTTCGCCGCCGCCGCGGGAGAGAGCGGACGGTGCGGGAAATGTGCATCTTGCGGCTCCTGGAACAGGCCGGAACGAATTTCCGCACGGTACGGCGATGCGGATCGACGTTTCCTCTATGGATGATCCGGCCCGCGATGTGAAGGCGCGGCGAGGCGTTTGCGCCACGGCCGATCCACTGTTTTGCACCGCGACACGATCATGTAAGAGAAGGTCCGGCATTCGACGCGAGGGCCTCGCCCGCGCGGCGTCAACGGAAGGCAGGAACGGCATGCGCAAGGACACGGGCCAGATATTCCGGATCGAGGATTACCGGCCGTGCGACTATGCGATCCCGCGCATCGGACTGACCTTCGCTCTCGGCGCCGGCGAGACGCTGGTCACGGCGCGGCTCGGCATCGAACGGCGGGACGAGGCGGCAATCGACGCGCCGCTCGTGCTCGACGGCGACGAGCTCGACCTCGTCAGCCTCGCCATCGACGGCGCGCCGGCCGACCCCGCGACGTTCGCGGCCGGCCCGCAGGGACTGACGATCGCCCGTCCACCGCGGACGAAGGCGTTCGAGCTGACCGTCGTGACGCGGCTCGATCCGGCGCGCAATGGCGCACTGATGGGGCTTTACCGTTCGAGCGGCGTCTGGTGCACCCAGTGCGAGCCGGAAGGCTTCCGCCGCATCACCTACTTCCCCGACCGGCCGGATATCCTGTCCGTCTACACGGTGCGGATCGAGGCCGACCGCGAGGCTGCGCCGCTGCTCCTGTCCAACGGCAACCCGGTCGAGAGCGGCGCATTGCCGGACGGGCGGCACTATGCCGTCTGGCACGACCCCTTCCCCAAGCCGTCCTATCTGTTCGCGCTGGTCGCCGGCGACCTCGCCAGCCTGCGCGACCGGTTCGTCACCGCCTCGGGCCGCGAGATCGCGCTCGCCATCCATGTCGAGCACGGCAAGGAGGCGCGCGCCGCCTACGCCATGGACGCGCTGAAGCGCTCGATGCGCTGGGACGAGGAGGTGTTCGGCCTCGAATACGATCTCGACGTGTTCAACATCGTCGCCGTCAGCGACTTCAACATGGGCGCGATGGAGAACAAGGGCCTCAACATCTTCAACGACAAATACGTCCTTGCCGACGAGGCCACCGCCACCGACGCCGACTTCGCCAATATCGAGGCGATCATCGCCCACGAATATTTCCACAACTGGACGGGCAACCGGATCACCTGCCGCGACTGGTTCCAGCTCTGCCTGAAGGAAGGGCTGACCGTTTTCCGCGACCACGAATTCTCCGCCGACATGCGCTCGCGGCCGGTCAAGCGCATCGCCGAGGTGCGGACGCTGCGCGCCCACCAGTTCCCCGAGGACCAGGGGCCGCTCGCCCATCCGGTGCGGCCGCGCCGCTATCGCGAGATCAACAACTTCTACACCGCCACCGTCTACGAGAAGGGCTCGGAGGTGGTGCGGATGATCCGCACCATCCTCGGGCCGGACGCGTTCGGCCGCGGCCTGAAGCTCTACCTTGTCCGCCACGACGGCGAGGCCGCCACCATCGAGGACTTCATCCGCGCCTTCGAGGACGCCTCCGGCCGCGACCTTTCGCAATTCGCGCTGTGGTATCATCAGGCCGGGACGCCCAATGTCGCGGTCTCGACCGCCTATGACGCGGCCGCCGGCGAGTTCGCGGTCGAGATCGAGCAATCGGTGCCGCCGACGCCGTCCGAAAGCCGCAAGCGGCTGATGCACATCCCCCTCGCCTTCGGCCTCGTCGGGCGCGACGGGCGCGACATCGCGCCGGCGTCGGCCGAGGGCGCCAGCGTCGAGGACGGCGTCATCCATGTCAGGAAGCGGCGGCACAGCCTGCGCTTCAAGGGCGTGGCCGAGCGGCCGGTGCTGTCGCTCAACCGCGGCTTTTCCGCTCCGGTCACGCTCGCCATGGAGCAGAGTGCGGGCGACCTCCTCTTCCTCGCCGGCAACGACAGCGACCTCGTGGCGCGCTGGCAGGCGCTCAATACGCTGTTCACCGAGGCGCTGATCCAAAACTACCGCGCCATCCGGGCGCAGAAGAAGACCGGCTTCGACGCCGGCCTGATCGCGGCGGCGGGCGGCATCGCCGCCGACGAGACCTTGGAGCCGGCCTATCGCGCGCTGGCGCTGACGCTGCCGGCGGAGGCCGACATCGCCCGCGAGATCGGCTCTGACATCGACCCGGACGCCATCCTCGCCGCGCGCGACGACCTCGTCCGCGCCATCGCGGCCGGCAATGGCGACCTCCTCGCCGGGCTCCACGACCGGCTGGCCGAGGACGGCCCGTTCAGCCCCGATGCGGCGAGCGCCGGCCGCAGGGCGCTGCGCAACGTGCTGCTCGACTATCTCGCGGCCGGCGCGGCGACGCCGACGCGCGCGGCCGGCCGGTTCGCTGCCGCCTCGAACATGACCGACAAGGTGGCGGCGATGACGGTGCTGGCCCACCGCTTCCCCGGCCATGCCGAGACGCGCGCGGCGCTCGACGCCTTCGAGGCCGCCCACGGCGACGACCCGCTGGTGCTCGACAAATGGTATCAGGCCCAGGCCACCGTGCCGGGCGACAGCGCTGTCGGGCTGGTCGAGGCGCTGACGCGGCATCGCGGCTTCTCGCTCGCCAACCCCAACCGGGTGCGGGCGCTGATCGGCACCTTCTCGACCATGAACCAGACCGGCTTCCACCGCGCCGACGGCGCCGGCTACCGGCTGTTCGTCGCCAAGGTGCTCGAGATCGAGAAGCGTAACCCGCAGCTCGCCGCGCGGCTGGCGACGGCGTTGCGGTCGTGGCGCTCGCTCGAACCGGCCCGCCAGCAGGCGGCGCGCGCGGCGCTTCAGGCGCTGGCCGCGCCGAAGGACCTGTCGAGCGACCTGCGCGACATCGTGGAGAGGACGTTGGCGTAGCGGAGCGCGTGGCCGCCTCCCGCCGTCAACTATTTCTCAACTTTCTCCGGCCGCCTCTGGACACGGCGAATCACCTCTGATTCCTTATAGGCGATTCGGATGTGCGTGGTTTTCCGGATCGCCAAGGGGACAGGATCGGAGGCCGTTCATGGCCAAGACGGACGCGTGGGGCGCGACCGGAGGGAGCTTTCATGCCCGTCGCACGGCGGCCAGGCGCGCGCGGGCGGGGCTGATGGGCAATGCACGGCTGATCGCCGAGCCCGCCTACCGGCAGTTGCTGGCGGCGGAACCGCTGCTGCGCCGGCTGATCCCGGTGCTGATCGTCGTCTTCCTCGCCGTTGTCGCGCTGTCGCGTGGACTTGCCCTGATGGGCGACCGCGACGACATCGAGCGGCAGGCGAGAGGCATCCTCGCCCTCGCCGCCGGCCAGCTTTCCCACGCGGTGACGCTCGAGCCGCCCGCGCAAGGCCTGGACGAGAGCGCCTGGAGCGCCGTCATCTCCGACATCGCCACCTCGGGCGCGCTGCATCGCAACCATGTCCTGCTCGTCGCGGACGGCGATCTTGCCGTGCGGGCCGCGACACCCTCGGGCGCGCAGTGGCAGGGCAAGTCGCTCGAAAGCTTCATTTCCGGCGGCCAGCCGCTGTTCCTGTTCGGCGCCCGCGCCGGCGTGCTCGGCGTCGAGGTCGGCGGCCAGCCCTGGCTTGCCGCCGTCAGCCGGATCGAGGGCGGCCGCGGCGCGGCCGTCGCCATGATCGCCGAGGACGACGTGTTCGCCGACTGGCGCCAGACCGCGACCTTCAACATCACGCTGTTCGTGGCGACGGCGGCCGTGCTCCTGGTCATCCTCTACGCCTATTTCGCCCAGGCGGCGCGGGCGCAGGCAGCGGACCGGCTGTACATGGAGGCGCATGAGCGCGTCGACATGGCGCTGGTGCGGGGGCGCTGCGGCCTGTGGGACTGGGACATGGTGCGCGGGCGCATGTACTGGTCGCGCTCGATGTACGACATGCTGGGCTACGAGCCGTCGGACGCGATGCTGTCGTTCGGCGCGGTGGCGGCGATCGTCCATCAGGACGACGGCGACCTGTTCGAGATGGCGAACCGGATCATGTCGCGCGAGGTCGAGCAGATCGACCACGTCTTCCGCATGCGCCATGCCGACGGGCAATGGGTGTGGATCAGGGCCAAGGCCCAGGTGAGCGACCCCGACGCCGCCGACATCCACCTGATCGGCATCGCCGTCGACGTCACCGAGCAGCGCACGCTGGCGCAGAAGTCCGAGACGGCGGACCTCAGGCTGCGCGCCGCCATCGAGAGCATCTCGGAATCCTTCGTGCTGTGGGATTCCGCCCGCAACCTGGTGATGTGCAACTCGAAATACCAGCAGGACATGGGCCTCTCCGACAAGGACGTGGTGCCGGGAACGCCGCGCGACACGATCGAGAAGCGGATGAAGGCGCTGGCGGCCGAGCGCCGGCTGGCCAATCCCAACGGCCCCTCGGGCGGCGCGAGCTGGGAGCGCCAGCTCGCCGACGGGCGCTGGCTCCAGGTCAACGAGCTGAAGACCCGCGACGGCGACATGGTGTCGGTCGGCGCCGACATCACCCAGTTGAAGCAGCACCAGACCAAGCTCCAGGACGGCGAGCAGCGGCTGATGGCGACGATCCACGACCTGTCGCTGGCGCGCAGGGCCGAAGGCGAGCGCACGGCCGAACTGGTGGAGATCAACCGCAAATACATGCGCGAGACCGAGCGCGCCGAAGCCGCCAGCCGCGCCAAATCCGAGTTCCTCGCCAATATGAGCCACGAGCTGCGCACGCCGCTCAACGCCATCATCGGCTTTTCCGAGATGATGCAGCAGGCCTATTTCGGCCCGCTCGGCTCTGACAAGTACGAGGAATACATCCGCGACATCCATTCGGCCGGGTCCTACCTCCTCGGCGTCATCAACGACATCCTCGACATGTCGAAGATCGAGGCCGGCCAGTTCTCGATCGACCGCGAAGGCATCGACCTGAACCCGCTGATCGAGGAGACGCTGCGGGTGGTGGCGTTGCAGGCGGCGGAGAAATCGATCACGCTCGACACCCGGATCGCCGAGGACATGGTGCTCTACGCCGACCGGCGCGCCATCAAGCAGATCGTCATCAACCTGCTGTCGAACGCGGTGAAGTTCACCGGCGAAGGCGGGCGCATCACCATGCGGGCGCGCAAGGCGGCCGGCGCGATCATGCTCAGCATCGAGGACACCGGCTGCGGCATCCCCAGGGAGGCGCTGAAGAAACTCGGCCGTCCGTTCGAGCAGGTCCAGAACCAGTTCTCCAAGAACCACACCGGCTCGGGGCTGGGGCTCGCCATCTCGCGCAGCCTGTCGGAACTTCATGGCGGGGCGCTGAAGATCCGCTCGACCGAGGGCGTCGGCACCATCGTCTCCGTGCGCATCCCCGCGCGCGGCCGGATGAAGAAGGCGGCCTGAGGCGGACCTCTACCCAGCGCGGTCCTTCACCAGCGCCTGAAAATGCGCCTCGACGCGGGCGGCGGTTTCGCGGATATGCGCCTCCAGAACCGAAAGGTCGGGCAGGTCCGTGGTGCGGAGCAAAAGGTCGGCCAGCCCCGGCGGCACGTCCTTCGGATCGAGCGGCCCGGTCAGACACAGCCTGACGATCTGCGTCAGCGCCAGATAAAGCTCGTAGGCCGCGGCCAGTTCGTCGCGCGCCTGGCCGTCGCAGAACTCCGGGTCGAGCCGCGCCAGCGCGTCGCCGGTCGATGTCGGCGGCCAGATGTCGGGAAGGATGCGGCCCGTCAGGCGCGCGCACTGGGCGATGAATTCGAGATCGATCTGGCCGCCGGGGATCAGCTTCAGGTCGAAGATGTCGTGCGGCGGCTTCTCCTCGGCAAGCACCGCGCGCATTTCGGCGGCGTCGGCGAACACCTTGCCCGCGTCGCGCGGCCGCGCCAGGATTTCCGCCACGTCCGCCTCCACCGCGTCGCAGAACGTCCTGTCGCCGGCGATGGGGCGCGCGCGCGTCAGCGCCATGTGCTCCCAGGTCCAGGCTTCCTCCCGCTGGTATTTGCGGAAGGCGTCGATGTGGGTGGCGACCGGGCCCTTGTTGCCGGACGGCCGCAGCCTGAGATCGAGCTCGTAGAGCACGCCTTCCGCCGTCGGCGCGGACACCGCCGCGATCAGCCGCTGCGTCAGCCGGGTGTAGTAATGCGACGGCGCCAGCGGCTTTTCCCCATCCGACTCCTCGACGCCCGCCGCGTGGTCGTAAAGCAGGATCAGGTCGACGTCGGAGCCCGCGGTCAGCTCGCGGCTGCCGAGCTTGCCCATGCCGAGGATCGCCACCTCGCCGCCCTCGACACGGCCATGGCGCAGGGCGAACTCGGCCTTCACCGCGTCGAGCGCCGCGCCGATGGCGAGGTCGGCGAGATCGGAAAACGCCTTGCCGGCGCGCACGGCGTCGATGGCGCCGGTCAGGAGCCGCACGCCGATCAGGAATTTCTGCTCGGCCGCGAAGATGCGCAGCCGGTCGAGCTTTTCCTCGTGAAGCTCGGCCCCGTCGAGGAAGGCGTCGAGCCGGGCCCTGAGATAGGCCTTGTTCGGCAGTTCGCTCATCAGGCCGGGGTCGAGCAGGCCGTCGAAGACATGCGGCCGGCGGGTGATGATGGCGGCAAGGCGCGGCGCGGCGCCCATGATGGTGGCGATGAGGCCGAGCAGCGCCGGGTTGGACTGGAGCAGCGAGAAGAGCTGGATGCCCGCGGGCAGGCCGGAAAGGAATTCGTCGAAGCGCATCAGCGCCTCGTCGGCGCGGCGCGTCCTGCCGAAGGTCTCCAGCAGCGCCGGCGTCAGTTCCGTCAGCCGCTCGCGCGCCTCGGCCGACTGGGTGGCGCGGTAGCGGCCGAAATGCCAGGTGCGGATGACGCGGCAGATGTCGCTCGGACGCCCGAACCCCAGTTCCGACAGCGTTTCCAGCGTCGAAGGATCGTCGACGTCGCCGGTGAAGACGAGGTTGCCGACCCCGCGCGACAATTGCGGCGCGGCCTCGAACAGGGCGGCGTAATGGCCCTCGACCGTGTGCAGCGAGGCGCAGAAGGCAGAGGAGAAGGCGCCGGCATCGGCGAAGCCGAGCATATGGGCGATGCGCTCCAGCCCCTCGTCGTCTTCCGGCAGGGTATGGGTCTGCTCGTCGGCGACCATCTGGATCGCGTGCTCGACATCGCGCAGGAACCAGTATTGGCCGGCAAGCGCCTGCGCCGCCGGCGGCGTGATCCATCCGCCCTTCGCCAGCGCGTCGAGCATCGCCACCGTCTCGCGGCCGCGCAGTTCGGGAAAGCGGCCGCCGGCGATCAGTTGCTGGGTCTGGACGAAGAACTCGATCTCGCGGATGCCGCCGCGCCCGAGCTTGACGTTGTGGCCCTTGACCGCGACCTCGCCGTGGCCCTTGTGGGCATGAATCTGGCGCTTGATCGAGTGGACGTCGGCGATGGCCGCGAAATCCATGTAGCGGCGCCAGACATAGGGCGTGAGCTCGGCGAGGAAGGCGCTGCCTGCGGCGACGTCGCCGGCCACCGGCCGCGCCTTGATCATCGCCGCGCGCTCCCAGTTCTGGCCCCGGCTCTCGTAATAGACGAGCGCGGCCCCGACGGGAATGGCGAGCGGCGTCGAGCCGGGGTCGGGCCGGAGCCTCAGGTCGGTGCGAAAGACATAGCCGTGCGCGGTGCGGTCCTGAAGGATGCGCACCAGCCGCTTGGTCAGCCGCGCGAACAGGTCCGTCGCCTCGTAGGGGTCCGGAATCGCCGGCGCGGCGGGGTCGAAGAAGACGATCAGGTCGATGTCGGAGGAGAAATTCAGCTCGTTGGCGCCGAGCTTGCCCATGCCGAGCACGATCAGGCCCGAGCCCTTGCCGGGATCGGCCGGGTCCGGCAGGGCGAGCTTCGCCCCGCGATGCACCTCGCGCAGCAGGAACCGGACGGCGGCGGAGACGGCGGAATCGGCCAGCGCGCTCAGCCGTTTCACCGTCGCCCGCGCGTCGGCGGCGCCGGCGAGATCGGAAAGCGCGATCAGGAAATGCGCCTCGCCCTTCAGCTCGCGCAGCGCCTGCATCAGGCCGGCTTCCGTCTGGCCGTCCGCGTCGCCGGCCTCGGCGATGGCCGCGTTCAGCCCGGCGATGCGCCGGTCGGCCGGGGTGTCGAACAGGGCGTCGAGCATCCGCGGCCGCCGCCGCGCCGCGTCGCGCAGAAAGGGAGAAAGATCGAGCGCCGCGCCGAGGAAGGCGGCGAGCGGCGAGCCGCCGGCGGCGAGCGCGGCAAGCCGCGGCAGGTCGCGCTCGCGCGCGCCGTCGCCGAGATCGCGCAGGATCGCGGCGGCGTTGCCGCCGTCGAGCGGCGCCAGCGCCGCCACCGGCCTACCGAACCAGTTCTCGCCCGTCTCAGGTGTCGCCATGCCGCTTCGAATCGCCCGGAAAGATCATCCTGACCGATAGTCCGGGGTTTTCAGCCTGCAATTCAAGCCTGCCGCCGTGAAATTCCATCACCGCGCGCGCCAGGCTCAAGCCCAGGCCGGAGCCGGGCTGCGAGCGGCTGCGCTCCAGCCGCACGAACCGCTCGGTGACGCGCTCCAGGTCCTCGGGCGGGACGCCGGGGCCGTTGTCGGCCACCTCCAGCACGAAACCGCCGCCGCCGCGGGTGAGCGAGACCGCGACCGCCGGCGCCTCGCCCGAGCCGGCGGCGTATTTGATGGCGTTGTCTACGACATTGGACAGCGCCTGCCCGACCAGCTCGCGGTTGGCGCTCACGCTCGCCGCCGCGACCGCGCCGACGGAAAGGGAAACGCCGACCTCCTCGGCCAGCGGCTCGTAGAGCTCGACCACGTCGGCGACGATCTGCCCGAGATCGACGGCGCCGGTCTGCTCGGCCGAATAGCCGGCCTCCAGCCGCGAGATCATCAGGATGGCGTTGAAGGTGCGGATCAACTGGTCGGATTCGGCGATCGCCGCCTCCAGCGCGGCGCGGTAGCCGGCGGCGTCCGGCTGGCCGGCAAGAGCGGCCTCGGCGCGGTTGCGCAGGCGCGTCAGCGGCGTCTTCAGATCGTGGGCGATGTTGTCGGAAACCTGCTTCAACCCGTCGTTCAGCCGGGCGATGCGCGCCAGCATGACGTTCAGGTTTTCCGACAGCCGGTCGAACTCGTCGCCGGAGCCGGTGACCGGCAGGCGGCCGGAAAGGTCGCCGCCCATGATGCGGCGGCCGGCATCCGAGATCGCGTCGATGCGCTTCAGCGCGTGCCGGCCGACGAAGAACCAGATCAGGGCCGCGCCGACGCCCATCATGGCGAAGGCGAGCAGCAGCGCGTGGTTGACGATGCCGCGAAGTTGCTCCGGCTCGCCGAGGTCGCGCCCGACCATCAGGATCATGCCGTTGGGCAGGCGCAGCACCAGCGCCAGCGCGTGGTGGCGCGTCGGGAGCGCCGCCGCGGCGGCATCGCCGTCGCCGTAGCGGCGATAGGCGAAGGGCTTCTGCGTCCAGCCCTCGACCTCGAGCACGCCGGGCTCCAGGCTTTCGACATTTCCGGTCAGGATGCGGCCGTTGGGATCGGCGATCAGATAGAGGTTGGCGCCCGGCTGGCGCGAGCGCACCTCGACCACCCGCACCAGCGTCGGCAGGCCGCCGCGCCGGTAGGCGTCGTCCAGCCCCTGCATCTCGGAAAGGATCGCGTCCTGCGTCTGGGTGGTCAGCATGCGCACGGAGAGCGAGGACATGTAGGCGATGAGCACGCCGGCGCACAGCGCGAACAGGATCAGGAACAGCGCCGAAAGCCGCGCCGCCGTGGTCTTCATGACGGCGGGCAGCCGCATCATTCGGCCTTCAGCACGTAACCCGCCCCGCGCACGGTGTGCAGGACCGGCGGACCGAACCCCTTCTCGATCTTGGAGCGCAGGCGCGAGACATGGACGTCGATGACGTTGGTCTGCGGGTCGAAATGATAGTCCCAGACGTTTTCGAGCAGCATGGTGCGGGTGACGACCTGGCCGGCATGACGCATCAGATATTCGAGCAGCCGGAACTCGCGCGGCTGGAGCGGGATCTCGCGGCCGGCGCGCCGGACCGTGTGCGACAGGCGGTCGAGCTCGAGATCGCCGACCCGGTACTGGGTCTCGACCTCGCGCGCGCCGGAGCGGCGGTCGAGCACCTCGACGCGCGCCAGAAGCTCGCTGAAGGCGTAGGGCTTGGTCAGATAGTCGTCGCCGCCGGCGCGCAGGCCGGTGACGCGGTCGTCGACTTCGCCCAGCGCCGACAGGATCAGCACCGGCGTGCCGATGCCGCGCGCGCGCAGCCCGGCGATGACCGAAAGCCCGTCGCGGCGCGGCAGCATCCGGTCGACGACGAGCACGTCGTAGTCGCCTTCCGAGGCCATCGCGAAGCCGGCCTCGCCGTCGCAGGCGACATGGGCGGTGTGGCCGGCCTCGGCCAGCGCCTTCCTGAGATAATCGGCCGCCTCGCGGTCGTCTTCTATGACCAGAATCTTCATGGCTCGACTATACGCGAAAAAGGCGGCGGCCGGAGCCGCCGCCTTGGGGAAAGACAAAGGAAGCCGCGCCTCAGCCGTCGGCCAGCGGCAGCGCCACGAAGCGGTTGGCGTCGTCGCGGCTGACCTGGACCAGGACCGCCTTGCGGCCGGCGTCCGCCGCCTCCTCCACCGCCTTGTCGACATCCGCGACGCTGGCGACAGGCACGGAATTGACGCTGACGATGACGTCGCCGGCCTGGATGCCGCGCTCGGCCGCCGGGCTGCCCGGCTCGACGTCGGTGACGACGAGCCCGTCGCCGTCATCGGCCGGCGCGACCGTCAGGCCGAAATCGTCGAGCGTGGCCGCGCTCGCCGCGTCGTCGTCCGGGGCCTGCGGAGCGGCCTCGGCGCGCTGATCCTCGCCCGGCAGCTTGCCGAGCTCGACGGACACCTTCTGCTCGGAGCCGCCGCGCCACAGCGTCACCTCGACCTTGGTCGAGGGCGCGAGGCCGCCGATCACCCGCGCCAGCTCGCGCGGCGAGGCGATGTCCTTGCCGTTGACGGCGGTGATGACGTCGCCGGCCTTGACGCCGGCGTCGCGCGCCGGGCCGTCGGCCTGGGCATCGGTGACGAGCGCGCCGCGCGCCTTCTTCAACCCGACCGATTCGGCGATCTCGTCGGTGACGGGCTGGATCTGGACGCCGAGCCAGCCGCGCAGCACCGAGCCGTTCTCGATCAGGTTGCCGACGACTTCCTTGGCGGTCGAGGCCGGAATGGCGAAGGCGATGCCGACATTGCCGCCCGAGGGCGAGAAGATCGCGGTGTTGATGCCGACGACCTCGCCGGCGAGGTTGAAGGCGGGGCCGCCGGAATTGCCGCGGTTCACGGCCGCGTCGATCTGGATGAAGTCGTCATAGGGGCCGGCGCCGATGTCGCGGCCGCGCGCCGAGACGATGCCGGCCGTGACCGTGCCGCCGAGGCCGAACGGATTGCCGACGGCCACCACCCAGTCGCCGATCCGAACCTTGGAATCGTCGGCGAAGGAGACATAGGTCAACTCGCGGTCGGCATCGACCTTGAGCACGGCGAGATCGGTGCGCGGGTCGGCGCCGATGAGCTTGGCCTCGAGCTCGGAGCCGTCGTCGAGGACGACGGTATAGGCCTGGCCGCCCTGGACGACGTGGTTGTTGGTGACGAGGTAGCCGTCGCCGGAGATGAAGAAGCCGGAGCCCTGCGAGACGGGCCGCGTGCGCTCGCGGTTGCCATGGCGGCGGTGGTCGCGCTCGGCGCGGCGCTCGGAACGGGGCGCGCGGTCGCCACGGAACTCGCGGTCGCCGCGGAACTCACGGAAGAAGCGCTTCAGCGGATGGTCGTCGGGCAGGTCGCCGAAACCGGGCATGTCGAAGCCGAAGGAGGGCGGGCCGCTCCTGTCGGAAGCCGCCTCGACCCTGGCGTTGACGCGCACGCTGACCACGGCCGGCGTCACCTTCTCGACCACGTCGGCGAAGCCGATGGCCTGGACGCCCTCGACGCGGACCGCATCGGCAAGGACGGGCGCGGTTCCGGTCGTCACCGCGCCGAGCCCGATCGCACCGGCGATGGCAAGCGAGGCGGCGGCAGCCAGCAGGCGGCTGCGGGTCTTCGACTGGGAACTGGCTTGATTGTGCATTTCTCGTGTTTCCTTCGTGAAGAGGGACGATGCGGGCAGGGATGCATCTTCGGAAACAGAGATAGGAACTCCAACCTTACGGCACCGTTGCCGCCGGATGAAACTTTCGTAATGTTTCGGGGAACCGGCTGCGCCCTACCCGGACTTGCCGAGAATGTCGTCGAGGCGGGCCTGCTCCTCGGGCGTCAGCGCCGCCGGGGGCGTCCTTGCGCCCCGCTTCCGGCGCAGCGCCTGGAGAAGCAGGAAGCCGCCGCCGAACGCGAGCAGCAGCGCCGGCGTCGCCCACAGAAGCGCGTTGCGGCTGCTGAAGCGCGGCTGGAGCAGGACGAACTCGCCATAGCGCGAGACGATGTAGTCGATCACCTCGTCGTCGCTCTCGCCGGCGGCGATCCGCTCGCGCACCAGCACGCGCAGGTCGCGCGCCAGCTCGGCGTCGGAATCGTCGATCGACTGGTTCTGGCAGACCATGCAGCGCAGGCCGGCCGAAAGCTCGCGCGCGCGCTGCTCCAGCGCCGGATCGTCGAGCATCTCGGACGGCTGCACCGCCTTTGCCGGTCCGGCGAAGGCGAAGGCCAGAAGGACGGTGGCGAGGAAGCGTCTCATTCGGCCGGGGCCTCCGCCGGGGTCGGGGTCGAGGCCGGGACCACGGCGGGCCGCAGGCGCCGGCGCGCGGGCGCGCCGACGCGCAGGCGTCTGTCGAGCAGGGAGACCGTGCCGCCGGCCATCATCACCAGCCCGCCGATCCAGATCAGCAGCACCTGCGATTTCCACCAAGCCCGCACGACGATGCCGCCGTCTGCGGTGGCGTCGCCGAGCGCGACATAGAGCTGGCTGAAGCCGCGCGTGGCGATGCCCGCCTCGGTGGTTGGCATCTGGCGGGCGGTGTAGAGCCGCTTCGAGGAAACGATCTCGCCGACGCGGACGCCGCCGCGCGAATAGGTGAAGCGGCCCTGCTCCTCGGTGAAGTTGGGGCCGCGATGCGGCGCGAACTCCTCGAATTGCAGGGTGTAGCCGGCGACGGCCATGGTGTCGCCGGGCCGCATCACGGCGATGTGCTCGCTCTCCAGCGCGGTGACGGCGACGATGCCGAGGACGGTGAGCCCGAGCCCGGCATGGGCGAGCGCGGTGCCGTAGATCGAGCGCGACAGCCCTTTCAGCCGGCGCAGCACGACGCCGGGGCGCTCCTTGCCGACGCCGGCCTTGGCGCCGAGGTCGGTCAGCGCGCCGAGGACCAGCCAGAAGCCGAGCCCGATGCCGAGCGCCGAGGCGACGCCCGCGCCGTCGACGAGGAAGAAGACGACCGCCGCGACGGCGAGCGCCGCGCCGAAGGCGACGTAGAGGCGCTGGGTCACGGCCCAGAGATCGCCGCGCTTCCAGGCAAGCAGCGGGCCGAACGGCACGGCGAGAAGCAGCGGCACGGCAAGCGGCACGAAGGTCAGGTTGAAGAACGGCGCGCCGACGGAAATCTTGTCGCCCGTCACCGCCTCGACCAGCAGCGGATAGAGCGTCCCGGTCAGCACGGTCGCGGCCGCCGTGGTCAGGAACAGGTTGTTCAGGACCAGCGCGCCCTCGCGCGAGACCGGATGGAACAGGCCGCCCTGCGACAGCGTGCCGGCGCGCAGCGCGAACAACGACAGCGAGCCGCCGATGAAGAAGACGAGGATGAACAGGATGAACAGGCCGCGCGCCGGGTCCGTGGCGAAGGCGTGGACGGAGGTCAAGACGCCCGAGCGGACGAGGAAGGTGCCCAGCAGCGACAGCGAGAAGGTCAGGATCGCCAGGAGCAGGGTCCAGATCTTCAGCGCCGAACGCTTCTCCATCACGATGGCCGAGTGGAGCAGCGCGGTTCCCGACAGCCACGGCAGGAACGAGGCGTTCTCGACCGGGTCCCAGAACCACCAGCCGCCCCAGCCGAGCTCGTAGTAGGCCCAGTAGGAACCCATTGCGATGCCGCCGGTCAGGAACACCCAGGCGGCCAGCGTCCACGGCCGCACCCAGCGCGCCCAGGCGGCGTCGATCCTGCCCTCGATCAGCGCCGCGACGGCGAAGGAGAAGCAGACCGAGAAGCCGACATAGCCGAGATAGAGCAGCGGCGGATGGACCGCGAGACCGATGTCCTGGAGCACCGGGTTCAGGTCGCGCCCTTCCATCGGTGCTGGGTCGAGCCGAGTGAACGGGTTCGACGTCATCAGGATGAACAGCAGGAACGCCGCGCCGACCAGCCCCTGCACCGACAGGACGTTGGCCTTTAGCGTGTCCGGCAGGTTCTTGCCGAACCAGGCGACGAGCGCGCCGAAGAAGGTGAGGATGAGCACCCACAGCATCATGGAGCCCTCGTGGTTGCCCCAGACGCCGGTGACCTTGTAGAGCATCGGCTTGGCCGAATGCGAGTTCTCCCAGACGTTGACGAGGGAGAAGTCGGACTGGACATAGGCGAGCGTCAGGACGGCGAAGGCGAGCGCCGTCAGCGCGAAGCCGGCAAGGGCCGAAGGGCCGGCGACGGCGACGAGCCGCGGGTCGCCGAGGCGGGTTCCGGCGAGCGGCACCGCGAACTGGACGAGCGACAACGCGAACGCCAGCACCAGCGCGAAGTGCCCGATCTCGACGATCATCGCTCAGCCCCTTCCCGCATTACGGCCGGCCCGTTCATTCCGCATGCTGCCACAGGCCGCTCTCCTTCAGGCCTTCCGCGACCTCCTTGGGCATGTAGTTCTCGTCGTGCTTGGCGAGCACGCTGTCGGCGACGAAGACGCCATCGGGACGGAACGCGCCCTCGGTGACGATGCCCTGCTCCTCGCGGAACAGGTCGGGCAGGATGCCGCTATAGGCGACCTTGACCGAGTGCACCTCGTCGGTAACGGCGAAGGCGATCTCGGTGCCCGCGCCGCGCACGACGGTTCCCTTCTCGACCAGGCCGCCCAAGCGGATGCGCTGCCCCGGCTCGACGGAAGCGGTCTGCAAGTCGGCGGGCATGTAGAAATAGGAAGTCTTCTGGCCCAGCGCGTAGAAGACGAGCGCCGCCGCGACGGCCAGAAAGCCCATGGCGCCGCCGATCACCGAAAGCCGCTTCTGCTTGCGCGTCATGTCCGTCTACTCCTTCGCCCGCAATCCGAGCGTGGCGGCGAATGCCTGAAGCTGCGCCGCCGCCGCGCTCGTCGTTCCCAGCGCCTCGATCCCGCGCTTCAGCGCGTCGGCGGCATCGTCCGCCCGGTCGAGGACGAGATAGGAACGCACCAGCCGCTGCCAGCCCTCCGGATCGTCCGGGTTCTCGCGCAGCCGCCGGTCCAGTCCCTCGACCATGTCGCCGATCATGCCGGCGCGTTCCTTGTCCGAGATCAACCCGGCCGCCTCGACGTCCTCCGCCGTCGGTCCCGGCGCGGAGCCCGGCGCGCCGAGGTCGGAAATCGCCCGGGCGATGGTCGGCCTCCAGGGCGAGGCGTCCGGCAGGTCGTCGAGGAGCGCGCGGAACGCGGCGGCGGCCCCGGCATTGTCGCCGGCATGGGCGAGCGCCGCAGCGGCGAGGAAGCGCGCCCTGGGATTTTTCGGCTCGAGCGCGAGCGCCCGCTCGAACGCCGCCCGGGCCTGGGCCGTGATCGCGCCGCCGGCGGCGGAGGCGACGGCCTCGCCGAGCGCGATCTCCCGCGCCGCGGTCGAGCCGAGAAGCCGGACGGTGTTTTCATAGGCGGCAACGGCGTCCTGATGGCGGCCGATACGGTAGTAGATCGGCGCGATCACCTCCCAGCCGCGCCCGTCCTCGGGGTTCGCCGCCAGGTGGCGCTCTGCGCGCGCCACCAGTTCCACGATGCTGCTTTCGGCGGGGCTGCGCTCCAGCCGGGCGCTCAAGGGCTGCGCCGGCAGGCCGGGCGAGCCGGTCGCAGTGTAGATGCCCCAGCTCGTCAGCGGGATCGCAAGCACGGCGAGCGAGGCGACGACGCGCCCGCCCCGGCTGAACCCACGGCCAGAATCCCGATCCGGTCGCGCCTCGATCGTTGCCGACGCCTTGAGGATGCGGCGGCCGATCTCGGCGCGCGCCTCGGCGGCTTCGGCCCCGCTGATCGCGCCGCGCGCGGCGTCGCGCTCCAGCTCGGCCAGCTGGTCGCGATAGACGGCCAGGTCGAATGCGGCGTCGTCGGGCACCGTCGCCCTGCCGCGTCTGGCCAGCGGCACCAGCACCGGCAGGCAGGCAAGAAAGGTCAGGAATGCGGCGGCGATCCAGAAGGGCATGGCTATCAGATAGTCGTTGCGTCACCTCCTGCCAATGACGAACGAGTGCGGCTTTTTGGCGATGAGGCGAATGCCCGCGCCACGGCCGCGGAACGCGATCCGCGCCGGGGTGGTGGGTGGTCGGCGGGAGGGCTTCCCTGCCCTATGCGAGCGGCGTCCAGCTTCCGTCGGGATTGCGGCAGGCGGCGCCGCGGGCCGTCTGCGCGCGGCCGCCGAGACTGACGGTGTGGGTGTACTGCCGGCAATCCTGGGAGCCGACCCGGTAGGGGGAGCCGGCGACGACCTCGCCCCGGACGCTGCCGCCAGCGCGACCCCAGGCCACGGTCTCGCCGGCAGGCGTGTATTCCAGCGCGCGGTACTCGGCCTCGAGCGCCCGGCGGCGGTCGCGCGAATCGAGGTTCGTCCCGATCGGGCCGCCGACCAGCCCGCCCGCCATCGCCGCGACGATCGCCGCCCCGACCTGCTGCCCGGCGGCGGCGGGGGGTTCGGCAAACGCGTTCGCGGCCGAACCGGAAGGCCCCGCCCCCGTCGTCGAACATGCCGAAAGCGCGATGGTCGCCATCGCCGCCGCAACCTTCCAGTTCATTCCGCCCGTGCCTTTCTCCGTGCCTGTCGCTTCATCCGCGCCAGAAACCGCGACGGCGGCCTTTGGTTCCATGCTTGTCGTCGCCGACTTTGGCAAATGGAAGACGCGGGCGACAGCGACGACCATCGGCCTCATTCCTGCGTGCACCGCAGCGACACGGCCGCCTTCAGCCCACCGAGCGGCGAGCGCGACAGATGCAGCCTGCCGCCGTATTCCTTGACGAGGTCGGCGACGATCGCCAGGCCGAGGCCGGTGCCGGGCTTGGTCTCGTCGAGCCTGCGGCCGCGCGTCAGCGCCTCGCGCGTCCGTTCCTCGGGGATGCCGGGGCCGTCGTCCTCGATGGCCAGGGTGAACATGCGCGGCTGCGCGTCGGCTGCGTCGGCGGTCACGGTCACGGCGACGGCGCCGCGCGTCCATTTCATCGCGTTCTCGAGAAGGTTGCCTGCGATCTCCTCGAGGTCCTCCTTCTCGCCGGTGAAGACGATCTCGTCGTCGGGCATCGAAAAGGTCAGCCCGGTATCGGGATTGAGCTTCGCCATCACCCGCACCATCCGCCCCAGCGTCGCGCCGACCGGCGTGCGGAAGACGATGGTGTCGCGCTGGGCGGCCATGCGCGCGCGCTGGAGATAGTGCTCGACCTGCTGGCGCATGGCCGCGGCCTGATCGGCGATCAGCGCGCCCTTGGCTCCGCCGATCGAGCGCGCCTCGTTGGTCAGCACGGCCAGCGGCGTCTTCAGCGAATGGGCGAGATTGCCGACCTGGGTGCGGGAGCGCTCGACGATGCGGCGGTTGCTCTCGATCAGCTCGTTGGTCTCGTTGGCCAGCGGCGCGATCTCGCGCGGGAAATCGCCGTCGAGCCGCTGCGCCGCGCCGGTCCTGATTTCGGCCAGCGACCGGCGCACGCGGCGCAGCGGGTGCAGGCCGATCAGGATCGCCAGCGCGTTGATGGCGATCATGCCGATGCCGAACAGGGAAAGATAAAGATAGAGCTTGCGGTCGAAGGCGGCGATGTCGGCTTCCAGTTCGCTGCGGTTCCCCATCACGCGGAACCGGGCGACGCGGTTGTCCTGGTCGAGCACGAATTCGCTTTCGAACACCTCGATCGCCTCGCCGGCCAGCCCGTCGGCCAGATAGCTGCGCTGGAACTGGGCGTTGAACGGCACCTCGCGCGGCGTCGGCGAGCCGAGCGGCCGGGTCAGCGACAAGGAGGCAAGCCGACCGGAGACGCCCGAGACCGGCTCCACCGACCAGTACCAGCCGGAGCGCGGCACTGTGAAGCGCAGGTCGCCGAGGTTCGGCTCACCCTGCAACGCGCCGTCGTCGCTGACGCCGACCGAGCTGATCAGGTTGAAGAGATGGGCGGTGAGCAGGCTTTCGAAGCCGCGTTCGCTGGCCTGCCGGAACAGCGCCGAGATGATGGTGGCGATGACGACCAGCGCCACCAACGCCCACAGGGTCGAGAAGGCGACCACGCGGAAGGCGAGCGAGTTCGCCCGCCGGACCAGCGCGCCCAGCAACCCCTTCCCGGCTACGAGCGGGGCCATCGCCGCCCCGTCAATCCTGGCTCTCGCGCATGCGGTAGCCCATGCCGCGCACCGTCTCGATCAGGTCGATGCCCATCTTCTTGCGCAGCCGGCCGACGAAGACCTCAATGGTGTTCGAATCGCGGTCGAAGTCCTGGTCGTAGAGATGCTCGACCAGCTCGGTGCGCGACACGACCTCGCCCATGTGGTGCATCAGATAGGCCAGCAGCCGGAACTCGTGCGAGGTCAGCTTCAACGGCGCGCCGCCGAGATCGGCCTTGGAGGCCTTGGTGTCGAGCCGGAGCGGCCCGCAGGTCAGCTCGGAGGAGGCGTGGCCGGCGGCGCGGCGGATCAGCGCCCGCAGGCGCGCCAGCACCTCCTCGATGTGGAACGGCTTGGCGACGTAGTCGTCGGCCCCGGCGTCGATTCCGGCGACCTTGTCGCTCCAGCGGTCGCGCGCGGTCAGCATCAGCACCGGCATCTTGCGCCCGTCGCGCCGCCAGCGCTCGACCACGGAGATGCCGTCCATCTGCGGCAGGCCGATGTCGAGGACGACGGCGTCGTAAGGCTCGGTGTCGCCGAGGTAATGACCCTCCTCGCCGTCATAGGCACGGTCGACGACATAGCCCGCGTCGACCAGCGCGTCCGCGACCTGGCGGTTCAGATCCTTGTCGTCTTCGACCACGAGTATGCGCATGCGTCACCATCCGTCCCTTCGACCGGCACAATCGGGCAGCCCGGCGAGTATGCCCGGTTTCTTCCCCTGCGTCAGCCGGCCGGAACCACGATCTCGTTGCGGCGCGGCCGCTGGCCGTCCTTGGCCGGCATCAGCACGACGATGACGCAGACCTGCTGGCCGCCGCGCACCTCGGGTGTCGCCTTGGCGAGCTGGCCGCCGGATTGCGCGGCATATTGCTGGCCGATCGCGTGGCAATCGGGCGCGGCCGAGGCCGGCCCGACGGACGGGCCGGCCAGCAGCAGGCTGGCAAGAAGCGCGGTCAGATGGGATCGAAGCGTTTTCATGCCAGCGGTTCTAGCGCAACGCGGCTGAATGCGAAATGAACAAGAGCAGGCGAATCCTAGCCGAGGCGCATGCTGGCCGCGAGCCGGCTGAGGATGGCGACGACGCCCGCCACCGCGGCGATGGCCTGGAGGATGGCGTCGGGCAGCGCCGAGGCGTCGGCCGCGTCGAACGGGAAGCCGAGCGCGTTGGCCAGCGTCGCGATCACCGCAATGGCCGAGGCCCAGATGGTGCGGGAGAAATACCAGGGTTTGATGGCGCCCATGTCGATGCTCCTTTTCTGCTTCTGCTTCAATAGAGGGTCAAAATCGCGCGCGCCGGCAGGCCGGGGCCGGCAACGGCGCTGACCTGCCGGACCGTCAGCGAAACCTCGGCCGGCCGGGTGGGGAAATCCTGCGCCTGCAACGCCGCCGCATAGGTCGAACCTGGCGCCGCAACCTCCATCGCGCGCCGGACCTCACCGGCGGAGGTGGCGAATTCCAGCCGGTAGCGTTCGCTCTCCTCGCCGAGCGGTATGTCCTCGCCGAGCCACGAATCGGCGTCGATGCGGCCTCGCCTGACCCAGGTGAGCTCGAGATCGCCATTGGCGAGCCTGCGCCCGCGCAGGTGCACGGGCGACAGCGGCAGCCGCGCCCGGATGCCGCCCGCCATCGCCAGCGCGGCGAAATGCGGGCCGCCGAAATCCCGTCCCGACGGCCCGATCCGCCAGTTCAGCGGCAGCCCGGCCAGCTCGGGCGCAAGGCCGGCCTTGACCACGGCATCGTCGAGAAGGACGAAAGCCGCGCCGGCTGGCGCGCCGGCAGCCGCCGCGCCGCCGGTTCCGGACTGGCCGCGCAGCAAGAAGCCAAGCTCCCAGACGGACGGCGAGACCTCCTCCGCCTCCGCGAACTGGAGCACCTCCCACTGGCCGTTCGCGGCCTGCATTGCGGCCGTGTTGGCGCCGTTCAGCAGGGCGGGAAGCGACACGCTCAAAAGCGCGCCGTTATGGAGGGCGACGATGATCCTGCCGATGCGGTCGTAGCGCCCCTCGCAGAGGCCGGCATCGGCCGCGACCACCTCGCCGACGGTCGCGGGGAACGGCACGGTGGCGGTGTGCGCGAAGCCGTCGTCCTGCGGCGACGAGAACACGAGCTGGCTGCGCCACGGCCGGGCGAAGGCCGCGACCTTGAACTGCTCGTGGGCGAACTGCGCCCCCGGCAGCATCGGCAAATCGAGCAGCAGCGCATGCGGCGCGCCGTAGACGGATGGCGCGTCTGGCCTGGCGGCCGCGATCCTGCCCGCGCGCCATGGCGCGGGGACGATCCGTCGGACGTGGCGGGCGCTCGCCTTGCGCACCGCGCCGGTCTCGACCTCGGTGACGAGAAACTCGCCGGCCTCGCCCCCGCCCGGCAGCGACACCAGCACCCCCGGCGCGACGTCGATCTCCGAGGCCGGCACGGCGAAGCCTACGGTCTCACGGCCGGCCAGCCCGCGCTGCATCCAGTCGGCGAGCAGCGCTTCGGCCGCGCCGGCTTCGAGAAAGCCGGGAAACGCCACCGTCCGCGCGCCGCTGCCCTCGTTTCCGGGCCGCGCCAGCCGCGCCACCGCCGCCTGATAGTCGCGGAACGGGTCGGCGAAGGAGAGCTCCATTTCGTTGGCGAGGTCGCGCTCCGGTGCGCGGCTGCGCTCGACGACCGCGCCGCCCTCTGCCAGCGCCAGCTCGGACAGGACGATCGCCGAGGCGCCCGCCCCACGCTCGTCGCACAGCTCGAGCACGCCGTTGTCGTCGCGGACGACGACCCCGAACAGGTCGGCAAGCGGCTCCAGCGCGGCGCGGGCCGTCAACGGCCGGTCGACGACATAGCCCGCGATGCTGCGGCCTCCTTGGGTCCTGTCGACGCCGGCAAGGCCGTGGTCGGCCAGGATCGCGGCAAGGAGATCGCCAACCGGCGCGGTCGAAAGCCGGCCGTTCAGCCAATGGCCGCGATGCCAGTTGTCGCCGTCGCGCCAGATTCCGGCCAGCGTCGGGAACGCCGGGAACGGCCGCGCGTCCCATGCCCAGACGCAGATGCGGGCGGGATCGACCATCCGCCCGCCATAGACCGGCGAAACAGGATTGGCGGAAGCGTCGAAATGCGGGCTTTGCGGATCCCAATGCGCGAAATGCGCTTGCAGGAAGCGCGCCTGCGCCACGTCCGAGCGTCCGCCGGAGGAGAAATACGGCGTCGCGTCCTCGGACGATTTCGCGTCGGGGAATACGTTGGGCTGGTTCGCGCCCTTGTCGACGGCCGGACAGCCCAGCTCGTCGCACCAGGCCGCCTCGAATTGCGGCCCGCGCAGGCTTTCGGGGTCTTCCGAGGAAAACGCCTGCGCCACCGCGCCCGTGTCCCACAGCAGCCGGCGCCGCGTCGGCTCGTAGCGCGGGCGGTTCCAGCGCGAGATACTGGCGATGCCCGAAGGCCCGTCCACCATCACCTCGCGCACGTCGCCCAGCGTCTCGCCGACCAGCGCGATCCGCATGTGCCGTACGCCTGCCGAAAACGGCGCGAAACCGCGCACCAGCGCGTTGACCCATTCGGCGCCCAGCCTCGTCTTGCCCGAGCCGCGCCCGCCGACCACCAGCCAGTTGCGCGTCGCGCTTTCAGGCGCGGGGCCGGGCCGATACTGGCGACCGCGCGCCAGCGCCACCCATTCAAGGCTCGCCAGCAGCAATTGCCGCGGCGTGAACGTGGCCTCCAGCCATTTCCGCTGCGAGATGTCGGGCGAGATCGACGATCTGCCGGTCGAGCCTGTCGAGGATTGCTGCAATGTCGGCATCCCGTTCGAGTTGCTTTTCCTTCGCGCCGTCTTCGTCGCGCGTGATCTCGCTTATCTTCGCGAGGATGCGGGCGGTGGCGGCAAGCTCCGCCATGCCGGCCTTGTCGAGCGGAGCGTCGGGCGGGGCGTCGCCCGCCGCGCCGCCGGCCTGCTCGCGCTCGATCCTTTCCAGCAGCCTGTCATGGACGCGGGCGATCCGCTCCGCCCGCGTCAGCCCCGCCTCCGGCGGGCAGTTCCACCCTTCCCTTGTCGCGCGGTCGCCGAGCGTGCGCGGGCTCACCCCGCTCGCCTCCGCCACGCGCTCCAGGGTCGGCGCCGCGCCCTCGACCAGCGCGCGCCTTGCCGCCCAGGCGGCTTCCGCCTTGCCCGCACCCATTGCCGATCCTGTATGATTGAAGCTTGCCGCCGTCTGCGTCGCCACCGCCCGGTCGTTCCGGTCCGCCGACGCAATTTCCCGACGATAAGGATACTCTACCAAAGCTGCGTCACGGTGTCAAGAAAATATTCCTAATTATATACTTGACGTACCAAGATCGGAAATGCGATGATTCGCGGCGACAGGCCGGCACTAGACGGAGCAGAAATCGACATCACGCCTCAGATGATTGAAGCGGGTCGAACCATTCTGGATAATTCAGGCTTATTGACTCATCCGGGGCTGTCTTCAGAGCCGTTAGTAGTTCGAGATATTTTTCTCGCAATGTGGCTTCATCGAAAAGTTGGCGCCAAGAAACCAGAAGGCTGAGCGCACCAACATGCGACGATCGCGCGCCGATTTTTGAAAGCTGGCTATTGAGTTCGCTCAAGCTGATCCCGTGGGCTTGTATAGGTCGTCCAGGCGGGTGTTTTTTGAGATCAAAGAGCGGCCCCGTGATGCGAG
Organism: Aquamicrobium sp.; assembly: GCA_039808485.1. Taxonomy (GTDB): domain Bacteria; phylum Pseudomonadota; class Alphaproteobacteria; order Rhizobiales; family Rhizobiaceae; genus Aerobium. The sequence continues at coordinate 90,643 of JBDHTD010000002.1, read as the reverse complement.
CATGCTGTTTATCGTAAATGGTGGTGACATGCACCGTACCGTGAGCAATCTTGTTTCTAAAGCGCCGCGCAAGCGAAACTTGCTTCAAGATGATTGCCCAAGCGTCGAGGGCGATACGTTCATTTGGGTCTCTGCGAAAAAACTGTTCAAGAACGGCATCGATTATCGCTAGCCGTGTCTCAGCGGAAGTCGCTGCGAAATAGACAGCAAACCCGTATGGCTTATGGTCGTATTTGCTTGGGAACGTAAGAACTTGCTGAAGGAGCATCGACAGGCCATTCTCCATGCTGCTCCACCTTTCAAGGTAAGAATGCATTCCCTCCCTTAGAAGGGACACTTCCTTCTCTATATGATGGTTTAATGTCATGGGTCACGACGCTCCAAAGCCCGTTGAAAAAGGTGACGAAGTCCTTCGTCGCCTTCTGAAGACCCCCCCCGATCCGAAGACCGGGAGGGAAGAAAAGGCTAATGCCGATTCCCGGCCCATGCCTCTCGAAGCGAATCGTCGGAAAGCAAAAGCTTCGTCCAAGCCGCTTCCTGACATTCCGCAACGAACAGAAGATCATTCGATGAAAAGGACGGACGCAGCTTGTCCAGAAGCTGCGCCGCCGTCCCAGGCCAGCCAACGTACCAAACCGTTTCAAGGATACGTCCTCGCGCCGCGCCAAGGCCGGCAAGAAGATCGTCAACCTGCTTATGGGACGGCAGAGAGCCATTCAGGTCGTAAGAAACAATGAAGTTTGCCATGTCAAAAAGTTCCTGTGTGACGCCACAGGACGCTTGACGGAATCGACCAAAAATTTAGTGTGGCGATTGTTCTTCATGTACCGAGCCGTCCTGTGGCTTGGTTGCGTTAACGGCGGTGATTCGCGAAAATCACCGCCGTTTCCATTGGAACGGATGAGGAACGATTCCTGCAAGCCCTAATACGACCGATGCCCGGTATTCACAGGGTCTTTTTCTTTCGCTTGGAAAGTAGATTTCGCGCTTTTTGCTTAAGCGTTCGCGGCTTCACCAATCCGCCGATAGGTCAATCGCTTGTCGCGCGCCATGCGGAGCAAATCCTCGGCGCGCTCCGCATCGGAAACCTTTAGTGCCGCGCGGCGATTGTAGCGGAAGTCGAACTCGGCAAGATAGCGATGCAAATGCGCTTCGCCGCAATGCTGATAGACGCCAACCATGCCGCGCTTGAACACGGAAAAGACATTCTCGATTGTGTTCGAATGCACGTCGCCACGAACGTATTCCTTGGCGGAATGCTTCACGGTGTCATGCTTGGCGAACTCTTGGCCTGTGATCGGATAAAGGTTGCTTTCGTCGGTGTAGAGCGTGGACTTGCGGTCGGTGGTCGTAACCAGAACTTCGCGCACGGCATCGCGGGTAGCGTGCTGGACGTGGACGGTACGGGTTTTGCCACCACGCTCGACCAGACCGAAGATCGCGTTCTTCATCGGCTTCTTGCGCTTCAAATATGGCTTGCCCTTGCGAGCGGGAGAGACATAGCCATCCTCGCGGCGACCCCAATAGGTTTCGTCGGCTTCGATGACTTTGCCCTCGCCACCAAGAGGACCGGAGGAAGCAACATCTTCCTTCATCGCCTCGCGGATGCGGTGGCACATGAACCAAGCGGTCTTGTAGGTGACGCCCAACATGCGGTGCATTTGATGGGCGCTCATGCCCTTCTTGGAAGCTGCCATAAGGTGCGAAGCCAGTACCCACTTGTTGAGCGGAATTTTGGAGCGTTCGAACACGGTCCCGACCGTCACGGTAAAGGGCTGGCGGCATTCGTTGCACTTGTAGACGCCGGGGCGCGTGGACTTGCCCTTAAGCTTGGTGATGCGATCCGCATGGGCATTGCCGCAAGTCGGGCAGATAGGACCGTGCGGCCAGTGGATAGCCTCAAGATGCTCACGGGCCTTTTCGGCGTCGGTGTAGATGGCTGCGGTGATGTCCATTTGCGCAACTCCCTGTATTCATTATCGCAAATCGGCTGTAGTACGTCAAGTATATAATTAGGAAAATATTCCTATTTATTTTCGTGAGCCGATCACCGGCGTTTTACCCCACGGTCCTTGCCGCCGGGGGCGAAATCGGCAAAAACACCCGGGCAAACGGCCCGTGACATCCGATGCCCTGAAACCGCCCCGATGCGGTCGGAGAAAGATGCGGGGCCGCCGGGCCATAAGCGTTGGGCATGGGCACTGAGGCGATGTTCAATCCGTTTCGCAGACGCAAATCGAGAGTACCGCGCGCGACGTTCTTCCTCGCCGTCGACGCCTGGATCGATTCGACACTCTACGAAGCGGGCTTCCGCGCCCGCGAAAGATGGGAATCGATCACCATCTTCTTCCGCCGCTTCCGGGTGAAGGGCTGGAGGCGCGGCCTGATCGAGCTCCTGAGCGAAGGCTTCACGATGGGCACCGCCGGCTCCATCGTCCTGCTCGCGCTCGCCCTTCCCGCCTTCGAGGAAACTGCCAAGGACTGGCGCAGCCAGGGCGACTACGCCGTCACCTTCCTCGACCGCCACGGCAACGAGATCGGCCAGCGCGGCATCATCCAGCGCGATTCCGTGCCGGTCGACGAGATTCCCGACCATGTCGTCAAGGCGGTTCTGGCCACCGAGGATCGCCGCTTCTTCGAGCATTTCGGCATCGACTTCATCGGTCTGGGCCGGGCGCTCAGCGAGAACGTGCGCGCCAATTCGGTGGTGCAGGGCGGCTCGACGCTGACCCAGCAGCTCGCCAAGAACCTGTTCCTGACCAACGAGCGCTCGATGGAGCGCAAGATCAAGGAAGCCTATCTGGCGCTGTGGCTGGAATGGAACCTGCCCAAGAAGGAGATCCTACAGCTCTATCTCGACCGCGCCTATCTCGGCGGCGGCACGTTCGGCATCGCGGCGGCGGCCGACTTCTACTTCAACAAGGGCGTCAAGGAGCTGACGCTGGCGGAAGCGGCGATGATCGCCGGCCTGTTCAAGGCGCCGGGCAACTACGCGCCCCACATCAACCTGCCGGCGGCGCGCGGCCGCGCCAACGTCGTCCTGTCCAACATGGTCGATGCCGGCTTCATGACCGAGGGGCAGGTCCTGTCGGCCCGGCTGCACCCGGCCACCGCGGTCGACCGCGCCGGCGCCGAAAGCCCCGATTACTTCCTCGACTGGGCGTTCGAGGAGGTCAAGAAGGTCGCGCCGAAGGGCGGCTCCCATTCGCTCGTCGCCCGCACCACGCTCGACATGGACCTGCAAAAGGCGGCCGAGGAATCGCTCGAATTCCACCTGCGCCAGCACGGCCAGGCCTATCACGTCTCGGAAGGGGCGATGGTCCTTCTCGAGACCAACGGCGCGGTCCGCGCCATCGTCGGCGGCCGCGACTATGCCCGCAGCCAGTTCAACCGCGCGACGCGGGCGCTGCGCCAGACCGGCTCCTCGTTCAAGCCCTACGTCTACACGGCAGCGATGGAGGCCGGCTTCACGCCCGATTCGATGATTTCCGACGCGCCGATCAACTGGGGCGGCTGGGCGCCGCGCAATTACGGGCGCGGCTATGCGGGCCGCGTCTCGCTCGCCACCGCCTTGATCCATTCCTACAACACGGTGCCGGTGCGCCTTGCCAAGGAGCACCTGTCGATTCCCGTCATCGCCGAGAAGACGATGGCGATGGGCGTCGAATCCGAGCTGAACAACCACAAGACCATGGTGCTCGGCACCTCTGGCATGACGGTGATGGACCAGGCCACCGGATATCTGACGCTCGCCAATGGCGGCTTCACCGGCTCGCGCCACGGCATCACCCAGCTCGTCACCCATTCCGGCGAAGTGGTCTACGATTTCAGCCGCGACTCGGCACCGCCCCGCCGCACCGTCACCGAGCAGGCCATGGCGGCGATGAACTCGATCATGGTGCAGATTCCCGAGCGCGGCACCGCGCGGCGCGCGGCGCTGCCCGGCATCCGCTCGGCCGGCAAGACCGGCACCGCACAGGCCTATCGCGACGCCTGGTATGTCGGCTACACCGGCAACTATCTCGCCGCCGTCTGGCTCGGCAACGACGACTTCTCCCCCACCCGCAACATGACCGGCGGCTCGGTCCCGGCCATGATCTGGCAGCGCGTGATGGCCTATGCCCACCAGAAGGTCGAGCTGAAGCCGATCCCGGGCATCGACAAGCCGTTCCTCGACACCGCGCCCGGCGTCGTCGTCGCGGAAGCCGGCGCCCCGGAGGGCGAGCAGGTCCGCCCTTCCGTCCTGTCGCCGCGCACCACGGCCCTGCTGCACGACTTCGCGCAGGCGTTCCGCCGCGCGCCGCCGCTTGACCTTCCCGCCGTCCCGGAGACGCTTTCCGCGCTCTGACCGCCCCGCCTTCCTTCTTGACATTCGCGGCGGTTGCGGCGACCGCTTGCCCAGCGTTTCATCGGGCCTCGCCAGCCCTTTCGCCCGCACGTCCCGGAGACATCAGACCCGCAATGCTGAAATCCGTCTTCCTCACGGTCCTGGCGCTCGGCATCGCCCTCGTCGGCGGCGCGGGCAGCGTCTGGCTGGCGCTGGAGCGGGATTTCGGCTTCGGTTCCGTCGCCATCGGCAGTTGGATCGCCTTTCCCGACCACGGCACGCCCGAGGCCGATCCCTATTCGCGGGCGCGCTTCTCGCGCGACTCCGACCTGGCGCTCGGCCGGGCGGAAGGGCTGGTTTTCACCGCCCGTCGCGACGATGGCGGCGATATCCTGCTGCGCGAATGCGCCTACCGGATCGAGGGCGAGATGCCGCCGGCGCGGTTCTGGACGTTGTCGGCCCGCGACGCCGGCAACGGCGTCATCAGGATCGGCGGCGGCCGATCGCCGGCGCTCCACTCGCAGGCGCTGCTGCGCCGCCCCGATAATTCGGTCGCCGTGACCGTGTCCGGCCGCCCGGCGCCGGAAAACTGGCTGGCCCTCGACGGCGCGGGACCGTTCTCGCTCGCCCTGACGCTTTACGACACCGCCATCGCCTCGAGCGCGCGCATCGCCGAGGTCGAGCTGCCGCGCATCGTCCGCGAGGGCTGCGATGGCTAGGTTTCTCCACGCGCTCGCGCTCGGCGTCTTCGGCGCCGGCATCGTCCACATCGTCATCCTGCTGCTGGTTCCGGCCTATTCCGAGCGCGACGCATGGTCGGCGCTGTCGCAGCAGGCGAACTTCTATCACCCGGTCCGCCTCGACCCGCCCGGCGCGCCGCCGCTGATCGCCTCGCTCGATCCGCTCGTCGACGCGGTCGCCTGCCGCTTCGACCTGCGCGACGGCGTGGTGCAGGTCCGCAGCGAGGGCATGGTCCCCTACTGGTCGATCTCGGCCTATGAGCGCGCCGGCCTCAACATCTATTCGCTGAACGAGAATTCGTCGCCCCAGGGCCGGTTCGATTTCGTCATCGCCACGCCGGCGCAGATGATCCTGCTGCGCAACGCCATGCCGCCGGAACTCAACGATTCGATCTTCATCGAGGCCGACACCACCGAAGGCATCGTGGTCGTGCGCGCCTTCGTTCCCGACGAGACCTGGGAACCCTCGATCGCGCAATGGCTGCGCGACGTCGAGTGCACGCTGCACTGACCGCGGCCCGCCGCGCACACATCTCGACTTGAAGGCTGGAGAAGGCGGAAGGGCTCGGGAACCCCTGCAACTGTTGGTCGGAGTGAGAGGATTTGAACCTCCGACCCCCTCGTCCCGAACGAGGTGCGCTACCAGGCTGCGCTACACTCCGTGACCGACAGGCCGGGCTTATAGCGCCGGCTCGCCGCGCCCGCAAGTGTCGAAGAGGCCGAAAACGCCAGAAACATCAATAGGGGCTGTCGACGTCGCCGGTCTCGACATAGACCGACTTCAACTGGGAATAATGCGCCAGCGCCGCCAGCGAGTTCTCCCGGCCGATGCCGGACTGCCTGACCCCGCCGAACGGCAGCTCCACCGGCGCGAGATTGTAGGTGTTGATCCAGCAGCTTCCCGCCTTCAGCTCGGCGATCACCCGGTGGGCGCGCGCCACGTCGCGGCTGAACACCCCTGCCGACAGGCCGAACTCGGTGTCGTTGGCGCGTTCGATCGCCTCGTTTTCGTCGCGAAACGACATGACGCTCATCACCGGGCCGAAGATCTCCTCGCGCGCGATGCGCATGTCGTCGCGCACGCCGGTGAAGATGGTCGGCTCGACGAAGAACCCGTCCTCGAAGCCCTGCAACCGCGGCACGCCGCCGCCATGGTGAAGCGTCGCGCCCTCCTCGCGGCCGATGGCGATGTAGCCCGTCACCTTGTCGTGCTGCGCCTTGCTGATCAGCGGCCCCATCTGGGTCGCCGGATCGAGCGGATCGCCGATCCTGATCCTCGCCGTGCGCGCGGTCAGCCGTTCCAGGAAGCGCGGATAGATGCCCTCCTGGACGAAGACCCGGGTGCCGTTGGAACAGACCTGCCCGGTCGAGTAGAAATTGGCCAGCATCGCGCCGCCGACCGCGTTCTCGAGGTCGGCGTCGTCGAAGATGACGAGCGGCGACTTGCCGCCGAGCTCCATCGTCGCGTGCTTCATCTGCGCGCCGGCCTGCGCCAGCACCTTGCGCCCGGTCGGCACCGAGCCGGTCAGCGACACCTTGGCCACTTCGGGGTGCGAGGCCAGCGCCGCGCCGACGTCGCCATATCCCTGGACGACGTTGAACAGGCCGTCCGGCAACCCGGCCTCGGTGTAGATCTCGGCCAGCGCCAGCGCCGAGAGCGGCGTGTTCTCCGACGGCTTGAACACCATGGCGTTGCCCATGGCGAGCGCCGGCGCCGACTTCCAGCCCGCGCCCTGGATCGGATAGTTCCACGCTCCGATGCCGAGGCAGACGCCGAGCGGCTCGCGCCTGGTATAGCCGAACGCGCCGCCGCCGAGATCGACGAAATCGCCGTTGAAGGCCGCCACCGCCCCGCCGAAGAACTCCAGCGCCTCGGCCGCGCTCGCCGGATCGGCGACCGTGGTCTCCTGGAGCGGCTTGCCGGTGTCGAGCGTCTCCAGCCGCGCGAGCTCGTCGTTGCGGGCGCGCAACATGTCGGCGGCGCGGCGCAGGATGCGGCCGCGCTCGGCCGGTCGCAGCCGCGCCCACTCGCCCTGCGCGGCCCGCGCCGCCTCCACCGCCAGCTCGACGATGTTGGGGGTCGCCGCGTGGAGCCGGGCGATCGTCTCGCCGGTGGCGGGATAGATCACGTCGAGCGCCCGGCCCCGCTCGTCCTCGACGAAACGGCCGTTGATGTAGTGCGATGCCTTGGGCTGGGCTTTCATGGCGCGTCTCCTTGCCGGCGTCCGGCCGTTCCGGTCTATCTCAACGGTCGGACTGCCGCCAGTTCGGATTGATCCACGGTTCCAGGTTGGAGGGGTCGAGCGGCTGGCGGCCGAGAATGTGATCGGCCGCCTTTTCGCCGGTCATGATCGACGGCGCGTTCAGATTGCCGTTGGTGATGCGCGGGAACACCGACGAATCGGCGACGCGCAAGGCCTCGACGCCGATCACCCGGCACTCGGGATCGACCACCGACATCGGATCGTCAGGCCGGCTCATCCGGCAGGTGCCGCAGGGGTGATAAGCGCTTTCGGCATGCGCCCGGATGAAATCGTCGAGCTCGGCGTCGGTCTCGACCCCGGCGCCCGGCGAGATCTCGCGTCCGCGGTAGGGGTCGAAGGCCGGCTGGCCGAAGATCTCGCGCGTCAGCCGGATGCAATGGCGGAAATCGGCCCAGTCGTCGGGATGCGACATGTAGTTGAAACGGATTTCCGGCCGCTCCCACGGGTCGGACGAGCGCAGCGCGACCGACCCGCGCGATTTCGAGCGCATCGGCCCGACATGGGCCTGGAAGCCGTGCGCCCGCGCCGCCGCCTTGCCGTCGTAGCGGATGGCGACGGGAATGAAATGATACTGGATGTCGGGATACTCGACGCCGGCGGCCGAGCGCACGAAGGCGGCGGCCTCGAAATGGTTCGACGCGCCGAGCCCGGTCTTGAACAGCAGCCATTCGGCCCCGATCATGGCTTTCGAGACGAGGCCGAGCTTCGAATAGAGCGTGATCGGCTGGAGCGATTCCTGCTGGATGTAGAGCTCCATGTGATCCTGGAGGTTCTGCCCGACGCCCGGCCGGTCGGCGACCACCTCGATGCCGCGCGCCCTCAGATGCGCCGCCGGGCCGATGCCGGACAGCATCAGCAGCTTCGGCGAGTTGATCGACGAGGCCGCGACCACCACCTCGCGCCTGGCCTTCACCACGCGCACCCGTCCCCGCGCCTCGATCTCGACGCCGACGGCCCGCCCGCCCTCGATGACGACGCGGCGGGCGAAACCTTTGACGAGGCTGACATTGTCGCGCCTGAGCGCCGGGCGCAGATAGGCGTTGGCGGCCGACCACCGCCGTCCGCCGTGGATGGTCTGCTCCATCGGGCCGAAGCCTTCCTGCTTGGCGCCGTTATAGTCGCGCGTCGTCTCGAACCCCGCCTGCCGGCCCGCCTCGATGAAGGCGGCGTAGAGCGGGTTCCGCTGCGGCCCGCGCCGGACATGGAGCGGGCCGTCCGTGCCGCGCCAGCCGTCCTCGCCGCCGGCCGCGCTCTCCATCCGCCTGAAATAGGGCAGCACGTCGGCGAACGACCAGCCGGCCGCGCCCTCCTCGGCCCAATGGTCGAAGTCGCGGGCGTGGCCGCGCACATAGACCATGCCGTTGACCGAGGACGAGCCGCCCAGGACCTTGCCGCGCGGCGTCGCCAGCACGCGGCCGCCGAGATGCGGCTCCGGCTCGGTCGTGAACCCCCAGTCGTAGCGGCGCATGTTCATCGGGTAGGACAGGGCCGCCGGCATCTGGATGAACGGGCCGTAGTCGGTGCCGCCATATTCGATGACGGCGACCGTGTTCTTCCCGTCCTCGGAAAGGCGATAGGCCATCGCCGATCCGGCCGAGCCGGAGCCGACGATGACGAAATCCGCTTCCGTCACCATGACCGCCTCCGGCGGACGCGCGGCGGCGTCCGGCGAGGGTCGCGAATTGGTGGCATCCCTGGCATCCTGCGGGCGGCGGTCATACGGGCATTCTTATCGGATGAACATTCTAATCGGGTCTCGTCCCTCCCTATAGCCGCCGACCCCTCGCCTCGCCCTCCTGATACCGTCATGCCGGGGCGCAATCGGTGGGGCCCGGCGGTGAGGCCCGGCGCCCCTCTCCCGTCCTCCGGGCGGCACTCGGCGCTTTACTGCACCGCACAACAAGCCCATAATCGAACGACAGTCGGCCGTTCGGACGCGGCGCGACCATGTTATCCTCGGCTTGGGAGAAGAAATCGATGACCGCTTGTATCGTGGGATGGGCGCACACGCCGTTCGGGAAGCTCGCCGACGAGACCGTCGAGAGCCTGATCGTCAAGGTCGCGACGGATGCGCTCGACCATGCCGGGATCGGCCCCGACGACGTCGACGAGATCGTGCTCGGCCATTTCAACGCCGGCTTCTCGGCCCAGGACTTCACCGCCAGCCTCGTGCTCCAGGCCGACGATCGTCTGCGCTTCAAGCCGGCGACGCGGGTCGAGAACGCCTGCGCCACCGGCTCGGCCGCCGTGCGCCAGGGCATCCGCGCCATCGACGCCCGCGCCGCGCGCGTGGTCCTTGTCGTCGGCGTCGAGCAGATGACGACGACGCCGGGGCCGCAGATCGGCGAGAACCTGCTGCGGGCCTCCTACCTGCCGGAGGACGGCGACACGCCGGCCGGCTTCGCCGGCGTGTTCTGCAAGATCGCGGCGGCCTATTTCCAGCGCCATGGCGACCAGTCCGACGCGCTGGCCTACATCGCGGCCAAGAACCACAAGAACGGCGTCGAGAACCCCTACGCCCAGATGCGCAAGGATTTCGGCTACGAGTTCTGTCGCAACGAGAGCGAGAAGAACCCGTTCGTCGCCGGCCCGCTGAAGCGCACCGACTGCTCGCTGGTCTCCGACGGCGCCGCGGCGATCGTCCTCGCCGACACGCGCACTGCCCTCGGCATGCGCCGCGCCGTCGCCTTCCGCGCCAACGAGCACGTGCAGGACTTCCTGCCGATGTCGAAGCGCGACATCCTGCTGTTCGAGGGCTGCGAGCAGGCGTGGGGCCGCGCGCTGAAGGCCGCCGGCATTTCGCTCGACGACCTCTCCTTCGTCGAGACGCACGACTGCTTCACCATCGCCGAGCTGATCGAATACGAGGCCATGGGGCTGGCCGCGCGCGGCCAGGGCGCCAGGGTGGCGCTCGAAGGCCAGACCCAGAAGGGCGGCCGCCTGCCGGTCAACCCCTCCGGCGGCCTCAAGGCCAAGGGCCATCCCATCGGCGCCACCGGCGTTTCCATGCACGTGCTTTCGGCCATGCAGTTGACCGGCGAGGCCGGAGGCATCCAGGTCGACAATGCCTCGCTCGGCGGCATCTTCAACATGGGCGGCGCGGCCGTCGCCAACTACGTGTCGATTCTCGAACGGATCAAATAGGAGCCGCATGAAGCCCTCGGCCATCGTCACCGGCGGCGCTTCCGGCATCGGCCTCGCCGCCGCCGAATGGCTGCTCGACGACGGCTGGCCGGTCGCGATCCTCGACAGGGACAGGGAAGCGCTCGCCGCCGCCGAGGACATGCTGGCCGGCGAGAACGCGATCTTCCTGTTCGTCGACCTCGCCGACGAGGACGAACTGGCCGATGCCTTCGACCAGGCGGTCGACGCGCTCGGGCCGGTGGGCGGCCTCGTCACCAGCGCCACCGCCGGTTGCGACCTCGCCGCCATGGAGACCGGCGCCGCATTGCTCAGGCAGATGCTCGACGCCAACCTCGTCGCCGCCTTCGCGGCGGCCAGGGCGGCCGTCGAGCGCATGGGCGACGCGCTCTCCATCGTCAACGTCGTCTCCGCCGCGGGCCTGCGCGCCAGCGAGGGCCGTCTCGCCTATGGCGCGTCCGTGGCCGGCCTGAAGCAGATGTCGGACGTGCTGGCGATCGAGCTGGCCCATCGCGACGTCCGGGTCAACTGCGTCGCGCACGGGCCGCTCGAGATCGCGGCTGCGCGCAATGCCGAGGAGACGCGGCGGCGCTGGCTGGAGCGCGTGCCGCAGCGCCGCTGCGGCGAGCCGGACGAGGTGGCCGCGGCGATCGCCTTCCTGATCTCGCCGGCCGCGAGCTACATCACCGGCCAGACGCTCGCCGTCGATGGCGGGTTCATGGCCGCCGGCCTGCTGCGACCAGATACGCGATAGCCTCAACCGCGACAGGCTTTGCTTCCTCCTCGCGCCCGGCTATGCCTTCGGCATTGCTGGAGAGGTGGAAGCGATGGAAAATCCGGTTCTCGTGGAAGTGCTGCGCGGCGCCACGGTCGAAAGCCGCCATCGCGGCGCGGTCGCCGTGGTCGACGGCGACGGCGGCGTGGTTTTCGCCGCCGGCGACATCGAGCGGCCGGTGTTTCCGCGCTCGGCGGTCAAGGCGATCCAGGCGCTGCCGCTCATCGAATCGGGCGCGGCCGACGCCTACGGTTTCGGGCAGCGCGAGCTTGCGCTGGCTTCGGCCTCCCATTCCGGCGAGCCGGAGCACGCGGCGCTCGCCGCCGCCATGCTGGCGAAGGCGGGGCTCGACCGAAGCGCGCTCGAATGCGGTGCGCACTGGCCGACGCGGCAGGAGGCCGCGCTCGATCTGGCGCGCGGCGGCGGCAGCCCTTGCGCGCTCCACAACAACTGCTCGGGCAAGCATGCCGGCTTCCTCTGCACCTGCCGCCATCTCGGCCGCGACCACCGCTCCTATGTCGCGGCCGACCATCCGGCCCAGCAGGCGGTGCGCGAGGCGATGGAGGCGGTCACCGGCGCGGCGCATGCCGTTTCCACCTGCGGCACCGACGGCTGCTCGATCCCGACCTACGCCGTGCCGCTGAAGAACCTCGCCCACGGCTTCGCCCGCATGGCGACGGGCACCGGCCTCGGCCCGGTCCGCGCAGCGGCGGCGCGGCGGCTCCTCGACGCCTGCATGGCCGAACCCTTCCTCGTCGCCGGCACGGGCCGGCTCGACACGAGGCTGATGCTGGCGGCGGGCGGGCGCGTCATGGTCAAGGTCGGCGCGGAAGGCGTCTATTGTGGCGCGGTGCCGGAGCTCGGCCTCGGCATCGCGCTGAAATGCGACGACGGCGCCGCCCGCGCCGCCGAAATCGTGGTCGCGGCCGTGCTCGGCAGGCTCCTCGCCGACGATGCCACCCTTGCCGCGGCGATGGCGGAGCTCGCCCGTCCCGTGCTCACGAACTGGAACGGCATCGAGGTCGGCGCGCTCGCCCCCGCGCCTCTGCTCAACTGACGAGGTTCTTCTCGACCCGCAAGTGGCGGAAGCTGCCGCCGTCGCCCGCCGCGAGGTCGCCGGTGACGGCGTCCGCCCAGCGATAGCCGACCACGGCGCGCTCGGCGCCGTCGATGACGTTGTCGGCGATGATGACCGAGCCCGCGCCCTCGACCACGGAGACGGCGAAACCTTCGCGCGCGGCGCGCACGACGTTGCCGGTCGCTGCGACGTTGCGCAGGAACGGTCCCCAGCCGAGCAGGAAGCCGTGGCGCGGCGCGGCCTCGACCACGTTGCCGGTCAGCGCCGCATCCGCCTCGACGGAAATGCCGATGCCGAAATTGGCGATGACGTCCGGCGCGTAAGGCTCGTAGGGCGGACGGTCGACGAGGTTGCGCACGACATTGCCGGTGCAGGCGGCGAGCCGGCCGCCCTGGTCGAGATTGACGATGGAGATGCCGTTGGCCGCGCCGTCGATCAGGTTGGACGAGACCACCGCGCCCTCGAAGGCGAATTCCGAATAGATCGCCGTCTCGCCCGAGCGCAGGCACTGGTTGCCGAGCACCTGCACGTTGTCGGCGCTGTTGGCGCGGATGGCGGAAAAGGCGCAGTCGGAGACGTGGTTGTTGGCGACGATGACGTTGCCGGCGCGGAAGAGGTTGATGCCGTTGCCGTACTGCCCGGTGCCGCCGCTCCTGGCGCCGATGCGCTCGATGCGGTTGCCGGAGATCAGCGCGCCGTCGCTGCCTTTCTGCCAGCGATGGACGAGGATGCCGCCGTCGGCGCAGTCGCGGACGTGGTTGCCCGAAACCTGCATCTGTCCCGCTTCGACACAGTAGAGCGCGTAGGACGCGGCGCCCGCGACGGTCGAGCGCTCGATCCGGCCCGACACCCGCTCCAGCGCGATGCCGCTGCCGCCGCTGCCCACGACCTCGCAGCGATCCATCGCAAAGGCGTCGACCCGGCGCAGGTCCACCAGTCCCTGCGCCTCGCCGCCCAGGGGCCGGTTCGCGCCGTCGAACGAAATGCCGAAAAGCTCGACCGTCGCGGCGTCCTCGGCCGCGAAAAGATAGCCGTCGCCGCTATAGACGACGCGGCTCGCGCCCGGAATGCCGGCAAGCCGGACGTTGCGCGGCAGGCGGATGTTGGAAACCGCGTAGTTGCCCGGCGGCAGGAACACCGGCGCGTCGCGCTCGGCCGCCTTGTCCAGCATGCGGCGGAAGGCGCGGCTCTGGTCGTCCAGCGCGTCCGGCCAGACGCCGAACTCGGACGCGTTGATCGAACCGCGGATCGCCGCCGTGACGGTCAGGTCGGCGAGCGGCTGCGCGCCGGCCGGCCGCATCCCCGCTGCGCCGGCGGCGAGGCCCAGCGTCGACAGGATCAGGCGTCGTCTGTTCATTTTCGGCACAGTTCTCCCTGCTCTCACAGGGAAGGAGGCATGCAGCGTGCCATATGCCGGAGTTGTGGTTGGTGGACGGGGCAGCGCGGCCTGCCGGCGGTCAGCCCCGGTCCGGCGTCTCGTCGAAACGGATGGCCGCCAGCCGCTCGCAGAAGACGGCGCCTTCCGGCGCGGACCTGCGCCGCTGCGAGGCCGGCACGATCACCGACGCGGCGGCGCAGTCGTCGCCCTCGTCGAAGATGTGTCCGGCGTTCTCGCGCATCCGCTCGAGGCGCGCCGACCGCGCCTGCGCCACGCGATGCTGGACATGGCCGGCGATCAGGCTCTCGAACAGGCCGCCCTCCGCCTCGATCTGCCGGAACTCCTCCCAGGCCGCCTCGCACAGCGACGCGGTCAGGATGTCGAGGTCCTCCGAGGCCGCCATCGGGTTGCCGAGGAAGCTCAGATGCGTCTCCTGCGACAGGACGAGCTGGGCGTTGCGCGCCACCCGCCGCGCCCGCTGCTCGGGCAGCCCGCAAGGCAGGGTGTGCGGCAGCACGCTGATCGTGTCGGCGCCGCCGGCGGCGGCGGCGAAGGCCGCGAGCGAGGTGCGCAGGATGTTGGTGTCGAGATCGCCGGCGCTCAGCATCCGCCACGACGTCTCGGCGTGGACCTTGGCCTGGACCGGCGCGATGGCGCAGATTTCCTGCATCTTGCGCCACAGCCGCCGCGCCGCGCGCAGCTTGGCCACCGACAGGAACTGGTTCTGGTCGATGGACAGGGCGAAGCCGATATGCGGCGCGGCGTAGACCAGCGGCTGGCGCGCCTCCTGGAACATGCGCAGATGCGCCACCACCGAGGCCAGCATGAAGCCGAGCTCCTGCGCCTCGGTGCCGCCGGCATTGTGGACGAGGCGGCCGTCGGCTTCCAGCAGCACGGCCGGAATGCCCATGGCGAAGAAGTGGGCGAGCGATTGCGGCATCGAGGCGTGCAGCGCCTTGACCGACATCCGCAACGCGCCGTTGCCGGCGAAGATGGCGGCGGGGTCGATGCCGAACGACAGGCTTATGCGCTCCAGGTCGACCTTGCGGCGGCGCATCAGCTCGATCAGCCAGTCGACCGAGGCGCGGCTGGCCGGATGGGCGTCGATGCGCAGGTAGATCTGGTCGAGCGGAATGTGATGAAGCGCGGCGGCAAGCGCCTCGGGCCTGGCCGGCAGGCCGTAGCCGAAGGCGTTGGGCGCGTCCTGGAACACGATGGCGAGGCCGGTCGCGCCGCCGGCGACGTCGTCCTGCGCCTGATGGTTGGCCCGCCGGGCGTCGATGTCGTCGACGCGCTGGACGATGGTCCATGCCGCGCCGGGATGGGCGTGCACGCCGTCCTCGGGGTCGCTGCGGCGGACCTGCTCGAACTGGAGATCGGCATAGGATTGCGACAGCGGCGCGCTGGTCGAGGCCATTTCGAGCCACTGGGAACGGCCGATCGGCGTGAAGATGCCGGTGCTGATGATCGCCGCTTCCATGTCTTCTCCCGCGCTTCCCCTTGATCCGGCCCCTTGATCCAGCCAAGCCGAGGCAACACAACGGGCAAGATAGGGTCGCCACTCCCGGCCCGCAATGCGGCACGGGGCGAATGCCTTCCGCACGGGAGGCGATTCATCTCGTCTGTGTTCATTCGGCAACGGCTGGCGGCGCGCGCGAAGCGCATTGGCATCGCCGGCCGCGCTGGCTATACCGGCATTCGGACAGGATCGGAGACGACAGATGTGGGATGAGGCGCAAACCTCGCTTTTCCTCGGCGCCAGCCGCAAGCCGGACGACAGCTACCAGAAGGCCGAGGAGCTGCTGCTGAAATTCGCCAATCGCCACGGCATCGTCACCGGCGCGACCGGCACCGGCAAGACGGTCACGCTCCAGATCCTCGCCGAGGGCTTTTCCAGCGCCGGCGTGCCGGTGTTCTGCGCCGACGTCAAGGGCGACCTCGCCGGCATCTCGATGATGGGCGAATCGAAAGACTTCCTGCTGAAGCGCGCCGAGGCGATCAGGCTCGAGCCCTACGAGTTCGCCGAGTTCCCGGTCATCTTCTGGGACCTGTTCGGCGAGCAGGGCCACCCGATCCGCGCCACCGTGTCGGAGATGGGGCCGCTCTTGCTGTCGCGGCTGATGAACCTCTCGGAGGCGCAGGAGGGGGTGCTCAACATCGCCTTCCGCATCGCCGACGAGGAAGGGCTGCTCCTCCTCGACATGAAGGACCTCCAGGCGATGCTGGCCAACATGGCCGAGCGCGCCCAGGAGATCGGCGGCCGCTACGGCAACGTCTCGCGCCAGTCGGTCGGCGCGATCCAGCGCCAGCTCCTGGTGCTCGAGCAGCAGGGCGGCGACAATTTCTTCGGCGAGCCGGCGCTGAAGATCGCCGACCTGATGCGCACCACGCGCGACGGGCGCGGCGCGATCAACGTGCTGGCCGCCGACAAGCTGATGAGCAGCCCGCGGCTCTACGCCACCTTCCTGCTGTGGCTGCTGTCCGAGCTGTTCGAGGAGCTGCCCGAGGTCGGCGACCCGGCCAAGCCGAAGCTCGTCTTCTTCTTCGACGAGGCGCACCTTCTGTTCAACGAGGCGCCGCGCGCGCTGGTCGAGCGCGTCGAGCAGGTGGTGCGGCTGATCCGCTCCAAGGGCGTCGGCGTCTATTTCGTCACCCAGAACCCGCTCGACGTGCCCGAGACGGTGCTCGCCCAGCTCGGCAACCGCATCCAGCACGCGCTGCGCGCCTACACGCCGCGCGAGCAGAAGGCGGTGAAGACGGCGGCCGACACCTTCCGCCCCAACCCCGATTTCGACTGCGCCGCCGCGATCACCCAGCTCGGCACCGGCGAGGCGCTGGTCTCGACCTTGCAGGAAAAGGGCATTCCCTCGATGGTCGAGCGGACGCTGATCCGCCCGCCTTCGGCCCGGATGGGCCCGGTGACGCCGGAGGAACGCAGGAAGGTGATGGGCATGAGCCCCGTCGCCGGCCAGTACGATGAGCCCGTCGACCGCGAATCCGCCTACGAGATCCTCCAGAGGCGCGCCGAGGAAGCGGCGAAAGCCAAGGAAGACGAGGACCGCCGCGCGCAGGAGGACAAGGAGCGCCAGCGCAACGGCAGCGGCAGGCAGGGCGGATCGCGGACCGGATCGGAGTCGGGGAGCGGCTGGACGCTGCCCGATTTCGACGGCGACGGGGGCAGGTCCGCGCCGCGCCGCGCACCCTCGCGCACCGGCAGCGGCGGTGGTCGACAGCGCCAGAGCGTCACCGAGACGGCGATCAAGTCGGTGGTGCGCACGGTCGGCACCACGCTCGGCCGCGAGCTGGTGCGGGGCATCCTCGGCAGCCTGCGGAAGAAATAGCCGCCGCGGAAGCCCGATCCGGCACGCGCCGGTTCACGCCCCTCGACGCATGCGTGCGCGTCCCAGCGGAACGGCGATGATGACGAGGCCGGCGATGATGAGGGCCATGCCCGTCATGCGGGTCGGGCCGAAGCGCTCGCCAAGCACGATCGCCGCCGATGCGGCCCCGAATATCGGGACGAGCAGCGAAAACGGCGCGACGGTGGCCGCGGGATATTGCTTCAGCAACCACCCCCAGATGCCGAAACCCAGGGTGGTGGACAGGACCGATATATAGAGGACGGCCCAGACGCCGTTCCAGTCCAGCGCCAGCAACGCCTGTCCGATCGCGTCAGGGCCGTCCAGAAGCAGCGACAGCATGAACAGTGGAACCGGGGGGACCAGGCTGGCCCAGGCCACCAGCGGCAGCATGTCGAGCTTTCCCGCCCCACGCAGCAGCACGTTGCCGACCGCCCAGCACGAGGCGGCGGCAAGGCACAGGCCGAGGCCGAGCGCCGAGAAGTCAGGCCCGCCCACCGTGCGCGCGATGACGAGCAGACCGGCCAGCGCCACCAGGGTTCCCGCGATCTGCCGCGGAGTCGGCCGTTCGCGCAGGGCGAGGGAAGCGATGAGGATGGTCAGGAACGCCTGGGCCTGAAGGGTGACGGAGGCGAGCCCCGCCGGCATCCCGACCGCCATGCCGGTGAACAGGAACGCGAACTGGCCGAGGAAGAGCGTCGCGCCGATCGCCACGAGACGGGGCCACGGCAGGTCCGGGCGGGGCAGGACGAGCGCCGGCACCGCCACGACCACGAACCGAAGCGCCGCGAGCAGCAACGGCGGAAAGCTGCCGAGGCCGATCACGATCACCGTGAAGTTTATTCCCCAGATCGCCGCGACCAGCAATGCCAGGGCGATGTGACGCGGCTTCATGCTGGCGACTTCCGCTCACGCCGGAGAAACGTCCGCCCACGATCGGGGCGGAACGCAAAGGCAGGCTCTCAACGTCCGCCCGGTCCGCCCGCGCGGAGCGCGCATCAGGCGGTGACGCGCAGGCCCGAGGTGACGACGATCGGCGACTTCTCCTGAACGCGGTTGTAGAGATCGATCACGTCCTGGTTCATCAAGCGCACGCAGCCCGACGACACCGACTTGCCGATCGAGGCCCATTCCGGCGAGCCGTGCAGGCGATAGAGCGTGTCCTTGCCGTTCTGGTAGATGTAGAGGGCGCGCGCGCCGAGCGGGTTGCGCACCCCCGGCTCCATGCCGCCCTTCCACTCCTTGGTCTTGGGGTCGTATTCGGTGGTGTATTTCTTCAGCTCCGGCTGGCGCGCGATCATCTCCACCGGCGGGTGCCAGCGCGGCCAGGGCTGCTTCCATTCGATGACGCCGTTGCCGGACCACTCGAAGCCCTGCCGGCCGAGGCCGACGCCGTAGCGCACCGCGCTTCCGAAACGCTGCACGACATAGAGGAAATGGTTGCCGGTATCGACGACGACGGTGCCGGGCGCCTGGCCGGTCGGGTCGGGAACGACCTGGCGCAGATAGCGCTTGTTGATCTTCTCCCACGGCACCGCCGGTATGGTGTGGCCGCCGTCGTTGACCGCCGCGTACATCGAGGCATGGGAGCCGAGGCTCGGCGCCGGCGGCTCGGCGGGCTTGCCGCCCCGCGGCTTGCCGCCGTCCGAGGAGGTGGTGCAGCCGGCAAGCGCGGCGGAGGCGACGGACGCCGACGCAGCGACGATGAGCGAGCGTCGGGAAATCGAAGGCTTGGAAAGGGCGGCGGTCACGTCGACTCCATCGGTGCTGGGAAAGCAGGATTGTCAGGTCAGTGGTGGGACACGGGGAACGACGCGGTTCTCTCCCTCGAACCGCGCCCGTTCCAGCCGGGCGAAGAAGCATTCACGAAATTAAATCGAAACATGGATAACAAATTGCAAACGCCGCGGCGAGAGCCGTCTGTTGCATCGCGGTAACATTCGCCTCCCATCCGTGCGCGTCCGTCAGACCGCCGCGAGCATCCCTTCCAGCGAAGGCAGGATCAGCTCCGGCTCGTGGTCGCGATATTCGTCGGGCTGGCCGTGGCGGTTTATCCAGATCGCGCGGAAGCCGAATTTCCGCGCGCCCGCCACGTCCCAGCGGTTGGACGACTGGAACGACACCGCTTCCGGGTAAAGCCGCCAGGCGGTGGTGACGAGGTCGTAGACCTGCGGATCGGTCTTGAAGCGGCGGACGACATCGACCGAGAAGATCTCGTCGACGACGAGGTCGAGCGCGGCGGACCGCACCGCCGATTCGAGCATCGCCGGCGAGCCGTTCGACAGGATGGCGATGCGCGCGCCCGCCGCCTTCAGCGCCTTGAGGACGGCCGGAACCTCCGGGTAGTAGTCGAGCCGCCAATAGGCGTCGAGCAGGTTCTGGCGCTGGGCCGGGTCGGCCGAGGGCACCCTGGCGAAGGCGTAGTCGAGCGCCTCCTCCGTCAATTGCCAGAAGTCGCGGTAGCTGCCCATCAGCGTCCGCACCCAGGAATATTCGAGCTGCTTGGCGCGCCATATCTCGGACAGGAGCTGGCCGTCGGGGCCGACCGCCGCAGCATGGCGGCGCACGGCCGCGTGCACATCGAACAGGGTGCCATAGGCATCGAAGACGTAAGCGGAGTATGTCATCGGAAAAACGCCTTTCGCGGCGACTTGAACCCCAATCCCGCGGCCCGGTCAAGCAATCGCGGCTGGACCGACGAAACCTTGCCCCGTGCCGGTTGACGCAAGCTGCCAAACGGCATTCGATGCCGGGCTGCCAAACGGCGTTCGATGCCGGACCGCCCGAGATGCAAGCCTGACAGCAAGGAATCCACCGATGAGCCGAACCTCGCCCGCGCCGACCCCGACATGGACCTTCGTCGACGGAGACTGGCACGAAGGCAACGTCGCCCTCGCCGGTCCGCTCACCCATGCGTTCTGGCTGGGCTCCAGCGTGTTCGACGGCGCGCGCTGGTTCGAGGGCATCGCCCCCGATCTCGACCTGCATTGCGCCCGCGTCAACGCTTCGGCCGCCGCGCTCGGCCTGAAACCCACCAGGACGGCCGAGGAGATCGAGGCGCTGACCCGGGAAGGCCTGCGCAAGTTCGACGGCAACACCGCCGTCTACATCAAGCCGATGTACTGGGCCGACGGCGGCGGCTACATGGGCGTGCCGGCGGACCCCGAGACCACCCGCTTCTGCCTCTGCCTGTTCGAATCGCCGATGCTGCCGCCGAGTGGCTTCTCGCTGACCGTGTCGCCGTTCCGCCGCCCGACCGTCGAGACCATGCCGACCAACGCCAAGGCCGGCTGCCTCTACCCCAACAACGGCCGCGCCATCCTGGAGGCCAGGGCGCGCGGCTTCGACAACGCGCTGGTGCGCGACATGCTCGGAAACGTGGCCGAGACCGCCTCGTCCAACGTGTTCATGGTCAAGGACGGCCATGTCTTCACGCCCGTCGCCAACGGCTCGTTCCTTTCCGGCATCACCCGCGCGCGCACGCTTTCGCTGCTCGCCGCCGCCGGATACGGGGTCAGCGAGAAGACGCTTTCCGTCGCCGATTTCTTGACCGCGGACGAAATCTTCTCCACCGGCAACCATTCCAAGGTCGTGCCCGTTATCCGCATCGAGGACCGTGATCTTCAGCCGGGGCCTGTGGCCAAAAGAGCGCGGGAACTCTATTGGGAGTGGGCGCATTCCACATCCGTGTGACAGCGCCGGAAAGACATATCCCCGGAAAGGCGATTGCGCAGCCATGCGCCACGCCTATCCAGGAATTGTCACCCGCCCCCCGCTTGATGTCATGAAGGGAGATTTTCCATGGCCTTTGAACTTCCCGAACTTCCCTACGACTACGAGGCGCTCCAGCCCTTCATGTCGAAGGAGACGCTCGAATACCACCACGACAAGCACCACAAGGCCTATGTCGACAACGGCAACAAGCTCGCCGCCGAGGCCGGCATGGAAGGCAAGTCGGTCGAGGAGGTGGTCAAGGCGTCCTTCGGCAAGAACCAGGGCCTGTTCAACAACGCGGCCCAGCACTACAACCACGTCCACTTCTGGAAATGGATGAAGAAGGGCGGCGGCGGCAAGAGCCTGCCTGGCAAGCTCCAGAAGGCGGTCGATTCCGACCTCGGCGGCTACGACAAGTTCCGCGCCGACTTCATCAATGCCGGCACCACCCAGTTCGGCTCGGGCTGGGCGTGGCTCTCGCTCAAGAACGGCAAGCTGGAAATCTCCAAGACCCCCAACGGCGAGAACCCGCTCGTCCACGGAGCCGACCCGATCCTCGGCGTCGATGTCTGGGAGCACTCCTATTACATCGACTACCGCAACGCCCGCCCGAAATATCTCGAGGCGTTCGTCGACAGCCTGATCGACTGGGATTACGTGCTCGAGCGCTACGAGGCCGCCGCCAGGTAGGCGCGCACAAGTAGGCGCGCACGCCGTCGAGACCAGCGAAGGCCCCGGTTCCGAACGGACGCCGGGGCCTTTCGTTTGCCGCCACGGCCATCACGCAAGCGTGACGCACCGCACCATTGTTGTGACTTTCCCTCGCGGCCGAATCCGACATGATCGGCCCTCGCGCCATCCGCGCCAGCTTTCGCCAAAAAACGGAGTCCCCTTCATGAAACTGTTCGCCCTTGCCGTCGCCGCGCTTTCCCTGACGGTCGCCGGCGCCAGCGCCGATCCCATCGAGCAGCGCAAGGCCAACATGAAGGAACGCGGCGGCATCATGCGCATCCTCGGCCCGATCGCCCAGGGCAAGGCCGATTTCGACGCCGCCGTGGTCAACGAGGCCCTTGCAGCGCTGGAAGCCAATGCGCGGGCGGCGGCCGATGCCGAGGCGCTGTGGCCGCAGGGCAGCGACACCGGCGACACCAAGTCGTCGCCGGCGGTCTGGGCCGATTTCGACGCCTTCAAGGCCGCCAACGCGAAATATGACGAAGCGGTCGAGGCGGCCGTCGCCGCCGCGCCGCAGGATCTTGCCGCCTTCCAGGCCGCATTCGGGCCGGTCGGCGCGGCTTGCGGTTCGTGCCACGAGAATTTCCGTATCAAGTAACGGGCTGGGATGGCTTTTCCGATGGTCTCGCTGCGCAGGCTCGCCCTCGCCGGCATCGCGCTCGCCGCGGCCGGCGGCGGTGCGTTCTGGTTCCTAACCGAGCCCGCCCGGCTCGATGCCGCTGCGGTCGCCTCGCTCGGAGCCGGCGACGCGGAGCGCGGGAGCCAGGTGTTCTGGGCGGCGGGCTGCGCCTCGTGCCATGCGGCGCCCGGCGCCACCGGCGAGGCGCGGCTCGCCCTCGTCGGCGGCGAACGCTTCACCACCCCGTTCGGCACCTTCGTCGCGCCCAACATCTCGCAGCACGGGCGCGACGGCATCGGCGCATGGAGCGCCGAAGACCTCGCCAACGCGGTGATGCGCGGGGTCTCGCCGGAGGGGCGGCACTACTATCCCGCCTTCCCCTACACCTCCTACGCCCGGATGCGGGTCGAGGACGTGGCCGACCTTCACGCCTTCATGAAGACCCTGCCGGCGGTCGCGGGCAAAGCCGGCGACAACGAGATCGGCTTTCCCTTCAACATCCGCCGCGGGCTCGGCCTGTGGAAGCTCGTCTATCTCGACCCCTCGCCGGCGGTCGCGCTCGACAATCCCTCGCCCCAGGTCGCGCGCGGGCAATATCTGGTCGAGGGACCGGGACATTGCGGCGAATGCCACACGCCGCGCGACGCCTTCGGCGGGCCGGACAAGAGCCGCTGGCTGGCCGGCGCCGCGGCCATGGAAGGACAAGGCACGATCGACAACGTCACCTCCGGCGAAGGCGGCCTCGGCGACTGGAGCGAAGACGACATCGCCACCCTGCTCGAGACCGGATTCACGCCGGACTACGATTCCGTCGGCGGCAAGATGGCGTCGGTGGTGCGCAACATGGCCGAGCTGCCCGCCTCCGACCGCGAGGCGATCGCCGCCTACCTGAAGGCGATCCCCCCTCACCCGAACGCCTATTGAGGGCGGGCGGCGGCGAACGCCCGCCCGCCGCTCACGTCTTGCCGACCACCTTCAGCGCGAAGGCGTAGGAATAGGCGACCTCCTCCAGCCGCGAGAAGCGCCCCGAGGCGCCGGCATGGCCGGCATCCATGTTGATGCGGAACAGGACCGGGTTGTCGTCGGTCTTCAGCGCCCTGAGCCGCGCCACCCATTTCGCCGGCTCCCAATAGGTGACGCGCGGGTCGGTCAGCCCGGCCACCGCCAGGATCGGCGGGTAGCCTTGCGCCGCCACGTTGTCGTAGGGCGAATAGGCGGCGATGGTGCGGTAGTCCGCCGCCGACTCGATCGGGTTGCCCCATTCCGGCCATTCCGGCGGAGTCAGCGGCAGGGTGGCGTCGAGCATGGTGTTCAGCACGTCGACGAACGGCACCTCGGCGACGATGCCGGCGAAATCGGCCGGCGCCATGTTGGCGACCGCGCCCATCAGCATGCCGCCGGCCGAGCCGCCCTGGGCGACGATCCGGTCGTGCGCCGTGAACCCTTCGGCCACCAGGTGCCGCGCCGCGGCGATGAAATCGCGAAAGGTGTTCTCCTTCCTGTCGCGCTTGCCGTCCTCGTACCAGGCATAGCCCTTGTCCTTGCCGCCGCGAATGTGGGCGATGGCGTAGACGAAGCCGCGATCGACCAGCGACAGGCAGTTGGTGTTGAAGGCGGCCGGAATAGAAATCCCGTAGGCGCCGTAACCGTAGAGCAGGCAGGGCGCGGAACCGTCGAGCGCCGTATCCCTGCGATAGAGAACCGAGACCGGGACCAGGTCGCCGTCGTCGGCCCTGGCCATCAGCCGGCGGGTGACATAGTCGTGCGGATCGTGCCCCGACGGCACTTCCTGCGTCTTCAGCAATGCGCGTTCGCGGCTTCTCATGTCGTAGTCGAACACCTGCGCCGGCGTCGTCATCGACGAATAGGAGAAGCGGATGACGTCCGTGTCGTATTCGAACGAACCGGACAGGCCGAGCGAATAGGCCTCCTCGTCGAAGGCGATGACGTGCTCGCCGCCGCCGGCGCGCTCGCGCACGACGATGCGCGGCAGGCCGTCCTTGCGCTCCAGCCGCACCAGCCAGTCGCGGAAGGCCATGACCGACAGGATCAGCCGGCCCGGCTCATGCGGCACCAGTTCGCTCCAGTTCTCCTCGCGCGGGTCCGCGGCCGGCGCGGTCATGATGCGGAAATCCTTGGCCCCGCCCGAGTTGGTCAGGATGAAGAACACGTCGCCGCCGGCCTCGAGGTCGTATTGCACGCCCGCCTCGCGCGCCTTGACCAGAACCGGCTCGGCCTCGGGCTCGGCGGCCGGCAACAGGCGGTACTCGCTGGTCTCGTGGTCGTTGATGCCGATCATGATCCAGTCGTTGAGCCGGGTGCCGGAAACGTCCATGAAGAAGCCGTGATCCGTCTCCTCATAGACCAGCCGGTCGTCGCCCGGCTTCGCGCCCAGCCGGTGATGGAAGATGCGCGAGGGGCGATGGTTCTCGTCGAGCCTTGTGTAGAAGAAGCCCCGGTTGGCCGCGTCCCACTCGCCGGAACCGCCGGTGTCCTCGATCTCGTCGGCGAAGTCGGCGCCGGTCTCGGCGTCGCGCACCTTGAGGGTGTAGAATTCCGAGCCCTTGTCGTCGCGGCTCCACAGCAGCATGCGGTGATCGGAGGAATGATCGGCGCCGCCGAGCCGGAAATAGGCCTTGCCTTCCGCCTCGGCGTCGCCGTCGATCAGGATTTTTTCCTCGCCGCCGTCGCGCGCGGTGCGGAAGAAGCGCGGATATTGGCCGCCGAGGCGAAAAGAGGTGCCGTAGGCGAAGGGGCCGTCCTTCATCGGCACGCTGGAATCGTCTTCCTTGATGCGGCCCTTCATCTCCTGGAACAGCGTTTCGCGCAGCGCGGCCGTGTCGGCCATCAGCTCCGCCTGATAGGCGTTTTCCGCATCGAGATGCGCGCGGATCGCCGGGTCGAGCGCGGAGGGGTCGCGGAACACCTGCTGCCAGTTGTCGGCGCGCAGCCAGCCATAGTCGTCGGTGCGCGCGATGCCGTGGCGCACGTCGCCGGCGGGGCGGCGCTCGGCCTGCGGCGCCGGGCGCGCAGGAAAGGAAACCGGACGGGACATGACGCACGCTCCTTGATTTTCGGCGGCGCCGGAAGGGCGCGGCCGGAAGGCCGATGCCGGACGGAATCACCCGGCGCGGTCCCTGCTCTAGAGCATTTTGCAATCAGACGGAAACGTCTGGCGTCGCTTGAATGCAGCTGGGAAAAGAAGCTGGAGCAGCGGAAGCGGTGTTCGCCAGAACGCCCGCTGCTCTAGCGATTCGAGAGGAAATTGCACAGAGGCAGGCCGCGGCGCCAGTTCCCCGACCCGTGCCGGCGGGCCCGCGACGGTTCGCGAGCGGCGAAATATTGCGAGCGATGGCGCCGATGGGGTTGCCGGGGGCCATGTTGCTCACTATAAGCCACTTGCTCCGGCCAGCGCCCATCGTCTAGCGGTCTAGGACGCCGCCCTTTCACGGCGGAAACACGGGTTCGAGTCCCGTTGGGCGTGCCATTTCCATGCAGAACTGCGAACCTGTTCAGTCTCGACATTAGCGGGCGTGGGAGACGAATTTGGTGGCCAGATAGCCTTCGAGGGCTTCTGACCCGCCTTCGCTGCCATGGCCGGAATCGTTGACGCCACCGAACGGCACTTCCGGCAGGCCGAGGCCGTGGTGGTTGATGGAGACCATGCCGCTGCGAATCTCGCGCGCGGCGAGGTCGGCATGGGCGGACGATCGCGTATAGGCGTAGGCGGCGAGGCCGAACCGCAGGCGGTTGGCCTCCGCGATCGCCTGCCGCGGCTCGGAGAAGCGCTGGATAACCGCCACCGGCCCGAACGGCTCCTCGTTCATGATCCTGGCGTCGAGCGGCACGTCGCTCAGAACGGTCGGCGCGAAGAAGAACCCGCGGTTGCCGATGCGCGCGCCGCCGGTCCGCAGCGTCGCCCCCTTGTCGGCGGCGTCGGCGACGAGCGCCTCCATCGCTTCGACGCGCCGCGCGTGGGCGAGCGGGCCCATCTTCGTTCCCGCGTCCATGCCGTCGCCGACCTTGAGCGAGGAAGCATAGGCGGTTATCGCATCGGCGAAGGCATCGAATAGCGTGTCGTGAACGATGAAACGCGTCGGGGAGATGCAGACCTGGCCGGCATTGCGGAACTTCTGCGCCGTCAGGACACCCGTCGCCTGCGCCATGTCGGCGTCGTCGAAGACGATCACCGGCGCGTGGCCGCCGAGCTCGAGGGTGACGCGCTTCAGATGTCGGCCCGCCAGCGCGGCGATCTGCCGCCCGACCGCGGTCGAGCCCGTGAAGGACACTTTCGCGATGGCCGGATGGGCGATCAGATACTCCGATATCTCGGCCGGCCGGCCAAAGACGAGGCCGAGTGTATCGGCGGGAACGCCCGCTTCGAGAAATACCTCGATCAAGCCCGCGCAACTGGCCGGCGTCTCCTCCGGCCCTTTCAGCACCACGGAGCAACCCGTGCACAGCGCTGCCGAGAGCTTGCGGACCGACTGGCTGATCGGAAAGTTCCACGGCGTGAAGGCCGCGACCGGCCCGACCGGCTCGCGCAGCACGGTTTGCTGCACGTTCGCCGCGCGGCCGGGAATGAGACGGCCATAGACGCGCCTTCCCTCCTCGGCGAACCACTCGATCAGATCGGCCGAATTCGCGAGCTCCGTCTGCGCTTCGGCCAGGGGCTTTCCCTGCTCGCGCGTCAGCGTCACGGCCATGTCCGGCGCCCGCGCGCGCAAGCCCTGCGCGGCCTTGCGCAGCACCTTGCTGCGTTCGTAGGGCGACACCGCCCGCCACGTCTCGAAGCCACGCGCGGCAGCTTCGGCCGCGGCCTCAAGGTCGGCCTGCGTCGCCGCGGCGACCGAGCCGAGAACCTCGCCGGTCGCCGGGTTGAGGACCGGCAGGGTGCCGCCGTCGGAAGCGCGGCGCCAATGACCGCCAATATGGAGATCGACATCACGATAGGTAGTCATCGACGGATTCCTTCATGAAACGGGCATGAAACGGGCATGAAACGGGCTGGCGCGGAGCCGTGCGTTCTTCCTTATTGCCGCATAGCCGGCTCGCTCAGCCGGCGCAGCACCATGCCGACATCGCGCACCGTCTCGATGTCCCAGAGGCGGTCGAGGACGTCCCGCGCGACCCGCTCGCCGCAGACCGGCGCGACCAGCCGCAGGAACTTCTCCGACACGCCCTCGTCGGAGAGCGGCCATTCGCGCGAGCCGAGCGCCTCGCCGCGAAACACCTCGTGCCGCCCCTTGCGACTGTGGACAATGACGCGCGCCGGGCGTTGGGCGGGATAAAGGCCGTCCATCTCCGCGCTGGCACGAATGTCGATCTTCGCCGCCAGACGCTCGAATGCGGGGTCGGCAAGGACCGCCTTGTCGAAGTGACGGAGCTCGACCGCGCCGTAGCGCAGCCCGAGCATCAGGATATAGGGAAAGCTTAGCTGCGCGCTCGCCATCGAATTCCACGGCGTGCGGGCATGGCTCGCGGCTATGGCGTAGGTCTCGACTTCTACCTTCTCGATGTCGTCGACCGTGAGCGAATGCGCCTCGACGAGCGCCAGCATCGCCTCGAGCGCCGGTTGCAGGTGGCGGCAACAGGGATGAGGCTTGATGTAGCAATCCTCGATGCCGAAATCGCCGGGCCCGGAAGGAAGCGCGATTGCCGGTTGGTTCGAGCCCGAGAAGGCGATCAGGAACCCGTCCGCTGCTTCCAACACAGCCGGCGGGCCCTCGACGCCCCGCCGGGCCAGAAGCGCGGCCCAGACGCCTTCCCGTGCAGCATGGGCGGCGTGCAGCCGCTTGACGTCCGCACCGCCGCCGACGAAGGCGAACAGTCCGGCTGCGGCGCTGGCCGACACCCCGATCGCGTTCGTCATCGTCGCGGCATCGAGGCCGAGAAGGCAGGACGAGGCGACGGCTGATCCGAGGACGCCGACGGCGCCGGTCGGGTGAAAGCCTCGCCGGCGCAGACGGGGATGGCCGGCCCGCGAGACGCTGGCGACCGCCTGGTAGCCGCAGACCAGCGCGCGCAGGAACGCCGCGCCGTCGACCGTTTCCGTCTGGGCGAGCGCGATGGCCGCCGGAACGACCGCCACGCCGGGATGGACAGAACCGAGGCGATAGCCGTCGTCGAGTTCGAGCCCGTGGCCGGCGCAGCCGCCGACATAGGCCGCGTCTAGAAGCGGGAAGCCGCGACCCAGCCCCGGCACGGCGACCGGCCCCGCAATTTCCGGCAGGAGCGAAACGACCTTGGCCGTCAGCGAGCTGCCCGCGCCGGCGACGATGACGCCGATCGTGTCCAGCGCATGACGTCTGGCGGCATGGCGCGTCGCCGCGTCGAGCGCATCGAAGCGCAGATCGCCCACCCATTCGACGAGGGCGGCGGTCTGGCCGTCCGTCTTCATTGTCCGTCTCCCGACGACGGCGTCGTCGCCACCACCGCGAGAGCGTCGACGGCGACGACGCCCTCGCCGGGCGAGCGGATGAGAACGGGATTGATCTCGGCCTCCAGCACGTCGGGCCGCACCGTTGCCAGGGTCGACAGGCGCACGACGGCGTCCGCCAGCGCCTCCAGATCGCCGCGCGGGAGATTCCGGTAGCCGTCGAGGGCGACGAGCCCCTTGACCTCACGGATCATCGCCCGAGCGGTGTCGGGATCGACGGGCGCAAGGCGCACGCTGCGGTCGCGGTAGAGCTCGGCGCGCACGCCGCCCGCCGCGACCATGACGATGGGGCCGACGAGCGGGTCAACGCGGTAACCCACGAGCGCCTCGCCCACGGACCGGACCGCCGGCTGCACGAGTATCCTGCCGACATCGGCCCCCGGAACATGGCGCGCCACGCTGTGGCGGATCCGCTCCGCCGCCGCGTCGAGCGCGGCGGCGTCGGCGATGCCGAGCTCGACGCCGCCGACATCGCTCTTGTGGGCAATGTCGGCGCACAGGATCTTGGCGACGACCGGGAACGTGATGCCCGCGCCATCGTCGCCTTCAGAAAGGATGCGCGCCGGCGCCCTTTCGATGCCGATCTCGTCGAGAAGCGCGTAGGATTGAAGCTCGTCCAGCGTCCGCTTCGCCAAAGCAGCCTGCGGGCGGGGGCCGGCAACGGCTCCCGAAGGCATGCGCCGCCCCCACGCCGCGGCGATCGCGTCCGCGCAGGCTTCCGGCGTGCGAAAGCCGGGCACGCCGGCTTGCGACAGTTGCGCCAGCGCCTGCGGCGCGTCCGGGACGAGGAAGGCGGCGATCGGCGTGCCGTTGCCGATGCTGTCGATGATCGGCTTGACAGCAAGCTCCGGCTGGAAACGCGCCGAGGAGCCGACGACGGCGACGATCAGGTCGAACTCGGGCGCGACGCCCAGAATGTCGAGCGCCGTCTTCATGACTTCGTAGCGCGTTCCGCCGAGCGTCAGGTCGATGATGCGGCTCTTGTCGACCTCGATTCCGTTCGCGGCCAGCTTCTCCAGCGTTTCGGTGCGGGGAGCGGCGGTCGAGACGCCGCGGATGGCGAGTTGGTCGACGATCATCGCGCCGCCACCGCCGGTGGTGGTGACGACGCCAACCTGCGGCGCACGCTCCCCGCGCTTGCGGATGGGAAGACGCGGCAGCAGCGTCACCGCCTCGAGCAGCGCGTCGAAATTGCCGACGCGCGCTATGCCGTGCTCGGCGAGGAACTCGTCGGCGACGTCCGCTTCCCCGGCCAGCACGCCGGTATGGGTGACCGCAAGCTCGCGCGCCTGCTCCGAGCGTCCGAGCATATAGGCGAGGACGGGCTTGCCGCGCTCGGCGGCGGCGCGAGCGAAGGCGGCCAGCTTCTCGCCCTGCCGGATGCCTTCGAGGAACAGCAGGTAATTCTCGACATCGGGATCGTCGAGCGTCAGGGCGCAGATCTCGCCGATGCCGAGATCGGCCTCACTCCCGACCGAGACGAGCCCGTGGAAGCCGACGCCCCGCGCCTTTCCGCGCGAGACCAGCGCACCGATCAGGCTGCCGCTCTGCGAGGCGGCGAAAGTCCTGCCGGTCGGCAGGTCCTGTTCGGCAAAGGCCGCATTGGCCGTCAGCACCACTCTCGCGGAATTGTTGACCATGCCGAGGCTGCTCGGCCCCAGCACCCGAACCCCGCCGCTGCGGGCGGCTTCCAGCAGCCGCCGTTCCTTCAACAGGCCGGCCGGACCCGCCTCGGAGAAGCCGTTCGCCAGCACCGTCGCCACCGGGATTCCCAACCGTCCGCAGTCCTCGACGGCCGCGATGGCGGCATCGGTCGGGGTGACGATGAAGACATGGTCGGGACGTTCGGGAAGAGAGGCGAGATCGGGCCAGCACTCTTCGCCGAGCACCGTCCGGCGCTTGCTGTTGACCGGATAGACCGTGCCCGCATAGCCGCCGCGGCGCAGATAGTTCAGCGGCCGCGACGCGGTCTTCGCCAGGTCGTCCGATGCGCCAACAATGGCGATTCGTGCCGGCGCGAGAAGCGCCTCGCGCAGCCCCGTCGATGTCGTCATGTCTCTATCCGATCGCCCGTGAAGCCGAGCCCCGCTGCGAGAACCGCCGGTCGAAGATGGTCTCGGCGATCCGGTTCTTGAGGATTTCCGTCGATCCGCCGGCGATCATCCAACCACGGGTGCGGCGGAAGCAATACTCCACCAGATGCTCCTGGCTGTAGCCGATGCCGCCCATGGCCTGCATGGCGGCGTCCGCGACCTCGAACCCGGCCGTGTTGCACATGGTCTTCGCCACCGACGTCTCGAACGCGGAGGGCAGGCCCCGGTCGGCGTTCGTCGCCGCGCGATAAAGCAGGAGCTGGGCAGCCTCCAGCTTGATCATCATGTCGGCGAAGCTCCATTGCAGGCCCTGGAACTCGCACAGCAGGCGGCCGAACTGACGGCGCTGCTGCACATGCTCGCGGGCGAGCTCGTAGGCGTAGCGTCCGAGAGCCAGCGAGCGCGCGGCATTGCCGATGCGCTCGACGTTGAACCCGGCCATCTGCTTCTTGAAACCGCCCGGTCCCAGAAGAACGTTCGACGCGGGGATGCGGCAGTCGTCGAAATAGAGCTGGCACCAGTTCTCGCCGCCGAGAAGCGGGGACGGCTGCCCCACCTGCAACCCGGGCGTGCCGCGCTCGACGACGACGGAGCCGATCCCGTCGACGCCGGGGCCGAAGCGGACATAGACGAGATAGAGGGATGCGTCGGGGCTGTGCGTGCCGAAGATCTTCGTGCCGTTGATGAGGAAGTCCGATCCCGACGGTTTCGCGGTTGCCTTGAGATCGGTCACGGCCGAGCCGGCGTCGGGCTCGGTCATGCCGAGGCTGATGGCGATCTTGCCGGTGAGGAGATCGGGAAGCCAGCGCGCCTTCAGCTCCGGGCTGGCATATTCGGCGAATGTCCGCAGCGGGCCGAAATTCCCGGCCTGCACCACATCCGCGCTGCGCGGGCAGACGAGCGCTATCTGCTCGATGGCGATGACCGCGTCCATGAGCGAACCGCCCTGCCCGCCGTCCTCCTCGGGGATGGTGATTCCGAGCAATCCCTGCTTCGCCATCAGGCTGGCGACGTCGAACGGAAACTCGGACTGATGGGCGCGCTTCAGCGCGCCTTCCGCCAGCTCGCTCCGTGCGAACCGCCTGACATTCTCGGCGAATAGACGTTGTTCGTCACTCAACTCAAAATTCATGAAATCCTCGGGGGGAGACGAGCCGTACGCTGTCTAGTCATCAAGAATGCCATCGACAGACAACTGTTATTTGATTATGTGTCATTACTTTAGTGCATGCCCGATAAGGAAGTTGGCCGTGACCTCCGACAGCACCCCGCTCAACCCGCTGCGCGTGTTCGCCACGGCCGCCCGGTTCGGCAGCTTCACGCGCGCGGCCGAGGAACTGGGCGTCACCCAGCCCGCCGTCAGCCGGCAGATCGCGACGCTGGAAAGCTATCTCAACGTCCGCCTCTTCGCCCGCGACAGGACGATGACGAACCTGACCCCCGAGGGCATGGAGTACTATGCGCGGATCGCCCCCGCCCTACAGGCGATCACGGCGGCGACGATCGACCTGAAGGCGCGGCAGACGGTGCAGCCCGTGAAGGTCAAGGTCTACTCGACCTTCGCCGCCAAGTGGCTCATCCCCCGCCTCGGCCGGTTCAACGCCCGGTATCCGCGCATCACCATCCGCGTGATCACCGCCGTCGCCCCGGTCGATTTCGCCCGCGACAACATCGACGTGGCGATCCAGCTCGGCGACAATGGCGGGCGGGGCATCGCCTCGGAGCGACTGTTCGGCGATGTGATCCAGCCGGTCTACAGCCCGCTGGCCCCGAGGTCGCCGCCGCGCACCATCGAGGACATTCCCGCTTATACGCTGCTGCACGCGCAGTATCGCATGCGCGACTGGCCGGACTGGCTGCTCAAGGTCGACCGCCCCGACATCATCGCCAAGAGTTCGATGGTCTTCGCCAGCTCGCTGCTGACCTATCAGGCGGCGATAGACGGGATCGGTATCGCCATCGGCCAACCGCGTCTGCTACAGGCCGAGTTCGCCTCCGGCCAGCTCAAGCCGCTGTTCGAGCCGATCGAGCGCGAGCTGGCCTACTATGCATCGTGGCCGACCGATCGCCCGCAGCATCGCGGTGTGCGCTCGTTTGTCTCGTGGCTGCGGGCGGAGATCGCGAAGTCGTGACATCCGCCCGCCGCGGGCTCAGCGGTTCAGGAAGCCTTCGATCGCCGGCGCGAGACGCGAGACGGCGTGATCGACATCTTCCCTGGTGATGATCAGCGGCGGCACGAGGCGCACGACGCGGTCCGCCGTGACGCTGATGACGACGCCGGCATCGAGGGCGAGCTTGGCCAGGTCGCCGCAGGAGCGATCGAGCTCGATGCCGATGATGAGCCCGATGCCGCGCACCTCCCTGACGCCCGGATGGGTGAGCGCGCGCCGGAGCGATTGGACGAAATAGTCGCCCACGTCGCGCGCATTGCCGCACAAATCCTCGGTTTCGACGACATCGAGCACGGCCTCGGCCGCAGCGCAGACCAGCGGGTTGCCGCCGAAGGTCGAACCATGGGAGCCGACGCCGAAGACGCCGTTGGCGCGGCCGGCGGTGAGGCAGGCACCGATCGGCACGCCGCCGCCGAGGCCCTTGGCGAGCACGACGACGTCCGGCGAGATGCCTGCATGCTGGAAGGCGAAGAAGCGGCCGGTGCGGCCGACGCCGGTCTGCACCTCGTCGAACATCAGGAGGAGCTCGTGGCGACGGCACAGCGCTTCGATGTCGCGCAGAACGGCGAAGTCGATGAGATTGACACCGCCCTCGCCCTGCACCACCTCCATATGCACGGCGACGATGTCGCCGTCCGCGGCGACGGCGCGCTCGATCGCGGAAACGTCGCCGAAGGGCACGCGGACGAAGCCCTCGACCGGCGGGCCGAAGCCTTCCTGGATCTTGGCGTTGCCGCCGGCCCACAGGGTCGCCAGCGTCCGGCCGTGGAAGGCCTTCTCCATCACCACGATGCGGGGCGTCGCGATCCCCTTACGGTGGCCGTAGAGGCGGGCCATCTTGATCGCCGCCTCGTTGGCCTCGGCGCCCGAATTGGCGAAGAAGGCCTGGGACATTCCCGACAGGCGGGCAAGCCGCTCTGCGAGGTGCTCCTGCACCGGAATGTGGAAATTGTTGGAGACATGGATCAGCTTGCCGGCCTGATCAGCGATGGCAGCGACCAGCTTGGGATGGGCGTGGCCGAGGCAATCGACGGCTATGCCGGCGAGAAGATCGATATACTTGCGTCCCTCCTCGTCGTAGAGCCACACGCCCTCGCCATGGGTGAACGCCACGTTCTGCCGCTTGTGCGTCGGGATGATGTTGGGGTGGAAGTAGGGCTCGCTGCGCACGCGCCGCTGATCGGCCCGGGCCTCGCTCGCTCCCGAGGCTGGAGTGCTATCGATAGTCAATGTCCTGATCCTGATATGGTTGGGTGACGAAGATTGCTTATTCCTTGAGATCGGCGATCTGCGGATAGTGGCGGCGGGCCTCGGCCAGCGTCACATATCCCTCGGCGATGTCGCGCAGGACCGCCGCCGGCGATCGCCTGCCCGGCGGGCCGAACCCGCCCGCCCCCGACAGCCTGAAACTGACGACGTCGCCGCGCTTCAGGGGCACGACCTCCTTCGACCCCAGCGCGATCTCCTCGCCGTCGCGGATGAGCAGGGTCTTGCCGACCTGTCCCGGCTCGCCGCCCTCGAGGCCGTAGGGCTGGAACTTGTGGCGGTCGCTGAGGAGCGACACGCGCCCCTGCGACGTGCGCAGCTCGACGTCCTTGCGGATGCCGCAGCCGCCGCGAAACTCGCCTGCGCCGCCGGAATCGGGAATGAACTCGACGCAGCGGATCCGCAACGGGGTGCTGGTTTCGTGCATCTCGACGGGGATGTTGGCGCAGTTCAGCACCGCCGCGACCCCTTCCGCGCCGTCGCCCTCGGCCGTGCCGCCATAGCCGCCCATGATCAGGTCATAATAGATGAACGGCCTGCCGGTCCGGTCGTCGATGCCGCCGATGTTGGGATTGCTCCAGTGGGAGAAGCCGGCGATCGCCTTTTCCGGCACCGCCTGGGCGAGCGCGCCGCTGATGGCCTCGAAGATGCGGACCTGGATGGTCGCCCGCCCGCCGCTGGGCGCGGGAAAGACGGCGTTGAAGAAGGAGCCCGGGCGGGACGTGACCTTGATCGGCCGGATCGCGCCGTCGTTCTGCGGCAGCTTCGGGTTGGTGAACACCTTGACGGCGAAGAAGCAGTAGGCGCGCGTGTAGTTGAGATAGGAGTTGAGGGCGGCGCCGACCTGGTCGCTCGAGTCGGAGAAGTCGAACTCTATCTCCCCGTCCCGCAACCGCACCTCCACCGAGACGCGGATAGGATCGGTGCCCGGCCCGGCGTCGTCGAAATGATCGGTGAAGCGGTAGGCGCCGGCTGGAAGCCGCTTCAGCTCCTCGCGCGCCAGCGCTTCGGAGCGGTCGAGCAACTCCTCGACCGCCGCCTTGAAGACCTCGCCGCCGAAATTGCGATAGAGGGCGCGCAACTGCGTCTTGCCGTTGTGGTTGGCGCTCTTCTGGGCATGAAGGTCGCCGCTGACGATCTCCGGCAGGCGGACATTGCCGAGGAACATCCGCAGGAACTCGGCGTCGAACTCATCGTTGCGCACCGCGCGCACCGGCAGGACGCGGATGCCTTCCTGGAAGGCCTCCGTCACGCCCTGCACCAGTTGCGAGCCGGGCGCCGCGCCGCCGACATCGACATGATGCGCGATGCAGGCGACGAAGCCGATGAGCTCGCCGTCGTCATGGACGGGCGAGACGAGGTAGCAGTCGGGAAAATGGCCCGACCCCAGCGCGGCGTCGTTGAGAAACACGGCGTCGTCCGGCGCAAGCGTCTCGGGCGGATAGTATTCCAGAACGTGGCGCAGCACGTAGGGCATGGACCCGAGATGGCCGGGCGTGAAGTTGCCCTGGGCGATCAGCCGGCCTTCGACGTCGAACAAGGCGGTGGAAAAGTCGTCGCCCTCGCGGACGGCCGACGAATAGGCCGAGTTCCTCAGCGCCGTCCCCATCTCCTCCGCGATCGCGACGAGCCCGTTGGCGATGACTGAGACGGTGACCGCGTCGATCGTCCGCGCCGTTCCGGCAGTTTCCTTATGCATCTTCTGTTCCATGGAATTGAAGGGAAGGCGTGTGTCGTCGAGACGTTCAGGTCGATTCGACGAGGGCATCGATCTTCCCCACGTCGGCGGCGCCGATCTGGTTGAACGGCAGCTTCCCGACCTCGTCACGGCGCTTCAGCCTGTGGGCGAAGGCGGGGGGAAGGAGGTCGTAGGCGCCCTCGACCCCCATGGCGCGGGCGGCAAGGACCGGCCAGTCCGCGTTGAGCATGAGCTCGCGCGCCAGCGCGATGAGATCGGCCTCGCCGTCGCGCAGGATGCGCTCGGCGTGGGCCGCATCGGTGATCAGGCCGACCGCCATGGTCTGCATCCCGATCTCGCGCCGGATGCGCGCGGCAAATTCCACCTGATAACCCGGCGTACGCGCGACCAGCGGCATCGGCGACGAGCCGACGATGCCGCCCGACGAGCAGTCGACGACGTCGACGCCACGCCGCTTCAGCTCGGCGGAAAGCGCGACGGAATCGTCGATGTCCCATAGGCCGCCGCGGCCGTCGCGCGCCGACACGCGGAAGAACAGAGGCTTGTGCTGCGGCCAGGCGGCCCTGACCGCCTCCGTCACCTCGAGGGCGAACCGCATCCGGCCGGCAAGATCGCCGCCATATCCGTCGCTGCGCCGGTTGGTGACCGGGGAGAGAAACTGATGGATCAGGTAGCCGTGGGCGCCGTGGATCTCGCAGATGTCGAACCCGGCCTCGTCGCTGCGCCGCGCCGCCGCCGCGAAGGCGGCGACCAGCGTCGCGATGTCGTCGGCGTCCATCGCCTTCGACGCCGGCCTTCTGTCGCCGAAAGGCCGTTCGACCGCCGAGACGGTCTGCCATGGGGCGAGGCCCCCGGCGGTGTCGCCGTCGGTCAGCGGGGTCCATTCGTCCATCGCGCCCTTGACCGAGCCCTTGGCGCCGGAATGGCCGAGCTGAATCGCCGGGATCGCGCCCATCTCGCGGATGAAACGGGTTATGCGCGCATAGGCCGGTATCTGGTCGTCGCGCTCGATCGAGGCGCAGCCATAGGACTTTCGTCCCCGCGCCTCGACCGCTGTTTCCTCATAGAACACGATCCCCGAGCCGCCGATGGCGTAGCGCCCGCTGTTCACCAGATGCCAGTCGGTGGGCGAGCCGTCCACCGAGCAATACTGGCACATCGGCGAGACGACGATGCGGTTCCGGGCCGTTATTCCACGCAGTTCGTAGGGCTGGAACAGCAGCGGTAGATCATCCTGACGAGAGAGTTTCATGCCTCGATTCCCAGATAGGCTTGCCTCACACTGGGGTCGTGGGCCATCTCGGCCGACGATCCCTCGAAACGCTTGTGGCCGACTTCGAGGACGACGCCCCGGCTGGCGAGCTTGAGCACCCATGTCGCATTCTGCTCGGCCACGAGGACCGCCAGCTTCTCGGCTTCCTGGATCTCGCGGATGACCTCGCCGATCCGCTGCACCATGACGGGCGCTAGGCCGAGCGTCGGCTCGTCGAGCAGCAGCAGCCGCGGGCGCGACATCAGCGCCCGGCCGATGGCGAGCATCTGCTGCTCGCCGCCGCTGAGGCTGCCGGCGAGCTGGTTCGCCCGCTCCTTCAGCCGCGGAAAGTAGCCGAGCACCTGTTCGAGCCGCGGCCCGACGTCGCGCTTCGGCAGGATATGAGCGCCGGCATGCAGGTTTTCGAGCACACTGGTGGCGGTGAAGACCCGCCGTCCCTCGGGCGAGTAGCCGACGCCCCGGCGCACGACCTGAAACGTCGCCAAGCCGTCCAGCCTGTCGCCGGCGAGCGTGATGCTGCCGCCGACGATCCCGGCAATGCCCATGATCGCCTTGAGGATGCTGCTCTTTCCCGCGCCGTTGGCGCCGATCAGCGCCACGGTCTCGTCCGCGTTGACGCCGAACGTCAGGCTGGAGACCGCCCGGACGGCGCCGTAGTTAATCGAGATGTCCCTGACCTCAAGCAACGACGTACTCCGTTCCAAGATAGGCTTCCAGAACGCGCGGATCGCGCACGACCTCGGCGGTGGGGCCGGATGTGAGTTCGGTTCCGTGATGGAGCACCACCATCCGGTGGCATAGGCGTGCCATGAACCGCATGTTGTGATCGATCACCAGCACGCTGACGCCGCGATTGCGGATACCCTCGATCAGGCCCGATATCCGGTCCGCTTCCTCGGCGCTCAGGCCGGCGGCCGGCTCGTCGAGCATGATGAGGCGCGGCTCGCCGGCGAGCGCCGCCGCGAGACCCAGCATCTTCTGATAGCCGTAGGGCAGGTCGGCGGCGCGCGCGTGAGCGATGGCGCCGAGCCCGAGCTCGTCGAGCAGGACCATGATCCGGTCGCGCACGTCGTCGCTCTCGCGACGATAGGCCTGCGTGAGCAGCAGCGAGCCCCAGAAATCCGGCTTGCGCGCCGCGAAGGACCCGACATAGACGGTCTCGTAGACGGTGCGCTCGGGATAGAGGTTCGTCGCCTGGAACGTCCGGATCAGGCCGCGCCGAGCGAGCCTGTGGGAAGGCAGGCCCGTCACCTCCTCGCCGCGGAAATGAACGGTGCCCGTGCTCGGCTTCAGCGCGCCGCTCATGAGGTTGACGGCCGTCGTCTTCCCGGCGCC
The DNA here is from genome assembly GCA_039808485.1 of Aquamicrobium sp. Classification (GTDB taxonomy): domain Bacteria; phylum Pseudomonadota; class Alphaproteobacteria; order Rhizobiales; family Rhizobiaceae; genus Aerobium. Next base: position 52,240 of record JBDHTD010000002.1, on the reverse strand, counting down.
GTTCGGGCCGATCAGGCCGACGATCTCGCTCTCGCCGACATCGAAGGAGACGTTGTCGACGGCGCGCAGCGCCCCGAAGGTCTTGCCCAGCCCCTTGACTTGCAGCACGGCGCTCATCGGTCGCCTCTGGAAATCTTCGACCCGATCCTGCGCACGACGTTCTGCCACAGCTCGACTAGCCCGCCCGGCAGCGTCGCCATTACGACGATGAGGATGATGCCGTAGATCATGAACTGATATTCCACCCAGCCTCGCAAGGACTCCGGCAGCGCGACGAGGAAGACCGCGCCGACGATGGGGCCGGCCAGCGAATGCGTGCCGCCGACGACGTTCATGACGAGGAAGTTCAGCGATTCCTGGAAACTATAGGAAACCGGCGAAATGAGGCGGATGAAATGCGCTTGCAGGCTCCCCTGCAATCCAGCCAGCGTGCAGCCGATAGCGAAGACCGCCACCTTCACCGCGAAAACGGGAATGCCGTTCGCCTCGGCAAGACTTTCGCTCTCGCGGATCGCATCCATCTTGCGTCCGAAGTCGCTGGCCAGAAGCCGGTAGGAAAAGGCGACCGTCGCGGCCGCGGCGACGAAAGCGAGATAATAGTAGTTGGTCGTGTCGAGAAGTGCGGGCCAGGGCGGCGGAATGCGGCTGATGCCGTTGGCGCCGCCGGTCAGGCTTTGCCAGTCGGTGAAGACGAGCCGGACGATCTCGCCGAAGGTGAAGGTGATCAGCACGAAATAGACCCCCTTCAGGCGCAGCACCACCGGCCCGACCAGCAGCGCCATGAGCGCCGCGCTCACGCCGCCGGCGATGAAGCACACGATCCAGGGCAGGCCGTAGTTCATCATCAGCAGAACGGAGGTGTAGCCGCCAACGCCGGCGAACGCCGCGTGGCCGAGCGAGACGAGGCCGATGCGCAGGATGAGGTGGAAGCCGGTCGCGCCGATGACCGTCAGCAGCACGAGGGTCCCGATATGGGTGAGGAACCCCCTGAAGAGAAAGGGATAGACGAGAAGGAATGCGGCGAGCGCGGCCGCCAGCGCCCAGCGCACTGGGGAGCGCGGGCGGGAAACGGCTCCGTCGCGGATGGATTGCATGCTCATGTCAGCCCTCCTTGCGGCCCAGCAATCCTTCCGGCCGGAAGAGAAGGATGACGATGATCAGACCGAACGAGATGAACTGGGCGGCCGACGCGCCGTAGAACGTGCTGACGAAGCTCTCGCCGAGACCGAGGATCAAGCCTCCGACTGCCGCGCCCGGTATGCTGCCGAGGCCGCCGAGGATGACGACGATGAACGCCTTGACCAGCGGCATGTGCCCCATGAAAGGCGACAGCGAGAACAGCTGCCCGATCAGGCCGCCCGCCAACGCCGCCATGGCGGTCGAGATGAAGAAGGCGTAGCGATAGATCGAGGTGGTGTCGATGCCCTGCGCCTCCGCGGTGGCGCGGTCCTGGGCGATCACGCGCATCGCCAGCCCCATGCGGGTGTATTTCAGCACCACGTAGAACAGCAGCAGGCTGGCCACGCAAACGCCGATGACGGCGATCCTTTCCGCGGTGATGAAGACCGGGCCCATCTTGTAGATGCCGGAAAACGCGCTGGGGATCGAACGCTGATGCGTCCCCCACAGGACGACGCTGCCATAGATCAGCGCGATCGACAGGCCGAGCGAGGCGATCATGCCCGGCATCTCGCGCTGATAGAACCGGCGATAGACGAATTTCTCGAGAACCAGCGAGCCCGCCCCCACGGCGAGCGTGGCGAGCAGCAGGGCGACGAAGAAATTGAGGTTGAGCGCCGAATACAAAAACAGCAGCGCGAAACCGCCGAGCATCGCGAACTCGCCATGGGCGAAGTTGATGATCCTCATCACCCCGAAGATGAGCGTGAAACCCAGGGCCACCAGGATGTAGATCGCGCTCAACGTGATTCCGTTGAGCACGATCTGCGAAAGAACGGGAAGCGTGAACACTACTCGGCTCTCCATACGCCGTCAGGGCTGGACGCGGTCGATGATGGTCGGCTTGCCCTCTTTGACCTGCGTGATGAAGAAGTCGGTCATGAGCTGATGGTCGATGCCATAGGCTTCCTTGCCGCCCCACCGCACCGGGCCGAGCAGCGTCGGGTGGCCGGACAGATTTTGCAGTTCCTCGGCGACGGCGGGAAGCTCGATCGAGTCCGCGCGCTTCATCGCCTCAAGGACCAGCTTCGCGGCGTTGTACATCACGGGCACGAACTGGTTGATCGGGCCTTCGCCGTATTTGGCGCGGTAGGCCGCGACCATAGGCGCCGCGTCGGGGTTCTCGGGGTCGAGCCACTCCATGGTGGTGTAACCTTCCGCCAGTGGGCCGGCGATGGCGACGACCTCGTCGATGGCCGGGCCGCCGGTCTGGATGATGACGCCGTCATAGCCGAGTTGACGGGTCTGCTTCACGATAAGGCCGGCATCGCCCGGCGTGTTGGAGTCAAGCTCGATGATGTCGATCTGCTGCGCGATCATGCGCGTCACCAGCGGCGTGAAATCGGTCGTCCCGCGTTCGATCCGCTCGTCGAGAATGACCTCGAACCCGGCCTTGTTGTAGGCGTCGACCAGGATGGGAATGACGCTCTGGCCGGTGGCGTCGTTGGGGCCGATGATGCCGACGCGCTTGGCGTCCGGATGGGCCTCGCTGAGCCAGCGCGTGAACGCCGAGGCGAATTCGGGCGTCGAGAGCGTGATGCGGAAATTGTACTTGCCCTCCGGCGTCAGCACCTTGGGCGAGTAGCCGCTGGACAGGATCATCGCCTTGTCAGGCGCGGCCACCGCCTGCGCGGCGAGCACCGGCGGCGAGCCGAGCGGGCCGAAGATATACTTGACGCCGTCGCCCTCGATCAGGCGCGTCGCCGCAGTCGTTCCGCCCTGCCCGGTATACTGGTCGTCATAGACGACGGAGGAGAAGGTGTAGGTTTCCCCGCCGACGCCCAGCCCGCCGGCGGCGTTGATCTCGTCGATGGCGAGCTCGACGCCGCGCTGCGTGCCGATGCCCCAGTCCGTGCCGCCGCCCGAAAGCGGGGCGATAACGCCGAACTTGATCTCGGCGGCAAAGGCCGTCCCGCCTGCAAGGGCCAGCGACATCGCGACGGCCGCGGCAGTCATCATTTTAAGCGACATGTTGTTTCTCCCATTTGTAATTATCGGCTAACGGAATGCGTTCGTCGCGCCGGTTCCCTCGTTGTCGATGCGGACGCGGATGTTGCCTTGGGCCGTCACCTCGGCGCGGTCGCCGGGCAGCAGCACGGTCGAGGTCTCGCTTTCCACGATCACGGCCGGCCCGTCGATTCGCGCGCCGACGGGCAGGTCGAGGCGCCAGTGGACGGGGCAGTCGATGAAACCGCCGGCTTCGGGGAAGTAGACCCTGCGGCGGGCGAGCGCGCGCTGCGCGCCGCCACGGTCATGCCCGGCCGTGATGCGCTGCGCCGTCGCGTCGGCCTGCCAGACCAGTTGAAGGTCCGTCACCTCGATCGCGGCGTTCGAGACGAGCCCGCCGTAAATCCGACGATAGGCTTCGGTGAAACGCTGCCGGGCGCGCTCGATGAACGCCGCATCCACCGGGCCGTTGCCGAGCTTGACGTCGATCTCGAAGCCCTGCCCGCGATAGCGCATGTAAGCGATGCGCGTGAACCGCGAATTGCCGCCGGCATGCAACTTCTCGGCATCCGGCACGATGCGAGCCTCCAGAGCCTCGAACATCGTGGCGATCTCGGGCGCGGATTCCGCCGCCAGCGGCAGGATCTTCGTCGTCAGCGCGTCGAGCTTCGGCACCGCGGTGAGCAATCCCATGGCGGAGCCGACGCCCGCACCGAAGGGGATGAGCAGCTCGCGCACGGCCGCTTGCCGCGCCAGGCGCGCCGCATGCAGCGGGCCGGCGCCGCCGAAGGCGACGAGCGTATAGGCGCGGGGGTCGCGGCCGCGCTCGATCGATACGATCCGCAGCGCCCGCTCCATATTGTTGGTGGCGAGCGCATGGATGCCCCAGGCAGCCTCCTCGACCGAAAGGCCGAGCGGCTTCGCCACCGAGACGATCGCCTCGCGGGCCGCCTCGATGTCGAGCTTCATGGCGTTGCCGTTGAAGCCTTCGGCGCCGATATAGCCGAGGACGAGATTGGCGTCGGTCACGGTCGGCCGGGTGCCGCCACGCCGGTAGCAGGCGGGGCCGGGCCATGAGGCGGCGCTCTGCGGGCCGACGGTGAGCAGGTTCATCTCGGCCGAGGCGATGCTGCCGCCGCCGGCGCCGATCTCGACGAGCTCGATGCTCGATATGTTGAGCGGCAGGCCGCTGCCTTTCTTGAAGTCGACGACGTCGACCTCGAAACCGGTGACGATCGCCGGCTCGCCATCGTCAATGGCGCCGAGCTTCGCCGTCGTGCCGCCCATGTCGAAGGTCAGCAGCCGGGAGATGCCCTCCGCGCGGCCGACCGAAGCGCACATGAGAACGCCGGCGGCCGGCCCCGACTCGATGATGCGCACGGGATAGCGGCAGACGAGCTCCTGCGAGAGCAGGCCGCCATTGGACTGCATCACCTGGAGATTGTCCGGAGCACCCAGTTCCACCAGAGATCGGCTCAGGGATTCGATATAGCCGTTGACGGCTGGCGCGACATAGGCGTCGGCCACCGTGGTGCTGGTCCGCTCATATTCGCGTATCTTCGGCGAGATCGCGCTCGAAACCGAAAGCCGCATGCCGGGCAGGGCCTGCGCCAGCAGGCGCGCGGCCGCTTCCTCGTTGGCCGGGTTGACGTAGGAGTGAAGGAAGCAGATGGCGACAGCGTCGTAGCCCCCGTCGCGGATGCGGCGGGCGACGTGCTCGATGTCGGCGGGATCGACTCCCTTCTCGATCGTTCCGTCGGGGCCGGTGCGCTCGTCGATCTCCATGATCGCGGCGCGCGGGACGAGCGGCGTCGGCTTCCTGACGTTGAGAAGATAGGTCTGCGGACGCTTCTGGCGTCCGATGATGATGATGTCGCGGAACCCTTTCGTGGTGAGCAGGGCGACGCGTGCGCCCTTGCGCTCCAGCACCGCGTTGGTGGCGATGGTCGTGGCGTGGAGCGAGGCCACGACGTCGGAAATCCCGAACAGCCCCTGATCGAGGAGGGCCTTGATGCCAGTCAGGACGCCTTCGGCCGGATCGGGATAGGTGGTCGGGACCTTGAGGAAGGTCGAGCCGATCCGGCTTTCATGCGCGAACGCGAAGTCCGTGAAGGTGCCGCCGACGTCGAACGCGATTTGAATGCCCATCTTCTCACCATAAGAACTATCGGGTCTCGCTTTTCCCGAAAAGCAGGGATCGTCGATTTCGCGTTTTGCGATTTTGCCGGTTTTTCCCCGCTCCAATCAGGCCCGATTGAACCGGCTGCCGCAACTTATCAAAGATTATGAAGCATGCGGTTTTGTTATCCCGCTTCAGGCGCTTTCCGGCCGGCAGTATTGAAACGCGGACGCGTCACCTTTCGGTGTCTGCATAACGAAAAATCATGATCGATTATAAAAACGCATTAGAAGAGTCAGCTGAATTGTGACTAAATGGCGCCAAGGAAACAGCATGGACGCGAGGAATTGTTGTGAAGTATGCAGCTAGTATTTCGCTTGCCGTCGTACAATCCCTGGCTTGGGCCATGCTGCCGGCGAACGCGCAAGACAAGAAGCCGGAAGTAATCAGGATCGCCACCGAGGGCGCGTACGCCCCCTGGAATTTCTCGCAGGCCGACGGCTCGCTGGACGGGTTCGACGTCGAGCTGTCCAAGGATCTGTGCCGCCGCATGGAGGTTCGCTGCGAGATCGCCGCCCAGGATTGGGACGGGCTCATTCCCTCGCTCAACAACGGCAAGTTCGACGCCATCATGGCGGCCATGAACGTTACCCCCAAGCGGCTCGAGGCCATCGATTTCTCGCGCCCCTACGCCCTGAGCTCGTTCGGCTGGGCAGTGCTGAAGGATTCATCGTTGGCCAACTTGCCCGGTGCGGACCAGATGATCGATCTCGCCAAGAATCCGGCCGAACTGAACGCCTTCATCGAGGCCGCCAAGCCGATGTTCGGCGGCAAGAGCATCGGCGTCCAGATCTCCACGGTCAGCGCCACTTTCATGCAGACCTATTTCCCGGACGTCGAAATCCGTGAATACAAGAACTACGAGCAGGCCGGACTCGATCTTCTGGCCGGGCGCATCGACGCCGTCATGCAATCCCACACGACAACGGCAGGAGCCAGGCAGCGCCCCGAGTTCAAGGACCTGGTAATCGGCGGGCCGAAGCTGATGGGAGACATCTTCGGCACGGGCGTCGCCGTCGGCCTGCGCAAGGACGAGGGCACGCTCAAGGCGATGTTCGACGAGGCGATCACCGCCGCTGTCCGGGACGGAACCGTAACGCGCCTCGCCGAAAAGTGGTTCAAGCTGAATATCGCGCCGCCTTCCTGATCGGGTCGCGCGCGCTGTCCGTGACCTTCGGGAATCCGGGCGGGCGAAAAAGAATGGCGCGGAACGGCACTGTCGTTCCGGCTTTCGGGCTGGAAAGGCCGCGGGTCGACCGGATCGCCGATGCGAAGCAATGCGGAAGGAGCGCATGAAACGACCCGTCGCCATGGCGGCTTCCGGCATCCCGGGCAGGAGACCGAAGCGGGCTTCGACTCGCCGGCCTCGGCATGAGGCCGCCGTGTTCCCGGAGACATCCGCATGATTCTCGCCGAATATCTGAAGATGATGGGCTTCGGCGACGGCGGCTGGGGCCCTGCAATGGCGAGGGCCGCCCTGGTCACCTTCGCGACGGCCGGCTGCGGCTTCCTGCTCGGCGCGGTGTTCGGGACGCTGGTGGCCTGGGCAAAGCTGTCCGGCGTCGCCCTCTGGGAAAAGGCCGCCGACTTCTACACGACCCTGCTGCGAGGCGTGCCCGAGCTCCTCGTCATCTATCTGCTCTATTTCGGCGGCACCGCACTTTTGCGAGACAGGGTACAGCAGCTCGACACCAGCGGCTTCGTCGTGACGCCGGTTTTCCTCGTGGGAGCGCTCGCCATCGGCCTCGTTTCCGGCGCCTACCAATGCGAGGTCTACCGCGGCGCCTTCCAGGCCATTCCGCGCGGCCAGATCGACGCGGCCCACGCTGCCGGCATGTCACGCGCCCTGCGCTTCCGCCGCATCGTGCTGCCGCAGGTGCTGATCTACGGCATTCCCAGCCTCGGAAATATCTGGCAGCTCGCGCTGAAGGAATCCGCGCTCATCTCGGTTATCGGCCTCGTCGAGCTGCTGCGGCAGGCGGCGATCGGCGCCGGGTCTACCTTCAAGCCGTTCTATTTCTACATCACCGCGGCCGGCCTTTTCCTCGTTATCTCGCTGGTCAGCAACGCCGCGTTCCAGCTCGCCGAGTTCCGGACCCGGCGCTATTTCCGGAGGCCGGACTGATGCTGGCTTTCATGCTCGACACGGTGTGGCAGCTCCTCGGAGGCGTGCCGCTGACCCTGAGCCTGACCGCCTTCGCCGTCGCCAACGGCTTCGTCATCGCGCTCGCCCTCGTGCTGATGCGGTCCAGCCCGCTGCTGATCTGGCCGGCGCGGCTCTATGTCTTCCTGTTCCGCAGCGTGCCGCTGCTCGTGCTGATCTTCCTCGTCTACTACGGCCTCAGCCAGTTCTCCTCCCTGCGGGCGAGCTTCCTGTGGCCTTATCTGCGCGAGCCGTACTGGTGCGCCATCATCGCGCTCTCCCTCAACACGTCCGCCTATTCGAGCGAGATCATCCGCGGTGGCTTCCAGGCCATCCCGCGCGGCCAGATCGAGGCGGCGACGGCCACGGGCATGCCGCGCTTCACCCTGCTGCGCCGCATCCTGCTGCCGCTCGCGATCCGCCAGGCGCTGCCGGCCTATTGCAGCGAGATCATTCTCCTGCTCAAGGCGACGTCGCTGGTCTCGATCATCACGCTAATGGAAATCACCGGCATCGCCCACCGCATCATCGCCAGCACCTATCGCCCCTTCGAGGTCTTCATCTGCGCCGGGGCGATCTATCTGACGATGAACTTCGCGATCACGCGGATATTCCTTGCCGTCGAATACCGGCTGTCCCCTCATCTGCGCCCCGCACCCGATGCGCCGGCGCCGCAGCGAGAAGCCTCCGCATGACCATTGCTCCATCCTCCGCCCTAGCCATGCCCGTCCTGCGCGTCGCCGATCTCAAGAAGAGTTTCGGCGCGCTCGAGGTCCTGAAAGGCGTGTCTCTGGAGGCGCACAAGGGCGAGGTCATCTCGATTCTCGGCGCATCGGGCTCCGGGAAGTCCACCCTGCTGCGCTGCATCAACCTTCTCGAGGTGCCGAGCGCCGGCCGCATCGTGGTTGGCAACGAGGAGATCAAGCTGAAGCAGGGAGCCGGCGGCAGGATGAAGCCGGCCGACGCGCGGCAGGTCGGGCGGATTCGCTCGCGTCTCGGCATGGTGTTCCAGAGCTTCAACCTGTGGGCGCACCTGACCATCCTCGAAAACGTGATCGAGGCGCCGATCTACGTCCAGCGCCGCCCGCGAGCCGAAGCGGTCGAGGAAGCGCGCGCCCTGCTGGAGAAGGTCGGCCTCGCCGACAAGCTCAACCATTATCCCGCCCATCTTTCAGGCGGGCAGCAGCAGCGGGCGGCGATCACGCGGGCATTGGCGATGCGGCCGGACATCCTGCTTTTCGACGAGCCGACCTCGGCGCTCGATCCCGAGCTCGTCGGCGAAGTGCTGGCGGTCATGCGCTCGCTCGCCGCGGAAGGCATGACGATGCTGATCGTCACCCACGAGATCCAGTTCGCGCGCGAGGTGTCGAACCGCGTCATCTTTCTCCGCGACGGCCTCGTCGAGGTTGAAGGCACGCCCGAGGAGGTGTTCGGCCAAATCCGGTCCGAGTCGTTCCGGCGGTTCCTCGGCGCCAGCGCGCGGGGCCACTCCTGAAATGCCGGCGACCGTCGGGGCGGTGGGACCAGCCGCAGGCACGACGACGAGCGTCGGCGATCACCGAAATGCAGAATGGCGGCATCATGGTCGGCTGTCGTCTTTGTCTCACGCCGAGGTCACTTTCACGCTCGCGATTTGGCCGCGTCCATGATCTGATTGCGACGTTCAAGGTGCTTTCCGGGGTTCTCCGGAGAGATAATTGGGAAGCCGGTTTGATGCCGGCGCTGCCCCCGCAACGGTAGCGGAGCTGAAAGTCCCGACGAACGCCACTGGATCGGACGAGATCCGGGAAGGTGTCGGGACGGTCCGGAAACGGACGGCTTCGGAGCCCGGAAACCAGCCTCGAATCGTTGATAACCCGACTGATCGCGGTGGGCGGTCAAGAGGCGGACGCGCATCGGGCAGCCTGCCCGCAGCCATCTTCCCTCAAAACGCCACCAGTTCAGCCCTTGTTGGAATGCGAGGATGGACATGGATGCGCGCAATGAAATGCTGGAGCTGATCCGCGGCCGGCGGCCGGGCTTCAGCCTCGAGCAACCGTTTTACGTCGATCCGGATTTCTTCCGCCTCGACATGGAGCTGATCTGGTATCGTGACTGGCTGTTCGTCGGTCACGATTGCGAGATCGCGCGGCCGGGCAGCTATTTCACCGTGCAGGTCGGCGACTATCCGGTGGTGGTGGTGCGCGGTCGCGACGGCGTCGTCCGCGCACTCCACAACATCTGCCGCCATCGCGGCAGCCGGGTGTGCGCGGCGCAAAAAGGCATGGCGGCGAAGCCCGTGTGCCCCTACCACCAGTGGACCTACGACCTGGACGGCTCGCTGGTCTTCGCGCGCCAGATGGGCGACGATTTCTGCAAGGAGGATCTGGGGCTGAAGCCGGTCGCCTGCGAGAGCGTCGCCGGCTACGTCTTCATCTGCCTTGCGGACGAACCGGCCGACTTCGCGCCGTTCCGCGCGCTGATGGAGCCCTATTTCGCGCCGCACCGGCTTGCCGAGGCCAAGGTCGCGCACGAGACGACCATCGTCGAGAAGGGTAACTGGAAGCTGGTCTGGGAGAACAACCGCGAGTGCTACCACTGCGCGGCCAATCATCCCGAGCTGTGCAGGACCTATCCCGAGGCGCCGACCGTGACCGGCGTCAGCGGCGCGGAGAGCGACCCGGAGATGCTGGCGCACTGGCGCCATTGCGAGGCCGCCGGCCTGCCGTCGCGTTTCCGCATCGACGAAAGGGGACAATACCGGGCCGCGCGGGCGCCTTTGCTGCGCGATGCCGTCAGCTACACCATGACCGGCCGGCGCGCCGTGCGGCGCGACCTCTCCGACAGCGTCTCGGCCGAGCGCATCGGCGCGCTCCTGCTCTATCACTATCCGACCACATGGAACCATGTGCTCGGCGACCATGCGGTGACCTTCCGCGTGCTGCCGCTCGGTCCGACCGAGACGGCGGTGACGACCAAATGGCTGGTCCACAAGGACGCGGTCGAGGGCGTCGACTATACGCTCGACGAGCTCACCCATGTCTGGACCATGACCAATGACGAGGATCGGCGCATCGTCGAGGAGAACGCCTTCGGCATCCGGTCTCCGGCCTACGAGCCCGGTCCCTACTCGGCTGAGCACGAGGGCGGCGTGATGCAATTCCTCGAATGGTATGCCGCGTTCATCGCGCCACGGCTCGCCGAGGCCGGCAAGCCGGCGCTGCGCGACGTGGCATAGGAACGGCCATGAACGCGATCACCGATTTTTCGCCGCATCGCCCCTTGGACGAGATGACGCCGTGGAACGACCGGCTCCAGATGCTGGAGGTGACCGGCGTCGTCGACGAGGCGCCGCAGGTCAAGACCTTCACCTTCCGCTCCGGCAACCAGACCTGGTTCCGCTACAAGCCCGGCCAGTTCGTGACGCTCGAGCTGCCGGTCGAGGGCGGACCACTGCTGCGCACCTACACGCTGTCGTCGTCGCCGTCGCGGCCGTTCTCGATCGCGGTCACGGTCAAGGCGCAAGCCGCCAGCGTCGGCACGCGCTGGATGTTCGACAATCTGCGGCGCGGCTCGCTGATCGCGGCGCGCGGGCCGGCCGGCGATTTCTCCCACTTCAGCCATCCGGCGGAAAAATACCTGTTCATTTCGGCGGGCTCCGGCGTGACGCCGACGATGTCGATGCTGCGCTGGCTGAACGACTGCACGCCGTGGGCCGACGTCGCCTTCGTCAACTGCGCGCGCCGGCCGGAAGACATCATCTTCCGCAAGGAGCTGGAACTGCTCGGGAGCCGCATGCCCGGCCTGTCGCTCGGCTTCGTGATCGAGGAGCGCTCGTCCTCGCGCGAAAGCTGGTTCGGCCATATCGGCCGCATCGACGCCGTGCGGCTGCCGCTGCTCGCGCCCGACTTCGAGGAGCGGGAGGTGTTCTGCTGCGGGCCGGAGCCGTTCATGCGCGCCGTGCACGACGTGCTGCAAGCGGCGGGTTTCGACATGGCGCGCTACCATCAGGAAAGCTTTGGCGCTCCGCCGCCCGAAACCGTCGTAGTCCCCACTTCAAGCGAAGGCGAGGCCGCAGCGAGCCTGCCGATCCGCTTTTTCGCGAGCGGCGTCGACGCCGCCTGCCTTTCCGGCCAGACGGTGCTTCAGGCCGCGCGCACCAGCGGCGTGCGCATACCGACCGCCTGCGAATCCGGCCTGTGCGGCACCTGCAAGGTGATGAAGATGGCGGGCGAGGTCGAGATGCGCCACAATGGCGGCATCCTCGACGATGAGATCGCCGAAGGCTACATCCTTGCCTGCTGCTCGCGCCCGCTGTCGGCGCTTGAGATCGAGGCTTGATCGTGGGTTCCGTCGCGCGGCATGGACCGTTCCCGGCCGGCAAGCATCCGTCCGAAGCGCCGCAGCCATCGACGCAGACCAGCCCGGAAGACGTTTTCCTGCTCTGGCTGCTCCAGCTTCCCGAGAGAGCCGATGTCGCCGAGGCGGCCCGCAGCGAGATCGCGCGGCTCGACCGCGCCGCGCCCCTGTCGCCCGGACCTGCCCGCCTGCGCGAGCTCATGGCGGAGGCTGCCGAAGCCGGATCGCCGCGGATTTCGCGCTTGCGTCGTTGAGGTTTGCGCCCGTCAGGCGTGGTTCGGTCTTTGCGCGCGCGTTCCCGCCAGCCGGAACTCCTGCAAGGTGTGCTGCTCCACGCCAAGGGCGGCAAGCTCGCCCCCCATGCGCTCGACCGTCGCCTCGTCGATGAGCGCGGGGTCGACCGTCGTGCGCACCTGATGCGCCACGCCGCTGGCCAGGAGCAGCTTGAGGCTTTCCCGTGCCTTGTCGCCGCTGCCCTTGGCCCCGGTGACGCGGGCATAGTCGGAAAACGGCGCCTTGACGTCGAAGCCGACCCAGTCGGTCAGCGGCAGCACCGCCGCGAGCCGGGCCGGATACGGGCCGCCGGTGTGCAGGCCTACCCGAAAGCCGAGATCGCGCGCCGCCTTCATCGCCTCGGGCAGCGCGCGTTGCAGGGTCGGCTCTCCCCCTGAGAACACGACCCCGTCGAGGAGGCCGCGACGCGAGGCGAGAAAGCCGAGCACCTCGCCCCAATCCAGCACCCCGTCTCCCCCCTTTGGCCCTTCGACAGGGATGAGGTGCGGATTGTGGCAGTAGGGGCAGTCCCACGGGCAGCCCTGAAGAAAGACGGTGGCGACCAGTTCGCCAGGCCAGTCGCAGGTGGACAGGCGTTCCAGGCCGCCGACGCGGATATCAGCCAAGGCGCGCCTGCTTCTCGCTGAAATAGGTGCGCTCGTGGAATTCGCCCTTCTTGCCGCGGTTGAACGAGGAGACCGGGCGGTGATAGCCCATCACGCGGGTCCATATCTCGCAGGGCTGGCGCTCCTCGTCGGCGAGCACGATGGCGTCCTCGGCGATGGCGGGCTTGATGTCGAACATGGTCGTTCCTTTCTTCAATGCGCGGCGGCTTGCCGCTTCCTCGTGACGAGCTCTTCGTCGCAGCGCGGGCAGAATTCGTGCTCGCCGGCGATGTATCCATGCTTGGGGCAGACCGAGAATGTCGGCGTGATGGTGATGTAGGGCAGCCCGAAATTTTCCAGCGCCCGGCGCACCAGCTTGCGGCAGGCCTCCGTCGATGACAGGCGCGAGCCCATGTAAAGGTGCAGCACCGTGCCGCCGGTATATTTGCGCTGGAGTTCTTCCTGCCGCTCCAGCGCCTCGAACGGGTCGTCGGTGAATCCGACGGGGAGCTGGCTCGAATTGGTGTAGTAAGGTTCATGCGCGGTGCCGGCCTGGAGGATGTCGGGATGCCGCTTCCTGTCCTCCCTGGCGAAGCGGTAGGTGGTGCCTTCCGCCGGCGTGGCCTCGAGATTGTAGAGGTGGCCGGTCTCTTCCTGGAACGCGACGATGCGCGCCCGCACGTGGTCGAGCAGCCGGACAGTGAAGGCATGGCCCCACTGGGTGGTGATGTCGTGGGCATCGTCGGTGAAGTTGCGGATCATCTCGTTGACGCCGTTGACGCCGAGCGTCGAGAAATGGTTGCGCAGCGTGCCGAGATAGCGCTTCGTATAGGGAAACAGGCCGTCGTCGATCAGCTTCTGGATCATGCCGCGCTTGATCTCGAGACTGTCGCGGCCGAGGTCCAGCAGTTCGTCCAGCCGCCGCAGCAGCCCAGCCTCGTCACCCTTGTGGAGATAGCCGAGGCGGGCGCAGTTGACGGTGACGACGCCGAGCGAGCCGGTCTGCTCGGCGCTGCCGAACAGGCCGTTGCCGCGCTTCAGAAGCTCCGTCAGGTCGAGCTGGAGCCGGCAGCACATGGAGCGCACCATGTTCGGCTTCAGGTCCGAGTTCAGGAAGTTCTGGAAATAAGGCAGGCCGTATTTCGCCGTCATCTCGAACAGCCGTTCGGCGTTCTCGCTCTGCCACGGGAAATCGGGCGTGATGTTGTAGGTCGGGATCGGGAAGGTGAACACCCTGCCCTTCTCGTCGCCGCGCGACATCACCTCGATATAGGCGCGGTTGATCATGTCCATCTCGGCCTGCAACTCGCCATAGGCGAAATCCATCTCGACGCCGCCAATGATCGGCACCTGGTCGCGCAAATCCTCCGGGCAGACCCAGTCGAAGGTGAGATTGGTGAACGGCGTCTGCGTGCCCCAGCGCGAGGGCACGTTCAGGTTGAAGATCAGCTCCTGGATCGCCTGCCGCACTTCATTGTAAGAGAGATTGTCCTTGCGGATGAACGGCGCCATGTAGGTGTCGAACGAGGAGAACGCCTGCGCGCCGGCCCATTCGTTCTGGAGCGTGCCGAGGAAGTTGACGATCTGCCCGACCGCGCTCGACATGCGCTTGGGCGGGCCGGATTCGACCTTGCCGGGCACGCCGTTGAAGCCTTCGGTCAGGAGCGTGCGCAGCGACCAGCCGGCGCAGTAGCCGGCCAGCATGTCGAGGTCGTGGATGTGGAGGTCGCCCTCGCGATGCGCCGCGCCCACCTCCGGCGGATAGACGTGGCTTAGCCAGTAATTCGCCACCACCTTGCCCGAGACGTTGAGGATCAGCCCGCCGAGCGAATAGCCCTGGTTGGCGTTGGCGTTGACGCGCCAGTCGGCGCGGTCGAGATATTCGTTGATCGAGGAGGCGACGTCGACGGCGACGTCGCGGCCGCGCGGCGGCGCGGCCCGATCGGCGGCACTGGAACCCATTGTGGAAGTCGCCTGCATCTTTCCCCCGAGGCGTTGAGGACGGGGCAAGGCAGACGCAAGGAAAGCAACCGTACGGGCACAAGGCCCGCAGCCGACCATGCGCACCGCCGGGACACCCCGCCCGTGGTTCGTATCCGTCGTTACGGCAGGTCTCCTGGCTCGCAGGTCGCCGCCCTTGCCAGCCTTCCCAATGCCGTGAGGCATCAGTGGCGTATTCCGGCGCAGGCTCGCTGCTTACAGTTGCGGGGGCAGCGCCGGCTTTGCGACATGCGCACCGGCTTCCCTCTTAGCTTTCGGACCGAATCGATCCGAAAGAACCATAACGACGATATCTAGTATCCAAGATGCCACTATCGTCAAGATGTCGTAGGGTGAGGCAGATCGGCAAGCACGAAAAAGGCCGCCGCATCGCTGCGGCGGCCTTTGCCGTTCCGGTCGCCGGCATCAGGCGCCGGCGCGCAACTCCCTCGCGGCGGTGACCATGTTGACGAGGGCGGGGCGCACCTCTTCCCACTTGCGGGTCTTCAGCCCGCAATCGGGATTGACCCAGAGCTGGCCGTCGGAGAGCCGCTTGCGCGCAAGCGTCATCAGCGCGGTCATCTCCCCCACCGCCGGCACGCGCGGCGAGTGGATGTCGTAGACGCCCGGCCCGATCTCGTTCGGATATTTGTAGTTCCTGAAGGCGTCGAGCAGTTCCATCTGCGAGCGCGAGGTCTCGATGGAGATGACGTCGGCGTCCATCGCCGCGATCGCGTCGATGATGTCGTTGAACTCGGAATAGCACATATGGGTGTGGATCTGGGTCGTGTCCGCCACGCCGGACGCGGTGAGCCGGAAGCATTCCACGGCCCAGTCGAGATACGCCTTCCATTCGCTCTTGCGCAGCGGCAGCCCTTCGCGCAGGGCGGCCTCGTCGATCTGGATCATCTTCGCTCCCGCCTTTTCGAGATCGGCGACCTCGTCGCGGATGGCGAGCGCGATCTGGCGGCAGACGGTGGCGCGCGGCAGGTCGTCACGGACGAAGGACCAGTTGAGGATCGTCACCGGGCCGGTCAGCATGCCCTTGACCGGCCTTGTCGTCAGCGACTGCGCATAGTGCCACCACGCCACCGTCATCGGTCGCGGCCGCGAGACGTCGCCATAGATGATCGGCGGCCGCACGTAGCGTGAGCCATAGCTCTGCACCCAGGCGTGTTTCGAGAAAGCGAAGCCCGAAAGCTGCTCGCCGAAATATTGCACCATGTCGTTGCGCTCGAACTCGCCGTGGACGAGCACGTCGAGGCCGATCTCCTCCTGCCAGCGGATCGCGGCCTCGGTCTGCTTCTTCAGGAACGCCTCGTAGTCGAGATGGCTGAGTTCCCCCTTGGCGTGCGCGGCGCGCGCCTTGCGCACCTCGGCCGTCTGCGGGAACGAGCCGATGGTCGTGGTCGGGAAGGCCGGCAGGCCCAGCCGCTCGCGCTGAGCCTTGCTGCGCGCGGCGAAATCGCCGGCTCTGGCCTTCATGGCCGCGCCGATGCCGGCGATGCGGCCCTCGACCAGGGGATCATGGACCTTGGACGAGACGGCGCGGGCGGCAACGGCTTCCGACGCCGCCTTGAGCTGGGCCAGAACGGCGCTGCGGCCTTCGGCGAGCGCGCGGGCCAAAGTCGCCAGCTCGTCCTGCTTCTGCGCGGCGAAGGCGAGCCAGGACCTCACGTCGGCGTCGAGCGCGGTCTCCAGGTCGAGATCGATCGGCACATGCAGCAGAGAGCATGAAGGAGCTACCTCGATGCGCTCCAGCGGCCAGCCGGCCACCACCGGCTTGATCCGGTCGAGGATGGCGGCAAGGTCGGCGCGCCAGACGTTGCGCCCGTCGATCAGGCCGAGCGACAGAACCACATCCTTGCGCGCCAGCCGGCCGACGGCCTCCAGCTGTTCCGGCGCGCGGACAAGGTCGACATGCAGCCCCGCCACCGGCAGCGACAGCGCGGTGTCGAGATTGCCGCCAAGCGCGCCGAAATAGGTGGCGAGCATGATCTTCACGTCGGGCGCCGCCTTCGCCAGCTTGTCGTAGGCGAATTTGAACGCCTCGCGCTCGTTGGGGATCAGGTCGAGCACCAGCGCCGGCTCGTCGATCTGCACCCAGTCGGCGCCGGCCGCGGCCAGACTGCGCAGAAGCTCCTCATAGACGGGCAGGAGGCGCGGCAGGAGCGCCAGCGGGTCGAACCCCTCGGCCTGCGATTTCGCCAGCTTGAGGAAGGTGACCGGGCCGAGGACGACCGGGCGGGTGCGGATGCCGAGTTCCCTTGCCTCGATGAAGTGATCGACCGGCTTGGTCGATGCGAGGGAAAACGCCTGATCGTCGGCAAGCTCGGGCACCATGTAGTGATAGTTGGTGTCGAACCATTTGGTCATTTCCAGCGCGGTGACGCCGTGGCCGTGCCCGGAATGGCCGTGGCCCGGATGGCCGCACGCGGCTGCGTCCTCGCCCTGGCTGCCGCGCGCCATGGCGAAATAGGTGTCGAGCCCGACCTCGCCGCCTTTCCAGTCGTAGCGGGGAGGAATCGCGCCGACCATCACCGCGGTGTCGAGCACATGGTCGTAGAGCGAGAAATCGTTGGACGGGATTTTCGTGATCCCGCGCCCGGCCTGCTCCTTCCAGTTGGCGGCGCGCAACTGCCGCGCGGTTTCCATGAGTTCGGCGGCGGAGGATTTGCCCGCCCAGTAGGATTCGAGCGCGAATTTCAACTCGCGGCGGCGGCCGATGCGCGGCACGCCGAGGGTGGCGACGGGAACTTTCTGCGGAATTGACATGACCATACCCCGGATCAGGGGGCGGAGGTGCGAAAGCCTGCATGACGGCCGAAGCCGCCGGATGCATGCCGCCGGGACACCCCGCCCGTGGACGTTTCTCGCCGTGGCAGGTCTCCTGGCTCGCGGGTCTTCGCCTCGGTCCGTCTTCCCGAGGCTCTCGCCTCAGTGACATGGGTGGATCGAGACTCGCCGCTTACAGTTGCGGGGGCAGCGCCGGCCTTGCCGCCTTGTGGGCGACGCACCGGCTTCCCTCTTCGCTTCGGCGAACGCATGCGCCCGCCGAAGAACCACGACGGACGCACTCTACGCCGTGCCGCCCGCATGTCAATAAGGATATAAAGAAATGTTTATGTCTTTACATTGCCCACTCATGCCGCCGAGTAGGGAGCAAAGGAACTGCGCCGCTCGTCGATGACGAGCGTCCTGGCCAGCGGCGGAAAGGCGCGCTGCGGGCACCCGGCACGCTCGCAGACCTTGCAGCCGGCGCCGATCAGCGTTCGTGTCGCGGGATCGTTGAGCGCCACGCCTTGCGAATAGACCAGCCGCTCCGCATGGAGCAGGTCGCAGCCGAGGCCGATGGCGAATTTCTTCGACGGCGCGCCATGCCCTCCGCGCGCGCTTTCCACCATGCGGGCCACCCATAGATAAGCGCGCCCATCCGGCATCTCCGCCACCTGCGTCAACGTGCTGCCGGGGTTGGAGAAGGCGTCGTAGACGTTCCACAGCGGGCATGTGCCGCCGACGCGCGAGAAATGGAAATCGGTGGCCGACTGGCGCTTGGAGATGTTGCCGGCGCGGTCGACGCGGACGAAGAAGAACGGCACCCCGCGCGCGTTGGCGCGCTGGAGCGTGCTCAAGCGGTGGCAGATCGTCTCGAAGCCCGTGCCGAACTCGCGGCCGAGAAGGTCGATGTCGTAGCGAAGCTTCTCGGCCAATGCCAGGAACGGCGCATAGGGCAGCACCAGCGCGCCGGCGAAATAGTTGGCAAGGCCGATGCGAGCGAGCGCGCGGGCCTCGTCGTTGGAGAACGAGCCCTGCGCGGCCAGCCTGTCGATCAGGTCGCGCCGTTCGAGGAAGGCGATCTGCGTCGCCATCTGGAATGCCTGCTGGCCCGGCAGCAGCCGGCGCGACAGGCGGAAGGTGCGGGTCTCGACGTCGAAGCTGCGCTGCACGCCGGCGTCGTCGTCCCGCAGGCCGGCGAGCCGCAGGCCGTGCCTGTCCTCCAGCCGGCGCGCGGTGGCGTCTGCCATGCGGCCGAGCGGCATGCCCATTTCCTGCGCCACCGTTTCGGCCGCGCGGTCGAGCTCGTCGATGTAGTTGCGGTTGGCGAAGAAGAAGTCGCGCACCTCCTCGAACGGCGCCGAAGGCAATTTGGCCACGCTGCCGCGCCCGTCGTCGCCGAGCCTCGCGGCGTAGGCGGCGACTTCCTCCGTCGCCTGCTTCAGCCGGCGGCTCTGGGCGATGAACGCGCGGGCGAGCGCCGGCATGTTGCTCGCCAGTTCCCGCAACTCGGCCGACGCGATCGCTTCGCCGAGCGCCGGATCGGAGAGCGCCTCGCGCAACTCGCCGATCAGCCGCGCCTCGTCATTGTCGGAGAAGAGCTGCACGTCCATGCCGAACGCGGCGTTGAGCTTCAGGAGCACCGGCACGGTCAGCGGTCGCTGGTTGTTCTCGATCTGGTTCAGGTAGCTGAGCGAGATGCCGAGCGCGCCGGCGAGCGCCTGCTGGGTCAGCCTGCGCTCCTCCCTCAGCCGTTTCAGGCGCACGCCCATGAATGCCTTCTTCATCACCGATCCTGCCGCCCCATATTTCGCAAACTTTGCAATTTCACGGATATCCTTCGCAAAACTCTGCATTTTCAGTGGTTTACGCTCCACATCCTATGCGGATAGTGCGGAATTGCAAAGCCCATTGGAGCATCGGCGCGTGAACATGCCGGCGATCACATCGCATCAGGCCGAGGCCCGGTTTCTGGACGTCGTCCTTCCGGAGCAGGCCAGTCACTGCGGCACGCTCCATGGCGCCGACGCGCTGCATCTGATGGGCAAGAGCGCCTTCGCGTGCGCCGCGCGCCATGCGCGCTGCGCCGTCGTGATGGCCAAGGCCGACAGCATCGAGCTCATCCGTCCGATCCGCATCGGCACCACCATCGACATCCGTGCACGGGTCGTCTTCCAGGGCCGGTCATCGATGACCGTGGCCGTCGAGATCGCGCCCGACAGTCCGGGCGCTCAGGGAAGCGCTCCGTGCATAACCGGCCGCTTCCTGATGGTCGCCGTCGACGGCGCCGGTGCGCCGATCCCCATCCCCCACTCACACCGCACAGAGGAAGTCCGCTCGTGAAGTCGCATAAGGTCCGCACCTACAAATCCGCCGAAAAGCTTGGCCGCGAAGACCAGCTTGCCTGGAAGATCGCTTCCGTCGTGGCCGACGACGTGGCGCTCGACGCCGACGTGGTCGAGATGATCGGCAACCGCATCATCGACAACGCCGCCGTCGCCGCCGCCTCGCTGGCGCGTCGCCCGGCGGCGAGCGCGCGGGCGCAGGCGAAAGCCCATCCCTTCCTGCCGGGCGCGACCGTGTTCGGGCTTCCGGCAGCGGCCCGCGTCTCGCCGGAATGGGCGGCGTGGGCCAACGGGGTCGCCGTGCGCGAGCTCGATTTCCATGACACCTTCCTCGCCGCCGACTATTCGCATCCGGGCGACAACATCCCGCCGATCCTCGCGGTGGCGCAGCATTGCGGGCTTTCGGGCGCGGCCCTCGCAAAGGGTATTGCCGCCGGCTACGAAATCCAGGTCAACCTCGTGAAGGGCATCTGCCTGCACGAGCACAAGATCGACCACATCGCCCATCTCGGGCCGTCGGCCGCGGCCGGCATCGGCGCGGCGCTCGGGCTCCCTACCGAGACGATCTATCAGGCGGTGCAGCAGGCGCTGCATGTGACGACCACGACGCGCCAGTCGCGCAAGGGCGAGATTTCGAGCTGGAAGGCCTACGCGCCGGCCTTCGCCGGCAAGATGGCGATCGAGGCGGTCGACCGCGTGATGCGGGGCGAAGGCGCGCCATCGCCGGCATGGGAAGGCGAGGACGGCTTCATCGCCTGGCTGCTATCCGGCCCCAAGGCCGAATACGCCGTGCCGCTGCCCGAGAGGGGCGAGGCCAAACGCGCGATTCTGGACACCTACACCAAGGAGCATTCGGCCGAATATCAGAGCCAGGCGCTGATCGACCTCGCCCGCCGCATGGGGCCGAAGATCGGCGACCTGACGAAGGTGAAGGACATCGTCATCCACACCAGCCATCACACCCATTACGTGATCGGCACCGGGGCGAACGACCCGCAGAAGATGGACCCGAAGGCGAGCCGCGAAACGCTCGACCATTCGATCATGTACATCTTCACTGTTGCGCTGGAGGACGGCGGCTGGCACCACGAGCGCTCCTATGCGCCCGAGCGCGCCAACCGGCCGCAGACGGTGGCGCTGTGGCGCAAGATCTCCACGGTCGAGAACCCGGAATGGACGCGCCGCTACCATAGCCATGATCCCAGGGAAAAGGCGTTCGGCGGCCGTGTCGTCGTCACGCTCGAGGACGGAACGGTGATCGAGGACGAGCTTGCGGTCGCCGACGCGCACCCGCTGGGCGCGCGGCCCTTCGGCCGGCCCGACTACGTCAAGAAATTCCGCACGCTCTCCGAAGGCATCGTCGCCCCCGCCGAGCAGGACCGCTTCATCGCCGCCGTCGAGCAACTTCTCGCCCTCGCGCCGCAAGAACTCGCCGGCCTGACCTTCACCGTCGACGCCGAAAGGCTGGGCCCTGCGGCCGCCCCCGGCATCTTCGATTTCAAGCGCGGCTAGAGGAGGAGATCATGACCGCACCCAAGCCGAAGAAATCCGTGGCGTTGTCCGGCGTCGTCGCCGGCAACACCGCGCTCTGCACCGTCGGGCGCACTGGCAACGACCTGCACTATCGCGGCTATGACATTCTCGACGTGGCGGAAACCTGCGAGTTCGAGGAGATCGCCCATCTCCTCGTCCATGGCACGCTACCGACGCTGGCCGAGCTTTCAGCCTACAAGGCGAAGCTCAAGGCGCTGCGCGGCCTGCCCGACGCGGTCAGGCGCACGCTCGAGCTGTTGCCGGCGGCGACGCATCCGATGGACGTGATGCGCTCGGGCGTTTCGGCGCTCGGTTGCGTGCTGCCGGAGGCCGCCGACCACAACCACCCGGGCGCACGCGACATCGCCGACCGCCTGTTGGCCTCGCTGGGTTCCATGCTGCTCTACTGGCACCATTTCGCCCATAACGGCCGGCGCATCGAGGTCGAGACCGACGACGAGTCCATCGGCGGCCATTTCCTGCACCTGATGCACGGCCGCGCGCCGAAAGCGTCGCATGTCAAGGCGATGCATGTCTCGCTGATCCTCTATGCCGAGCACGAATTCAACGCCTCGACCTTCACCGCGCGCTCCATCGCCGGCACCGGCTCGGACGTCTATTCGGCGATCACCGGCGCCATCGGCGCGCTGCGCGGGCCGAAGCACGGCGGCGCCAACGAGGTCGCCTTCGAGATCCAGAAGCGCTACGCCGACCCGGACGAGGCGGAGGCCGACATCCGCCACCGAGTCGAGGCGAAAGAGGTCGTCATCGGCTTCGGCCATCCGGTCTATACGGTGGCCGACCCGCGCAACAAGGTCATCAAAGCGATAGCGCGGTCGCTCTCGGTCGAGGCCGGCTCGACCAAGATGTTCGACATCGCCGAGCGCATCGAGGCGACCATGGCAGACGCCAGGAAGATGTTCCCGAACCTCGACTGGTTCAGCGCCGTCTCCTACCACATGCTGGGCGTGCCGACGGCGATGTTCACGCCGCTGTTCGTCATCGCGCGCACCTCCGGCTGGGCCGCCCACATCATAGAGCAGCGCATCGACAACAAGATCATCCGCCCCTCGGCCAATTATGTCGGACCGGACAATCTCGACTTCGTGCCCATCGAGCGGCGCGGTCGCGCCCAGGCCGCCAGCAAGGCCGCGTGAGGAAGAAAAATGCCCTATCTCGTTTCTTCCGATCTTCCCGCCGAGCCGGCCGGCCTGCGTTTTCGCGCGCTGGTCGAGCAAGGCGGCATCGCCCGGCTTCCGGGCGCGCATAACGGCATGGCGGCGTTGCAGGCCAGGGTCGCCGGCTTCGAGGGGCTGTACCTGTCCGGCGCGGCGATGACCGCGTCGATGGGCCTGCCCGATCTCGGCATCATCACCGTCGACGAGGTCTCCTTCTTCATCCGCCAGATCGCCCGCGCTTCGGGGCTTCCTCTATTGGTCGACGGCGACACCGGCTATGGCGAGGCGCTGAACGTGATGCACATGGTGCGCGCCTTCGAGGACGCGGGCGCGGGTGCCGTCCACATCGAGGACCAGCTCTTGCCCAAGAAATGCGGCCACCTGAACGACAAGAAGCTGGCCGACGCCCGCGACATGGCGGCGAAGGTCGCGGCCGCCGCCAGGGCGCGGCGGCATCTCTACATCGTCGCCCGCACCGACGCGGCGGCGAGCGAGGGCATCGACGGCGCGGTTGCCCGCGCCAAGCTCTACATGGAGGCCGGCGCAGACGCGATCTTCCCCGAGGCGCTGACCACGGCCGAGATGTTCCGCGACTTCGCCGCCCGCATGCCCGGCGTGCCGCTTCTGGCCAACATGACCGAGTTCGGCAAGACGCCCTTCCTTACCGCGAGCGAGTTCGAGGCGTTTGGCTACAGGATGGTGATCTGGCCGGTCTCGTCGCTGCGCGTCGCCAACAAGGCACAGGAAAGGCTCTACGCGACGTTGCAACGCGACGGCTCGACCGAGGCGATGCTGTCCGAGATGCAGACCCGGGCCGAGCTCTACGACACGATCGATCTCGCCGGCTACGAGGCGCTCGACGCCTCGATCGTCGCGACCGTCGTGCCGCAGCCGGCCTAGAAATCCCAGTCCTCGTCTTCCGTGGCGATGGCCTTGCCGATGACGTAGGACGAGCCGGAGCCGGAGAAGAAATCGTGGTTCTCGTCGGCGTTGGGCGACAGCGCCGACAGGATCGCCGGGTTGACCTTGCACGCCTCGGGCGGGAACAGCGCCTCGTAGCCGAGGTTCATCAGCGCCTTGTTGGCGTTGTAATGCAGGAACTTCTTCACGTCCTCGCTCAAGCCGACGCCGTCATAGAGCTCTTCGGTGTAGCGGATCTCGCTCTCGTAGAGCTCCAGCAGCAGGTCGAAGGCGAAGTCCTTGATCTCCTGCCGCTTTTCCTCCGACAGCTTCTCCAGCGCCCGCTGGTACTTGTAGCCGATGTAATAGCCGTGCACCGCCTCGTCGCGGATGATGAGGCGGATCAGGTCGGCGGTGTTGGTCAGCTTGGCGCGGCTCGACCAGTACATCGGCAGGTAGAAGCCGGAATAGAACAGGAAGCTTTCGAGGAAGACCGACGCGACCTTCTTCTTCAACGGGTCGCCGCTGTCATACTGCTTCATGATCAGTCCGGCCTTGCGCTGGAGGAATTCGTTCTCCTCCGACCAGCGATAGGCGTCGTCGACGTCCGGCGTCAGGCACAGCGTCGAGAAGATCGACGAATAGGAGCGCGCATGCACCGCCTCCATGAACGAGATGTTGGACAGCACCGCCTCCTCGTGCGGCGTGGCGGAATCGGCCATCAGCCGCACCGCGCCGACGCCGTTCTGGATGGTGTCGAGCAGCGTCAGTCCGGTGAAGACGCGGATCGTCAGTTGCTGCTCTGCCGCGTTCAGCGTCGCCCAGGAGGGGATGTCGTTCGACAGCGGCACCTTCTCCGGCAGCCAGAAATTGCTGGTCAGCCGGTTCCAGACTTCGAGGTCCTTGTCGTCCTCGATGCGGTTCCAGTTGATGGCGCGCACGCGGCTCGTCGGCCGGAAATGGGTGTTCATGGCTTTCGCGGCCTTCTTGTCAGAGAGCGCAGGAGACACAGCCCTGTACCTCCGTGCCTTCGAGCGCCATCTGGCGCAGGCGAATGTAGTAGACGGTCTTGATGCCCTTCTTCCACGCGTGGATCTGGGCGCGGTTGATGTCGCGGGTGGTCGCCGTGTCGCGGAAGAACAGCGTCAGCGACAGGCCCTGGTCGACATGCTGCGTCGCCGCCGCATAGGTGTCGATGATCTTCTCCGGGCCGATCTCGTAGGCGTCCTGGTAGTATTCGAGATTGTCGTTGGTCAGATAAGCGGCCGGGTAGTAGACGCGGCCGATCTTGCCTTCCTTGCGGATTTCGATCTTCGACACGATCGGGTGGATCGAAGACGTCGAGTGGTTGATGTAGGAGATCGACCCCGTCGGCGGCACCGCCTGAAGGTTCTGGTTGTAGAGGCCGGTGGCCATCACCTTGTCCTTCAGCTCCAGCCAGTCGCCTTGCGTCGGGATGTGGATGCCCGCTTCCTCGAACAGCGCCCGCACCCGTTCCGTCGCCGGCGTCCATTCCGCGTCGGTGTATTTGTCGAAATAGCTGCCATCGGCATATTTCGAGTTCTCGAAGCCGCGAAACGTCTCGCCGCGCGCGGTGGCGATCAGGTTCGAGGCGCGCAGCGCGTGATAGGTCACCGTGTAGAAATAGATGTTGGTGAAGTCGATGCCTTCGTCCGAGCCGTAGAAGATGCGCTCGCGCGCCAGATAGCCGTGCAGGTTCATCTGGCCGAGGCCGATGGCGTGGCTTTCGGCGTTGCCGCGGGCGATCGAAGGCACGCAGGCGATGTCGCTCATGTCGGAAACCGCGGTCAACGCCCGGATCGCGGTCTCTATCGTCCTGCCGAAATCGTCCGAGTCCATCGCCGCGGCGATGTTGAGCGAACCGAGATTGCAGGAGATGTCCTTGCCCATGTGGCTGTAGGACAGGTCTTCCTCGAATTCGCTCGCCTCGCTGACTTGCAGGATTTCCGAGCACAGATTGCTCATGGTGATGCGCCCGGCGATCGGGTTGGCGCGGTTCACCGTGTCCTCGAACATGATGTAGGGATAGCCGCTCTCGAACTGGATTTCGGCGATGACCTGGAAGAACTCGCGCGCCTTGATCTTCTTCTTGGCGATACGTGCGTCCTCGACCATCTCGCGATACTTCTCCGTCACCGAAATCTCGGTGAAGGGCACGCCGTAGATGCGTTCGACGTCGTAGGGCGAGAACAGGTACATGTCCTCGTTGTTCTTCGCCAGCTCGAAGGTGATGTCGGGGATGACGACGCCGAGCGACAGCGTCTTGATGCGGACTTTCTCGTCGGCGTTCTCGCGCTTGGTGTCGAGGAAGCGCATGATGTCGGGATGGTGGGCGTGGAGATAGACGGCACCCGCGCCCTGGCGCGCGCCGAGCTGGTTGGCGTAGGAGAACGAATCCTCCAGGAGCTTCATCACCGGGATGACGCCCGACGACTGGTTCTCGATCTGCTTGATCGGCGCGCCGGCCTCGCGCAGGTTGGTGAGGCTCAGCGCCACGCCGCCGCCGCGCTTGGAAAGCTGGAGCGCGGAATTGATGGCGCGGCCGATCGATTCCATGTTGTCCTCGAGGCGCAGCAGGAAGCATGAGACCAGCTCGCCGCGCTGCTTCTTGCCGGCGTTCAGGAAGGTCGGCGTCGCCGGCTGGAAGCGCCCCGCGATGATCTCGTCGACCAGATCGCGCGCAAGCTGCTCGTTGCCGCGCGCCAGCGCCAGCGCCACCATGCAGACGCGGTCCTCGTAACGTTCGAGGTAGCGTTTTCCGTCGAAGGTCTTCAGCGTGTAGCTGGTGTAATATTTGAAGGCGCCGAGGAAGGTCGGGAAGCGGAATTTTTTCCCGTAGGCGTGGTCGAACAGGTCGCGCACGAAGTTGAACGAGTACTGGTCCAGCACCTCCTGCTCGTAATAGCCTTCGCTGACGAGATAATCGAGCTTTTCCCGCAGGTTGTGGAAGAACACCGTGTTCTGGTTGACGTGCTGGAGGAAATATTGCCGCGCCGCCAGCCGGTCCTTGTCGAACTGGATCCTGCCGTCCCCGTCATAGAGGTTCAGCATCGCGTTCAACGCATGGAAGTCGAGCGTCTGGTCGGGCACCTTGGCGGGCCGGTCTAGCGTGAGCGTGTCCAAAATCGTTCCAGTCCCTGTCTGACATTGGCGACGTCCTCCTCGGTGCCGAGGAGTTCGAAGCGGTAGAGGAGCGGCACGGCGCACTTTTGAGCGACGATGTCGCCGGCAAGCGCGAAGGCGGTGCCGAAATTGGTGTTGCCGGCGGCGATGACGCCGCGGATCAGGCCGCGGTTCGACGGCTCGTTCAGGAAGCGGATGACGGGCTTCGGCACCGCGCCCTTCACCGCGCCGCCGCCATAGGTCGGCACGACGAGGATATAAGGCCGCGTCGCGGCAGGCGGCGGCGCGCTGGCCTCGACCGGCAGGCGCAACGCCGCAGCACCCAGCTTCTCGACGAAACGGTGGGTGTTTCCCGACCGGCTTGAGAAATAGACGATGCTACCCATGGCGCGACGACCCACATGCCGGGAAAGGGCGAAACCGCCGTTTCCCGTGCTCGATCCACGAATAAGGAAAGTCATGGCCGCCCGACGGCCCCGGACGGTACTGCCCGGTGCCGGAGCGGCGCTTCCGGCGGCCTAGCCGAGGGCGCCGATCATGTCGGGCCGGAAGCCCGCCCAATGCCGCTCGCCTGCGACC
Organism: Aquamicrobium sp.; assembly: GCA_039808485.1. Classification (GTDB taxonomy): domain Bacteria; phylum Pseudomonadota; class Alphaproteobacteria; order Rhizobiales; family Rhizobiaceae; genus Aerobium. The sequence goes on along the minus strand of JBDHTD010000002.1, from coordinate 25,142 downwards.
ACGACCGGAACCTGCCGGTAGCCCATGTCCTGAACCTGGGCATAGGCTTCGGCGTCCACCGAGATGTCCACCACCGTATAATCCATGCCCTTACGATCGAGGGCGCGGGTGGTGGCGCTGCACTGGACGCAGGCGGGCTTGCTGTAGACGGTGATGTTCATTGCGGTCTTGACCTCGCGGGGGCCCCGGAAGACAGGGGGAACTGGCGTATCGATATTCACGAGGCATGGAGGAGAGACGACCGGCAGCGATCTGCCGTCGCCGCGCACCCGCTCGCCTGCCGGACACCCCGCCGGTGGACGTTCGCGTTCGAGGCAGGTCTCCTGGCTCGCGGGTCGTCGCTTCCGTCCGTCTTCCCGGGGCTCTCGCCCCAGTGACATCATCTGGACGTCGGCTTTCCGCCTACAGTTGCGGGGGCAGCGCCGGCATTATCATCTGCATGATGCACCGGCTTCCCATCTTAGCTTCCAAATCTTGCGAATCGGAAGAACCTTGAACGCTAGATATGGTAGTCACAACGCAGGTAGCGTCAATACCTGCGAGGCGCGCGCAAGGAATTTAGCGGGGCAAAAGTCTTCCCGGCCTTGGACACGCGGATGGTGGTCGCGCCTATGGCGGCGCTCGAGCTCGTCGGCCTGTCCGGTTACTCGTCGCGGCATGTCAGCCAGCTTTCGGGCGGCCAACAGCAACGGGTCGCACTGGCGCGCGCGATGGCGCTCGAGCCCCGCATCCTTCTGTTCGACGAGCCGCTCAGCAACCTCGACGCGAAGCTGCGCGAGAAGATGCGCTTCGAGCTCCGGCAGATCCAGCAGCGGCTCGGCATTGCGTCCGTCTACGTCACCCACGACCAGCAGGAGGCCATGGTCATCGCCGACCGCATCGTCCTGATGCACAACGGCGCGATCGAGCAGATCGGCGCGCCCGAGGATCTTTACCACCGGCCGAGGACGCGCTTCGCGGCCGAGTTCGTCGGTCTGGCCAATATCCACCGGGGCATGGCCCGCGACGGGGAGGTCCGCATCGGGGGCGGGCCGACGCTGAAGTGGCGTATCCGGCGAGCGGTGCGGTCGACGTCGTCTTCCGCCCCGAACAGGTTCGGGTCTCCCGGACGCGTCCGGAAGACGCCGCCAATGTCATGCAGGCCCGGGTGAAGGAATCCTATTTCCTCGGAAATATCGAGGACCTGACCATCACCGTCGACGGCATCGATATCCGCACGCAACCGAGCCCCGCGATACGGCACCAGCCCGGCTCCGACCTCTGGGCTTCGATTCCGCCGGAGGCGATCATTCTGCTGCCGCGTGCCGAAGAGATCGACGAGGTTGCCTGAACGGGCGCGGCGTCGGGCGGCGCGACCGTTCAGCCAGCGCCGGTTGACGGGCCGGGCCTGCAACCCGATAGCCTGATCCGCCGAAGACCGCTACCCGGCGTCGGCCGGCCCGCCTTTCCTTTCCGGAAGGCCGCGGGTGACGAGGCGCATATAGGCGGCCACCGCCTCCTCGGGCATGACGACGATGCCCTCCGGCGTCAGGTAGCGCATCGCCAGATAGCCGCGCGCCGAAACGAGGATGTAGACCGTCGCCTCGATCTCGTCGTCGCTCATGACGGCGATCTCGTCGTTCTGGCCGGCCTTGCGCAGGAAACGGATATAGCCCTCGGTGATGTTCCTGAAATGCGCCTTGTGGGCCTTGGGCGCGAAGATCTCGGCCTCGTTCAGGATGCGCAGGAAATAGGGCATGCGCTTGAGAAAGCTGAAGAAGGCGCGAAACGCCTTCTCCTCGCGCTCCAGGAAGGTGGTCGCGCCGCGCACCTGCTGGCGGATGTGCAGCATCATCTTGGCGCCCAGCACGGGCAGCAACTCGTCGAAGATGTCCTGGCGCGAGCCGAAATAGTTGTAGAACGTGCCCTGCGCCAGGTCGGCGCGCTGGGTGATGCGCGCGATCGAGGTGTCGATGTAGCCGTATTCGCCCACGGTTTCGGCCGCCGCCTGGAAAAGCGCGTCGCGAATCTCTTCCGACTTCTGGGCACGGGTCTTTCTGACGGCGTTGGGGCGCCTCATCTTCGACACTCCGAAAGGAAGGGAAAAGCTGCTGGCCGCAGCAAGGTTGCGTTGGCGGCCGCCCCTGCGCGGCGGCACGATGACCGGATAATGCGAAACGGCGACCCTGGCAACCTGAACCGGCTGCGCGTGCCCGGCCGGACAGGCGGGACGACGGGCCGCCGGACCGTGGCCCGGACTGCCGGTCGGACTGCTGGTTGGACTGCGGGCCGGCGAAGGCCGCGGAAGCCGCGGGCCGCCCTCGGCGCGCTCTGCGGCCTTAACATCACGTCCTCGCTCCAGCCCTTCTGCATGCAGCCCTCCGGCGATCTCGGATAGTGCGGTGCAATATGAAATAATTATGAGTCATGGTTCATTTTTATGAGTTTCATAATGGATCATAATCCGACGATTTTCGCAATTTTTCTGTGAAACTCGACGATAAGAAAATGATTGATGACTCATCATTTATTTTTTCCTTGACCGGCTTCGGCGCCGATTGATAGGCTTCATCCATCGTGGAGCCCGGTCGGCTCACGAGGCGGGGCGCCTGCCCCGCCGCTCAAGGGAGGAAGGATAATGGCCATATCGAAGAAGGGCGTCGCTCGTCGCGACGTCTTGAAAGGCGGAGCCGCGGCTGCGGGGTTGGCGGCTGTCTCGGCCGTCGCCGGGTTCCCCTATGTCGCCCGCGCCCAGGGCTCGACGATCCGCATCGGGATGCCCACCATTCTGTCCGGCCGCGTCGCCCTTCTGGGGACGTCGAGCCGCGCGGCGGCGCAGATTGCGATCGAGGAGTTCAACGCCGCCGGCGGCGTCAACGGCAAGACGATCCAGCTTGTCGACCGCGACTCGAAGGGCGCTCCCGACGAGGCGGCGCGCGTGGCGCGCGATCTCGTCAATTCCGACGGGTGCGAGATCCTGATCGACGCGGAAGCGTCGTCGGGCTCGTTCGCGGTGCAGGAAGTGGTGCGCGAGCTGCCGGTCCTGTGCCTGCACTCGTGCTCGGAGACGTCGTCCCTCACCGCCGATCCGCGCATCAGGGTCGAGACCGCCTTCCGCTGCGCCCGCCAGGGCATCCACGACGCCGTGGGCGGCGGGCGCTACGCCGCCAACATCGCCAAGGAGCGGGGCATCACCCGCTGGATGACCTGCTCGCCCGACTATGCCTATGGTCGCGACAACACGGCGGAGTTCCTCGACTACCTGAAGGTCTTCGCGTCCGACGTCGAGGTGTTGGACCAGGCCTGGCCCAAGCTTTTCGAGCCCGACTACACCGCCTTCGTCACCCGCATCCTCCAGGTTCGTCCGCAGGCGATCTACTCGGCGCTCTGGGGCGGCGACCTCGTCGCCTTCATCGAGCAGGGCAACCTCTACGGCCTGTTCGCCAACGACCTCCAGTACTTCTCCGGCGGGCTCGCCGATCCGCCGGTGGTCGGCGCCATCAAGCAGGTGCCGGCTGGCCTCAACTCGGTCTATCGCTACGACGCGGATTTCCCGGACAACCCCGCGAACAAGCAATTCGACGAGAAGTACTTCGCCCTGAACGGGCAGCATCCGACCAACTGGTCGTGGCAGAACTACGCCGCCATGCAGTTCGTGTTCGAGGCGCTGCGCCGCACCAACGGCAACACCGACGGCAAGGCGCTGGCGGCGGAAATGAAGGACCTGGAGATCGACTCGCCCTTCTCCGCCACCGGCAAGATGACCATGCGCGGGGAGGATCACACGATCATCGACTACCCCGTCGCCTGGGGCAAGTCGGTGTCCTCGCCGCCGAGCTTCACCGACTGGGTCTCCGCCGACTGGAGCGAGATCCAGGAGCACGAGAAGGACTGGAAGAAGCAGAAGGGCTACACCTGATCCTTCGCCGCGATCCCTCATCGCGCCGGCCGCCGGGACCTTGCGTCCCGGCGGCCGGCAGATGCGGCGGCTCGCCGATCTTTTTCCCGTCCCCGTCTGGAGAAGTCCCTTGGACCTGACCGCGCTCGCCGGCTGCCTTGGATCGACCGCCTGTGCCGTGACGCAGATCACCACCGGCCTCATCATCGGCACGCTTCTCTTTCTCGTCGCCTCCGGCCTGTCGCTCATCTTCGGGGTTCTCGGCGTCATCAATTTCGCTCATGGCGCCTTCTACATGCTCGGCGCCTATTTCGCTTACGCCGCCTATGTCGCCACCGAGAGCTTCGTCCTGGCCTTCCTGGCCGGCGCAGGCGGCATGGCGATCTTCGGCGTCCTCTTCGAGACGCTGTTCCTGCGCCGCATCTATGGCCGCGACGTGCTCATGCAGCTCCTGCTCTGCTACGCCTTCGTGCTGATCCTCGACGACGTGGTGAAGATCGTCTGGGGCGCCGAATACAAGATGATGGGCCTGCCGCAGGTGTTCGCGGTTCCGCCCTACTTCATCCTCGGCGGGCCGGTGCCGGCCTACTACGCGTTCATGATCGCGGCAGCCGTGGTCGTCGGCGTCGCCCTGTGGTTCGCCATCGCCAAGACCCGTTTCGGCAAGGTGGTGCGGGCCGCCGCGATCAATCCGCAGATGGTCGGCGCGCTCGGCATCAACACCACGCTGCTCTATGCCGGCGTGTTCGCCCTCGGCAGCATGCTCGCCGGCGCGGCCGGCGCCTTCGCCGCTCCGGTCAGGGCCCTGACCCCCGGCATGGGCCTGTCCATCCTGATCGAGAGCTTCATCGTCACGGTGATCGGCGGCATGGGCTCGATCGTCGGCGCCTTCGTCGCCGCGCTGCTCATCGGCTTCCTCCGCGCCTTCGGCTCGATCGGCTTCCCGCTGTTCGTCGACGGGCTGATGTTCCTGATGATGGCGCTGGTGCTGGTGCTGAAGCCGAGCGGCCTGTTCGGAAAGCAGGTGTGACCATGCGCGGCCGCAGCTTCCTTCGCGACCTGGTCATCGCCCTTGTCGGGCTGGCCGTCCTGGCGTTCATCCCCTACTTTCATGGCGGACCGGCCCTGCGCGACTTCATGATCTACGTGATCGCCTACGGCATGCTCGCCATGTCGCTCAACCTGCTGATCGGCTTCACCGGCCTGGTCTCCTTCGGGCATGCCGCCTATTTCGCCAGCGGGGCCTACATATTCGGCATCGTCATGCAGCGGACGGGCGCCTCGCTGCCCCTCGCCTTCGTGATCGCGGTCGGCTCGACGGCGCTCCTGGCGCTCGTCATCGGCGCCATCTGTGTGCGGCTGAAGGAAATCTACTTCGCCTTCATCACCCTGGCCTTCCAGATGATGATCCACGCGATCATCCTGACCTGGGTGCCGCTGACCGGCGGCGACCAGGGGCTGATGGGCGGCATCCCGCGCCCGCCCTTCCTCGGGATCAGGCTGAGCGATCCCTACACCTTCTACCTGACCTGCTGCATCCTGTTCGTGGCCTGCCTGTTCCTGCTGCGCCAGATCACCGAGAGCCCGTTCGGCTACACGCTGCGGATGATCCGCGACAATCCCGAGCGCGCGCTCTTCCTCGGCGTCAACGTGTTCCGCGCCAAGCTGATCGCCTTCGTGCTCGCCGGCACGGTGGCCAGCGTCGGCGGCATCATGCTGGCGCTGTTCGCGTCGGGCGCCTATCCGGATTTCGCCTTCTGGACCACCTCGGGCGAGGCGATCTTCATGATCATGCTGGGCGGCTCGCAGGTCTTCCTCGGACCGCTGCTCGGCGCGGCGATCCTGCACACGCTGGAGCATTACGTCACGATCTACGCCGAGCATTACGGGCTGGTGCTGGGCATCGTCATCCTGATCGCCGTGCTCGGCCTGCGCCGCGGCATCGCCGATTTCGTCCTCGAAGCCTGGCGCAACCGCCGCGCGGCGGCCGGACGGGAAGCCGCGGACGACGCCGCCGCAAGGAGGGAGGCCTGAGATGCTGCGCATCGAGAACCTTTCCAAGAACTTCGGCGGCGTGGTGGCGATGAAGAACGTCTCGCTGCACTTCCCGCAGGGCTCGCTCACCGCCGTCATCGGGCCCAACGGCGCCGGCAAGACCACCTTCTTCAACCTGATCTCCGGCCATATCAGGGCCGATTCGGGGCGGGTGATCTTCGACGGCGAGGACGTCGCCGGCCGTTCCAGCCTGGAGATCGTGCGGCGCGGCATGTGCCGGGCGTTCCAGATCGCCAAGATCTTTCCCGAGATGACGCTGGAGGAGAGCCTGACGGCTGCCGTGGCCTCGCGCCGCGGCGAGAGCCTCAAGCTCTTCGGCCGCTTCCCCGGCACTGCCGCGCGCGAAAGGGCGCGCGAGATCATGGAGCTGGTCGGCCTCTCCCACCGGGCGGGCGCGCTGTCGCGCAACCTCTCGCATGGCGAGCAGAAGCTGCTCGACATCGCACTGGCGCTGGCGCTCGACCCCAAGGTGCTTCTGCTCGACGAGCCCACCGCGGGCATGGGCGTGGAGGAGCGCTGGAAGATGATCGACCGCGTCTATACCCTCTGGCAGGCCGAGCGCACGACGCTGATCTTCATCGAGCACGACATGGACATCGTCTTCAAGATCGCCCAGACGGTGCGCGTCCTGAAATACGGCACGGTGCTGGCCGAGGGCACGCCCGATGAGATCCGCCGCAACCAGGAGGTCATCGACGCCTATCTGGGAACCGACCATGGTGGAGAGGCAGCATGAGCGGGTCGCTTCTCGAGGTGAAGGGCATCGACGTCTATTACGGCGCCAGCCAGATCCTGTTCGATCTCGACCTTTCGGTCGAGCGGGGGCAGACGATGGCGCTGCTCGGCCGCAACGGCGCGGGCAAGAGCACGACCTTCAAGGCCATCGCCGGCATCGCGCCGCCGCGCCGCGGCGAAATCCGCTTCGGCGAGGCGCGCATCGACGGCCGGAAACCCTACCGGATCGCCCGCGCCGGCGTCGGCTACGTGCCCGAGGACCGGCAGGTCTTTCCCGAGCATTCGGTCGAGGACAACCTGCTGATCGGCGAGAAGAACGGCCCTTCCGGCAACTACTGGACGCTGGAGCGCATCTACGAGGTCTTCCCGATCCTCGCCAGCATGAAGGAGCGCATGGCCGGGCGCATGTCGGGCGGCGAGCAGCAGATGCTGACGATCGCGCGCACCCTGATGGGCAATCCTGAGATCATCCTGCTCGACGAGCCGAGCGAGGGGCTGGCGCCGATCATCGTGCAGGCCATCGGCGACCTGATCCGCCGGTTGCGCGACATGGGCGTGACCATCGTCATGGCCGAGCAGAACATGCATTTCTGCCTCAAGGTCGCCACCCACGCGACCGTCATCGACAAGGGCAGGGTCGTCTATCGCGACACGATCGAGGCGCTGCGGGCGAACGAGGCCGTCAAGCAGCGTTATCTCTCGGTGTGAGGAGACGGAAAGATGGCGGCAGCCGCAAACAGGGCGCGCGAACGCGCTTCAGGGAGGATCGCATGAACACAGGCACGGGACCGCTGGTCGTCGTCACGGGCGGCGCGAGCGGCATCGGCGAGGCGTGCTGCGCGGCGCTGGCCGGGCAGGGCTGGCGCGTGATCGTCGCGGACGTTTCCGAGGCGGCCGGCAGGGCCGTCGCCGAACGGGTGTCGGGCGAGTTCGTCCACATGGACGTCGGCGACGCCGACGCGGTCGAGGCGGCCGCCGAGCGGATCGAGGCCGATTTCGGGCCGGTCGCCGGCCTGGTCGCCAGCGCCGGCGTCATCCAGCCGCCGCTGCCGCCGGAAGAGCTGAGCATGGAGCTGTGGGACCGGGTCGTCCATATCGACCAGCGCGGCGCCTATGTGTCGTGTCTCGCCTTCGGCCGGCGCATGGCCGCGCGCGGCGCCGGCGGCGCGATCGTCGCCATCGCCTCGGTCGCCGGCTCGCGCTCGTTGCCGCTGCATTCCTATTCGCCGGCCAAGGCCGCGGTCATCTCGATGGCGGGCTGCCTGTCGGCCGCCTGGGGCCGCGACGGCGTGCGCGTCAACTCGGTCTCGCCGGGCTACACGCTGACGCCCGCTCTCCAGGCCGAGATCGAGGCGGGCCGGCGCGATCCGTCGCGGCTCACCGCCAACGCGGCCATGCAGCGGATGGTCAAGCCCTCCGAGATCGCGGAAGCCGTGGCGTTCCTCCTTTCGCCGGCGGCGTCCGCGATCAGCGGCATCGACCTGCCGGTCGATTGCGGCTGGCTCGCCGGCGCGAACTGGAACACCTATGGCGGCCTCCCCTCGCCGCAGCAGCGGAGCTCGTGATGGCGGCCCGGCGCGACACCAACGTCGACATCGGCAAGCTTCGCGCGTTGCATGACGTCATGCTGCGCGTGCGCGCCAGCGAGAACGCGCTGTCCAGGCTGTTCGCCGACAGCGAGATTCCGGGCTTCATCCATCTCTCGCTCGGGCAGGAGGCGGTCGCCGCCGGCGTCTGCGCCGCGCTCGGCCCGCGCGACACGCTCGCCACCACCCATCGCGGCCACGGCCACGTCATCGCGCGCGGCATGGACCTCGACTCCTTCTTCAAGGAGCTGATGGGCCGGGCGGGCGGCAAATGCGGCGGACGCTCCGGCTCCATGCACGTCGCCGACATGAGCCTCGGCATCCTCGGCGCCAACGGGATCGTCGGCGCGGGCATCCCGCTCGCGCTCGGCAGCGCCATCGCCCACCAGACGCGCGGGACCGGTGGCGTCGCGGTCGCCTTCTTCGGCGACGGCGCGATGGCGGAAGGCGCGCTCCACGAATCGCTCAACATGGCCGCGCTGTGGGAGCTGCCGCTGCTCCTGGTCTGCGAGAACAACGGCTGGTCGGAGTTCTCGCCCACCGAACGCCAGTTCAAGGGCACGCTGAAGGGGCTGGCCGAGACGTTCGGGCTCGTCCACCGCGTGGTGGACGGCAACGACATCGAGGCGACGGCGGCGGCGGCCGAGGAAGCGGTCGCCCACGCGCGCGACAAGGGTCCGTTCGTGCTCGAATGCATGACCACGCGCGTGCGCGGCCATTTCGAGGGCGACGCGCAGAAATATCGCGACACCGAGGAGATGCAGGGCCTCGGCGCCAAGGACCCGATCGCCCGTTCGCGCGCGCGGCTCGGCGACCTCGGCGTGGCGGAAGCGGAGCTCGACGACATGGCAACGGCGGCGGAGCGGCAGGTGGCGGCGGCCGTGGAGGCCGCGCGGGCCGACCCGCTGCCCGATTTCGACGCCGCCCTCGCCGACGTCTACACCCGAAGGGGGACCGCCTGACCATGCCGCAAAGCCGTTATATCCGCGCGATCAACAAGGCGCTCGCCGACGCGCTGGAAGCCGATCCCGACGTGATCGTGATGGGCGAGGACATCGCCGAGGCGGGAGGCTCGTTCAAGGCGACGCGCGGGCTGCTGGAGCGCTTCGGGCCGCAGCGCGTGCGCGACACGCCGATCTCGGAATATTCGATCTCCACCGCCGCCGTGGGCGCGGCGCTGACCGGGCTGAAGCCGGTGGTCGAGATCATGTTCATGGATTTCGTGACCCTCGCCATGGACGGCATCGTCAACCAGGCGGCCAAGTCACGCTTCATGTTCGGCGGGCAGGCCAGCGTGCCGATGGTGGTGCGCCTGCCGCATGGCGGCGGGGTCAATGCCGGGCCGCAGCATTCGCAGTGCCTGGAGGCGTGGTTCGCGCATGTGCCGGGCCTGAAGGTGGTGTGCCCGGCCACCGTCGAGGACGCCTACGCGTTGACGCGCGCGGCGATCGACGATCCCGATCCGGTGGTGCTGGTGGAGAACAAGGCGCTCTACGCCCTGTCCGGCGAGCTGCCCGACGAGGTCGCGCCGGCGCGCATCGGCGAGGCGCGGATCGCGCGCGACGGCGCCGACGTCACCGTCATCACCTATGGCGCGACGCTTCACGCCTGCCTCAAGGCGGCCGAGACGCTGGCCGGCGAAGGCGTGTCGGCGGAGGTGATCGACCTGCGCTCGCTCCAGCCCTGGGACAAGGCCACGGTGCTGGCCTCGGTGGCCCGGACCCATCGCGCGGTGGTCGCGCACGAGGCGGTGCGCGACTTCGGCATCGGCGCGGAGATCGCCGCCGTGATCGGCGAGGAAGGCTTCGACGACCTCGACGCGCCGGTCGGCCGCGTCGGCGCGCCGTTCATGCCCGCGCCTTTCGCACGCTCGCTGGAAGAGCGCTACATCCCCGACGCCGGGGCGATCGCCGCGGCCGTCCGCAGGACGCTGGAATAAAGGAGCAACGACTTGTCCGAAGACCATGTGACGACCAGGATCGAGAACCGCGTCGGCATCCTGACCATCAACCGCCCCGCCACGCTCAACGCGCTCGACATGGCGACGCTCGACGCGGTGGAGACGAAGTTCGCCGCGCTGGAGGCCGACCCTTCCGTGCATGTCATCGTGCTGACCGGAGCCGGCGACAGGGCCTTCGTCGCCGGCGGCGACATCGCCGATCTGAACTCGCGGCAGGGCCTGGCGCATTATCTCGATTTCGCCGAGGTGATCCACCGCGTCTTCCGCAAGATCGAGCTCAGCGACAAGCCGACGATCAGCGCCATCAACGGCTGGGCGCTGGGCGGCGGCACCGAGCTGCTGCTCGCCACCGACATCCGCATCGCGGTCGAGACCGCCCAGCTCGGGCTGCCGGAGATCACGCTCGGGCTTTTCCCCGGCGCCGGCGGCACGCAGCGGATCATCCGCCAGCTCGCGCCCTGCAAGGCGCGCGAGCTGATGTTCACAGGCGACCGCATCACCGCCGCGGAGGCGGAGCGCATCGGCCTCATCAACAAGGTGGTGGCCAAGGACAGGCTGATGGAGGAGGTGATGGCGATGGCCGGGCGCATCGCGGACAAGTCGCCGCTGGTGCTGAAGCTGCTCAAGCGCACGCTGGTGCAGGGCGCAGACATGCCGTTGCCGTCGGCGCTGGCGCACGAGCAGGCCATGGTCTCCGTCGTGCTCGACACCAGGGACGCGCATGAAGGCTGCACGGCCTTCTTGGAGAAGCGTCCCGCCAGATTCGAGGGCCGCTGAACCTCATGTCCGCCGATCTCCTCATGCCGAAGCTTGGCCTGACCATGACGGAGGGCCTCCTCATGGAATGGAAGGTCGCGCCCGGCGAAACCTTCTCCAGGGGCCAGGTCCTCTTCGTGGTCGAGACCGACAAGGCCGCGACCGACATCGAGGCGGAAGCCGACGGCGTGCTTGCCGAACGGCTGGTGGAGGAAGGCGAGACCGTTCCGGTCGGCGCCCCGGTCGGCCGGCTGGCGTCGGAAGCCGACGGCCAAAGCCCCTCTCCTTCCGCGCCCGTTCCCGCGCCGCCGGCGGCAGCGGAGAAGAAGCCCGAAGCGGCGGCGGTCGCGCCGCCACCCGTTCAGCCAGTCGTGCGGCAAGTCGCCCGGCAAGTCGCCAGTCCGGCCGGCGGCAGGGTGATCGCGACGCCGCTTGCCCGCCGCATCGCCCGCGAGCGCGGAATCGACCTGTCGTCGGTCAGCGGCAGCGGGCCGCGCGGCCGCATCAAGCTCGCCGACGTCGAGCGGGCGGCGCCCGCCGTTGCGGCCGCGACCATGCCCGCGGCAGGGGAACAGGCGGCCGCGCGACGGGTGCGGCCGACCCCGATGCAGGCGGCGATGGCGCGCCGGCTTTCCCAGGTCAAGCAGGGCGTGCCGCATTTCTACCTTTCGGTCGAGGCCGAGGTCTCGGCGCTGCTCGAACTGCGCGCGAGCCTCAATGCCGACGACACCCGGCCGAAGCTGACGCTGACGCATTTCGTGCTCGCGGCGGTGGGCCGGGCGCTGGCCGAGCAGCCGGGCATCAACCGCGTCTGGGCCGATGGCGACATCCTCGAATTCTCCGCCACCCACGTCGCGATGGCGGTCGAGGCCGAGGCCGGCCTTTACGTGCCGGTGGTGCGCGACGCGGGCAGCGTCAACCTCGACCGGGTGGCCGCCGAGGCGCGCGCGGCGATGGAGAAGGCCCGTTCGGGCCGGCTCTCGGCGGCGAAGATGGAGGGCGCGGCGATCGCCGTCTCCAACGCCGGCATGCACGACGTGACCTGGCTGACCCCCATCATCAACACCGGGCAGTCGGCGATCCTCGGCGTCGGCAGCGTGCGCGCGCTGTTCCGGCCCGATGCGGACGGAGCGCCCGCGCTCCGGCGCGAGATGGGCCTCGTCTTCTCCGGCGACCATCGCGTCCATACCGGCGTCGAGGGCCTCACTTTCCTCAACCGCGTCAGAACCTATCTCGAAACCCCCCTGCGTCTGCTGCGGCAGGCCTGAGCAATCGGAACGGCCATGCAATTCACGCTCACCGACGAACAGAACATGATGATCGAGACGGCACGCCGCGTCGGCGAGGATTTCGGGCTCGACTACTGGCGCGAGAAGGACCGGAAGAAGGAATTTCCGGGCGAGATGTGGAAGGCCATCTGCGAGGCGGGCCTGTGCGGCGTGGCGCTGCCGGAGGAATATGGCGGCTCGGGCCGGGGCATGCTCGACATGGCGCTGATCGTCGAGACGCTCTGCGCCACCGGCGCCGGCTCCACGCTCGGCCAGCTCTTCATGTCGAACCCGATCTTCGGCGGCGTCGCCATCAGCCGCTACGGCACCGAGGCGATGAAGCGCGACCTGCTGCCCGGCCTGATCAGCGGCGACCTGCATTTCAGCATGGCGCTCACCGAGCCCAATGCCGGCTCCAACACGCTGGAGATGCGCGCCTACGCCGCACCCGACGGCGACGGCTTCCGCCTCAACGGCCAGAAGATCTGGATCACCAATGTCGAGGCCTGCCACAAGGTCCTGGTCGTGGCGCGGACCGTCAGGTACGAGGAGGCGCAGAGCCGTACCTCCGGCATCACGATGTTCCTGGTCGACAAGGAGCGCAAGGGCATCGCCCACAGCCCCATCGACAAGCTCGGCACCAACGCCATTCCCTCCTCGGCGATCTTCTTCGAGGACGTGCGCGTGGAACCCGAGGAGGTGGTCGGCACGCTGCACGGCGGCTGGCGCCAGCTCCTCGACGTGCTCAACACCGAGCGCATCGTCACCACGGCGGGGCTGGTCGGCACCATCGAGCTGGCGCTGAAGCTCGCGACCAACTACGCCCAGGAGCGCAAGGTGTTCGGCGACAGGCCCATCGCCGCCTATCAGGGGCTCCAGTTTCCCCTCGCCCAAGCCCATGCCGAGATGCGGTGCGCGCAACTGATGAACCGCCACGCCGCCGCGCTGTTCGACGCGGGCCTGCCGTTCGGCAGCCAGGCCAACGTCGCCAAGCTGATCGCCGCGCAGGCCTGCTCCGACGCCACCGAACGCGCCATGCAGACGATGGGCGGCATGGGCTATTCCAAGGAGTTCCACGCAGAGCGGCTGTGGCGCGACTGCCGGCTGTTCCGCTTCGCGCCGGTGTCGGAGGAAATGATCCTGAACTACATCGCCCAGCACGAGCTGGGCATGATGCGTTCCTACTAGCCTGCGAACCATACGCCGCGAGGAAGTCCGATGGTCAATCTGAGCGCATTCATCCGTTTCCACGCCGTCCGCTCGCCCGACCGGCTGGCGCTGGTCTATGAAGGGCAGCGGATCACCTATGCCGAGCTGCTCGAGCGCATCGAGACGATGGCGCGCTTCCTCGCCGCCCGCGGCATCGGCGAAGGCGACATCGTCGCCGTCTTCATGAAGAACAGCGCCGCCTTCCTGGAGATCGCCTTCGCGGCGAGCCATCTCGGCGCAATCTTCCTGCCGGTGAACTTCCGCCTGTCGGCCGAGGAATGCGCCTTCATCACCGGCCATGCCGGGGCCAGGCTGGTGCTGGCCGACGCGGAATTCTCCGCCGTCGTGGCCGGCCTGGACAACGTCATCCTGCTCGACGAGGCCGCGCAGAAGGACACGCGCGTGCTCGGCGGCGGCGCGCTGGCGCCTGTCGCCATGACCGTGCGCCAGCCGCAGGACCTGTTCCGGCTGATGTACACCTCCGGCACGACCGACCGGCCGAAGGGCGTGGTCCACACCTACGAGAATTTCTACTGGAAGTGCATGGACCACGTGATCGCGCTCGAACTGACGGCGCGGGACCGGCTGCTGATGGTCGGGCCGCTCTACCATGTCGGCGCGTTCGACCTGCCCGGCGTGGCGGTGTGGTGGCTGGGCGGGGCGATCTACCTGCACCGCCAGTTCGACGAGGAGGCGGCGCTCGCCGCCATCGATGCCGAGCGGATCACCTGCGCGTGGTTCGCGCCGATGATGGTCGGGCGCATGCTGGCGCTGCCCGGCCGCGAGAAATACGACCTGTCCTCGTTCAAATGGTGCATCGCGGGCGGCGAGAAGACGCCGGAGGGCCGCATCCGCGACTTCACCTCGCTGTTCACCGAGGCCCGCTTCATCGACGGCTTCGGCCTGACCGAGACCTGTTCGGGCGACACGCTGATGGAGCCCGGCATGGAGATCGCCAAGATCGGCTCCACCGGCCGCGCGCTCGCCCATGTCGAGATCGAGATCCGCGACGAGCAGGGCCGGACCCTGCCCGCGGGCGCCGAGGGCGAAATCTGCCTGAAGGGGCCGAAGGTCACCAAGGGCTACTGGAAGGACCCCGACAAGACGGCGGCGAGCTTCTTCGGCGACTGGTTCCGCAGCGGCGATGTCGGCTATCTCGACGAGGACGGCTTCCTCACCATCACCGACCGCAAGAAGGACCTGATCATCTCCGGCGGCGAGAACATCGCTTCCAGCGAGGTCGAGCGCGTCCTCTACCAGATGCCGGAAGTGGCAGAATGCGCGGTCATCGGCCTGCCCGACGAGAAATGGGGCGAGCGGCCCGTCGCCGTGGTCGTGCCGAAGCCGGGCGCCGCGCTCTCGGCCGAGGCGATGGAGCGCGAATGCCGCAGGAACCTGGCCGGCTTCAAGGTGCCGAAGGAGTTCCATTTCCGCGAGGCGCTGCCGCGCAACCCGTCCGGCAAGGTGCTGAAGCGCGTGCTTCGCGACGAGATGACGGCAAAGGCATGACGCATGGGCCGCAACGGCGGTCCTGACGACAATCGGGAGGAATCGAGATGACGCTGAGCGAGGACCTGGGACGTTTCGTGGCGGGGCTGACCATGGAGAACCTGCCCGCGGCTGTGGTCGAGAAGGCACGCACCTGTCTGCTCAACGGCTACGGCATCGGGCTCGGCTGCCACGACACGCCCTATGCGCCGGTGGCGCGGGCGGCGGCGCTGGCGCTCGACGGCGAGGCCGGCGACGGCGCGACCCTGCTCGTTCACGGCGCCAAGACCCCGGTTTCGGGCGCCGCGCTCGCCAATGCGGCGCTGTTCCACGGACGCGGGCAGGAGGACACCTGCGGCGCGGCGCATCTCGGCGCCATCATGATCCCGCTTCTGACCGCGCTCGTCGAGGCGCGGCGCTATCCGATGGAGCGCCTGATCCCCGCGCTCGTCGCCGGCTACGAGACCGGAGGGCTTCTGGAACGGGCCTTCGCGGGCAAAACGACCCCGAAGGGCCTGCGCTCCTCGCCGCTCTACGGCACGCTGGCGGCGGCGGCGGCGGCGGCACGGATGATGGGGCTTTCGGCGGAAGGCACCGCGGCGGCGATCGGCAACGCCGCCTCCTTCACCGGCGGCATCCTCCAGAGCTTTTCGGACGGCACCGACGAATGGCGCTATCAGGTCGGCTGGGCGGCGCGCAACGGCCTGCTGGCGGCCGAGCTGGCGGCGGCGGGCTCGGTGACCGCGCCCCGCGCCATCGAGGGGCCGGCCGGGCTCGCCCGCGCCTTCGCCGGCGTCGAGTGCGACGCGGCCGGGCTCGCAGCCAAGCTCGGGAAGGAATGGTCGATACACCGCGTCACCTTCAAGCCGTATCCGGTCTGCGCCTTCAACCAGACGCCGGTGCTGGCGGGGCTGGAGGCGCGCGAGAAGATCGCCGGGCGGGCGGTCCACAAGGTGCGCGTGCGCATGAACCCCTACGAGACCGGCTATGCGGGCATGGATTCCAAGGGGCCGTTCCAGACCATTTCGGGCACGCTGATGAGCATCCCGTTCTGCATCGCCCTGACGCTGCTGCGCGGCACGCCGACCATGGCGGCGATGACCACCTATGACGACGGCGAGGTCGGCGCGCTGGTGGCGCGGATCGACCTCATCCCCGACGAGGGCGTGGCGCAGCTCTGCTGCATCATCGAGGCCGATCTGGAGGACGGTAGCGCCGTGCTCGTCGACAAGCGCATGACCACCGACGATTTTAATTTCGAGCGCCCCGTCGTCTCGGAGCTGGTGCGGCGGATCGGGGCCGAGCAGGGCGTGCCGGCGCAAGCCTACGACCGGATCGAGCGCTTCGTGGAAGCGCTGCCCGAGGCCGGGATCGACCTCGTCGTCGGCGCCTTCGGCCTTTGTCCCACCGCCGGCCGCGCGGGCTGAGCGGCGCGTCGGCGAAGGGAGCGCTGCGGAAAGAGCGGGGTCGCCGGCCGGGCCGAAGCCGCGCTTTCCGCAACCTCCGGCGCCGCGCTCGGGGCTGGTCCGACGGCAAGAGCGCCACTGCGTCTCTCGAGCGATTCCGGTTCGGTCGGAATCGCCCCTCATCCGCTTGACCCACATCTTCTCCCCTTAAACGGGGAGAAGGAAGATTGTCCGCGACGCCGACGCCCCCCTCTCCCCGCTGGCGGGGAGAAGGTAAGGCTGAGGGGTCGTTTCCGCCAAAACCTGAAAGACTCTCGTGGTCGCAGACGCTCCGGCGCTGCCCTCGATACCGGCCCGACGGCAAGCGGGGATGGCCGGTGGGCCGCGCGCGGCGCCGGGAACGGGCAAGCGCCCCAACACGCGCCCGA
This sequence comes from Aquamicrobium sp., assembly GCA_039808485.1. Taxonomy (GTDB): domain Bacteria; phylum Pseudomonadota; class Alphaproteobacteria; order Rhizobiales; family Rhizobiaceae; genus Aerobium. The sequence goes on along the minus strand of JBDHTD010000002.1, from coordinate 8,374 downwards.
CCCGCCCTCGGCACGCCCCCGACCCGCCCTCGGCGCAAGGTCTTTTGATTCCCGCCATGCGCTTCGCGACGCCTGTCGCCCGGCAGGGGCGGAAGGTGGTTTGACTTGAATATCCGATTGTCCCACAATAGGGCAATCATATCGACAAATTCTCCGCGAGGACGCGCACGGTGGGACATCTGGATGGAAAGATCGCGCTGATAACCGGCGCGTCCAGCGGGTTGGGCGCGCATTTCGTGCATCTTCTGGCGCGCCACGGCGCGCATGTGGCCCTTGCCGCCCGGCGTGTCGAGCGGCTGGAGGAGGCGAAGGCGCGGATCGAGGCGCAGGGCGGAACCGCCAGGGTCTATGCGTTCGACGCAACGCGGAAGGATGCCCCCGACGCCCTGTTCGGCAGCCTGCGCACCGACGGTTTCGCCCCCTCCATCCTGATCAACGCCGCCGGCGTGAACCGGCCGGGCCGGGCCGAGCGCAACACGGCGGACGACTTCGACGAGACGGTCGGCGTCAATCTCAGGACGCCCTGGCGTCTGGCGCAGCTTTGCGCGGCCCACTGGATCGAAACCGGCGTGGAAGGATCGATCGTCAACGTCTCCTCCATGCTCGCCCGGCGCGTCGGGCCGGGGGTGTCGATCTACTGCATGACCAAGGCCGCGCTCAGCCACCTGACCGCGGCCCAGGCGCGCGAATGGGCGCCATACGGCATCCGCGTCAACGCGCTTTCCCCCGGCTACATCGAGACCGAGATCAACGAAGGCTTCTGGGAGACCGCCGCGGGACGGCAGGAGCTGAACAAGCTGCCGCGCAAGCGGCTGGGCAAGCCGCAGGACCTCGACAGCGCGATCCTTTTCCTGACCGATCCGGCCAGCGGCTTCGTCAACGGCGCCGATGTCGTCGTCGACGACGCGCAGAGCTGGGCGATATGACGGATACCGACGGGAGCGCCCGCATGACCGCTTCGCCCACGAACGAACCGGCCGCCGATTTCGCCCTGGCCGGGCTCAAGGTGGTGTCGATGGCCGAGCAATATCCGGGCCCGTTCTGCACCATGATCCTCACCGACATGGGCGCGGACGTGATCCAGGTCGAGCGGCCGGGCGGCGGCGACCCGTCGCGGTTCCTGAAGCCGTTCTACGAAAGCCTGAACCGGGGAAAGCGCAGCGTCGCCCTCGACATCCGCGACCCGCAGGAGCGGGAGCGGCTCAGGGAGCTGATCGCTTCCGCGGACGTCTTTCTCGAAGGGTTCCGGCCGGGAAAGCTCGCCGCCCACGGGCTGGGCTACGACGATCTCGCCCGGCTGAATCCCCGGCTCGTCTACTGCTCCATATCGGGTTACGGGCAGACCGGCCCCTATCGCGACCGGCCCGCGCACGACCTGACCATCCAGGGGGTTGCCGGCGCCCTGCACGAGCGCATCGCGGGCGACGTGACGGGGCTGCCGCCGGCGACGCTGCTGGGCGACGGCGCAGCGGCGTTGTTCGCGGTCATCGGCGTGCTGTCGGCGCTGACGGCGCGGAACCGTACCGGCCGCGGCACCTTCATCGACGTGGCGATGACCGACGCGGTCCTGGCGATGCAGACGCCCTTCATCGCCTCGGCGGCCGAGGACGGGCCGGCGCCGCCGCAGGCCGAGCCCGCCTACGATGTGTTCCGCTGCGCCGACGGCCGATTCCTCAGCCTGTCGATCGCCCATGAGGACGCCTATTGGTCGCGGCTGTGCGGCGATCTCGGACTGCCCGACGTCGCCGGCCTGTCCCGCCCCGAGCGGGTCTCGGCGCGGCAGGAGCTGCAACGGCGGATCGCCGGCGAGATCGCGCGGTTTCCGTTCTCGCATTGGGCGTCCCGCTTCGAGGCTTCCGGCCAGATGTGGGGTCCGGCCCATGCACTGAAGGACGTGGGCGGCGACCCGCAGATCGCCGCGCGCGGCCTGATCGAGACGCTGGAGCGGACCGACGGGACGGCGCAGCCGGTGGTGCGTCAGCCGATCAGGTTCTCCGCCTATGCCAACGCGCCGCTGCGCCGGGCGCCGGACCTCGGCGAGCACGCCGACGCCCGCTTCGAATAGAGCGGTTGAGGGAAACCGCCCGCTCTAGTCGCTCCACGGAACCGGCGCGTCGACGTCGTAGCCGGCAAGCTCGTAGCCGCGGCGGAAGTCGACGATATGCTTGCGCATCCAGTCGGATGCCTTCGCCGCATCCTTTTCCTTGATCGCCGCGACGATCACCTCGTGGGCGGCGAGCAGGCGCTGACCGGAGCTGGCCGGAAACATGCCGACCCGATAGGCGGGGTAGAACAGCCGCGCGATGGCCGAACGCGCGATCGAAAGCGCCGTGTTGTTCGCAGCCTCGGCGACGAGCTCGTGGAACTCGAGGTCCAGCGGCACGAGATTCTCGTTCTTCTCGAGCGCGGCCCTGGTTTCGGCCAGGTTCCGCTCCAGGCGATCGAGCTGCCGTTCGGTGAGTCCTTCCGAGGCCAGGCCGGCGGCGAGCGGCTCCAGCACCATCTTGACGTCCCACAACTCCTTGAAGCTGACGTCGTGGACCAGGAGCGCCATGCCGACCTGATCGCCGAGCGCGCTGTAGGAGGGGCGGGAAACGACCAGCCGCTTTCCCTGCCGCTCCACAAGCCCCGTCTGCTCGAGATGGCGGATGCCCTCGCGAACGGTGGAGCGGTTGACCCCGAACTGCTCGGCAAGCTCGCTTTCGACCGAAAGCGCGTCGCCGGGGCGCAACTGGCGCTCCATGACCGCCTTCAGCAGCTCGTCGGCGACGATCTTGTAGGCGGGCGGGCGCCTGACCCGGCTGAACTTGTGCTTGGGCTCTGCCATTTATGTCTTTTTCCCTGCGAACTCCCGGTCCTTTAGCAGATGGCGCTGGATCTTTCCCGTCGGCGTCTTCGGAAGGGAAGCCACGAATTCGATCTTCCGCGGATATTTGTAGGGGGCGGTCAGCCTTTTGGTCAGCTCCTGTATCTCGCTGGCGAGGGCGTCGTCGCCCTCCACGCCTTCCTTGAGGACGATGAACGCCTTCACGACCTCGCCCCTTTCGGGATCGGGGCTGGCGACCGCGGCGCATTCGGCGACGTCGGGATGCTCGCAGAGCGCGTTCTCGACCTCGGTCGGCCCGATGCGGTATCCGGCCGAGCTGATGATGTCGTCATCGCGCCCGCGGAAATAGAAATACCCGTCCTCGTCCATGGAGGCCATGTCGCCGGTCAGGAACCATGTGACGCCGTCATAGACGACATAATTGTTGCGGGTCCTGTCCGGATCGTTCCAGTAACCCAGCATCAATTGCGGATTGGGCGCGCGGATCGCCAGGCGACCGTTCTCGTCCGCGCTCGCGACGGTGCCGTCCTCGCGCAGGACCGCCGCCTCGATGCCCATCAGCGGCCGTCCCATCGAGCCCGGCTTCACCTTCATGAAGGGATAGTTCAGGACCGTCATCAGGGTTTCGGTCTGGCCGTACCCGTCGAGCAGGAGCGATCCGACCTCGGCCATCCAGGCGTTGACGATGTCGGGATTGACGGTTTCCCCGGCCGAGACGGTGAGGCGGAGCGCCTCCAGCTTCGTCCGCGACGGCTTCAGCCGTAGGATCTGCCTGATTTCCGTCGCCGCGGCGCAGTAGACCGTCACGCCATGGCGGGCCAGAAGCTCGAGGCGCTTCTCGGGGTCGAACGGCCCGTCGTAGAAGAACACGGTGGTGCCGCAGCTCCACGGGCCGAACAGGATGCTGGTGCCGGCCTTGCTCCATCCGGTGTCGGCGGTGCACCACATGACGTCGTCCTCGGCGAGGGACAGCCAGTATCGGGCCGAGAACCGCCACGCATAGAGGGCCCGGGCAGCGTGGCACACCCCCTTGGGCATGCCGGTCGAGCCCGAGGTGTAGAACATGATCGCCGGGTCGTCGGCATCGACCTCGACCGCCTCGAAACGGTCGTCCTGCGCCAACAGGGCGCGCTCGAAATCGTCCCAGCCCTCGCCGCCGCCGCCGACCGCAAGGCGTACACCGGGGCCCTCATCGGGGCCATCCGGGAACTTGGCGACGTTGTCCGACGTGGTTATCACCGCCACCGCGCCGGAGTGGCCGATGCGATACTCCAGGTCCTTGCGTGTCAGCATCGTGACGCAGGGGATCGGCACCGCCCCGATCTTGAGGCAGCCGATCAGCGCGACCTGCCATTCGGGGATGCGGGGCAGCATCACCACCACCCTGTCGCCCTTGGCCACGCCCCGCGACCGCAGGTGGTTGGCAAGCCTGTTGCTGAGCTCGCTGACGTCCCGGAAGGTGAGGCGCCGCTCCTCGCCCCTGTCGTTGGCCCAGATCAGCGCGGTGCGCTCGGGGTCCTGCGCCCACTTGTCGATCACGTCGGCGCCGAAATTGAAACGGGCCGGCACGTCCCAGCGGAACGTTTCGTGCAGCTCCCGATACGAGGCGGTCGGTGAAATCCGTTGCATGGCGTCAGGCTCCCGTCTTGTATCTGCCAAGTCCCGCCGAGCGGGCGTCCTGCCCGGCCTCGCGCAGGATCGACCTCGCCAGCGCCCAACGATGGGTCTCCGAAGGTCCGTCATAGATGCGGAATGCGCGCGTCTCGCGGAAAATCTGTTCCACGACCGTATCCCGGGTGATGCCCAGCCCGCCCAGAATCTGGACGCAGCGGTCGGCAATGCGGAACAGCATCTCGGAGACGGCCGTCTTCACCATGCTCGATTCATGCCGCCCCTTCTCGCCGGCGTCGAGCAGGCTTGCGGCCCACCAGATCAGCAGACGGGCGCTTTGCAGGTCGATCTCGTTGTCGGCCAGCATGAAGCCGACGCCCTCGTGGCGGCCGATCGGCTGGCCGAACGCCTGCCGCTCGGCGGCGTAGGAAACCGCGATCAGGTGCGCGCGCCGCGCGCCGCCCAGCCAGCGCATGCAATGGGTGAGCCGCGCCGGCGCCAACCGCACCTGGACGTAGCGGAAGCCCTCGCCGACCGCGCCGAGGACATTGCCCACCGGAACGCGCAGGTCGCGAAACGCGACCTCCCAGTGACCGTTGGTGAAGCTGCTGTCCAGCGTGTCGAGCTGCCGCTGGAGCACGATCCCGTCGACGTCCATGTCGGTCAGCAGCATGGTCGGCCCGCCCGGCCTGCCGCCCCGCGCCTCGACATCGCAGAAGATGATGGCGAAGCCGGCATTGTCGGCGCCGGTGATCAGCCACTTCACGCCGTTGACGACGAAGTGGTCGCCGTCATAGACCGCCTTCGTCCGCAGGTTCGACGGATCGGCGCCGGCGCCCCCCGGCTCGGTCATGCAGAAGCAGGAGCGGAAGTCGCCCGCGACCAGCGGGCGGAGCCATCGCTCCTTGTGCTCGTCGCTGGCGACCCTGTGCAGGAGGTTGACATTGCCTTCGTCGGGCGCGGCGCAGTGCAGGGCGACCGGGCCGAGCGGCGACAGGCCCGCCGCCTCGAAGGCGATGGCGGTCGAGACATGGTCGAGCCCCATCCCGCCCCACTCCACCGGCGCATGCGGGGCGAACAGGCCGGCCGCCCGCGCCAGCGCGTTCAATTCGACGCGAAGCGCCTCGGTGGGGCCGTGCGCGGTGCAGCGGGGATCGCGCTCATAGGGCACGATCTTGTCGAGGATGAAATCCTCGATCCTGTCCTTCAGGCTCGCCTGCGCGGAAGTCGGCGTGAAATCGATCATCGAACCCTCTCACTTCAAAAATATCTGCCCCTGGCGACATCGACGCCGAACCCGGCCAACCCCTCGGCAAGGTGGCTGAACGCCGACAGGCGTTCCTTCGTCGCGCCCTCGACCTGGTAGCGCCGGTAAATCTGCCGGAACACGACGGCCAGCCGCAGGGAGGCCAGAACCCGGAAATAGGGCAGGTCGCCGAGCGGGATGCCAGCCTCCTCCCCATACAGGCGCGCCATCGCCTCCCGGCCGGGAAAGCCGTGCCGGGCCGTCGGCATCTGCCTCAGGTCGTGCATCACGGACGGGTCGGCGCTCTCCGTCCAGTAGCTCAACAGGATGGCGAGGTCGTAGAGGGGATGCCCGAGCGTTCCCATGTCCCAGTCGATGACAGCCCTGGGCGCGAGCGTGGCTTCGTCGAGGATGATGTTGTCCAGCTTGAAATCGTTGTGGATCAGCGAGACCCGCGATCCTTCCGGCGCATGGCTTTCCAGCCAGTCGACGAGCAGTGCTACCGATTTCGGCGGCTGATGGTCCCAGCTCGAAAGCGCGCGCTCCTTCCAGCCGCGAACCTGGCGCTCGGCGAAGCCGTCCGGCTTGCCCAGCCGTTCCAGGCCGACCTCTTGCGGCGGAATTTCGTGGAGCTGCGCCAGAAGCCGCGCCATCCGGCCGGCGAGGACCGCCCCCGGCGGCTCCGCGCCCGCCCACCCCGAAAGCAGCGGCTGCGGCATCTCGTCGGCGATGACGATGCCCGGGCAATATTCCATCAGCAGGAAAGGCACGCCCAGCACAGTGCGGTCGTCACAGAAATGGAGCGCCCGCGGAACGAACGGAAAGCGGGCATGGATGCGGCTGAGGATCAGGTATTCGCGGCCCATATCGTTCGCCCCGCGCGGAAGCGGCCCCGGCGGCGGCCGTCTGAGAACCGCGTGGTCGCCGTCGACCCTGACGAGGAAGTTGACGTTGCCGAAGCCGCGCGAGAACCGGCGGGCGCCGAAATCCCGATCGAGAGCCAGGCCGTGGCCGGCCAGATGCCTTTCGAGCGACGTCAGGTCCAGCAGGCCGTCGTGCCGGCGCGCCGGGTCGCCCGCCAGCTCGCCCGTGGGGTCGCTCTTGGGGTCGCTCTTGGGGTCGCTCTTGGGGACGCTCGGCGGGCCGCTGGCGGAAGGCTGGTCCGGGGGCATAGCGGGATTCACCTGTTCCGTTCCGGAAAAACCATATAGTTGGACTGTCCGACAATCTAATTGCCGATCCCAAGGGATGTCAACGCGCGGCGCGAATGCCAGGGAGCAGCAGAGGAGGCCGCGAAGGGCGGGAGCGGCGAGCCTTCCCGCGGGCACCGCTTCCGCCGTTCCGGCGCGGGCAACTGGCGTGCCGGCGGCGGCCGGCGTTGCAGCGAAACGAGAGCAGGCATTCGGCTGGATGAGAGCAGCGAACAGTCCCACGGGCACCATTTCCGCCGTTCCGGCACGGGCAACTGGCGTGCCGGCGACGGCCGGCGTTCCAGCGAAACGAGAACTGGTGTTCGGCTGAACCAGAGAAGGCGTCCGTGCCCGGCGCGGCGCGAAGCCGTGTCCCCCGGCGCGCGACAGCCTCCTCCCAACTCCGGTCCGGTAGCCGCGCCGGCCATTTGCGCGTCATGCTCGGCACGGCGCAGCGCCAAACTGGTACCTTCTCGGGCGGCGCGACGTAGCGCTCCCCCTCAAGCCGCCTGCGCCGGCCACTTGTCAGACATGCCCAGCGCGGCGCTGCCCCAAGCGGGAACCTTCACGCCGCGCGCGTAGCGGCCTCCATCCGCTCCCCGTCAGGCGGCCTGCGCCTGCCGCTCGCCCGACATGCGCCAGGAAATCGCTTCCGCCAGATGGATGCGCCCGACGGTGTCGGCTCCGTCGAGATCGGCAAGGGTGCGCGCCACCTTGAGCACCCGGTGATAGGCGCGGGCCGAGAGGGCGAGCTTTTCGCTGGCATCGCGCAGCAGCGCGCCTCCGGGGCCGTCGGGCCGCGCGACCTCCTCGATCAGCGATGTCGGGCACCTCGCATTGGTCGTGGCCGCGTCGAGCCCCAGCGCCTCGTAGCGCCGCGCCTGGGCCTGGCGGGCGCGCTCGACGCGGCGGGCGACGCCGGCGCTGGGCTCGGCCCGCGCCGGCGCGATGAGGTCGGCGGCCGAGACGGCCGGGACGTCGATGCGCAGGTCTATGCGGTCGAGCATCGGGCCGGAAACGCGGGCGCGATAGTCCGCCTCGCAGCGGGGCCCGCGCGCGCAGCGGAAGCCCGGCTCTCCCGCCATCCCGCACCGGCACGGATTCATCGCCGCGATCAACTGGAAGCGGGCGGGGTAGGAGACACAGCCATTGGCGCGCGCAATGGTGCATTCGCCGGCTTCGATCGGCTGGCGCAGCGAATCGAGCACCTGCGGCGAGAATTCCGGCAATTCGTCGAGGAACAGCACGCCGCAATGCGCAAGCGAGGCCTCGCCCGGCCGCGTCCGCGCGCCGCCGCCGACCAGCGAGGCCATCGTCGCCGAATGGTGCGGCGCGCGAAACGGCCGGCGGTCGGAAAGCCTGCCGCCGGCGATCTCGCCGGCCAGCGAGGCGACCATCGACACTTCGAGCAGTTCCCGCGGCGACAGCCGCGGCAGGATCGCGGGAAGGCGCTGCGCCAGCATCGACTTGCCGGCGCCGGGCGGCCCGATCATCAGCAGG
>JBDHTD010000001.1:0-160112 GCA_039808485.1 Aquamicrobium sp. | reverse complement strand
ATGACGAGGAGGTCGACGCCGGCGTCGATCAGCCGCTCGGCCCGCTCCAGCCCGTCGTCGCCGACGCTGGTCGCGGCGGCGGCCCTGAGCCGCCCCTGCGCGTCCTTGGCCGCGTTGGGGTTCAGTTGCGACTTCTCGATGTCCTTGACCGTGATGAGGCCGACGCAGTGGCCGCCCGGGTCGACGACCAGCAGCTTCTCGATCCGGTGCTGGTGGAGCAGCCGCTTGGCCTCGTCCTGCTCGACGCTCTCGGTCACGGTGACGAGACGCTCGTGCGTCATCAGCTCGCGCACCTTCTGCTTCGGGTCGGAGGCGAAGCGCACGTCGCGGTTGGTGAGGATGCCGATCAGCCTGCCGGTCGAATGGCCGCCGGTGCCGCCGTTCTCGACCACGGGAATGCCGGAAATGCCGTGCGCGGTCATCAGCGCCTTGGCGTCGGCCAGCGTCGCCTCGGGGCCGATGGTCAGCGGGTTGACCACCATGCCGCTCTCGAACTTCTTGACCTGCCGCACCTGCTCGGCCTGTTCCTCCGGGCTGAAATTGCGGTGGATGACGCCGATGCCGCCGGCTTGCGCCACGGCGATGGCCAGCCGCGCGTCGGTGACGGTGTCCATCGCCGCCGACAGGATCGGGATGTTCAGGTCGATGTCGCGAGCGATGCGGGTCGAAACGTCGGTCTGGCCCGGCATCACCTCGGAGTGGCCGGGCTGAAGCAGCACGTCGTCGAAGGTGAGCGCCAGCGCGCCGGTTGCGGTCTCGATGATTCTTGCCATTGCCGGTCCTCGAAAATTCGGGTGCGCGGGAAGAGCGCTCGAGCCTGGCGGCCGGCGGCGACTCTTTTTCTCCCTTTCAGGATGGCAGCGGCTGGTAACACCATTGCGGCGGAAAGAAAAGGCGGCATCGCCGGAAATGCGACGATGCCGCGGCCGCGATCTAGCGGGGCAGGGCGTCGAGCGCCTGTTCGAGGTCGGCGAGGATGTCGTCCGCCTCCTCCAGCCCGACCGAGAGCCGGATCAGCCCTTCGGAGATGCCGTGCCGGGTACGCTCCTCGGGCGTGTAGTTGGCGTGGGTCATCGAGGCCGGATGCTGGATCAGGCTTTCGGTGTCGCCGAGCGAGACGGCGCGGCGCACCATCTCCATCCGGTTCATCATCGCCCGGCCGGCTTCCAGCCCGCCCTTGAGCTCGAGCGCGATCATCGCGCCGAAGTCGGGCATCTGCCGCCGCGCCAGCTCGTGCTGGGGAAAGCTTTGCAGGCCGGGATAGTGGACCTCGGCCACCGCCGGATGTGCCTCCAGCATCCGCGCCGCCGCCATCGCGTTCTCGCAATGCTGGCGCATCCTGAGCTTCAGCGTCTTGATGCCGCGCAGGAGCAGCATGGCGGTGAAGGGCGACATCACCGCGCCGGTCATGTCCTTCAGGCCGTAGACGCGCACCTGGAGCATGTCGTCGGCCGTGCCGACGGCGATGCCGCCGATCAGGTCGCCGTGGCCGCCGAGATATTTCGTCGCCGAATGGACGACGATGTCGGCGCCAAGCTCAACCGGCCGGGTGATGACCGGCGTGGCGTAGGTGTTGTCGACGACGACGCGCGCTCCTCCCGCATGGGCGATCTCGGAAACCGCCGCGATGTCGATCAGCCGCATGTTCGGGTTCGCCGGCGTCTCGAAATAGACGATCTTCGTCTTCGCCGACAGCGCCGCGCGCACGTTCTCCGGGTCGGTCATGTCGACATGGGTGACGGTGACGCCGAACTTCGCCAGCCCATGGTTGAGGAAGGAGAAGGTGCAGCCGTAGAGGGTCTCGTCGGCGACGATCTCGTCGCCGGGGGAGAGGAACGTCCACAGCACGGCGCTGATCGCGCCCATGCCGGAGGCGAGCGCGAGCCCGGCTTCCGCGCCTTCGAGGGCGGCGGCGCGCCGTTCGAGCAGGTCGTTGGTCGGGTTGGAGACCCGCGAATAGAAGAAGCCCGGCGTCTCGCCGGCGAAGATGGCCGCGCCCTGCTCGGCGCTGTCGAAGGCAAAGGTCGACGTCAGGTGCAGCGGCGGGGTCAGCGCGCCCTGGTTCTGCATCGGATCGTAGCCGAAATGGATGGCGCGGGTGGCGAAGCCGGCGGGACGATGCGGGTTCATGGGACGGTCGCTTTCCTGCTTTGGCCGGTCGGCCACGGGTTCTGTCATGGGGTTCGGTCGATGCCGAATCCTCGCATGACGGCGCTGGCAGATGCTGCCAAACAGTGCCACAATCACTGACGATATTGGCATTGGATGCTGGAAATGGGGCAAATGAAGGATATCGATGCCAAGGATTGGCAGATAATCCGCGAATTGCAGGCCGACGGCCACCTGACCAACCAGGAGCTGGCCCAGCGCGTCAACCTGTCGCCGTCGCCCTGCCTGCGCCGGGTCAGGCTGCTGGAGGAGGCGGGCGTCATCACCGGCTATTCGGCCGATGTCGATCCGCGCGCCTGCGGGCTGAACATCACCGCCTTCATCCTCGTCGCGCTCCAGCGGCCCGAGCGCGACGCCGTCGAGAATTTCGAGAAGAGCATCGCGCGCATCGAGGAAATCCTCGACTGCTACCTCCTGACCGGCGAGGCCGACTACATGCTGCGCGTCGTCGTCGCCGACCTCGAGGAATACGAGCGTTTCGTGCGCAAGCGCCTGCACGCCATTCCCGGCATCAGCTCGATCAAGACCAGCCTGGTCTACGGCACGGTCAAGTCGTCGCGGGTGTTCCCGCATGCGCACCGCTGACGCGGGAAGGCCCGGCGCGGCGGCCGGGCCTTCGCGACGCCGCGGATGGCGGCGTCTTCAGTCGTTGGCGTCGACGGTGACGCCGAGCGACTTGGTCAGCTCCATCGGCGTCGTCATCGCGGTCGCCATCAGCAGCGCGAACGGCACCGGCTGGGCGGGCCTGGCCGCGACCGTCAGGTTCCTGGGGTCGTCGAGGAAGGCGGCGACTGCCTGCGACGCCTTGGCGGTCAGGTCCGGATTGTTCAACTGCGCCAGCGCGAACGGCACCACCGCCTTGGCCTGGTTGGCGATGTCGGCCGGCTGCATGCCCTGGTTCGCCGCCACGTAGCCGAGCACCTTGCCGGTCAGCGAATCGTCGGTGAAGCGAATCTGCGCGCCGTGGAACGTCATCTGCTGGAGCAGGCCGAGCATGGCCAGCCCCTGGGCGGCGTTGTCTTCCTCGTCGTTCCCGGCCATCTGCTTCTGGAGCTCGCGCATCGAGGCGATCAGGCTCGGCGTGTAGCCGCCGAGGTCGAAGGTGAAGCCGATCGAGCCGGCGTCGACCACGGTCATGTCGTATCGCGAGAGCTCGAGGCGACCGTCATGGGGGTTCCAGCTTCCCGCGATCTCGAAATAGCCTTCCATCTGCGTGAGGCCGAGCGCGTCGATGATGGCGAGCTGGTCCTGGTCCTCCATCGGCGACAGGTCGAGCGTGAAGCTCTCGGCCGCGCCGGAAAACGTCATCGGCGTCCCTTCGCCGGGCTCGGTCGCCTCGAAATGCAGGTCGCTCGCGGTGAAGACGTCGACGCCGCCGAGCGTCAGCCCCATCTCGGCGATATGGGCCGTCTCGTAGAACAGGAAGCCGCCGTAATTGTCGCGTAGCGCTTCGTCGGGCAACAGCACGTTGCTCATGGCGACGTCGCGCATCGAGAAAGCGGCCTCGTCCTCCTCGCTGGTCGTGTAGTAGCTGTTGAGCGAGATCCTCTCGATGCGGAAACCCTTGTCGTCGCGCGATACGCCGATCAGCCGGATGTCACCGATCGGCACGACGGTGTCTTCGAAGCTGGTGCGCGCGCCTACCAGCGTGGCGCCGTTGCCCTCGACATAGACCTCGTCCCAGTCGATGTTCAGCCCCTGGTCGGCGGCATAGGCCTTGAGGCGCGCGGCCGCCTCCTCGACCGCCTGCGCCGAGGCGCCGGCGAGCGGCACGAGGGCCAGCAGCGCCGAAAGGGTGAGCGTCCTGATATGCATGCGCGGTGCGGTCATTGGATATCCCTGTGATTCTGTTGTGCGTTCCCGGGCATACTTCATCGGATACGATGTGGACCGCAGGATGACGCGGCGGAAGGATCGACGGTTTCGCCACAAAAGGCAATGCAAACCTCGCAAGAGGCGCGGCCATGCGCTCTTGCCCCGAATCGCCCTCTCCAGTAACCGGAAACCATGGCAAAAGAGCAAGTTCCGCCCGGGTCCGGGGGCGGCGATCACATCGAGCCGGTCGATCTGAGGCAGGCGCTCGAGGAGCGCTACCTCGCCTATGCGCTGTCGACCATCATGCACCGGGCGCTGCCCGACGTGCGCGACGGACTGAAGCCCGTTCACCGCCGCATCATGCATGCGATGCGGCTCCTGCGATTGAACCCCGACCAGGGCTTCGCCAAATGCGCCCGCATCGTCGGCGAGGTGATGGGCAAGTTCCATCCCCATGGCGACCAGTCGATCTACGACGCGCTGGTGCGTCTGGCGCAATCGTTCTCCGTGCGCTACCCGCTGGTCGACGGCCAGGGCAATTTCGGCAACATCGACGGCGATAACGCCGCCGCCATGCGCTACACCGAGGCGCGCATGACCGAGGTGGCGGTCGAGCTTCTCGCCGGCATCACCGAGGACGCGGTCGATTTCCGCCCCACCTACAACGAGGAGGACGAGGAGCCGGTGGTGCTGCCGGGCGCCTTCCCGAACCTCCTCGCCAACGGCTCTTCGGGCATAGCGGTCGGCATGGCGACCTCGATCCCGCCGCACAACATCGCCGAGCTCTGCTGCGCCGCGCTCCACCTGATCGACCATCCTGAGGCGGAGGTCGAGGAGCTGATGAGCCGCGAGCCGGCCGCCGACCCCGACGAGAACAAGGTGCGGGGGCCGGACTTCCCGACCGGCGGCGTCATCGTCGATTCCTTCGACGCCATCCTCGAAGCCTACAGGACCGGGCGCGGCGCGTTCCGCACCCGCTCGAAATGGCATGCCGAGGACCAGGGCCGCGGCACCTGGCAGATCGTCGTCACCGAAATCCCCTACGGCGTGCAGAAGTCGCGGCTGGTCGAGAAGATCGCCGAGCTTTTGCTGGCGCGCCGGCTGCCGCTGCTCGACGACGTGCGCGACGAGAGCGCGGAAGACATCCGCCTCGTTCTGGTGCCGAAGAGCCGCAGCGTCGACCCGGCGATCCTGATGGAATCGCTGTTCAAGCTGACCGAGCTGGAAGCCCGTTTTCCCCTCAACATGAACGTCCTGTCGCGGGGCAAGGTGCCGGGCGTCATGTCGTTGAAGCAGGTGCTCCGGGAATGGCTCGACCACCGCAAGGAGGTGCTGGTTCGCCGCTCGCGCCATCGCCTCGGCGAGATCGAGCGGCGGCTGGAAATCCTCGGCGGCTACCTCGTCGCCTATCTGAACATCGACGAGGTCATCCGCATCATCCGCGAGGAGGACGAGCCCAAGCCCGTGATGATGGCGCGCTGGGACCTGACCGACCTTCAGGCCGAGTCGATCCTCAACATGCGCCTGCGCGCGCTGCGCAAGCTGGAGGAGTTCGAGATCCGCAAGGAGTTCGACGCGCTCTCGGCCGAGAAGGCGCAGATCGAGTCGCTGCTCGCCTCGGAGGCGAAGCAGTGGAAGACGATCCGCTGGGAGGTCGAGAAGCTGCGCGACCGCTTCGGCTCCGACACGCCGCTCGGCCGCCGCCGCACCCAGTTCGCCGACGCGCCGGAGCACGACGAGGAGCACATCGCCCAGGCGATGATCGAGCGCGAGCCGGTGACGGTGGTGGTGTCCGAGAAGGGCTGGCTGCGCGCGATGAAGGGCCACCTCGCCGATTTCTCGGCGCTGACCTTCAAGGAAGGGGACGCGCTGAAGCTCGCCTTCCACGCCCAGACCACCGACAAGATCCTCGTCTTCACGACGGGTGGAAAATTCTACACCATCGGCGCCGACCGGCTGCCCGGCGGGCGCGGCCATGGCGAGCCGATCCGCATCATCGTCGACATGGAGAACGACCAGGACATCGTCACCGCCTTCGTCCACGACCCGGCCCGCAAGCTCTTGCTCGCCTCGCATCTCGGCAACGGCTTCGTCGTGCCCGAGGCGGAGGTGGTCGCCAACACCCGCAAGGGCAAGCAGGCGATGAACGTCAAGGCGCCGGACGAGGCCAAGCTGTGCGTGCCGGTCGCCGGCGACCATGCGGCAATCGTCGGCGAGAACCGCAAGCTTTTGGTCTTCCCGCTCTCCGAAATGCCGGAGATGGCGCGCGGCAAGGGCGTGCGCCTGCAAAAGTACAAGGACGGCGGCGTTTCCGACATCAAGACCTTCGCGATGGCGGACGGCCTGTCGTGGCTCGATTCGGCCGACCGCACCTTCACCCGCTCCGCGCAGGAGCTCGCCGAATGGATCGGCGTCCGCGCCTCCGCCGGCCGGACGGTGCCGAAAGGCTTTCCGCGCACCGGCAAATTCGGCTGATCGCGCCTGAAAAGCAGGGTGGTGGACAGCCTACACCGAAATGTGGTCGCCGCCCGTCTTTTCGCGGCGGCGGAACTCTGCTCTGTTTGAGGCATTGTGCGGCTGCCACGCCGCCCGCGCAGGAGCATTCGCCATGGCCGTCTACCGCGTCCCCCCGGTGCCGCCGTCCGAGATCGCGCCGCGATCCGCCTGGCTGAACCGCCGCGCGCTGATCGCTGGCGCGCTCGCCTCGCTGCCGGCCGCGCGCGTGGCCGCGGCGGCGCAGGCGACGACGCCGCTGCTGCTGAAGCCCGGTCCCTTCGGCACCGACGAGCCGCCGACGCCGAGGAAGGACGTGACCAGCTACAACAATTTCTACGAGTTCGGCGCCGGCAAGGCCGATCCGTCGGCACGTTCCGGCGCGTTCCGGCCCGAGCCGTGGACGCTCGAGATCGACGGGCTGGTGGCGAAGCCCCGCGCCTTCGGCCTCGACGACCTGCGCCGGTTCCCGCTCGAGGAACGCGTCTACCGCATGCGCTGCGTCGAGGCATGGTCGATGGTCATCCCCTGGGTCGGGTTTCCGCTCCATCTCCTGCTCGACGCCGTCGAGCCGCTGGGCTCGGCCAGATACGTCGCCTTCGAGACGGTGGTGCGCCCCGACGAGATGCCCGGCCAGACGGGGCTGTTCCAGCCGCTGCCCTGGCCCTATGTCGAGGGCCTGCGGCTCGACGAGGCCCGCCACCCGCTCGCCATCCTCGCCCTCGGCCTCTACGGCCAGACCCTGCCCGCCCAGAACGGCGCGCCGGTCAGGCTGGTCGTGCCGTGGAAATACGGCTTCAAGGGCATCAAGTCGATCGTCCGCATCTCGCTCGTCGAGGACGAGCCGGTGACGAGCTGGAAGCGCATGGCCCCGCACGAATACGGCTTCTACGCCAATGTGAATCCGGCGGTCGATCATCCGCGCTGGAGCCAGGCGCGCGAGATCCGCATCGGCGAGGGCGGCTTCTTCAGCCCGTCGCGCCGCGACACGCTGCCGTTCAACGGCTATGCCGGGGAGGTCGCCGGCCTCTATGCCGGCATGGACCTCGCGGCCAATTATTGACCATGCCGCGCTCGGCCGGCGTCTGGGCGCTCTATGCGGCTGGCCTCGCGCCGGCGGCCTACTGGTTCTGGCTGGGTGCGAGCGGGCAGATACCCGGCAACGCGATCAAGGAATTCGAGCATGTGCTCGGCCTGTGGGCGCTGCGCTTCCTGATCGCGGCGCTCGCCGTCACGCCGCTGCGCGATCTCGCCGGCGTCAACCTCCTGCGCTACCGCCGCGCGCTCGGCCTGCTCGCCTTCTGGTACGCGCTGATGCATTTCCTGACCTATCTCGTCCTCGACCAGAACCTCGATCTCGCGGCCATCCTCGCCGACATCGCCAAGCGGCCGTTCATCACCATCGGCATGGCCTGCCTCGTGCTGCTCCTGCCGCTGGCGGCGACCTCGAACGCGTTCTCGATCCGGCGGCTGGGGCGGAACTGGCACCGCCTTCACCGGCTCGCCTACGTCGTCGTGCTCGGCGGCGCGCTGCATTTCGCGATGTCGGTCAAGGTGGTGACGGCCGAGCCCTTCCTCTACCTCGTCCTCGCCGCGCTGCTCGTCCTCTATCGCCCGTTCCGCCGCCGCGTCCTGCAATGGAGGAAGGCGGGCTGACGAAGGCGGGCTGACGGGGGCCGCGAAAGCGTCTATGCTGGAAGATACGGCCGGAGGCGGCCGGCAGCCCGCGCCCCGGGGAGGGGCATGGCGAACGCCTCCATCAGACCTTGCTCATCGTTTCCACCTTTCGGGCGAAGACGTTGGCAATGCGGGCGCCGACGGCGGCTTCGCCGGAAGAGGGAAACGGACATGCGCGACCATCGCGACGCGAAGGCCATGGCGAAAGCCATGCGCGAAGCCCTTGCCGAACTCGGCCTGACGATCGGCCACGGCGAGGCGCTGGAGATCGTCGCCCGCCAGTTCGGGCTGGGCAACTGGAACATACTGAGCGCGCAGATCGAGCGGGAACAGGCCGTCTCCCCGCCGGCCGGCACGATCGCCTTCGAGCAGGCGGTGCCGATCGTGCGCATCTTCGACGTCGCCAAGGCGCACGAGTTCTATCTCGGCTTCCTCGGCTTCGCCGTCGACTGGGAACACCGCTACGGCGCCAACTTCCCGCTCTATACGCAGGTCTCCCGCGCCGGCCTGCGGCTGCACCTCACCGAACATGCCGGCGACGCCACGCCGGGCGGCAACATGTGCGTCTACATGACCGGCATCCGCGCCTTCCAGGCCGAGCTGGCCGGAAAGAACTATCGCTACATGAAACCCGGCCTCGAGGACGAGGGGACGCGGCTGGAGGTCGAGGTCGTCGACCCGTTCAGCAACCGCATCCGCTTCATGGAGTTGAAGCAGGGCTGAACGCCCCTGGCAAGGAGACTGGCCAGGGGATCGGGCCGGGGTTCGGGGAGGGGATCGGCGAAGGGATCGGCGGGCGGCTCGCCGCCCTGCCTGCCGGTTGCCTGCAATTTGAACGGTTTTCTTGGCCGTTCCGAAATAGCCCGTCTTCTATTGTAGCGTCAGGGCAATATTCGGCGGGGGCCGGGATGAGAACGGCAGGCGTTGCCGCGCCGCTGGCGCGGGAGGATCGGAGACCTGGCAGGCAAACGACGGCGATGGCCGCCGCGGCGCTGACCGCCCTTCTCGGCGGCCTGCTCCTGGCGCTCGCCGCCGGGGCGGCCGCGAGACTGCCATGGGACGACCTGCGCCTTCATCTCGCCGCGCGCTCTTGGCCGGCGGCGCATGCCTCGATCCGGTCGGTGTCGCTGTCCGAGCGCAGCCGCGTCGCCGCGCCTGACGGCGCGCTGGAGAGCGAGCTCGTCCTTGCCGTCGCCTACGATTACGAGGTGGCCGGCACCGCCTATCAAGGACGCATGGCGAGCTTCGCCGACGTCGGTGCGCCGCATGACCGCCGCCTGAAGACGCTCTACAGCCGGCTGAATTTCGCGCTGGTGACGGGGCGTCCGCTGTCCGCCTTCCACGATCCGCAGGTGCCGGCGATGGCGGTGCTGGACACGGGCTTCGACTCCGGTCGCATGGTTCGCGACGGCGCGCTGGCCGCGCTCGGCGGCTTCGCCGGCCTCTGGCTCGTCCTTTCGCCGCTGCGCGGCCGCAGGAGTGCCGCCACCGCGCGCTGAGCCTCAGCGCCTGATGGCGCCATGGGCGATCTGCCACAGCGAATGCGCGACGAGCGCCGCGACGAGGATCGCGCCGCCGACGAGGCTGCGCGTCGACGGCGCCTCGGCGAAGATCATCCAAACCCAGACCGGCGCCAGCACGGTTTCCAGCAGGTAGAACATCGCCACCTCCGGCCCGCTGATGTAGCGCGGTCCGGTCGCCAGGCAGTAGAACGACAGCGGCATGACGATGGCGCCGTTCAGGACGATCCACCACGGCGCGGACATCCCGATGCCGCCCTGGGCGGCGACGAAGCCCGCCGCCACCGTGAACGGCACCAGCGTGGCGACGAGCGGCGTGAAGCCCATGTCGCGGCCGGACGCCCGCGACACCGTGATCGCCGAGGCGATCAGGAACGAGGCCGCCAGCGCCATCATGTCGCCGAACAGGTTGCCGGCCCCGATGCCGTCCCAGACGATGATCAGCACGCCGGCAACCATCGCCGCCATGGCGAGGAGCGTCGCCGGGCGCGGCCGCTCCTTCAGGAAGCCCCAGGACAGAAGCGCCGCGAACATGGTGTTGAAGGCGAGGATGAAGACGACGTTGGCGGTCGAGGTGTTGTAGACGCCGGTGATGAAGGCGATTGAGCTCAGCGCGTAGCACGCCGCGACCGCGAGCCCGGCCCTTCCGGGGATCAGCGCCGGCGCGCCGGCGGAAAGAAGGCGCCAGACGCTCCAGATGCACAGCGCGGCGACGAAGGTCGTGCCCGAGCGCAGCATCAGCACCGACCAGACGTCGCCGCCGGCGAGCTTGATCAGCGGGATGTCGGCCGTCAGCGCCAGCCCGCCGATGGCGGTCAGGAGAAGGCCCCTGGCATGGTGTGGATGCGGCGCGCTTATTTTTGCCCGACCCGGGAAAGCTCCCCGCCGAACCGCTCCCAGCCCTTGGGGCCGAGATGCTCCTGCGGCTCGAAGCGGACCTTGTACGCCATCTTGCGCGATCCGCTGACCCAGTAGCCGAGATAGACGTAGGGCAGGCCGGCGGCGCGGGCCCGCGCGATGTGGTCGAGGATCATGAAGGTGCCGAGCGAGCGATGCTCGGCCGCCGGGTCGTAGAAGGAATAGACCATCGACAGGCCGTCGCTCATCCAGTCGGTCAGGGCGACGGCGATCAGCTCGCCCTCGCCCCTGCCGGTGATGAAGCTGCCGGGGCCGCGCCGGCGATATTCGACGATGCGGGTGTCGACGTGGCTGTCCTCGACCATCATCGCGTAGTCGAGCACCGTCATGTCGGCCATGCCGCCGTCGCGGTGGCGGGCGTCGAGATAGGTGCGGAACAGCGAATACTGCTCCGACGACGGCTCGGCGTCGTGGATCGCGCCGATCAGGTCGTCGTTGCGCGCGGCCACGCGCCGCATCGAGCGCGGCGGCTCGAACTCGTCGACGAGGATGCGCACCGACACGCAGGCGCGGCACGTCTCGCAGGCCGGCCGGTAGGCGATGTTCTGCGAGCGGCGGAAGCCGCCCTGCGTCAGCACGTCGTTCAGCTCCGGCGCGCGGTCCCCCACCAGATGCGTGAACACCTTGCGCTCGAACTCGCCCTCGATATAGGGGCAGGGCGAGGGCGCGGTCAGGTAGAATTGCGGCGCGTGCGGTGGCTGGTGGTGCTTCATGGCCCGGGTCTGTCGTTCGCTGCTATAGGCATGTCATGCCAGCCGAAAACGTCAACCGTTAAATTTCGCGGGCCGGCATTGCCGGCCTAGCGGTCGGCGCGCGTCACCACCGTGCCGAGAAGCAGGTCGTGGACGGTGCGCTTGCGCTCGAGGAACAGCGTCGCCAGCAGGATCAGCGGCGTCAGCAACACGTTGCCGGCCCAGAACAGCACCGTGTGGACCACCGCCACCAGCCCGTCGACGCGCTCCCCGTCGAGCCGCTCCAGCCGGATATCCATCATCCGCATGCCGACGGTGGCCTGGTTCGGCCCGCCGAGCGTGTTCCAGACATAGGTGAGCGCCACCGCCGGGAACAGGAACGAGAACAGCGCCCAGCCGAGGCCGAGCGTGAAGACGCCCAGCACGAAGACGAGGATCGCGAAGGGGATCATCATCAGCCCGACGAGGACATAGTCGATGACGAACGCCATGATCCGGCGCGACAGCACGCCTTCATAGGCCCTGATGTCGTCGAGCCGGCCGGGGATGATCTCGCCGTCGAGGATGCGCGTCGTCATTTGGTCCTGTCTCCTGAAGCGGAAGGGTGGCCCCACCCGACAGGAAATGGTGTTTTTCGACGCGGTTTCAATGGCTGCGCGGCCGAGGGCCCTGGATCGGACCTTGGATCAGCCCCTGAATCAACCCTTGAGGATTTCCGCCGCCCGCGGCGCGAAATAGGTCAGGATGCCGTCGCAGCCGGCGCGCTTGAAGGCGAGGAGGCTTTCCAGCATCGCCGCCTCGCCGTCGATCCAGCCATTGGCGGCCGCCGCCTCGATCATCGCGTATTCGCCCGACACCTGATAGGCGAAGGTCGGCATCGCGAACTCGTCCTTGGCCCGGCGGATGATGTCGAGATAGGGCAGGCCGGGCTTGACCATGACCATGTCGGCGCCCTCGTCGAGGTCCTGCTCGATCTCGCGCATCGCCTCGTCGCTGTTGGCGTGGTCGAGATAGTAGGTCTTCTTGTCGCCCTTCAGCAGCCCCTTGGTGCCGATCGCCTCGCGATAGGGGCCGTAGAAGGCCGAGGCGAACTTGGTGGCGTA
The DNA here is from genome assembly GCA_039808485.1 of Aquamicrobium sp. Classification (GTDB taxonomy): domain Bacteria; phylum Pseudomonadota; class Alphaproteobacteria; order Rhizobiales; family Rhizobiaceae; genus Aerobium. The sequence goes on along the minus strand of JBDHTD010000001.1, from coordinate 147,725 downwards.
GGACATGATCGCCACGTCCTGGAAGCCGGCCGCGTCGAGCGCGTCGCGGACGGCGCCGATGCGCCCGTCCATCATGTCGGAGGGCGCGACGATGTCGGCTCCGGCCGCGGCCTGGAGCACGGCGGCGGCCGCGACCTGCGCCGCCGACTCGTCGTTGACGATGACGCCCTCCGTCAGGATGCCGTCATGGCCGTGGTCGGTGAACGGGTCGAGCGCGGCGTCGGTGATGACGCCGATCTCCGGCACCGCCGCCTTGATCGCCCGCGTTCCCCGGTTGATGAGGTTGTCCGGATTGAGGATTTCGCTGCCGGTGCGGTCGCGCAGCGAAAGGTCGACATTGGGGAAGGTGGCCAGCGCCGGAATGCCGAGCGTCGCCGCGCGCTCGGCCTCCTTGGCCGCGAGGTCGACCGAAAGCCGGAACACGCCCGGCATCGCCGGCACTTCCTCGCGTCGGTTCTCGCCCTCGATCAGGAAGATCGGCCAGATCAGGTCGTCGACCGAAAGACGGTTCTCGCGCACCAGCCGGCGCGACCAGTCGGCCTTGCGCATCCGCCGCAACCGCCGCGAGGCGGTGATCTCGTCGATGCTGCGCGGCAGGGCGGGGCGGGAAGGGCTGTGTCTGTTCATGTCGCGTCTCTTTCTGCCCGCGTCTTCGCAAGTCGACAGGCTTCTATCATGCGCCGGCGTCCGGCACCAACCCCCGGCACCAACCCCCGGCACCAACCCCGATCGCCGCGCCCGCTTGGCGGAAAGCCGCGCTTTCTCCTATTGTAGGCCGTCGTCAGGGTGAATCGGACAGCCGGGGAGCGCTTGCCCTTCATGTATCGCAGCATCGACAGCGTGGCGCTGAACGCCACGACGCTGGACCTCTCGTGGCGCTGGCTCCACCGCGCGGTCGCCGCGCTCTGCATGCTGTTCGGCCTCGTCTACTGGGCGCGGCTGATCGGCATCGACGACGGCATGGGCTGGCGCTTCGACCTGATGCCGGTGCACTGGCAGGTCGCCTCGGTGGTGCTCGCAGTGCTCTATCCGTTCGCGGCCAGCGGCCTGTGGATGATCTCGTCCTGGGGCGCGGTGATCTGGTTTCTCTGCGCGGCGACGGAGGTCGTCATGCATGCCGGCTTTCCCGATCTGTTCGGGTCGCGGCCGATGCTGATCGTGCTGCATGTCGCGGTCGCGGCCGTCTATTGCGGCTACCGCGCCGCCTTCCTCATCCGCCAGCGGCGGCAGGCCGATTAACCGTTTCTTCAGCGTGAGGGCAGGTTGGGCATCGGTAAGCCGCTGTTAAGCCTGCGGTTTAAGTCGAATTTTATGTGCATTCGATAGGGTCGGGCCAAGGTGAGAGAAAACAAGATCACCGGGCGTTAAACGAGAGGCCAGACCCATGACGACTTCGCGACAGGCGGCGAAGCCCGCTGCCGATATCGACGGCGATCGCAAGGATGCGATCCGCTCCCTTTACCTCGAATCCCTCCAGCTCGTCGAGCGGCTGCACCGCCGCCTGCTCGACGTCATCAAGGACGAGTTCGACCGCGCCGGCCGGTCCGACATCAACGCGATCCAGGCGCTCCTGCTGTTCAACATCGGTTCCGCCGAGCTGACCGCGGGCGAGCTGCGCTCGCGCGGCTACTATCTCGGCTCCAACGTCTCCTACAACTTGAAGAAGCTGGTCGATCTCGACTTCATCAACCACCAGCGCTCGCGCGTCGACCGCCGCTCGGTGCGCATCAGCCTGACCCCGAAGGGGCGCGAGGTGGCCGACGTGGTCGCCAAGCTCTACGACCGCCACATCGGCTCGATCGAGCAGGTCGGCGGCATCAATTCGGAAGAGTTCCAGCAGATGAACCGCGCCCTCCAGCGCCTCGACCGCTTCTGGAACGACACCATCGCCTACCGCATGTAGCCGCTTGCCGCTCCGGCGGCCGGCGCGACCGTTCCGCGCCGGCCTTCACGCCATCGTGCCGTCTGTCGGCCACGATGCTGCCATATTGAGATGAGACCGCAGAACCGCCATCTTCCGTAAAGGGAAGGGGCGGCCATGCGCGTTGGGCAAATGTTAACGTTAAGCCCGTCATAACGTCGATGAAGCGGACGCGGCCGATATTGTGGACGAAAGCCGGTATCGCGGACGAAACAGGAATCGGGACCAGGCATGAAGACTTCGCGTCGCATCTTCCTTTCCGGCGCCGGCGCGCTCGCCGCCACGGCGCTGTCGCGGACGGCCCGCGCGCAGAACGCCATCGACGATATTCTGGCCTCGACCCAGCGCGGAAGCTGGGACGACCAGTTCGACGCCCGCGCCTCGGCCCAGTCGGGCAGGGTGGTCTCGACCTCGCCGGTGTTCAGCCCCGAGACGGTGATGCACATCGAGCGCACGCTCGGCCAGTATTCCGACATCGTCGCGCGCGGCGGCTGGCCGATGGTGCCGGCGACCAAGGCGCTCAAGCTCGGCGTTTCCGACCGCGACGTCGAGGTGATGCGCACGCGGCTGATGCTGTCGGGCGACCTTTCCGAGCGCGCCGGCATCTCGCCGTCCTTCGACACCTATGTCGACGCCGCGCTGAAGCGCTTCCAGACCCGCCACGGCATCCCGGCCGACGGCGTAGCCGGCAAGTTCACCTATGCGGCGATGAACGTTTCCGCGCCGGTGCGGCTCGGCCAGCTCGAGACCAACCTGGTGCGGCTGCGCTCGATGTCGGGCTTCCTCGGCGAGCGCTACGTCATGGTCAACATCCCCGCCGCCCAGATCGAAGCGGTGGAGAACGGCCGCGTCGTCTCGCGCCACACGGCCATCGTCGGCAAGATCGACCGCCAGACGCCGATCCTGAATTCCAAGATCCACGAGATCAACATCAATCCCTACTGGAACGCGCCCGAATCCATCGTGCGCCGCGACATCATCCCGCTGATGCGCAAGAACCCGAACTACCTGGCCGAGAACAACATCCGCATCTTCGGCCCCAATGGCGAGGTCGACCCGATGACCATCGACTGGTCGACGGAGGAGGCGGCCAAGCTGCGCTTCCGCCAGGACCCCGGCCGCATCAACGCCATGGCCACGATCAAGATCAATTTCCACAATCCGCACGCGGTCTACATGCACGACACGCCGCAGCAAAGCCTGTTCAACAACCTGATGCGCTTCGATTCGTCGGGCTGCGTGCGGGTGCAGAACGTGCGCGACCTCGTCACCTGGATTCTCCGCGAGACGCCGGGCTGGGACCGCCGCCAGATCGAGCACACCATCCAGGCGGACTCGGACGTCAAGATCGCGGTCGCCAATCCGGTCCCGGTCTATTTCACCTACATCTCCGCCTGGGCCACCGGCGACGGCGTCGCCCATTTCCGCGACGACATCTACGGCCGCGACGGTGTCGACGAGCTCCAGCTCTCGACGCTCTGACCGGCCGGACGGACGAGAAGAGTTCAGGACAAGGCCGCCCGAAAGGCGGCCTTGTCGCGTTTTCGCGGCCCGGAGAAGCCGGCGGGCGAAAATTCCCGGACGGGCGTGGAAGGGCGGGGGGAAGTGTGGTATGCGGCCGGCAACCTCACCTCCCATGCTCACCGAAGGACCGATGCCATGGACACCCGCGTAACGGCCGCCGTCCCCGCTTTCTTTTCGCAGTCGCTCGAAGAGCGCGATCCCGAGATCTACGGCGCGGTGCGCAAGGAACTCGGCCGCCAGCGCGACGAGATCGAGCTGATCGCCTCGGAAAACATCGTCAGCCGCGCCGTGCTCGAGGCGCAGGGCACGGTGCTGACCAACAAATATGCGGAAGGGTATCCCGGCAAGCGCTATTACGGCGGCTGCCAGTATGTCGACATCGTCGAGGAACTGGCGATCGAGCGCGCCAAGACGCTGTTCGGCGCCGCCTTCGCCAACGTCCAGCCGAATTCCGGCAGCCAGATGAACCAGGCGGTGTTCCTCGCCCTGCTCCAGCCGGGCGACACCTTCATGGGGCTCGACCTGAACTCGGGCGGGCACCTGACCCACGGTTCGCCCGTCAATATGAGCGGCAAGTGGTTCAACGTCGTCTCCTACGGCGTCCGCCGCGACGACCACCTGCTCGACATGGACGAGATCGAGAAGAAGGCCCACGAGGTGAAGCCGAAGCTGATCCTCGCCGGCGGCACCGCCTATTCGCGCGTCTGGGACTGGAAGCGGTTCCGCGAGATCGCCGACTCGGTCGGCGCGTACCTGATGGTCGACATGGCCCACATCGCCGGCCTCGTCGCCGGCGGCGTCCATCCCTCGCCGGTGCCGCACGCCCATGTCGTCACCACGACGACGCACAAGTCGCTGCGCGGCCCGCGCGGCGGCATGATCCTGACCAATGACGAGGCCATCGCCAAGAAGATCAACTCGGCGGTGTTCCCCGGCCTTCAGGGCGGCCCGCTGATGCATGTCATCGCCGCCAAGGCGGTGGCGCTGCGCGAGGCGTTGCAGCCGGAGTTCAAGACCTACGCCGCCAACGTCGTCGACAACGCCCGCACGCTGGCGAAGAGCCTTCAGGAAACCGGCCTCGACATCGTCTCCGGCGGCACCGACAACCACCTGATGCTGGTCGACCTGCGCCCCAAGAACGCCACCGGCAAGCGTGCCGAGGCCGCGCTCGGCCGCGCCCACATCACCTGCAACAAGAACGGCATCCCCTTCGACCCGGAAAAGCCGTTCGTCACTTCGGGCGTCCGGCTCGGCACGCCGGCCGGCACCACGCGCGGCTTCGGCGCGGCCGAATTCGCCGAGGTCGGCAGGCTGATCTCGCAAGTGCTCGACGGGCTGAAGGCGGCGAATTCCGACGAGGGCAACGCCGCGGTCGAGGCGGCGGTGCGCGGCAAGGTCGCCGAGCTGTGCGGCCGCTTCCCGCTCTACCCCTATCTCGGCTGATGGGGTAAGCATCCCGGCGAGGGTTCCATTCGCCGGAAGGGCGCCGGAGGGGTAACATGCGCTGTCCGTTCTGTCAGTCCGAAGACACGCAGGTCAAGGATTCCCGCCCCGCCGAGGACGGGGCGGCGATCCGCCGCCGCCGCGTCTGCCCGGATTGCGGCGGTCGCTTCACCACCTTCGAGCGGGTGCAGCTCCGCGACCTCGTCGTGGTCAAGCGCTCGGGCCGCAAGGTGGCGTTCGACCGCGACAAGCTGTTGCGCTCGATGGAGATCGCCACCCGCAAGCGCAACGTCGATCCCGAGCGGATCGAGCGCGCCGCCACCGGCATCGCCCGCCAGCTCGAAAGCTCGGGCGAGACCGAGGTGATGTCCGACGAGATCGGCCGCCTGGTCATGGAGGCGCTGAAGTCGATCGACGATGTCGCCTATGTCCGTTTCGCATCGGTCTACCGCAATTTCCGCGAGGCCAAGGATTTCCACGACGTGCTCGGCGAGTTGCGCAGCGACCAGGACGAGGAATAGGTCCGTGCCGGCCGAGACAGACCGGCGCTTCATGGCCGCCGCCATCCGCCTGGCGCGGCGCAATCTCGGCCGGACCGCCACCAACCCGTCCGTGGCCACGCTGATCGTCAGCGACGGCGTCGTCGTCGGCCGCGGCGTCACCGCCGTCGGCGGCCGCCCGCACGCCGAGCCGCAGGCGCTGGCCGAGGCCGGCGCGCGCGCGCGCGGCGCGACCGCCTATGTCACGCTGGAGCCCTGCGCCCATCACGGCCGCACCCCGCCCTGCGCCGACGCGCTGGTCGCCGCCGGCGTGGCGCGCGTCGTCGGCGCCGCCAGCGATCCCGACCCGCGCGTCTCGGGGCGCGGCTACGCCATCCTGCGCGAAGCCGGCATCGCGGTGACGGAAGGCGTGCTCGCCGCCGAGGCGGAAGACCTCCTCGCAGGATATCTGACCCGCGCGCGGCTGAAGCGCCCGGAGGTGACGCTGAAGCTCGCCGTCTCGGCCGACGGCATGATCGGCCGCCGGGGCGAGGGGCAGGTGGCGATCACCGGCGCGGTCTCGCGCCGTCAGGCGCATATGATGCGGGCCGAATCCGACGCAATCCTGATCGGCATCGGCACCGCGCTCGCCGACGACCCCGAACTGACCTGCCGCCTGCCGGGGCTGGAAGGCCGCTCGCCGGCGCGCATCGTCCTCGACGCGCACTTGCGCCTGCCGGCCACGTCGAAACTGGCGCAAGGCGCGCGGCGGGTGCCGCTGCTGCTCGCATCCTCGATCGCGGCGGACGAAGCCCGCCGCGCCGCGCTCTCGGCGCTCGGCGCCGGCTTTCTCTCGGTCGAGCTGCACGAAGGCCGCATCGCGCTGCCGGAGCTGCTCGAGGATCTCGGCGCGCAGGGAACGATGACGCTGATGGTCGAGGGCGGGGCCGAGACCGCGCGCCATTTCCTCGACGAGGGGCTGGTCGACCGCATCGCGCTTTTCACCGGGCCGATGGCGATCGGCGATGGCGGCATCGCCGCGCCGGTGACGCCGGCAACCCTGCCGCCCGGTTTCGACCTCGTTCGCGAAGCCCGCTTCGGCGACGATCTCTATCATGAATATGCGAGGGCAGACTGATGTTCACCGGCATCGTCACCGACACCGGAACCGTGGCCGCCGCGACGCCGCTGCCGCAGGGCGTGCGGCTGCGCATCGACACCGCCTACGACCCCGAAACCATCGCCATCGGCGCCTCGATCGCCTGCGCCGGCGTCTGCCTGACCGTGGTCGCGCTGCCGGAGCCGGCCTCGAACGCGCGCTGGTTCGAGGTCGAGGCGTGGGAGGAGGCGCTGCGCCTGACCACGGTCGCGTCGTGGCGTCCGGGAACCCGCGTCAACCTCGAACGGGCGCTGAAAATCGGCGACGAGCTCGGCGGCCACATCGTCTCCGGCCATGTCGACGGTAAGGCGCGGATCGTCGCGCGCGAGGACGAGGGCGACGCCGTGCGCTTCACGCTCGAAGCGCCGGAAGCGCTTGCCCGTTTCATCGCGCCGAAAGGCTCGGTCGCGCTCGACGGCACCTCGCTGACCGTCAACGGCGTCGACGGCCTTCGTTTCGACGTGCTCCTGATCCATCACTCGCTCGCCGTGACGACCTGGGGCGAGAGACGGGCGGGCGACGAGGTGAACATCGAGATCGACACCATGGCGCGCTACGCCGCCCGGCTCGCCGGGTTCGGAACGCGGGACCATGCCGGATGACCGGCCAAGCCCTGCACGCGATGCAGGACGGTCATCTCCAATCAAGCGCTTGCTAAGGTGCCGGCTTCGGCCTAAGTCACCGGGCGATTTCCGGAGAACGCCATGACCAGCAACGTCCCGCCACGGCTCCTCGTCATCGAGGCGCGCTTCTACGACGATCTGTCCGACGCCCTGCTCGACGGCGCGACCGCCGCGCTCGACACCGCCGGCGCGCTCTATGACGTGGTCACGGTTCCCGGCGCGCTGGAGATCCCGGCCGTGGTGTCGTTCGCGCTCGACGCTGCCGAGGACGGCGGCGTCGACTATGACGGCTTCGTCGCGCTCGGCTGCGTCATCCGCGGCGAGACCTATCATTTCGACATCGTCGCCAACGAATCCTGCCGGGCGCTGATGGACCTGGCCGTCGAGGAATCGCTGGCCATCGGCAACGGCATCCTGACCGTCGAGAACGAGCAGCAGGCCTGGGCGCGCGCCAGGCGCGGCGAGGGCGACAAGGGCGGCTTCGCCGCGCGCGCCGCACTTGCCATGATCGCGCTGCGCGACCGCCTCGGAGCATGACCTTGGCGAAACCGCTGACGCCGAAACCGGCTGCCCCCCGCGAAGGCAGCAAGCGCGGGGCCAACAAGCGGGGCGCTGCGCGCCTCGCCGCCGTGCAGGCGCTCTACCAGATGGATGTCGCCGGCTCCGGCATCCTCGAGATCACCGCCGAATACGAGCAGTTCCGCCTCGGCAAGGAAGTCGACGGCGCCCAGTATCGCGAGGCCGACGCGCAGTGGTTCCGTGCCATCCTCGCCGGCGTGGTCGAGGACCAGAAGACCGTCGATCCCGTCATCCGCCAGGCGCTGACCGAGGACTGGCCGCTGTCGCGGCTCGATTCCACGCTGCGCGCCATCCTGCGCGCCGGCGTCTACGAGCTGATGCGCCGCCAGGACGTGCCCGTGCCGGTCATCGTCTCGGAATATGTCGACATCGCCAAGGCGTTCTACGAGGAGGACGAGCCCAAGCTCGTCAACGCCGTGCTCGACCGCGTCGCCCGCCGGACGCGCGGCGAGGGCCGCGGCAAAGAACCGGCCCAGTGAGCGTAAGGGCGGTGAGCGCAGTGGGGACAGATGCGGGAACGGGCGGCCGCGAGGCGCGGCGCGCGACCTTCGTGCTGGCCGCCTCGCAGGCCGTGGTCGGCTCGGCCGCGCCCATCTCCTTCGCGCTCGGCGCGCTGTCCGGCCACTATCTGCTCGCCGACGACAAGTCGCTCGCCACGCTGCCCGTGACCGGCTTCACCGTCGGCGTCGCGCTCGGCGCCATTCCCGCCGCCGCCCTCATCAAGCGCATCGGCTACCGCCTCGGCTTCCAGGCCGGAACCGCCGTCACCGCGCTCGGCGGCGTGGTGACGACGCTCGGCCTCGTCGGGTTCTCGTTCTGGCTGTTCGTGGCCGGCATGATCGCGCTTGGCGTCGGCGGCGCCTTCATCCAGCAGATACGCTTCGCCGCCGCCGACTACGCGCCGCCCGCCTATAAGGCGCGCGCCATCTCGCTGGTCATGGCCGGCGGCGTCGTCACCGCCGTCCTCGGGCCGCAGATCGTCATCTTCACCCGCGATCTGATGTCGCCGGTCATGTTCGCCGGCTCGTTCGCCAGCATCGTCGGCCTCGCCGCCGTCGGCGCGGCGATCCTGCTGTTCCTGCCGGGGGGCCGCAAGGCCGCCGCGGCGACGTCCGGCCTCGACGACGGCCACGCCCGGCCGCTTGGGCAGATCATGCGCCAGCCGCGCTTCGTCGCCGGCCTCGTCTGCGGCATCGGCACCTACGCGCTGATGAGCTTCGTCATGACCGGCGCGCCGCTGGCCATGGTCGGCTGCGGCTTCTCGCCCGACGAGGCGACGCTGGGCATTTCCTGGCATGTGATGGCGATGTTCGCGCCGAGCTTCTTCACCGGCCGCCTGATCTCGCGCTTCGGGGCCGAGGCCGTGGTCGCGTTCGGGCTGGCGCTGCTGGTCGCCTGCGGCGCCGTCGCGCTCTCCGGCATAGCGCTGTGGCAGTTCTGGGCCGCGCTGATCCTGCTCGGCCTCGGCTGGAATTTCGGCTTCATCGGCACCACGGCCATCATCGCCGAGACCTACCGTCCCTCGGAGCAGGGCAAGGTCCTCGGCCTCCACGACTTCATCCTGTTCGGGACGGTGGCGTTCGCCTCGTTCATGTCCGGCGTCGTCTACGACAAATGGGGCTGGGAGGCGCTGAACTGGGTCGTCTTCCCGGTGGTGCTGCTGTGCCTGGCGGGGCTGGTCAGCCTGCGGCTTTCCGCCCGCCGCGTCGCCGCCTGAGGCCGGCTTCGGCCCGCCGCCGGCGAAACCGGGCGATTTCCGGGCAAAAGCTTATCCAAACCTTGACCTTTCCTGGGCCGTTCCGCATAAGCCGCAGCGATATGGCAGAGTCCGTCCGGGCTCCACCCTCTCAACCCCCGGCCCGCGGAGGGGTTCTTGCGGGCCTTCAATCGAGGAATCCCGTGAAATGACCATACTTTATGTCGTCATTCTTTGCGGCGTCCTGTCGGTCGTCTACGCCATGTGGGCGACCCAGTCGGTCCTGGCGGCCGACCAGGGCAACGCACGGATGCAGGAAATCGCCGGCGCCATCCGCGAGGGTGCCCAAGCCTACCTCACCCGCCAGTACACCACCATCGCCATCGTCGGCGCCGTGGTGTTCGTGCTCGCCTGGTGGCTTCTTTCGGCCATTGCGGCGATCGGCTTCCTGGTCGGCGCCGTGCTGTCGGGCGCGGCCGGCTTCATCGGCATGCACGTCTCGGTCCGCGCCAACGTGCGCACGGCGCAGGCGGCCTCCAACAGCCTGTCCGCGGGCCTCGACATCGCCTTCAAGTCGGGCGCGATCACCGGCATGCTGGTCGCGGGTCTCGCGCTTCTCGGCGTCGCGGTCTATTACTGGGTCCTCGTCGGCCCGCTGGGCTTCGCCCCGGCCGACCGCACCGTCATCGATGCGCTGGTGGCGCTCGGCTTCGGCGCCTCGCTGATCTCGATCTTCGCCCGTCTCGGCGGCGGCATCTTCACCAAGGGCGCTGACGTCGGCGGCGACCTCGTCGGCAAGGTCGAGGCCGGCATCCCCGAGGACGACCCGCGCAACCCGGCCACCATCGCCGACAATGTCGGCGACAATGTCGGCGACTGCGCCGGCATGGCCGCCGACCTGTTCGAGACCTATGCGGTGACCGTCGTCGCCACCATGGTTCTCGGCGCGATCTTCTTCGCCGGCACCGACGTGCTGTCCTCCGTCATGATCTATCCGCTGGCCATCTGCGCCGCCTGCATCGTGACCTCGATCGTCGGCACCTTCTTCGTCAAGCTCGGCGCCAACGGCTCGATCATGGGCGCGCTCTACAAGGGCCTGATCGTCACCGGCATCCTGACCATCGGCGGCGTCGCCGTCGCCAACCAGCTCACCATCGGCTGGGGCGAGATCGGCGTGGTCGCCGGCCAGTCGATCACCGGCGCCGCGCTGTTCACCTGCGGCATGATCGGCCTCATCGTCACCGGCCTGATCGTGGTCATCACCGAGTACTACACCGGCACCAACAAGCGCCCGGTCAACTCGATCGCCCAGGCCTCCGTCACCGGCCACGGCACCAACGTCATCCAGGGCCTCGCCGTCTCGCTCGAGTCGACGGCGCTGCCGGCCATCGTCATCGTCGGCGGCATCCTGGCGACGTTCCAGCTCGCCGGCCTGTTCGGCACGGCGATCGCGGTGACCACCATGCTCGGCCTCGCCGGCATGATCGTCGCGCTCGACGCCTTCGGCCCGGTCACCGACAATGCCGGCGGCATCGCCGAGATGTCGGGCCTGCCGTCCGAGGTGCGCCAGTCGACCGACGCGCTCGACGCCGTCGGCAACACCACCAAGGCCGTCACCAAGGGCTACGCCATCGGCTCGGCCGGCCTCGGCGCGCTGGTCCTGTTCGCCGCCTACTCCTACGACCTGGAGTATTTCGCGGCCAACAGCGCCCAGTTCCCCTACTTCGCCGATGTCGGCGAGATCTCGTTCTCGCTCGCCAACCCCTACGTCGTCGCCGGCCTGATCTTCGGCGGCCTGATCCCCTACCTGTTCGGCGGCATCGCCATGACGGCCGTCGGCCGCGCGGCCGGTTCCATCGTCGAGGAGGTGCGCAAGCAGTTCCGCGAGGACCCGGGCATCATGGCCGGCACCTCGAAGCCGAACTACGCCCGCGCCGTCGACCTGCTGACCAAGGCGGCGATCAAGGAGATGATCGTCCCGTCGCTCCTGCCGGTGCTCGCCCCACTCGTCGTCTATTTCGGCGTGCTGCTGATCTCGGGCTCCAAGGCGTCCGCCTTCGCCGCGCTCGGCGCCTCGCTGCTCGGCGTCATCGTCAACGGCCTGTTCGTCGCCATCTCGATGACCTCGGGCGGCGGCGCCTGGGACAACGCCAAGAAGTCGTTCGAGGACGGCTTCACCGACAAGGACGGCGTCAAGCACCTGAAGGGCTCGGAAGCGCACAAGGCTTCCGTCACCGGCGACACGGTCGGCGATCCCTACAAGGACACGGCCGGTCCCGCGGTCAACCCGGCGATCAAGATCACCAACATCGTCGCCCTGCTGCTGCTGGCGGTGCTGGCGCACTGACGAGGCCGGAGGCGGGGAAGGCGGGCAGGCCGCCTTCCTCCTTCCGCCGACGGACAAGCGAAAAGGCCGCGGGAAGCGATCCCCGCGGCCTTTTCCGTTTTGCCGGATAAGGGCGTCCGTCAGAACGGGTTGGGGTTGGCCGGCGGGCCGCCGGAGAGCATGCCGGTGATCAGGCCGCCGAGGAACGAGGTTTCCTTGCCGCCGGTCGGCGTGGTGCGTGAGATGAAATCGAACACCTTGCCGTCCTGCATGCCGTAATGGGCGATGTTGGAGACGCGGCCGTCGGCGCCGAAATAGACGGCGAGCACCTTCTGGTCGGTCAGGCGCGGGTTCATGAAGGCGACGGAGCGCTGGCGCGTCTGCGAGATGTAGTAGAACGCCTCGCTGTCGAAGGTGGCCTTGGTCGAGGGTGTGCCGAGCGACAGCAGCACCTGCTCGCGGCTGGAGCCCACCGGCACGAGGTCGAGCGTCTCCTGGTCGACGATGAAGCCGTGGGACAGCGTCTCGCTCGGCTTCAGCGCCTCGGCCGAATTGCAGCCGGCAAGCAGGAGCGCCATGCCGGCGGCGGCGAGCGCGAGGCGGGCCGGGCGGGCGGCGGCTGTCGTGAAAGTCTGCGAATGCACCGGCAACTCCATCTTCTCCCCGTCGCGCCTGCGGCTTGCGCCGGGCGGCAAAAGCGGTAAACCAGCTTGCGCGGCGATGCAACCGCGCCGCGGATCGAAACCAGCCGTTCGGAAAGCAGATGCCATGTTCAAGTCCATCCTGAGCTTCGGCCAGAGTTTCGGCCTGGGCTTCGGGCAGCGGTCCAACCGGCAGGTCGTCGAGGCTGTCTATGAGGCAATCGTGGCGGCCGCGCGGCAGCCGCGCTTCTATTCGCACTGGAACGTGCCCGACACGCCGCTCGGCCGCTACGAGATGCTGTCGCTGCACATGGTCCTGTTTCTCGAGCGCGCCCGCGCCAGCGGCCCGGCCCTTGCCGGGCTGGCCCAGGAGGTGACGGACGAGTTCTTCAAGGATGTCGACCATTCGCTGCGCGAGCTCGGCATCAACGACATCAGCATGCCGAAGCGGATGAAGAAGCTGGCGAAGATGTTCTATGGCCGCGCCCAGGCCTATCGCGAGGCGCTGGTGGCCGACGACGCCGCCGCTCTCGCCGCCGCTCTCGCCCGCAACGTCCAGCCGCAGCAGCCCGCCTGGCCCGAGGCGGCCGACCTCGCCGCCTATGCCCGGCGGGCGCACGCCGCGCTGGCGGCGCAGCCCGACGCGGCGCTGATCGCCGGCCGCGTCGCCTTCCCCGCGGCGGACCGGCCGGAGCCGACGCCATGACCGGCCGTATGACCGCCCGTTCCGGATCGGCGAGCCCGGTTTCCTTCCCCGTCCACGTCGCCCGGCTGCCGAAGAACGGCATGACGGTGACCATCGAGGCCGACGCCGCCCAGCGCGCCGCCCTGGCGCAGGCGCACGGCCTCGTCGCCGTCGAGCGCTTCCTGGCCGAGCTCGACGTCGCGGCGTGGAAGCGTGGCGGCGTCCGCATCACGGGCCGCGTCACCGCCGACGTGGTGCAGGAGTGCATCGTCACGCTCGAGCCGGTGGCGGCGCGGGTCGAGGAGGAGGTGGCGGCGACGTTCGTGCCCGAGGGCTCGCGCCTCGCCGTCCCGACCTATTCGGCCGAGGGCGAGATCCTTCTCGACGCCGAGGGCGACGATGCCCCGGAGGCGTTCGCCGGCGACACCGTCGATGCCGGGCAGCTCGCCGAGGAGTTCTTCTCGCTGGGCATCGATCCTTATCCGCGCAAGCGCGGCGCGACCCTTGCCGGGGCGGGCGAGGGCGAGGAAAGGCGAGGGCCTCTCCACGACAAGCTGGCCGAATTGAGAAAGAAGCTCTGAAATCGCTGGACCAGGCCGTGAATCCGGTTGTGCGGCACGGTAAAAACGCTATTTTCGCCCCGTTCTGTCCCTCTCCCCGACCGGACCCTGCACCGGCGGGACAAGAAGAAATGACTGCCGCTTGATACGCATCGCCATCGACGCAATGGGTGGAGACCACGGGCCGGAGATCACCATCGCCGGTCTCGACAAGGTGGCCGAGCGCCGCCCCGACGTGCGCTTCGTCGTTTTCGGGCGCGCCGAGCGCGTGCGGCCGGTGCTGGACAAATTCCCGCGCGTCGCCGATGCCGCGCAGTTCGTCCATTGCGACGTCTCCGTGCGCATGGACGACAAGCCGAGCCAGGCGCTGCGCCAGGGCCGCTGGAAATCGTCGATGTGGAAGGCGATCGAGGCGGTCAAGACCGGCGACGCCGACGTCTGCGTCTCGGCCGGCAACACCGGCGCGCTGATGGCGATGTCCAAGTTCTGCCTGCGCACCATGGCCTCGATCGAGCGGCCGGCCATCGCCGCCATCTGGCCGACGCTCAGGGGCGAGAGCATCGTCCTCGACGTCGGCGCCACCATCGGCGCCGACGCCCACCAGTTGATCGACTTCTCCATTCTCGGCTCTGCGATGGCGCGCGCCATCTTCGGCATCGAGCGCCCCTCGGTCGGCCTGCTCAATGTCGGGGTCGAGGAGGTCAAGGGCCAGGAGGAGGTCAAGGAGGCCGGGCGGCTGCTGCGCGAGGCGGAGCTCGCCTCGATGGACTATCGCGGCTTCGTCGAGGGCGACGACATCGGCCGCGGCTCCGTCGATGTCGTGGTCACGGAGGGCTTCGCCGGCAATATCGCGCTGAAGACCGCCGAGGGCACGGCCAAGCAGATCGCCGAATATCTGCGCGCCGCCATGGGCCGCACCTTCATGACCAAGCTGGGCTACGTGCTGGCGCGCGACGCCTTCAACACGCTGCGCGAGAAGATGGACGTGCGCCGCGCCAATGGCGGCGTCTTCCTCGGGCTGAACGGCATCGTCGTCAAGAGCCACGGCGGCGCCGACCCGGAAGGGTTTGCCGCCGCCGTCGAACTGGGCTACGACATGGCCCGCAGCCGTCTGATGGACGGCATCCGCAAGGAACTGGAAGCGTTCCATGGCGGCAGGCCCGGCAAGCGCGTCGCCGGCGGCGACGGCGCGGCCGAGGAAGAGCGGGGATAAGCTCAGATGATACGCTCAGTCGTGCGCGGTGTCGGCACCGCCCTGCCGCGCCGCATCATGAAGAACGCCGAATTCGAGGCGCTGGTCGACACCTCCGACGAATGGATCGTCCAGCGCACCGGCATCCGCCAGCGCCACATCGCCGGCGAGGACGAGACCACCGCCTCGCTCGGCGAGGCGGCGGCGCGCGCGGCGCTCGCCAATGCCGGGTTGACGCCGGCCGACATCGACCTGATCGTGCTCGCCACCTCGACGCCCAACAACACCTTTCCCGCCACCTCCGTCGAGATCCAGGAGCGGCTGGGCATGCGCCACGGCTTCGCCTTCGACATGCAGGCGGTTTGCTCGGGCTTCGTCTACGCGGTGACGGCCGCCGACGCCCACATCAGGTCGGGCCTCGCCCGGCGCGTGCTGGTCATCGGCGCGGAAACCTTCTCGCGCCTTCTCGACTGGAACGACCGTACCACCTGCGTGCTGTTCGGCGACGGCGCCGGCGCCATCGTGCTCGAAGCGGCGGAAAGCGCCGGCCTGCTCTCGGACCGGGGCATCCTGGCCGCCAGCCTGCGCTCCGACGGCAGCCACCGCGACAAGCTCTATGTCGATGGCGGGCCCTCGACCACCGGCATGGTCGGCCATCTGCGCATGGAAGGCCGCGAGGTGTTCAAGCATGCCGTCGGCATGATCACCGACGTGGTCGAGGACGTGCTCGCCAAGGGCGAGGTCGGCGCGCGGGACCTCGACTGGTTCGTGCCACATCAGGCCAACAGGCGCATCATCGACGCCTCGGCCAGGAAGCTCGGCATCGCCGAGGACAAGGTCGTCGTCACCGTCGACCTGCACGGCAACACCTCGGCTGCGTCCGTGCCGCTGGCGCTCGGCGCGGCGGTGGCCGACGGCCGCATCAAGCCGGGCGACCTCGTTCTGCTCGAGGCGATGGGCGGCGGCTTCACCTGGGGCGCGGTTCTCCTGCGCTGGTAACACACGGTCAACCACGCGCGAAACTCTTCGCGCGTTGCGGCTCAGGTTCTTGACCTGAAGCGGGCAATTTCTTAACGTCCGAAAATATTACGGATTTTTCAGATAGTTCGAAATGGTTGGACCGCTCGATGGGGGGAAAGACACTTACGCGCGCTGACCTGGCAGAAGCGGTCTATCGCAAGGTCGGTCTGTCGCGCACCGAGTCCGCCCAACTCGTCGAGATGGTCCTCGACGAGATTTGCGAGGCGATCGTCCGCGGCGAGACCGTCAAGCTGTCCTCCTTCGCCACCTTCCAGGTGCGCGACAAGAACGAACGGGTCGGCCGCAACCCCAAGACCGGCGAGGAGGTGCCGATCCTTCCCCGCCGCGTCATGACCTTCAAGGCGTCGAACGTGCTCAAGCAGCGCATCCTGCGCTCGCATCAGGCGATCAAGTCCAAGGCCAGGAAATAGGAGCATCCCGGCAGGAGCGCGCGGGTTCGCGCGATGGCTGCCGCCGCGCGGCAACGTTCGGGGAACGCAAGCGGCTTGAAACCGCCCTTCCGGGGCGATTCAATGCCCGACGATTCGAAACGCCACGATTCGAAGCACCAAGGAACCCGCAGCAGGAATGCCCGAAGCCATGGACAAGAGCCCGGACGCCTTTCGCACCATCAGCGAGGTTGGCGAGCAGCTCGACCTGCCGCAGCATGTGCTGCGCTTCTGGGAGACGCGGTTCGCCCAGATCAAGCCGCTGAAGCGCGGCGGCGGCCGCCGCTACTATCGCCCGCAGGATGTCGACCTCATCAAGGGCATCCGCCACATGCTCTACGATCAGGGCTACACGATCAAGGGCGTGCAGAAGCTGCTGCGCGACAACGGCGTGCAGTTCGTCATCGCCATCGGCAGCGGCGATCTCGCCGCGGTCGAGGCCATCGCCCAGCGCCGCCAGGCCGAGATGGGGGCCGAAACCGCGCATGAGGAGGTCCCGGCCGCGCAGTCGCGCCCGCGCGCCGACGACGAGATGCTGGTCGGCCAGCCGCGGGTGCGGCCGGGCCTGCGCTTCTTCAATCTCGGCAAGCAGGAGGAGGTCGGCCCGGTGCAGGCCGGCGAGGGGCGGCTGTCACGCGACAACCGGGCGCTGTTGCAGGAAGCCCTGTTCGATCTTCTGGAGTGCAAACGCCTGCTCGATCAGGTGCGTTGAGCGGCCTTTTCGCCGCCGCGCATCTCCCCCGTCTTCATGCTTTGCCGCCGCCGCTTGGCAGAATGCGCCCGCGGCGCGAATATGGCCCTGCCGGAAGCCCCGGTCCGGGCTCCGGCATGTCGACAAGCGGGAGGAACAAGCATGATCTTCAATCCTGTTCGCGGCCGCGGAGCCGCAATGGCGTTCATCGCCTGTGTTGCGGCCTGCGTCGCGGCCGGCGGCGTCGCCCATGCGCAATGCCCGTCCGACGAGGCCGTGGCGCAACTCGCGGCGGACATCCTCGCGGCGAAGCCCGCGCCGACGCCGGACGTCGCCACGACCGAGGACGCGCTGTGCGCGCAGGGCAAGCTGGTGGCGCTTCTGGCCAGGGACTGGGGCGCGCCGTCGGGCTACAAGGCGGGGCTGACCAGCGAGCCGGCGCAGAAGGCCTTCGGCGCCAGCTCGCCGGTGCGCGGCGTCCTCTATGCAGGCATGATGCTGGAGGACGGGGCCGCGGTGCCGGCCGGGTGGGGCGCGCTGCCGCGCTTCGAGGCCGACATGATCGTCGTCGTCGCCGATGACGGCATCAACGCCGCGACCTCGCCGCGGGAGGTGCTGGCGCACATCTCGGCCGTCCATCCGTTCATCGAACTGCCCGACCTCGTCGTCGGCGATCCCAAGGCGCTCGACGCCGACCGGATCACCGCGATCAATGTCGGCGCGCGCAAGGGCGTTCTCGGCGCCGCCATCCCCGCCGACGCCACCGAGGCGTTCCTGTCGGCGCTGGCCGCCATGCAGGTCGTCGTCACCGATGGCGAGGGCCAGGAACTGGCGCGCGCGCCGGGTGCGGCCATCCTCGGCCATCCGCTCAACGCGGTGTTGTGGCTGCGCGACAGCGGCGTCTCGTTCAAGGCCGGGGACCTCGTCAGCCTAGGCTCGTTCGGGCCGCTGCTGGCGCCGAAGCCGGGGCTGAAGGCGACGGTTGCCTATGAGGGGCTGGCCGGCAACCCGAAGGTCAGCGTCAGCTTCGAATGAACCGCCGGGCTTCCCCGCCGGTTGCCGGGGCCGCAATAAAAAATGCCGCCCGGAGGCGGCATTTTTCCTTGTTCGGATCGGGTCGGCTCAGTTGAGCTTGGCCTTGACCTCGGACAGCGCCGACTTGAACAGGGTGGCCCCCGCTCCGGCCTCGACCTTGCCGGCGAGAAGCTTGCCGGCGGCCTCGACCGCGATGTCGACGGCGCGACCGCGCACCTCCGCCACCGCATCGCGCTCGGCCTGGGCGATCTTCTGCTCGGCCAGCGTCGTGCGGCGCGCGACATAGTCGTCGGTCTTCTGCTTGGCCTCGGCGACCAGCGCATCGGCCTCGCGCTTGGCGGCGGCGACGATGTCGCCCGCCTCCTGCTCGGCTTCCTTGCGCTTGCGCTGGTACTCGGCCAGCAATTGCTGAGCCTCGTCGCGCAGGCGGCGGGCCTCGTCGAGGTCATGGCGGATGCGCTCGGCGCGGGTGTCGAGCGACTTGCCGATCGCCTTCGGCGCGCCGAAATAGACGATGACAGCGAGGAACAGGATGAGGCCGACGAAGGCCCAGAATGTAGCGTCCATCCGTTACCCCCTTGCCGACTTGACGGCGGCTGCGACCGCCGTCTTGTCGGCGTCGGAGCCGACGAGCTCACGCACGATCGAGCCGGCGGTCTCCTCGGCGATCTGGCCGACGTCGCGCATGGCGGCGTCCTTGATCAGAGCGATGCGGGCTTCCGCCTCGGCAAGCTTGGTCTCGAGCGCGCCCTCGACCTTCTTGCGTTCGGCTTCGGCCTTGGCCTTGGCGCCGTCGCGGGCTTCCTGGCCGATGGCGTTGGCCTTGGTCCTGGCGTCGGCCAGTTCCTGCTCATAGGCCGCGACCGCGGCGTCGGCCTCTTCCTTGAGGCGCGCCGCCTCGCCGAGATCCTGAGCGATGCGGTCTTGCCGCACCTCGAGGATTCCGCCGATGCGCGGCAGGATCACCTTCTTCAGGAAAAGGTAGAACAGGCCGAACGTGATCGCGAGCCACAGGAGCTGCGACGGAAAGGTAGAGGAATCGAAAGGCGGAAAGCTGCCGCCGGCGTCGTGCTCGACACCGACCTCGGAATGCGTCTCGGGCGCGGGTTGCGCCTCGGCTTCCGGTCCCGCTTCCGTCCCCTGCGCATATGCAGGCGCCGTGAACATGGACTACCCCTGTCTAGAGAAGGGCCGGCCGCCTCGTGATCCGGCGGCCGGCATGCGTTCGATCTCGGCTCAGACCGCGAACAGCAGCAGCAGCGCGACGAGCAGCGAGAAGATGCCGAGCGCTTCCGTCACGGCGAAGCCGAAAATCAGGCGGCCGAACTGGCCGTCGGCAGCCGAGGGGTTGCGCAGGGCGCCGGCGAGGTAGTTGCCGAAAATGTGGCCGAGGCCGATGCCCGCGCCGCCCATGCCGAGGGTGGCGATGCCGGCGCCGATGTACTTCGCTGCTTCAGCTTCCATGGTAGAACTCCTTCGATGGAATCTTTGATGATCCGTGGTTTTGGTGGTCTGGCGGGAACCCGCCGGTGGATTTGAACTGGACCTTACGCGCCTAGTGCGAGGGATGCAGCGCGTCGTTGAGATACATGCAGGTCAGGATCGTGAAGACATAGGCCTGGATGAACGACATCAGGAATTCGAGGCCGGTCAGCGCAACGACCATGAAGAGCGGCAGGATCGCGGTGCCGATGCCGAGCGCACCCAGGCCACCAAGCGAGACGATGAATCCGGCAAACACCTTCAGCGCGATATGGCCAGCCAGCATGACGGCGAACAGACGCACCGAATGGCTGATCGGACGCGACAGGAACGAGACGAACTCGATCACAACCACCAGAGGCACGAGAATGCCCGGAACGCCCTGCGGCACGAACAGGCCGAGGAACTTCAGCCCGTGCTTCCAGAAGCCGTAGATCACCACCGTGCTGATGACCAGCATCGCAAGGGCGAAGGTGACGATGATCTGGGCTGTCACCGTGAAGAAATAGGGAAACATGCCGAGCATGTTGGCGACGAGGATGAACATGAACAGCGAGAACACCAGCGGGAAGAACCGCATGCCCCCGGTTCCGGCCGACTCGCGCAGCATGTTGGCGACGAACTCGTAGGACATTTCCGAGACCGACTGCATCCGGCTCGGCACCAGGCCGCGGCTGGCGGTCGTCAGATAGAGGAAACCGCCGGCGATGGCGACGGTGGCCACCATGAACAGCGACGAGTTGGTGAACGAGAAATCGTAGCCGCCGACCTCGATCGGAATCAGGTCCGTGATGTGAAACTGGTGGATCGGATCGTTGGCCAACCTGGACCCCCTCGTTGCGTCGCGCGCCTTCTCGGCGCTAGTTCATTTGCCGTCCCGCCGCCCCTTGTCGGGGCGGGGAATTCCAGTCTTCGGCTCCGCAACCATCCCTGCCGAGCGCAGGACGTTGAGCACGCCGGCGGCGAAGCCGAGAAGCAGAAAGACGATCAGGCCCCAGGGCGACGTCCCCGCCAGCCTGTCGATCAGCCAGCCGAGGCCCGCGCCGACCGCGACGCCGGCGATGAACTCGCTCGACAGCCGCAGCGCCTGCCCGAACCCCGCCATGCCGTCCGTTCCAGGCCTGCCGCGTCCGTCCTGGCTTCCGGCTGCCGGCCTTTTCGCCGCCAGCGCCTTGTCCAGTTCGCGGCCGCGGCGTTCGAGATCGTCCCGATCGCCCCCGTCCGGTCGGCCCGCGCTGTCGGGCGAGGGGTTTCCCGCTTCGCCCGGCTTTTCAGAGCCGGCCATCGCAACCTCCTGCCCGGACAACCATCTTCGGCTTTCCGCTTTCAAAGTCGCGCGCAACATAGTGAGCCCCCCCAATCCAGTCAAGCCGGGACGACCCGATCCGGGGGAACTTAATTCGCGATATTTTTCAATATGTTGAAGCTGCGGGGTGGCCGTTGCCGGATCGGCGGGGACGGATTCGCGCGAATCCCCGGCCGCGGGGGCCGCGGCCGAAGTCGGCCTGCGGCCTAACTCCAGCCGCCGCCATGGGTGCGATAGAAGATGTGCAGGCCGATCTTCTTCATCTTCTCCATGGTGCGCGCCCAGCGCGGATGGACGTAAGTTGCGTGATAGTGCGTGGCCGAGCCGACCTCGGGGATGAATATCTTGCCGGCGGTCACCGCCATCGCGACCTCCTGAGCGACGCGATAATGCTCCTGGCTGCGCACACGCGGGCGGGTGCCGTCGCAGGCGAAGGAGAACTGGCAGCGATTGCGCCAGCTCTTGTTCTGGTAGACTACGCCGCAGATCGTCGCGGGATAGGCGGGATTGCGCACCCGGTTCAGGATGACCTGGGCCACGGCCGCCTGCCCCTTCACGTCCTCGCCGCGCGCCTCGAAATAGATGCCCTCGGCCAGGCATTTCTGCTCGTCGGCGGTGAAGACGTGCTCCGGCAGCGGCTTGCTCATCCACTGATGGTCGCCCTCGGCGACCGGGGGAACGAAGCGGCCGCCGGCCTCCTCGTCCTGAAGCAGGCTGGCGAAGGGCGAGGCGCGGGCGTAGTCCGGCTCGGCCGGCGCATAGGCGGTGGCCAGGATGTCCGGCCTGTCGTTGTTGACCAGCGCGGCAAGGAAAGCGGGAACGCCGGGTTCGGCCGTCGCGTCCTCGCGGACGTGGAAGGCGGCGGCGATCTCGATTTCCTTGCCCTTGATCGCCGGCTCGACGAAGGCCATCGCCATGTCGGGCTCGCCCTCGGGCATGTCGATCATGCTTGTGCGCTGGAACACCGAGCCGGCATTGAACGATTTCGGCGGCGCGACCGGAACGACATGGGCGACGCGGCCGCGCTTGTCGGCGCGGTTGACGCGGGCCTCGTCCGGCGTGTCGCTCGCCTCGGCCTTGCCGCGCAGCGCCACGGCGCCGAGGCCGGGCGCGGTGAGCCCGCTGCCCGAGACCGAGCCTGTCGTCGTCGCGTCGAGGGCCGGATCGAGGAACGGCATCTCGGCGCTGTGGACCGAGCCCGCGACCGACTTCTCGACGAACGCGCCCCAGCGCGCCGACGCCCTTTCGGTTCCCGAGACGAAGCTCGCCATGTCCTGAAAGGCGGCCGGCGTCGGCGAGCCGAACAGGATGGCGATACCGATGACGAGGGGGGCGGCGGAAGAACGCATGTGCCGGGCGGGGGCGCGCCGGCGCAGGACAAGTCGACGCAACACGAACACTCTCCAGAAACGCGAACACTGTCTGTTGAGCGGCGATAATGCGGCATTAACCTTGAGGGAATGTTAACACGGCGCGGGCTTCGCGATTGATTTCATTAAGCAAAATTTAACGACCGCCGCCGGGGCGGTCACGTCCTGAACGGCGCGAACGACAGCCGGTGCAGCCTCGCCGCCGGACCGTGCTCGACGATCGCCGAGCGATGGCGCGCCGTGGCATAGCCCATGTGGACCTCGAAGCCGTAGCGGCCGTCGCAGGCGCCGGCGCGCCTCATCATGCGGTCGCGCAGCACCTTGGCGACGATGGAGGCGGCGGCGATCGACTGCGAGCGCCGGTCGCCCTTGACCACGGCGCGGGCCGCGCAGGCGAGGCCGGGCGGCATGTCGCGCCCGTCGGCCAGCACCAGTCCCGGCCGAAGCATCAGCCCGGCCACGGCCCGGCGCATCGCCTCCAGGCTCGCCTTGCGGATGTCGCCGGCGTCGATCGAGGCGGCCGAGGCCGAGGCGAAGGAGACCGCCGCCGCCCGCGACAGGATGTCGGCGAACACCGCCTCGCGCGCGGCGGCGTCGAGGCGCTTGGAATCGTCGAGCCCGTCGGGGATGTCGTCGGGGTCGAGGATGACGGCCGCCGCCGCGACCGGGCCGGCCAGCGGGCCGCGGCCGGCCTCGTCGGTGCCGGCGACCGGCCAGAAGCCGTCGCGCCGGGCCGCCGCCTCGAGCGAGAAGTCGGGCCTGAGCGGCAGGTCGAAGAGAAGGGGAGAATCGGGACGCGCGCGAGACATTGTGCGGCGATGCTCGCATCGGTCCCGATCCTCCGCAAGCCTTCCCCGCCATCGGGGCGGGCGCGGGGAAGGCGGCCGTCCGGCTCATGGGGACGGGAGCGCGGACGGAACCGTGAACATGGCCGGCGCTCATGCGCCGGGGAAGAGGACGGCGGAAGCCGTCAGAGCAGCATCAACTGCTCGCCCGCCCTGGCCGGCGGCTTGAACAGGTCGTTGCGCAGCCGCCGCCGCTCGGCATTCAGGCCCAGCCGCTTCGCTGCGATCTCGAAGCGGCGGCCGATCTGCCAGGCATAGGGGCCGGTCCCCTTCATCCGCTTGCCCCATTCGGCGTCGTAGTCCTTGCCGCCGCGCATCGAGCGGATCAGCGACATGACGTGGCGGTAGCGGTCGGGATAGTTGCGCAGCAGCCAGTCCTTGAACAGCGGCGCGACCTCCAGCGGCAGCCGCAGGATAATGTAGCCGGCCTCGCGCGCGCCGGCGGCGTGGGCCGATTCGAGGATGCGCTCGATCTCCTGGTCGTTGACCGCCGGCACGACCGGCGACACCAGCACCGAGACCGGGATGCCGGCCTCGGCGAGGGTGCGGATCGCTTCCAGCCGCTTCGGCGGCGTCGAGGCGCGCGGCTCCATG
The DNA here is from genome assembly GCA_039808485.1 of Aquamicrobium sp. Taxonomy (GTDB): domain Bacteria; phylum Pseudomonadota; class Alphaproteobacteria; order Rhizobiales; family Rhizobiaceae; genus Aerobium. Next base: position 124,105 of record JBDHTD010000001.1, on the reverse strand, counting down.
GTCCGCGCCAGCGCGCGGTCGAGCGTGGTGACGGAAAGCGCCACCTTGGCCAGCCGCTTTTCGGCCATGCGCGACAGGATGTCGATGTCGCGCGTCACCAGCGCCGACTTGGTGACGATGCCGACCGGATGGTTGTGCGCCTCCAGCACTTCGAGCACCTCGCGCATGATGCGCCATTGCCGCTCGATCGGCTGGTAGGGGTCGGTGTTGGTGCCGATGGCGATGGTGCGCGCCTCGTAGCCGGGCCTGGTCAGCTCGCGCTCCAGCAAGCGCGCGGCGTCCGGCTTGGCGAACAGCCGCGATTCGAAATCCAGCCCCGGCGACAGCCCCATATAGGCATGGGTCGGACGCGCGAAGCAGTAGATGCAGCCGTGCTCGCAGCCGCGATAAGGATTGACCGAGCGGTCGAAGCCGATGTCGGGCGAATCGTTGCGGGTGATGATGGTGCGCGGACGCTCCACCTGCACCTGGGTCTCGAACGCGGGCAGGCCCTCGAGATTGCTCCAGCCGTCGTCGAAAACGTGGCGCGAGGTGGGCTCGTAGCGGCCGGACGGGTTGATTCCCGCGCCGCGCCCGCGCCGGCGCTCGAAATCGATGCGCACGCCGCTTTCCTCGATCACCGCGTTGGCGAGCGGCGCGCCGCCGGCGGAAAAGGCGGCCATGTCTGCTTGTCTGATCGGTTCCATGCCAGGGTCTCCACGTGGATGCGGGCGACTCGTCGATGAAATTATTCCTAACCGGAAATCAGAACAAAGCAAGAACTTTTTACGGACGAGCCAACCGGGCTATCGACCGGGTTCCGCCGCGCCGCGCTTCAGGTGCTCGTCCAGCCTCGGCATGATCTCGACGAAATTGCACGGCCGGCGGCGATAGTCGAATTGCTGCTCGAGGATGTGGTCCCAGGCGTCGCGGCAGGCGCCGGGCGAGCCGGGCAGGCAGAAGACGAAGGTGGTGCCGATGGTGCCGGCGGTGGCGCGCGACTGGATCGTCGAGGTGCCGATCTTGTCGTATGAGACGCGGTGGAAGATTTGCGAGAAGCCATCCATGCGTTTTTCGAACAGCGGCTCCAGCGCTTCCGGCGTCACGTCGCGGCCGGTGAAGCCGGTGCCGCCGGTGGTGAGGACGGCATCGACCGCCGGGTCGTCCGCCCAGCGCCTGACCACGGCGCGGATGGCCTCGACGTCGTCGGTGGCGATCGCGCGCCCCGCCAGCCTGTGCCCGGCCTTCCCGATGCGCTCGGCGAGCGTCTGGCCGGATTTGTCGTCGGCGAGCGTGCGCGTGTCCGAAACGGTCAGCACGGCGAAGCCGACGGGCAGGAACGGGCGGATGTCGTCGCTATGGGCCATGGCGGTCGGGTTCTCCGTCCAGTGTCGTCGTCGGCTGAACGTACCACGACGGCCGTCGGGCGGCGATTGCCGCCGCGGCCCGCGCGGCATCGTGACGCGAGGGATAGAGGCCGAAGCAGGTGGCGCCCGAGCCGGACATGCGCGCGAACGCCGCGCCGCTGTCGCGAAGCGCGGCCAGCGCCGCCGCGATCTCCGGCGCGACGGCCAGCGCCGGCGTCTGGAGATCGTTGCGCGCCGCCGCGAGCCAGCCGACGAAGGCGGCGAAATCGGGCCGGCGCGGCAGTTCGGCGAGCGGCGGGTTGTTGCGGCTTTGCAGCCCCCTGAACGCGGCCGGCGTCGCCACCGCCACGCCGGGATTGACCAGCACCATGTCGAGCGCGGGCAGGCCCGGGACCGGCGTCAGGACTTCGCCGATGCCGCGCGCCACCAACGGGCCGGCCAGGACGCACATCGGCAGGTCGGCTCCCAGAGGCAGCGCCGCCTCGGCCAGCGACGCGGTGGGAAGGCCAAGCCGCCACAGCCGGTTCAGCGCCCGCAGCGTCGCCGCGGCGTCGCTCGATCCGCCGCCGATGCCTGCCGCCGCCGGCAGGTTCTTCTCGAGCTCGATCGCCACCGGAAAGGCGCGTCGGCCGGCGATGCCGCGCAGCATGTCGCGCGCCTTGACGACCAGGTTGCCGCCATCGGCCGGAATGGCCGCGGCGAAAGGCCCGCTGACGAAGAAGCCCTCGCGGGCGGAAGGCGTGATGCGGATGCGGTCCCCGCTCGCGGTGAACGCCACCAGCGTGTCGAGGAGATGATAGCCGTCCGGCCGCTGCCCGGTGACATGCAGCGCAAGGTTCACCTTGGCCGGCGCGTTCTCGCTGATCGTGTCGGCCATGCCGCGGTCGGGCTCAGTCTTTGGTCAGGTGGTATTCGCCGGTGACGGGGTCCTTGACCAGCGTGCCGTGGGCGCCGGCGCGCTGCTCCGCTTCGGTCCGGCGCGCCTTCGCCGTCACCCGCTCGGCCTCGCGCAGGAAGGAGCGATAGCCGACATAGGCGGCCACGCCGAGGACGGCGAAGAAGATGAGTTGCGGCACGTTCCTGTCCTCCCCGATCGAGGGTGGCCGGCCGAAGGCCGATTGCGATCCCATCGGATAGATTAAAGCGTTTTCGCCGCCGGTCAAAGCCCCAGCCGCGCCCACAGCGCGCGTTCCTGCGCCGCGTCGGCGAGGCCGCCGGCCGCGGCCGCCGCCATTTCCGCGCCGCCGCGCATGCCCGCCCCTGTGCTGGAAAGGCCGAGCCGGCGGCTGAAGAAGCTCCGCGGCGCCGAAACGAGCTGGAGCTTCGTCTTCTCGCCGTAGCGCTGCTTCAGGTGGGCGCGCATGTCGCCCAGCGCGTCGACGAGGCCGAGCTCGAGCCCCTTCCTGCCGGTCCAGAACATGCCGGTGAAGAGGTCCGGGTCGTCGGCGAGCTTCGCGCCGCGCCGTGCCTTGACCATGTCGATGAAGGTGTCGTGGATTTCGAGCTGGAGCGTCTTCAGCCGTTCCACGTCCTCTTCCTTTTCCGGCTGGAACGGGTCGAGGATCGCCTTGTTCGGGCCGGCCGTGTGGACGCGGCGCTCGACGCCGATCTTCCGGATCAGCTCCTGGAAGCCGAAGCCCGACGACACCACGCCGATCGAGCCGACGATCGAGGACGGGTCGGCGACGATCTCGTCGCCGGCCAGTGCGATCATGTAGCCGCCGGAAGCGGCGGCGTCCTCGACGAAGACGATCACGCGCTTGTTCTTCTCCTCGGCCAGATCGCGGATGCGCTTGTAGATCAGCCGCGACTGCACCGGCGAGCCGCCCGGCGAGTTGATGGAAACGGCGACCGCCGGTGCCTGCTTGAACGCGAACGCCTTCTCGATCGCCGCCGCCGTCGTCGCCAGCGACAGGCCGGGGCGGAACTGGCTGCCGCCGGCGGTGATCGCGCCGTTGAGGCGGATGACGGGAATGGTGACGTCGTTCGAGCGCAGCGAGGCGGGCAGCAGGCGGTTGAACAGGCGTTTCACGGCGGGCGGTTCTCCTTCGGGTCGCTTGCGCATGTAGGCGCTCGCGCCGGCCGCGCAATGGTCAAGCCGCGAAAAGCGCGGCAAGGCCGTTGATCGCCGCCTCGGCCCGTTGCGAGAAGCCGGTGCCGTCGCCGTCGTGGAGGATCAGCGGCGGGTGAAGGGCAAGCGGCGCGCGCGAGCCGCGCACGGCGCGGACGATGATTCGGATCGCCGGGTCGCCGGCGCGCGGATGGACGGGCAGGAGCGCGGCGCCGCCGAAGCGGCCCCCGAGCGCGGCGAGGATCGCCTCGAGCGACTGCGGCCGGGCGATCAGGGCCACCTTGCCCCGCGGTTTCAGGATCGCGCCCGCCGTGCGCAGCCAGCTTTCGAACAGGCCGCCCTCCATCACATGCGCAGCGCGGCGCAGGGCGTCGGGCGAGGCGCGGTCCGCCGCCTCGTTGAAGGGCGGGTTCATCACCGCGAAATCGAAGGCGTTGTCGGCGAGGCCGGCCTCGCGCCGCGCCTGGCCGGCCAGCGTCACGTCGGCGGCGACGAGATCGACCCGGCCGCGAAACGCCGTGTTCGCCGCGTGCGCCAGCGTCAGCCGTGCATGGGCGACCATCTCCGCCTCGCGCTCGACGAGCAGCACCCGTGCCTCGGGGCAGCGCGCCGCGACGCCAAGTCCGGCTGCGCCGGCGCCGGCGCCGAGATCGGCCAGCCGCCCGCAAAAACCGTCCGGCACCGCGGCGGCGAGCAGCATCGCGTCCAGCCCGGCGCGATGGCCCCTGCGCGGCTGGACGAGCACGAACCGGCCGCGATGGAAGGCGTCCTGCGTCGGGGCACCCGAGTCAGTCGTACCCGCGTCCGTCACGCCGGCGCTCATCCGTCCCGTGTCTCGCCGGCGATGCCGGCGTCGGCCAGCAGGCGGCGGGCGTCCTCGGCGTCGTCGTCCGGCACCATCACCCGGCGCGGCAGGATGCCGAGCGAGCCTTCGACCACGCTCATATTGTTGTCGGCGACGAAGAAGCCGATCCCCGCGTCGCGCAGCAGCGCCTCGACGAAGGAGATCAGCACGGCGTCGTTGGTGCGCATGAGCTCGATCATGCCGCGAAGGGTTTCAGGTTGCACGGCCGATGTAAATCCCCGTCGCTGCCGCCGCGAAAACCGCTGCCGGGCGCCCGGAAACAGTGAAGTTTGCGCCAATTCGCCACTTGCCGCCATCTTCGCCTCTGCCTAGAGTCGGCCGTCGGCAGGGCTGCCAGGGAAACTGGCAAGGGGCCGGCGGGGTCGCATGAAGGAGTTTTCCGGTGGGCGTTGTGGTCGATATCGAGGATGGAAAGCGCGCCAAGGCGTCGATCGAGGCGCTGATCGCGCTGACGCGGGCCGATATGGGCCGCGTCAACGAGCTGATCCTGATGAAGGCCGGGTCGGACGTCCAGATGATTCCGGAGGTCGCCAACCACCTGATCTCGTCCGGCGGCAAGCGCCTGCGGCCGATGCTGACGCTGGCCGCCGCCCAGATGTTCGACTATCGCGGCGACGGCCACGTCAAGCTGTCGACCAGCGTCGAGTTCATGCACACGGCGACGCTGCTCCACGACGACGTCGTCGACGAGAGCGACCTGCGCCGCGGCAAGCGCACCGCCCGCATGATCTGGGGCAACCAGGCGAGCGTGCTCGTCGGCGATTTCCTGCTCGGCCAGGCCTTCCGCATGATGGTTGAGGTCGGGTCTCTGGAGGCGCTGGACGTGCTGTCGGCCGCCGCCTCGGTGATCGCCGAGGGCGAGGTGATGCAGCTCGGCGTCGCCAAGAACCTGGAGACCACCGAGGACGAGTATCTCGCCGTCATCAAGGCCAAGACCGCAGCGCTGTTCTCGGCCGCCGCCGAGGTCGGGCCGATCATCGCCGAGGCGTCCAGGGCCGAGCGCGCCGCGTTGCGTTCCTATGGCGTCAATCTCGGCCTGGCCTTCCAGTTGATCGACGACGCGCTCGACTATGGCGGCGATTCGCGCAACCTCGGCAAGAATGTCGGCGACGACTTCCGCGAGGGCAAGGTGACGCTGCCGGTCATCCTCGCCTACCGGCGCGGCACGGTCGAGGAGCGGCGGTTCTGGAAGGACGCGATCGAGGATTCGGCCAGCGACGACGTCGCGCTGGAGCGGGCGCGCGGGCTGATGGTCAAGCACGGCGCCATCGGCGACACCATCGGCAGGGCCCGTCATTTCGGCGAGATCGCGCGCGACGCCCTGGCGCCGCTTGCCGCCACGCCGCAGAAGGACGCGCTGCTCGACGTCATCGACTTCTGCATCAGCCGGGTGAACTGAACGCGGCTGCGACGGACGGGCTGCGGGCGGGCGGCGGATTGAACCCCGTCCGCAAAAAGGCCATGCTTGTGTCGCTCCATGAGGCTGTCGGCGGGACGGCCGCGGCGCGCCCGCCGTCGGAAGGCCCGCCGTTGGACGACCTATTGAGAAGGCCCATGGAAAGGCCATAGGGAAGGAACACGATGCGGCTTTTGACAGGACGTTGGATCGTGGCTGCCGGGCTGGCGGCCAGCGCGGCCTCCGGCGCGTGGGCGTCCGCCGTCCCGCTCGCGGCCGCGGACGAGCCGGTGCGCGTCAACACGCTGTCGGGCGCCTATCTCGCCGCGCGCATCGCCGAAAGCGACAACGATCTCGATGCGGCGATCGCCTATTATCGCCGCGCCTTCGCCTTCGACCCCGACAACCGCACCATCCAGCAGAGCCTGCTGCTCGGGCTGATTTCGCAGGGCAGCTTCGACGCGGCGCTGCCCTTTGCCGAGAAGCTGAAGGAAGTGCCGGAGGTCGAGCGCTTCTCGCGGCTGGCGCTGGGCGTCGAGGCGATTCGCCAGGCCAGCTATGGCGATGCCGGCTACTGGCTGAAGCTGTCGCTCGAATCGGATCTCGACCGGCTGATCACCGGGCTGATGGCCGCGTGGACGAAGCTGGGCGCCGGCGACGGCGGCGATGCGCTGGCCGCGCTCGACGCCCTTGCCGGGCCGGAATGGTACGAGCTGTTCGTCGCCTATCACCGGGCGCTGATCGCCGAGCAGGCGGGAGAGGCCGATGCCGCCGCCGCGGCGTTCGCCGCCGCCGCCGACAATCTCGCCGCCGCCGGCGCCGCGCCCGAGACCTACATGCGGCTGCTCGAATCCTATGCCGGCTTCCTCGCCCGCAAGGGCGAGCGCGACGCCGCCCTTGCCGTTCTCGACAGGGCCGACGCCTTCTCCGCCGGGCGGCTGACGGTCGAGGCGCTGCGCGGCCGCATCAAGGACGGCCGCGCGGTCGCGCCGCTGGTGCCCGACATCCGGGCCGGCGCGGCGGAGGCGCTGCTCAACATCGCCACCGCGTTGAACCGCAGCGGCGGCGAATCCTTCGTCCGGCTCTATCTCAACTACGCGCTGGCGCTGACCCCGAACAGCGACGCCGTCCTGATCCAGCTCGCCGGCGTCGCCGAGCAGCAGCAGGACGCCGAAGCCGCCATCGCCTTCTACGAGCGGATTCCGGCCGCCTCGCCGATGAAGCGGGTGGCGGAGCTCCAGCTCGGCCTCAACCTCGCCGATCTGAAGCGCAGCGACGAGGCCGTCAGCCATCTCAAGACGGCGCTGGCCAGGGACGAGAGCGACATGCGCGCCTATCTGGCGCTCGGCGGCGTCTATGCCTCGCAGGAGAACTATCGCGCCGCCGCCGAAGTCTACGACCGCGCCGTGGCGCGGATCGGGACGCCGACGCGGGCCGAATGGAACATCTTCTACCAGCGCGGCATCGCCCGCGAGCGGCTGAAGGAGTGGGACAGGGCCGAGCCGGATTTCAGGAAGGCGCTGGAGCTCTTCCCCGACCAGCCGCAGGTGATGAACTATCTCGGCTATTCCTGGGTCGACATGAACGTCAACCTCGATGAAGGCCTCGGCCTGATCCAGCGCGCGGTCGACCTGCGCCCCTCGGACGGCTACATCGTCGATTCGCTCGGCTGGGCCTTCTACCGCCTCGGCCGCTACGACGACGCCGTGCGCGAGCTGGAGCGCGCCGTCGGGCTGATGCCGGCCGACCCGATCCTGAACGACCATCTCGGCGACGCCTACTGGCGCGTCGGCCGCAGGCTGGAAGCCGGCTTCCAGTGGAAGCACGCGCTGGCGCTCGACCCCGAGCCGGCATTGAAGGGAGAGGTCGAGAAGAAGCTGGCCGAGGGCCTGCCGGAGGAAGGTGAAGCGCAGAAGGCCGAAGGCGCGGCCCCCGGCGAGGTGCCGCTGCCGGAGAGCGTGGATGGTCGCCAGGCGGCGACCGAGCCGGAAGTCGAGACCGTTTCCGCCGGGCCGGCGCTTCATACGGTGCTGCCGGGGCAATCGCTGTGGTCCATCGCCGCCGAGTTCCTCGGCGACGGCAACCGCTACATCGAGCTGCTGGAGCTGAACCCCGGCTTGCGCGGCGACCCCGGCCGCATCGTCCCCGGCCAGCGGCTCAACCTGCCGCAGCCGCCGCGCTGACGAAAGGGGAGGGGAGGCGCGCCCGCGAGCCGGCTGCCTCTCGCCTTGACGCGTGCGGGTCGCGGTTCTAGGACGGGGGCCTTTCCCGTCCATGCCGCCGTGAGCCGCCCCGTGAACGCCAGCCAGCCTGCCCGAATGCCCGCCCACATGCACCCGACCCGGTCGTTCCAGGGCCTGATCCTGACCCTGCACGACTATTGGGCCGAGCGCGGCTGCGTCATTCTCCAGCCCTACGACATGGAGGTGGGCGCCGGCACCTTCCATCCGGCGACGACGCTGCGCGCGCTGGGGCCGCGGCCGTGGAACGCGGCCTATGTCCAGCCCTCGCGCCGGCCCAAGGACGGCCGCTACGGCGAGAACCCCAACCGGCTCCAGCACTACTACCAGTACCAGGTGATCCTGAAGCCGAACCCGCCGGACCTCCAGTCGCTCTATCTCGGCTCGCTCGACGCCATCGGCGTCGACACGAAGCTGCACGACATCCGCTTCGTCGAGGACGACTGGGAAAGCCCGACGCTCGGCGCCTGGGGGCTGGGCTGGGAATGCTGGTGCGACGGCATGGAGGTGTCGCAGTTCACCTATTTCCAGCAGGTCTGCGGCATCGAATGCGCGCCCGTCGCCGGCGAGCTGACCTACGGGCTGGAGCGGCTGGCGATGTATGTCCAGGGCGTCGACAACGTCTACGACCTGAACTTCAACGGCCGCGAGGGCGCGGAAAAAGTCACCTATGGCGAGGTCTTCCTTCAGGCCGAGCAGGAATATTCCCGCTTCAATTTCGAGTTCGCCGACACCGCCATCCTGTTCCGCCACTTCGAGGACGCCGAGCAGGAGTGCCGCGCCCTGCTCGCCGCCGGCGCGACGCGGCCGGAAGGCCAGCCGCACCGCATGGTGCTGCCGGCTTACGACCAGTGCATCAAGGCGTCGCATGCCTTCAACCTGCTCGACGCGCGCGGCGTCATCTCCGTCACCGAGCGGCAGAGCTACATATTGCGCGTGCGCAACCTCGCCAAGGCGTGTGGCGAGGCGTTCCTCGAGACCGAGGCCGGCGGCCTCGGCTGGAAGCCGGAGGCGGCGTGATGGTAAAAACCCTTCTTCAGCTCGCCGGCGCGGACCTGACCCCGCCGAAGCTCGGCCAGGCCGCCGTGGTCGTGGTCGACGCCCAGCGCGAATATGTCGATGGCCGGCTGCCGCTTCACGGCGTCGAAGCCGCGCTCGACAACATCGCCGCGCTGCTCGCCGCCGCGCGCGCGGCCGGCGCGCCGGTGATCCATGTCCGCCACAAGGGCCAGTCCGGCGGGCTGTTCGGCCCCGACACGCCGGGCTACGCGCTCGCGCCGCAGGCGGCGGCGCTGGCCGGCGAGACGGTGATCGACAAGGGCCTGCCCAATTCCTTCGCCGGCACGACGCTGAAGGAGGCGCTGGATGCGACGGGACGCAAGCGCGTCGTCGTCGCCGGCTTCATGACGCATATGTGCGTCTCCTCCACCACCCGCGCAGCCAACGAGCAGGGCTTCGGCGCGGTGGTCGTCTCCGACGCCACCGCCACGCGCGACCTGCCCGCGCCCGGCGGAAGCGGCGTCGTTCCGGCAGCCTCCCTGCACGAGGCCGCGCTTGCCGCGCTCGCCGACCGCTTCGCCATCGTCTGCACGACCGCCGAACTGGTGTCCTGATGCCCGACCTTCTGCTCGAACTTCGCTCCGAGGAAATTCCCGCATCGCCGCGCGCCCGCAGCGCCTTCGGCGCGAGGACGCGCAACGCAAGAAACAGCATGCGGGCGGAGCCCACCGATGCCTGATCTTCTGCTCGAACTTCGTTCCGAGGAAATCCCCGCGCGCATGCAGCGGAAAGCCGCGGGCGACCTGAAGAAGCTGGTCGCCGACGGGCTGGTCGAGGCCGGGCTGACCTACGAGGCGGCGTGCGAATACTGGACGCCGCGCCGGCTCGCGCTCGACATCCGCGGCATCACCGCCCGCTCGAAGGATGTCGCCGAGGAGATCAAGGGGCCGTCGACGGCCGCGCCCGAGCCGGCGATCCAGGGCTTCCTGCGCAAGGCCGGGCTCGAATCGGTCGCGCAGGCTCATGTCCACACCGACCCGAAGAAGGGCGATTTCTACGTCGCGCGCATCTCGCGCCCCGGCCGCGCGGCGGAAGAGATCATCGCCGGCCTGATGCCGGGCATCATCCGCGGCTTCCCGTGGCCGAAGTCGATGCGCTGGGGCGCGGCCTCGGCCAGGCCCGGCAGCCTGCGCTGGGTGCGGCCGCTGCAATCCATCCTCTGCACCTTCGGCCCGGAATCGTCGGACCCCGAAGTGGTCGATTTCGAGGTCGACGGCATCCGCGCCGGCAACGTCACCTATGGCCACCGCTTCCATGCGCCGCAGGCCATTGCCGTCAAGCGCTTCGACGATTACGTGGCGAAGCTGGAAAGTGCCAAGGTGGTGCTCGACGCCGAACGGCGCAAGCGCATCATCCTCGACGACGCCAGGAACCTCGCCTTCGCCGCCGGCCTCGATCTGGTCGAGGACGAGGGGCTGCTCGAGGAAGTGTCCGGGCTGGTCGAGTGGCCGGTGGTGCTGATGGGCGAGTTCGAGCAGGCCTTCCTCGGCATCCCTCCGGAAGTCATCCGCCTGACCATCCGCGCCAACCAGAAATGCTTCGTCACCCGCCCGCGCGGCGAGGCGGAGAAGCTCTCCAACCGTTTCGTGCCGGTCTCCAACATCGAGGCCAGCGACGGCGGCGCCGAGATCGCCCGCGGCAACGGCAAGGTGGTGCGGGCCCGGCTTTCCGACGCCGTGCATTTCTGGAACACCGACCAGGCCGACCTGCCGGACCTGGCCTCGCTCGCCGCCTCGGCGGAAAAGTTCGCGCTCGATCTGAACAAGCCGCTCGACCAGCGCATGGCGCGGCTCGACCTGCTCAACGTCACCTTCCACGCCAGGCTCGGCACGCAAGGCGCGCGCGTCGCGCGCATCCGCGATCTGGCGGCCGTGCTCGCGCCGCTGGTCGGGGCCGACCCTGCCATGGCCCGGCGCGCCGCCGTGCTCGCCAAGGCCGATCTGCAAACCGAGGTCGTCGGCGAGTTTCCCGAGCTCCAGGGCGCGATGGGCCGCAAATACGCGGCTCTCCAGGGCGAGGACGCGGCGATCGCCGCCGCGATCGAGGAGCATTATCGCCCGCAGGGCCCGTCCGACACCGTGCCGTCCGATCCGGTCTCGATCGCGGTCGCGCTCGCCGACAAGCTCGACACGCTGACGGGCTTCTGGGCCATCGACGAGAAGCCGACCGGCTCGAAGGACCCCTATGCGCTGCGCCGCGCCGCGCTCGGCGTCATCCGCATCGTGGTCGAGAACGGCATCCGCCTCAATCTGCTGGAGGTGACCGGCGGCGACCGCGACCTGCTCTCCTTCTTCCACGACCGGCTGAAGGTCTATCTGCGCGACAAGGGCGCCCGCCACGACCTGATCGACGCGGTGATCTCGCCCGACGCGGACGACCTGCTCATCGTCGTCTCGCGCGTCGCGGCTCTCGGCATCTTCCTCGATTCGGAAGACGGGCAGAACCTGCTCGCCGGCACCAGGCGCGCCGCCAACATCCTCGCGGCGGAAGAGAAGAAGGGCACGGCCGTCGCCGAAAGCGTCGATCCGATCCTGTTCCGCCAGGACGAGGAGGGCGCGCTCCACGAGGCCGTCGCCCAGGCCGAGCGCGAGGCGGGCGACGCCATCGCCGGCCAGGATTTCTCCGCCGCCATGCAGGCGCTGGCCGCGCTTCGCCGGCCGGTCGACGCCTTCTTCGAGGCGGTTCTGGTCAATGACGAGGACGGTTTCGTGCGCGCCAACCGCCTGGCGCTGCTTGCCCGCATTCGCGGCGCGACCGGGCAGATGGCCGACTTCTCGAAGATCGCCGGCTGATCCGCCGCTGCTACGGCATCGCCCCGCGCAGGGCGGGCGCGGAATCGTCCGCCAGCCACCCGGCCAGGGGGGGCGTTTCGGCGGGCGCTTCGGGTTCCGCCGGCGGCCCGGCGATCGCGGCGACCTCCTCGCGCGAGGGCGGGATGGCGTCGGCGCCGATGGCGACCACCGAATGGCCGATGGCGAGGATTTCATCGCCGTCGTCGCCGGCTTGCGCCGCTTCCGTCGCCGGCCTCGCCTCGATCGGCGCAGGTGCCACCTCGCCCATGCTGACGATGGAGGGCGCGGCCCGCGGCGGCGCGACGGCGACGATGGAGGAAGCGGCGGCGACGGCGGCGAGGCCGACGAGCGGCGCGACCGAGCCGAGCCCGGAAAGAACGACCTTACGCATGAACACACTCGTCGTCTTCACGCGCGGGCCTATTCCCCGCCCGGCGCGCATGGAAACACGGGCTCCATCCTAGCGCTTCAGGGATTAACAAATCCGTTCGGCGGGTTTTCCTTGCCGCCGCCGTTCGCCCGCGCTACCCAAGCCGGAAACCAGCGGAGACCCACTTGGCCGAAATCCTCCCGCTCGACGAGGCGCTTCAGCCGGCGCTGGCATTGCTTGCCGCCGGCGAGGTGGTGGCGGTGCCGACCGAGACCGTCTACGGCCTTGCCGGCGACGCCACCAACGGCGAGGCGGTGGCGCGCATCTTCGAGGCCAAGGGCCGGCCGCGCTTCAACCCGCTGATCGTCCATGTCTCCAGCCTCGACATGGCGAAGGAGGTCGCGGTCTTCGACGACGTCTCGCTGAAGCTCGCGGAAAGATTCTGGCCCGGCCCGCTGACGCTGGTGCTGAAGCTGCGGCCCGGCTGCGGCATCCATCCGCTGGTGACGGCGGGCCTCGACACGGTGGCTGTGCGCATGCCGCAAGGCTTCGCGGGCAGCGTGATCGCGGCCCTGGGACGGCCGCTCGCCGCGCCCTCGGCCAATTCGTCGGGCCGCATCAGCGGCACCACGGCCGCGGCCGTCAATGACGATCTCGGCGCGAGGATCGGGCTGATCGCCGATGGCGGGCCGACGCCGGTCGGGCTGGAATCGACCATCGTCAAGGTGGAGCGGGACGGCGCCCGCATCCTGAGGCCGGGCGGCGTGACCGCGGAGGAGATCGAGGCGGCGCTGGGCGCGGAGGTGCTGCGCGGCGGCGCCAAAGGCATCGAGGCCCCCGGTATGATGGCCTCGCACTATGCGCCCGTGGCCGGGATGCGGCTCGATGCGGCCGAGGTGAAGGCCGGCGAGGCGCTGCTTGCCTTCGGGCCGGAGCGGATCGCCGGCGCGGAGCGCGCGGTCGCCATGCTCAACCTGTCCGAAACCGGAAACCTGCGCGAGGCGGCCGCGAACCTCTACCATCACATGAAGGCGCTGGACGGCGCGGGCGCGGCGGTCATCGCCGTCGAGCCCGTTCCCCGCCACGGTCTCGGCGAAGCGATCGCCGACCGGCTCGGCCGCGCCGCCGCGCCGAGGGACGGGTGAACGACCATGGATGCCGCCCTGATCGGACGTTTTTCCGCAATCGTCGGCCCCCGCCACGCCCTGACCGACCCGGCCGCGACGCACCCCTTCGTCACCGAGCGGCGCGGCCTGTGGCCGGGCGCGACGCCGCTGGTCCTGCGTCCCGGCAGCGTCGCCGAGGTCGCCGCGATCCTGAAGCTCGCCAGCGAGACGGGTACCCCCATCGTGCCGCAGGGCGGCAATACCGGCCTGGTCGGCGGCCAGGTGCCGGATGGAACCGGCCGCGAGGTGGTGGTGTCGCTGTCGCGGCTCGACGCCGTGCGCGAGATCGACACCGCCTCGAACACCGTCACCGCCGAGGCCGGGGTGACGCTGCACGCGCTGCGCGAGGCGGCCGACGCGGCCGGACGGCTGTTTCCGCTGTCGCTCGCCTCTCAGGGGTCGGCACAGATCGGCGGCAATCTCTCCTCCAATGCCGGGGGCACCGGCGTGCTCGCCTATGGCAACGCCCGCGAGCTCTGCCTCGGCGTCGAGGTGGTGCTGCCGACCGGCGAGGTGCTGGACGATCTGCGCAAGCTGAAGAAGGACAACACCGGCTACGACCTGAAGAACCTGTTCGTCGGCGCCGAAGGCACGCTCGGCATCATCACCGCGGCGGTGCTGAAGCTCTATCCGAAGCCGAAGGGCAGAGAGGTGGCGTGGGTCGGGCTCGAAAGTCCGCAAGCGGCGCTGGCGCTGTTTTCGCTGGCGTCGGACAGGGCCGGCACGAGCCTGACCGCCTTCGAGCTGATGATCGGGGAAAGCCTCGCCTTCGTGCTGCGTCATGTGCCGGGCACGGCCGCGCCGCTCGGCTCGGCCCATCCCTGGCATGTGCTGATGGAAATCTCTTCCGGCCGCTCGGCCGAGGACGCGCGCGCGCTGATCGAGGAGATCCTCGGCGAAGGCTTCGAGGCCGAGCTGGTCGGGGACGCCTCGCTCGCCGCCAGCCTCGCCCAGGCCGACGGCCTGTGGAAGCTGCGTGAATCGATGTCGGACGCGCAGCGCCCCGAGGGCGCGTCGATCAAGCATGACGTCTCCGTGCCGGTGGCGTCGATCCCGGCCTTCATCGACGAGGCGTGGCGGGCCGTCGCCGGAATCGAGCCGGCGGCGCGGCTGGTCGCCTTCGGCCACATGGGCGACGGCAATCTGCACTACAACATCTCGCAGCCGGTCGGGGCCGAGCCGGCGGCCTTCCTCGCCCGCTACCGCGAGGTCAACGACGCCGTGCATGCGGTGGTGCGCGGCTTCAACGGCTCGATCTCGGCCGAGCATGGCATCGGCCGGATGAAGCGCGACGAACTGATCGCCACCGCGCCGCCGGTCGCCACCGAGCTGATGCGGCGGATCAAGGCCGCCTTCGACCCCGCCGGGATCATGAACCCGAACAAGATGATTTAAGTTTCGTTGCGCCGGGTTGCAAAGCGATAACCATCGCGGCAGGCGAGAAAGCCTTAACCCTCCTTTTTAAGCGCTCCGGAACGCGCCGGCCCCTACTGTCACGCCCATAACGAGGCGGCAAAAGCTGCCCGGAGACGCCGGAAACCGGCTCTCAGGAGAGACAGGAAGGCAAAGACGACATGAACACCGGGCTCAATCCCGTCCCGAAATCCGCCCCGACATCCCCCCTGAAGCCGACATGGGCCGGCAGCGACCTGCGGCTCGACCCGTTCCGCCTGCCGCAGGCGGTCTCCTATGCCGGGCGCGACGATCAGGGCGATGTCACCTTCACCATCGACCATCGCGGCGTCACCGTCCGCCGCGTGCTCGAGGCGAGCCGCCTGCCGGTGTCGATCGCGCTGCCGGCGCGCGCCTTCCGCGGCGTCGCCGCCCGCGCCATCGAGGATGGCAACGGCGAGGTGACGGTGACGCTCGAGCTGCTGCATGCCGACCCGATGCTGTCGGTGCCGCTGCTGGTCGCCCACGATCTGGACGACGTCGCCGCCGACTGGCGCGCCTGGTCGGATGCCTACGAGCTGCCGATGCTGCTGATCGAGGCCGACGGCGAGGCCCGGACGCTGGAAGAGTCGCTCGGCCTCGTCAAGAAGCGGCCGCCGGTGGCGCGGCGCAAGGGGCGCGTGTCGACGCAGCGCCGCCCGCGCTTCCTCGCCCGCCGCCGGGTCGGCGATTCGGTCGGCGACCTCGGCGTCCGGCTCGTCGTCGACGGCCGCGAGATCATCGCCCGCGAGTAGCCGGCGCTCAGAAGTTCGGGCTGATCGCGGCCCAGACGCCGCCGCCGGCAAGGCCGAGGAAGATCAGCCAGCCGACGGTGGAGTTGGACTTGAACAGCTTCAGGCACTGGTCGGGGTCGTCGATGTCGAGGACCCTGATCTGCCGCCACATATGCGCGCCGGCCGCGAGCAGGCCGGCAAGCGCCGGCATCGGCACGGCCGCGTTGGCGAAGGCGACGAGGAAGAACAGCAGCGCCGCGCCGTAGAGCCCGACCAGCCACGCCTTCGTCCGGTCGCCGAACAGCCGCGCGGTGGAGCGCACGCCGACCAGCGCGTCGTCTTCCTTGTCCTGATGGGCATAGAGCGTGTCGTAGCCGATCACCCACAGGATCGAGCCGGAATAGAGCAGGAGCGGCGCGAGCTCGAGCGCGCCGAAATGCGCGGCCCAGCCCATCAGCGCCCCCCATGAGAAGGCCAGCCCGAGGAAAAGCTGCGGCCAGTCGGTGAACCGCTTCATGAACGGATAGATCGCGACGGTGACGAGCGAGGCGACGCCGACGAGAACCGCGAACCAGTTGAACTGGAGAAGCACGAGAAGGCCGCCGAGGCATTGCAGGCCGAGGAAGGTCCATGCCTGCCGGCGCGTCACCTTGCCCGAGGGCAGCGGCCGCGAGCGGGTGCGCGCCACCTTGTCGTCGATGTCCTGGTCGACGATGTCGTTGTAGGTGCAGCCAGCCCCGCGCATCAGGATGGCGCCGGCCATGAACAGGGCGAGATGCCAGGGCGAGGGCAGGACGTCGGCGAGCGCCGCGCCCGGCTGCGCGCGGGCGGAAGCGGCCATCGCCGCCGACCACCAGCACGGCCACATCAGCAGCCACCAGCCGATCGGCCGGTCCCAGCGGGCGAGCTGGGCATAGGGCCACAGGCCGCGCGGCAGCGTGCGATAGACCCAATGGCCGGAAGGAGCGTCGGCGACGCGGCCCTGCGCGCCCTTTGTCTGGATGTTTTCCATGGCGCTTTGAGTGGCAGGGCGGGCGGCGGGCGTCAAGCGGGAGATTGCCGGCTCCCGCCGCCAGTCAATCCCGCCCCGAATCGATGCCGAGGCGGTGAGCGGCCGCCCGCAGCCGGCTGTCGCGGGTCCACAGCCTGGCCCCGGCCGTGAGCTGGGTGCCGGCGAGGAGATGCGCGTCGGCATAGCCGATGCCGATGCCGAAAAGCCGGTGACGCCCGACATAGCCGAGAGCCTCGTCGTCGGATGCGACCACCGCCTGCGGCAATGCCCGCAACAGGCCGAGCACCGTGTCGCGGGCGCGCAGGTTTCCCATCGCCAACTCGCCCACCACCAGCGGATGCGTTACGGCCAGCCCGGTTTCGAGCAGGTGGGCGAGGTCGAGATCGCCCGCGCGCAGATGGTCGATCCAGACCGGGGTGTCGACCAGGATCATGGCATCATGGGCGGCGGCGCGGGATCGGCTCGATCTGCGGCTCGCTGCCGCCGAGCCTGGCCAGGCGCCGGGCGCTTTCCCGCTCGATCAGCGCCTTCAGCGCCTCCCGCACCAGCGCCGATTTCTCCTTCAGGCCGGTGAAGGCCTGCGCCTGTGCCATCAACTCCTCGTCGAGCGACAAAGTCGTTCGCATGGGTGCTTCTTCGATATGCTCAGTATGGCATCGAATGATGTCATATTTGATGCAGGAAGGCAATGGATCGACGCGGTTCTTGACCGTTCGGTCCCATGGCCCTACCGGGAACGGGACCAATGCGAGAGGCTAAGGAATCGCCGCGATGAACGTACTCCTGATCGGTTCGGGCGGGCGCGAGCACGCGCTGGCGTGGAAGATTTCGGCCTCGCCGCTGCTGGCGAAGCTCTATGCCGCGCCCGGCAATCCGGGCATCGCGAGCCACGCCGAATGCGTCGCGCTCGACGTCGCCGATCATGAAGCCGTCGTCGCCTTCGCCAGGGATAAGGAGATCGGCCTCGTCGTCGTCGGGCCGGAAGCGCCGCTGGTCGCGGGGCTCGCCGACGATCTCCATGCCGCCGGCATCCGCGTCTTCGGCCCCTCGGCGAAAGCGGCGCAACTCGAGGGCTCGAAAGGTTTCACCAAGGACCTTTGCGCGCGCCATGGCATCCCCACCGCCGCCTACGGCCGCTTCGACAATGCGGCGGAAGCCCGCGCCTACGCGGAAAAGGTCGGCGCGCCGATCGTCGTCAAGGCCGACGGGCTGGCCGCCGGCAAGGGCGTGACGGTGGCGATGGAGCTCGGCGAGGCGCTCGACGCCATCGATGCCTGTTTCGACGGCGCGTTCGGTGCGGCCGGCGCGGAAGTCGTGGTCGAGGAATTCCTCGACGGCGAGGAGGCGAGCTTCTTCTTCCTCTGCGACGGGAAGACCGCGCTCCCCTTCGGCACCGCGCAGGACCACAAGCGCGTCGGCGATAATGACACCGGCCCCAACACCGGCGGCATGGGCGCCTATTCGCCCGCCCCGGTGCTGACGCCGGCGCTGGAAGCGCGCGTCATCGCCGAGATCATCGAGCCGACCATGCGCGGCATGGCCGAGATGGGCGCGCCGTTCTCCGGGGTGCTCTATGCCGGCCTGATGCTGACCGGGGACGGGCCGAAGCTGATCGAGTACAATGTCCGTTTCGGCGATCCCGAATGCCAGGTGCTGATGCCGCGGCTGGAAGACGACCTGCTGCCGCTGCTGCTTGCCTCGGCAGAGGGAAGGCTGGCGGAATTCTCGCCGCGCTGGCGCGACGACACGGCGCTGACCGTGGTGATGGCGGCCAAAGGCTACCCCGGCACGCCGGAAAGGGGCAGCGTCATTTCCGGCCTCGAGGATGCGGCCGAAGGCGAGGGCGTGGTCATTTTCCATGCCGGAACCGCGCGCGACGCCGCGGGGCGGCTCGTCGCCGCCGGCGGCCGGGTGCTCTGCGTCACGGCGACGGGCGAAAGCGTGGGCGAGGCGCAGGCCCGCGCCTATGCGGCGATAGACCGGATCGACTGGCCGCAGGGCTTCTGCCGCCGCGACATCGGCTGGCGCGCGGTCGCGCGCGAGCGCGGATGAGAGGCCGTCGCGCGCGAGCGCAGGTAAGTGTTTGACGTTTACGTCAAAAGAAAATAGCTCTGTTGCCGAATAACCCTGCCAGCCGGGCCTGAAGGGCGTTTCCGCCAGGCTCTCGCCCCTGCCACGGCACGCCCTGAGGAGAAAGCCCGATGTACCGCGCCCCCGTTGCCGAGATCGCCCATACGCTGAAGCATGTCGCCGGGCTTTCCGCCGCGCTCGACACGGGCAAGCTCGGCGACCTCACGGAAGACCTGGTCGACGCCATCCTCGAGGAAGCCGGCCGCTTCGCCACCGACGAGGTGACGCCGCTGCGGAAAGCCGGCGACGAGGTCGGCGCGGTGTGGAAGGACGGCGACGTCACCATGCCGCCCGGCTGGCGCGACCTCTATCGCCGCTGGATCGACGGCGGCTGGAACGCGCTCGCCGGCCCGGTCGACCATGGCGGGCAGGGCCTGCCGACGATGCTGTCGGTGGCGGCGCTGGAGATGTGGAATTCGGGCTCGATGGCCTTCGCGCTCGGCCCGACGCTGACCATGGGCGCGGTCGAGGCGCTGGAGAAGCACGGCTCGGACGCGCTGAAGGCGACCTATCTCGAAAAGCTCGTCACCGGCGAGTGGATGGGCACCATGAACCTGACCGAGCCGCAGGCCGGCTCCGACCTCGCCGCCTTGCGTACCCGCGCCGAGCCGGCCGGCGACGGCACCTACCGCATCTTCGGCCAGAAGATCTTCATCACCTATGGCGAGCACGATTTCACCGACAACATCGTCCATCTGGTGCTCGCCCGCCTGCCCGACGCGCCGGCCGGCACGCGCGGCATCTCGCTGTTCCTGGTGCCGAAATTCCTCGTCGACGCCGACGGCTCGCTCGGCGCGCGCAACGACGCCTTCTGCGCCTCCATCGAGCACAAGCTCGGCATCCACGCCTCGCCGACCTGCACCATGATCTATGGCGACGGCTCGGTGAAGGGCAGGGAGCCGGGCGCGGTCGGCTGGCTGATCGGCGAAGAAAATCGCGGCCTCGCCTGCATGTTCACCATGATGAACAATGCCCGCCTCGCCGTCGGCATGCAGGGCGTCGCAGTCGCCGAGGCCGCCTACCAGAAGGCGCTGGCCTACGCGCAGGAGCGCCGCCAGGGCAAGGCGGCCGACTATGCCGGCGAGGGCATGGCGCCCATCGTCCACCACCCCGACGTCAAGCGCAACCTGTTGACCATGAAGGCGCTGACCCAGGCCGCCCGCGCCATCGCCTATGCCTGCGCCCACGCCATCGACATGAGCCGGGCGGGCGGCGACGACGCGGCCCGATGGGGCGAGCGCGCCGGCCTGCTGACCCCGCTCGCCAAGGCGTTCCCCACCGACATCGGCGTCGAGGTCGCCTCCATCGGCGTCCAGGTCCATGGCGGCATGGGCTTCATCGAGGAGACGGGCGCGGCCGCGCTCTATCGCGATGCCCGCATCGCCCCGATCTATGAGGGCACCAACGGCATCCAGGCCATCGACCTCGTCACCCGCAAGCTGCCGCTGTCGGGCGGCGGGGCGGTCAACGCCTATATCGGCGAGCTGCGCGGCGACGTCGAGGCGCTGCGCAACTCGAATGCCGAGGGTTTCGGCCGCGCCGCCGACAAGGTTTCGGCCGCACTCGACGATCTCCGGGCCGCGACCGATCATCTCCTCGCCGCGCTCGGCGACGGCCGGACCGGGGAGGCGCTGGCCGGGGCGACGCCTTATCTCAGGCTGTTCTCGCTGGCGGCGGGCGGGGCCTATCTCATTCGCGGCGCGCTGGCGGGCGAGGACAAGGCCCGCGTCGCGCTCGCCCGATTCTTCGCCGAGAACCTGATCGACGAAACGGCCGCGTTGAGGAACCGGGTGATCGAAGGGGCGGACAGCCTCGATGCCGCCGCCGCGGCGCTGGCGCTGTAAGGGGGACGGGCGATGAGCGAGCATATCGAGGTTTCCCGCGACGGCGCGGTGCAGATCGTGCGCATGAACCGGCCGGACAAGAAGAACGCCATCACCCGCGCGATGTATGCGGCGATGGCGAAGGCGCTGACGGAAGGCGATGCCGACGAGACGATGCGCGTCCACCTGATCCTCGGCGTGCCAGGCGCGTTCTCGTCTGGCAACGACCTCGCCGACTTCATGGCGGTGGCGACCGGCGGCGAGCACGGCACCGAGGTCTACGACTTCCTGATGGCGCTGGCCAAGGCCGAGAAGCCCATCGTCTCCGGCGTCGACGGCATCGCGGTCGGCATCGGCACGACGATGATCCTGCATTGCGACCTGACGCTCGCCACCCCGCGCACCGAGTTCCGCACCCCGTTCGTCGATCTCGGCCTGGTGCCCGAGGCGGGGTCGAGCCTGCTCGGCCCGGCGCTGCTCGGCCGCCAGCGGGCATTCGCGCTGCTCGGGCTGGGCGAAGGCTTCTCGGCCGAGCGGGCCAAGGCCGCCGGCATGATCTACGACGTGGCGCCCGAGGGCGAGGTGGAGGCCGCGGCGCTGGCCGCCGCGCGCAGGATCGCGCAGAAGCCGCCGCAGGCGCTGAAGATCGCCCGCGACCTGATGCTCGGCGACCGCGCCGCGCTCGTCGCCCGCATCGAGGAGGAAGGCCGGCAGTTCGCCGCCCGCCTGAAATCGGACGAGGCGCGCAACGCCTTCGTCGCCTTCATGAACCGCAAGAAGGGGTGAGGAGCGGTCACGTCAATCCGTGGTCCTTCATCGCCTGCGCCTCGTCGGGCGTGATCCAGGCGAAGATCCGCGGCTCGCCGCCGGCGAAATTGACGAGATAGATGTTGCGGAAGGCGACGGTGCCCGTCCCGCCGTCGCTCGGGCGCAGATAGTCGAATTCCCAGTCGGCCCGCACCATGGCGTGGAAGTCGTCCAGCGCCTCGACCTCGAGGGCGACGATCTCGAAGCGGGTGCCGCCCATGGCGCGATAATTTTCGAAACCCCGCCGCATGATCGCGGCGAAAGCGTCGTCCTTCGCCCCGCCCATCACGCCCCTCGGGCTCGCGCCGACGAAATGGCCGGCGAAGGCGGCAGCGAGCGCGTCGACGTCGGCGCCGGCGGGATCGTGCAGCGCTTCGTTGCTGCGCCGGCTGTACATCTCGAACAGCGCCCGCGCCCTGGCCTCGATCCCGCTCATCGCCCCCTCACGGATAGAGCCGCGTCTTTTGCCAGCCGTCGCCGTCGGCCTTGAACACCACGCGGTCGTGCAGGCGGAAGGGGCGGTCGTGCCAGAACTCGATCGACACCGGCCTGATCCGGAAGCCCGACCAGTAGGGCGGGCGCGGGATGTCGCCGATGGCGTGGCGGGCGGTTTGCTCGGCCACCGCCTTTTCGAGCGCGAAGCGGCTTTCGAGCGGCCGCGACTGCTTCGAGGCCCAGGCGCCGATGCGGCTGCCGCGCGGACGCGAGGCGAAATAGGCGTCGGCTTCCGCATCGCTCACCGTCTCGACCGGGCCGCGCACGCGCACCTGCCGACGCAGGCTCTTCCAGTGGAAGCACATCGCCGCCTTCATCGCGCCCAGCACCTCGCGGCCCTTGGCGCTCTCGTAATTGGTGTAGAAGACGAAGCCGTGCGCGTCGAAATCCTTGAGCAGCACCATGCGGACATTGGGCATGCCGTCGCCGTCGACGGTGGCCAGCGCCACCGCGTTCGGATCGTTCGGCTCCGAGGCGCGTGCGTCCTCCATCCAGCGCGCGAACAGCGCGTAGGGTTCGCCGCTTTCGGTGAAGTCACCGTCTGTTAACCCTGAATCCGTCATCTTCGACCCCTTGCATGCCGTTTGATCGACGGGAGATTGCCGATTGGGGCGCCGGACGCAAGCTTTTGCCGACTGGAACAGGCGGGTTTTGTTGTGGCTCGGCCTTGCCGCCGCGTTGCCGCTCGCCGCTTGCGGAACGGCCGGCTTCTCGCTCGAGGGCGCCGTTCCCGACCGCTCGGCGGTGACGGGCTCCATCGGCCGGACGCAGATCGAGCCGGCCGGGGGAGCCGTCGGCAGCCCCGCCGCCTCCGACGAGGACACGATCCGCAACGCGGTTTCCTCGGCGATCGTCGACGAGATCGGCGCGGACGGCATTGGCTGGGCCAACGCCGCCACCGGCTCGCGCGGCGCGGTGCGCCAGATCAGCGAGCGCAGGGACGGCAGCCGGCTGTGCCGCCGCTTCACCGCATCGCGCGAGAGCTTCGGCGGCGTGCATCTCTATCGCGGCGAGACCTGCCTCGGCGCGGCGAGAATCTGGACCATGACCGCCTTCGACCGCGTCGATTGAGCATCGCGATACTGGAATTTCTTCCTAGGGCGACGCATATAGGAAGCGACATCCTCGAAACCCCTTTCCGGCAGGCAGCACAGATGCGCGATCCCTATGACGTTTTGGGCGTTGCGAAGAACGCATCGGCGAAGGACATCAAGTCTGCGTTCCGCAAGCTCGCGAAGAAATACCACCCCGACCAGAACCCGGACCCCAAGGCGAAGGACCGCTTCGCCGAGGTCAACCAGGCCTACGAGATCGTCGGCGACGACGACAAGCGCGGCCAGTTCGACCGCGGCGAGATCGACGCCGCCGGCAAGCCGCGATTCGCCGGCTTCGAGGGCGGGGCAGGTGGCGACCCCTTCGCCGCGTTCCGGCGCGGCGCCGGCAATGCCGGGCCGGGCGGCGCGCATTTCGAGTTCCGCAGCTCCGGCCCCGGCGGCGAGGGCTTCGACGCGGGCGACATCTTCAGCGAGCTGTTCGGCCAGGCCGCCCGCCGCGGCCCCAATCCCGGCATGGGTGGAGGCCGCGGCCGCTCCGGCGCGCCGGCGGGGGCCGACATCAATGTCGTGCTCGACGTCAGCATCGAGGAAGCCGCGCGCGCCGACAAGGTCACGGCACTGTTTCCCGGCGGGCGCAAGGTCGGCATTAAGCTTCCGGCCTCCGTCGAGGACGGCCAGACGATCCGCCTGAAGGGCCAGGGCCAGCCCTCGCCCTATGGCGGCCAGCCGGGCGACGCGCTGGTCAAGGTCCGGTTCCGGCCGCACTCGCTCTATCGGGTCGAGGGGCGCGACCTTCATGTCGACGTGCCGGTTCCGCTCGCCGACGCCGTGCTCGGCGCCAAGGTCGCGGTCGAGACGCCGTCGGGGCGGCTTGCCGTCGCCATTCCCCCCTGGTCGAGCTCCGACCGCAAGCTGCGGCTGAAGGGCAAGGGCCTGCCGGCGAAGTCCGGCGGTCATGGCGACCTCTATGCCCATGTCCGCATCATGCTGCCGGAAGAGCGGGACGCCGCGCTCGAGGCGCTGATGCGCGGGGAACGCGCCGCCGGCGACTGAGTCCATGCCGCCTTGAAGCCGCAAACCGCTTGTGCGATACGGCAGACGGACAAGGATGATTGCGGAGCGACCTCACATGGCGGCAGGAAACGGTCTTCTCGCGGGCAAGCGCGGCCTCATCATGGGCGTCGCCAACAACAGGTCGATCGCCTGGGGCATCGCCAAGGCCTGCGCGGATCAGGGCGCAGAGCTGGCGCTGACCTATCAGGGCGACGCCTTCCGCAAGCGCGTCGAGCCGCTGGCCGCCGAGCTCGGCGCCCATGTCGCCGGCGATTGCGACGTCACCGACATGCAAAGCGTCGACGCCGTGTTCGACGGGCTGGAGAAGAGGTGGGGCAAGCTCGACTTCCTCGTCCACGCCATCGCCTTTTCCGACAAGGACGAGCTCGACGGCCGCTATGTCGACACCACGCGCGACAATTTCCTGCGCACGATGGACATTTCCGTCTATTCGTTCACGGCGGTGGCCAAGCGCGCCGAGCCGCTGCTCAGCCACAACGCCTCGCTGTTGACGCTGACCTATTACGGCGCCGAGAAGGTGATGCCGCACTACAACGTCATGGGCGTGGCCAAGGCGGCGCTGGAAGCAAGCGTGCGCTATCTCGCGGTCGACCTGGGGGCGAAGGGCATCCGCGTCAACGCCATCTCCGCCGGCCCGATCAAGACGCTGGCCGCTTCCGGCATCGGCGACTTCCGCTATATCCTCAAGTGGAACGAGTACAACGCGCCGCTGAAGAAGACGGTCTCCATCGAGGAAGTCGGCGGCTCCGGCCTCTATCTGCTCTCTGACCTGTCGCGCGGCGTCACCGGCGAGGTGCACCATGTCGATGCCGGCTATCACGTCGTCGGCATGAAGGCGGTGGACGCGCCGGACATCTCCACCGTCAAGGAATGACGGGCGGGAGATGAGCGGGCCGACCGTCTATTTCGTCCGCCACGGCGAGACGGACTGGAATGCCGAGGCGCGGTTGCAGGGGCAGGCCGACACAGACCTGAACGAAAAGGGCCGCGCCCAGGCCAGCGCCAACGGCCGCGCGCTGGCAGCGCTGACTCCCGAACCCGAGGCGTTCGATTTCGTTTCCAGCCCGATGCTGCGGACACGGCACACCATGGAGCGGCTGCGCGCCGCCATGGGGCTCGACGCGTCCGGCTACCGCACCGACCCGCGCCTGGTCGAGGTCAATTTCGGCGACTGGCAGGGCCACACCTTCGCCGAGCTGGAACGGGTCGATCCCGGCTGCTTCGCCCGCCGCCAGGCCGACAAATGGGGCTTCGTGCCGCCGGGCGAGGGGGCGGAAAGCTATGAGCGGCTGGCCGCGCGGGTGCGGCCGTGGCTGGATGGCGTCGTCGGCGACACGGTCTGCGTCACCCATGGCGGGGTTCTGCGCACCGTCTTCATGCTCTGCGGCGCGCTGCCGCCGGGCGAGGCGGTGATGCTGCCCATCCCGCAGGATCGCATCCTGCGGCTGGCCGGCGGCGCGCTCGAATGGCTGTGAAACCTATTCGTAGATCACGAGGTCGGTGACGAGCTTTTCGCCGCCGACCGTGTCGTAGGCCAGCACGACGTCGACGCCTTCCTGGAGCGCCTCGACGTCGAATTCGCCCGACAGCTTGTAGGTGTTGCCGTTGTCGAGCGTGATCGTCAGCTTCTCGCGGTCGACGCGCTTGACCGTGCCCTCGTCGTCGGCGGCCAGCGCCGCGCCCGCCGAAAGCGCGAGACCCGCGGCCACCACCAGCGCGCTGAACATCCGTGTCGCGATACGCATGAGCATTCCCTTATGACTGGCCGCGCCGGCGCGGCGGTATGATTGGCCGCGCCGGCGGGCGCGGCGGTCCGTGATCGTTCGGGCGTGACGAAAGCAGAAACACCGATACTGTGTCAAAAATTTGCGGCTCCCGGCACTGCGTCGTTTCAGACGGCCTGGCCGCCGTCGGGCGTCTCCGGCAGGGGCGCGAGGCGGAATCCGCGTTTCGCGTCCCGCGTGCACCCGAAACTGGCGAGATAGGAATTGAGCAGCTTGGGGTTGGCGCGGTCGAATTCCCTGATGAGCGTCTCGGCCAGCCTGTTGAAATCGGCGCGTATGATCGCGCCGTCGTCCGGCGTCGTCCTGTCCGAGAATTTCTCCCGTTCCGACCTGACGTGTTCCTCAAGGATAAGCCAGAAAATGCAGATGTTCACGCCCCACAGGGTCTTGAAGTGGGCGATGTCGATCAGGCCCCTGTTGGCGAAATAGGCCATGCGCGAATAGGCGTTGCTGACGGCCTGCGCCGATTTCAGCGCCTCCTTGTCGTCGCGCCATGAGGCATAGGGCCTGTGGGCGAGGTCGCGCAGCTTCCGCTCGTCCTCCTTCACCTTGTCCATCTGTTCCATCGCCCAGCGCAGCAGCTCGGCCGTGCGGCTGTTCTGGCCTTCCTGGATGTTCTGGAAGCCGATGACCACGGATGCCAGAAGGAAGAGGTTGATGAAGATCGTGACGACGGCGGCGAGCGAGCCGACGCCCGTCCAGTCGAGCCTGCCCAGTGCGATCTGGCGCACGATCCCGCTGAAATAAAGGCTCCCGAACACAGATAGAAGCAGGACGGTGATCCCGACGGTGATCAGAAAGACAGGCTTCTTGAGAAACTGCATTCGCCCCCCCTTTGAAACGCGCCGGCACAGTAGACGTATATCCCGCTCCCGGGCAACCGCCCGTCCTCGCGCCGGGGCGCGCTGGTCCGTCATGTTTGACGCTCTCGCCAAAGGCCAATAGAAGCATGCCAGACGCAGTCCTCGGGCCAGACGCCATGTCGCACAACAGCTTCGGTCATCTTTTCCGTGTCACTACCTGGGGCGAGAGCCACGGGGCCGCGCTCGGCTGCGTGGTCGACGGCTGCCCGCCCGGCATCCGCTTCACCGTCGCCGACATCCAGACCGAGCTCGACCGCCGCCGGCCCGGCCAATCGCGCTTCGTCACCCAGCGCCGCGAGCCCGACGCGGTCAAGGTGCTGTCGGGCTTCGTCACGGAAGACGACGGCGTCACGCTGGTGACGACCGGAACGCCCGTCTCGATGCTGATCGAGAACACCGACCAGCGCTCGAAGGATTATGGCGAGATCGCGCGCCAGTACCGCCCCGGCCACGCCGACTACGCCTATGAGGTCAAGTACGGCCTGCGCGACCATCGCGGCGGGGGCCGCTCCTCGGCGCGCGAGACGGCGGCGCGCGTCGCCGCCGGCGCGCTGGCGCGCAAGGTCGTGCCCGGCCTCGTGGTGCGCGGCGCGCTCGTCGCCGTCGGCGACAAGCGGATCGACCGCGCCAACTGGAACTGGGGTTTTGTCGAGGACGCGGAAAATCCGTTCTTCACCCCGGACCCGGCCTCGGTGGAAATCTTCTCCGATTATCTCGACGCGGTGCGCAAGCAGGGCTCGTCCGTCGGCGCGCTGGTCGAGATCGTGGCGGAAGGCGTGCCCGCCGGCCTCGGCGCGCCGGTCTACGGCAAGCTCGACCAGGACATCGCCGCGAACCTGATGTCGATCAACGCGGTCAAGGGCATCGAGATCGGCGACGGCTTCGAGACCGCGCGCATGCGCGGCGAGGACAATGCCGACGAGATGCGGATGGGCAATGACGGCCGGCCGGTTTTCCTGTCCAACCATGCCGGCGGCATCCTCGGCGGCATCTCGACCGGCCAGCCGGTGGTGGCGCGCTTCGCGGTCAAGCCGACCTCGTCGATCCTGACGCCACGCCGCTCCATCGACCGCGACGGCAACGAGGTCGACATCCGCACCGTCGGCCGCCACGACCCCTGCGTCGGCATCCGCGCCGTGCCGGTGGGCGAGGCCATGGTTGCCTGCGCCATCGCCGACCATTATCTGCGGCATCGCGGCCAGACCGGCCGCGTTGCCTGACGACATATTCAAAGCGGAGCTTTTCGGGTGGCATACGACCAGAAGAAGATTGTCGAGGCGTTGCGCGCCTTCGAGCGCGGCGAGATCGTCGTCGTCATGGACGACGACGGGCGCGAGAACGAGGGCGACCTGATCGTCGCCGCCGTCCATTGCACGCCGGAGAAGATGGCGTTCATCGTCCGCCACACCTCCGGCATCGTCTGCGCGCCGATGACGCGGGAGGAGGCCAGGCGCCTGAACCTTTCGCCGATGGTGGCCGACAACGACGCGCCGCATTCGACGGCCTTCACCGTCTCGGTCGATTTCAAGCACGGCACCACCACCGGCATCTCGGCCGAGGACCGCACGCTGACCGCGCGCAACCTCGCCAACGGCAATGTCGGGCCGTCCGATTTCGTCCGCCCCGGCCACGTCTTCCCGCTGGTGGCGCGCGAGGGCGGGGTGCTGATGCGCTCCGGCCACACCGAAGCCGCGGTCGACCTGTGCAAGCTTGCCGGCCTGCCGCCGGTCGGCGTCATCTGCGAGCTGGTCAACGACGACGGCACGGTGATGCGCGGGCCGCAGGTGCGGTCCTTCGCCGAGACGCACGGGCTGCGCCAGGTCTCGGTCGCCGACCTGATCGCCTACCGCCAGCGCCAGGAAACGCTGATCCAGCGCATCGCCTGCTCCGACATCGAGACCGCGGCCGGGCCGGCCAAGGCCTACACCTATCGCCTGCCATGGGACGCGATGCACCATTTCGTCGTCGTCTTCGGCGACATCCGCGACGGCGTCGAGGTGCCGGTGCGCCTGCATCCGGAGGACGTGGTCTCCGACGTGTTCGGCCCCGACAGCCGC
The DNA here is from genome assembly GCA_039808485.1 of Aquamicrobium sp. GTDB lineage: Bacteria > Pseudomonadota > Alphaproteobacteria > Rhizobiales > Rhizobiaceae > Aerobium. The sequence continues at coordinate 95,535 of JBDHTD010000001.1, read as the reverse complement.
CTCGACACAATCATGCGCCGCATGGCCGAGAAGCAGCGCGGCGTCATCGTCTACCTGCGCGAGGGTTCGGTCGGCGTCGGTCAGGGCGCCGGCCGCCAGCGCCCGGCGCTCGGCGACGAGGCGCATGAGGAGGCGCTCAGGCGCGAAAGCGAATGGCGCGAGATCGGCCTCGGCGCGCAGATCCTGCGCGACCTCGGCATTTCGTCGATCCAGCTGATCGCCTCGCGCGAGAAGCACTATGTCGGGCTGGAGGGCTTCGGCATCGAGATCGTCTCGACCGACCTGATCTGAGGCGGCGGACAATTCGCCGTTGCCGGACAGCCGGTCTCCTCGGCGAAGCGGCTTGGCGAAGCCACGGGAAAGGGCCAATATCGCGACATGACCACACGGCTCTATTCCCATTCGATCTATCTCGAACATCTGACGCCCGCCGGCCATCCGGAGCGTCCCGACCGGTTGCGCGCCATCGAACGCGTGCTGGAGGACGAGGCGTTCCAGTATCTCGACCGCCGCGAAGCCCCTGAAGGCGACGAGGCCGCCATCCTCTACGCCCACCCGGAAGAGCACCGCGAGCGCGTGCGCCAGTGCATCCCGCACGAGGGGCTGGCGCGGGTCGACGCCGACACCACGGCGAGCCCGATGAGCTGGCAGGCGGCGCTGACCGCCATCGGCGCGGCCAACGCGGCGGTGGACGACGTCTTCTCCGGCGCGGCCGACAACGTCTTCGTCGCCTCGCGCCCGCCCGGCCACCACGCCGAGAAGACGACGGCGATGGGCTTCTGCTTCTTCAACAACGCGGCCATCGCCGCCCGCCACGCGCAGAGGAAGCACGGCGCCGAGCGCGTCGCCATCGTCGACTGGGACGTGCATCACGGCAACGGCACCCAGGACATCCTGTGGGACGATCCGTCGGTGCTCTACTGCTCGACCCACCAGATGCCGCTCTATCCCGGCACCGGCGCCAAGGACGAGACCGGCACGGCCAACAACATCGTCAACGCGCCGCTCGCCGCCAATGACGGCGGGGCGCAGTTCCGCGAGGCGTTCTCCTCGCGCATCCTGACCGCGCTCGACGCGTTCCGGCCCGACCTCGTCATCGTCTCGGCCGGCTTCGATGCCCACCATCGCGATCCGCTGGCCGAGCTGAACCTGACGGAGGAGGATTTCGACTGGGCGACCGGCAAGCTGATGGACAGCGCCGGCAAATGGTCCTCGAACCGGCTGGTCAGCCTGCTCGAAGGCGGCTACGACCTGCACGGTCTGGCCTTCTCGGTCGCCGCCCATGTCCGCCGCCTGATGAATGGATAAACGAAATGTCCTCGCAAGCATCGAACGACGACATCAAGGCGATGAGCTTCGAGCAGGCGCTGGAGGCGCTGGAGCGGATCGTCGACGACCTCGAGCGCGGCGACGTGCCGCTCGAGCAGTCGATCCGCATCTACGAGCGCGGCGAGGCGCTGAAGGAGCATTGCGGCAAGCTCTTGAAGGCGGCCGAGGACAAGGTGGAAAAGATCCGCCTCTCGCGCGACGGCAGGCCCGCCGGCACCGAGCCGCTCGATCCCGATTGAGCGGGCCTCGGCTCCATGCCGCGGAGTGAACGCTGCGTGCCGCGCGGCAAGGCTGCATCTGCGCGCAAAGCGGGATAGTCTCGGGGCTCACGGAATCCGACCCATCATGGAGATTTGCCCATGAGCTTCTTCCCCGGCAACGACCCGCGCCCCGGCGATGCCTTTGCCTGCGATCTGATCGAGACGCTGATCGTCCCCAACGCCCGCGACATCGACGGCTTTGCCGTCCGCCGCGCGCTGCCGACGGCAAGGCGCAGGCTGGTCGGGCCGTTCATCTTCTTCGACCGGATGGGGCCGGCGATCCTGCGTGGCGGCCAGGCGCTCGACGTGCGCCCGCATCCGCATATCGGCCTCTCCACCGTCACCTACCTGTTCGACGGCCGGATCCGGCACCGCGATTCGCTCGGCACCGAGATGGTGATCGAGCCGGGCGATGTGAACCTGATGACCGCCGGGCGCGGCATCGTCCATTCCGAGCGCTCGCCGGAGGAGCTGCGCGGCGGGCCGCTGGCGATCTCCGGCCTCCAGACCTGGCTCGCGCTTCCCGACGAGAAGGAGGAAATCGCGCCCGCCTTCGAGAACACGTCCCGCGCCGACCTGCCCGTGGTCGATGCCGAGGGCGTTTCCGGCCGGGTCATCATCGGTTCGTTCCACGGCTGGGCCTCGCCGGTCGCCACCGCCTCGCGCACGCTCTACGCCGACCTGACGATCGCGCCGCGTGCTCGTCTGCAAATCCCGGCCGAGGCCGAGGAACGCGCGATCTACGTGCTCGATGGCGATGTCGAGATCGCCGGCGACCGCTTCCCCGCCGACCGGCTGATCGCCTTCAAGCCCGGCGCGGAGATCGTGGTCTCCTCGGAGCGCGGCGCGCATCTGATGCTGTTCGGCGGCGATTCGCTCGGCTCGAAGCGCTACATCTGGTGGAACTTCGTCTCCTCCTCGAAGGAGCGGATCGAGCATGCCAAGGAGGAATGGCGCACCGGCCGCTTCGACATCGTGCCCGGCGACGAGGAGGAGTTCGTGCCGCTGCCGGCCGGCTGAGCCGCCCCGTCGCATTTACTTTCCCGGCCTGACGGCTTAATCCCGGACACCGAAGCGCAACGATCAGGAACAGGCGGGAAGGCCTTGAACCCACGTCCGCACACGCCGCTCCTCGACAAGGTGCGCATCCCGGCCGACCTGCGCGGCCTTGCCGAAAGCGAGCTGCCGCAGCTTGCCGCCGAGCTGCGCGCGGAGATGATCGACGCCGTCTCGCAGACCGGCGGCCATCTCGGCGCCGGCCTCGGCGTGGTCGAGCTGACGGTGGCGCTGCATTACGTCTTCGACACGCCCGCGGACCGGCTGATCTGGGATGTCGGCCACCAGGCCTATCCGCACAAGATCCTGACCGGCCGCCGCGACCGCATCCGCACGCTCAGGCAGGAGGGCGGGCTTTCCGGCTTCACCAAGCGCGGCGAGAGCGAATACGACGCCTTCGGCGCCGGCCATTCCTCGACCTCGATCTCGGCCGGGCTCGGCATGGCGGTGGCCCGCGACCTCAAGGGCGGCAGGAACAACGTCGTCGCCGTGATCGGCGACGGCGCGATGTCGGCCGGCATGGCCTTCGAGGCGCTGAACAATGCCGGCGCGCTCGACGCGCGCCTGATCGTCATCCTGAACGACAACGACATGTCGATCGCGCCGCCGACCGGGGCCTTGAGCCACTATCTCGCCCGTCTCGGCACCGGCCGCGCCTATCAGGAAATCCGCGACCTCGGCAAGAAGCTGACCTCCTATCTCGGCCGCCGGGTCGACCGCGCCGTCACCCGCGCCGTCGAGCATGCGCGCGGCTACGTCACCGGCGGCACGCTGTTCGAGGAGCTGGGCTTCTTCCACATCGGCCCGATCGACGGCCACAGCCTCGCGCATCTGGTGCCGCTGCTGCGCAACGTCCGCGACAATGGCGACGGCCCGGTGCTGATCCATGTCGTGACCCAGAAGGGCAAGGGCTACGCGCCCGCCGAGGCCGCCGCCGACAAGTATCATGGCGTCAACCGCTTCGACGTCGTCAGCGGCGCGCAGGCCAAGGCCCCGGCCAACGCGCCGAGCTACACCCGCGTCTTCGCCGAAAGCCTGGCCCGCGAGGCGCGGGAAGACGAGCGCGTCGTCGCCGTCACCGCCGCCATGCCATCCGGCACCGGCCTCGACCTGTTCGGCGAGGCGTTCCCCGCCCGCGTCTTCGACGTCGGCATCGCCGAGCAGCATGCCGTCACCTTCGCGGCCGGGCTGGCGGCCGAAGGCATGAAGCCGTTCGCGGCGATCTATTCGACATTCCTGCAACGCGCTTACGACCAGGTCGTCCACGACGTGGCGATCCAGAAGCTCCCCGTCCGCTTCCCCATCGACCGCGCCGGCTATGTCGGGGCCGACGGGGCCACCCATTGCGGCGCGTTCGACGTCGCCTATCTCGCCTCCGTGCCGGATTTCGTCGTCATGGCGGCCGCCGACGAGGCGGAGCTGCGCCACATGGTGCGCACCGCCGCCGACTATGACGACGGCCCGATCGCCTTCCGCTACCCGCGCGGCAACGGCGTCGGCGTCGAGATGCCGGAGCGCGGCCAGCCGCTCGCCATCGGCAGGGGCCGCATCGTCAGGGAAGGCACCAAGGTGGCGCTGCTGTCGCTCGGCACCCGCCTTGCCGACTGCCTGGCAGCGGCGGAGGAACTCGACGCCGCCGGCCTTTCGACCACGGTGGCCGACGCCCGCTTCGCCAAGCCGCTCGACGCCGACCTCGTGCGCCGGCTCGCCCGCGACCATGAAGTTCTGGTGACGGTCGAGGAAGGTTCGATCGGCGGCTTCGCTGCCCACGTGCTGCATTTCCTCGCCCATGAAGGGCTGCTGGAAGGCGGCTTGAAGGTGCGCCCGCTGGTGCTGCCCGACGCGTTCACCGACCACGGCAAGCAGGAAGGGATGTATGCCGCCGCCGGCCTCGACCGCGCCGGCATCGTCCGCGCCGTGTTCGCCGCGCTGGGCCGCCGCGCCGCGGCGGCCACGGCCTAACCGTTTCTTAACCCTTCCGCTTGGGGCTTCCTTAGCCCGGCTTTGCTATCTCCCTTCGTGCAGGGAGATGGAGCAGGGGCAATGCGCACCAGAGCGCTGGCCGTGCTGGCGGCCGCGATTGTGGCGGCCGGCGGCGCCGTGGCCGACGAGAGATACGACCGCAAGCTCGACGAGGCCGCCGCCGGGATCGTCGCGGCCAGGATGGGCGCGCTGCGGACCGGCTTCGCCCCCGACGAGCGCCCGGTGCTGGTCGATGTCGCGCCCGAGGTGGCTCCCGCGTCGAAGGCGCTTCCTGCCCCGCAGCCGGGCGAATGGCGCGACGGCCTCGCCATCGCGGTCGAGCGCCGGTCGGACGTCTCTCCCGAATTGTAGGGCCTGGCCCGATCGCGGCGCTTGCCTTGGGCGCGCGCATGCCGCACTGAGGGGCGATGGACAGGCAGGCGTCTTCGACCGGAAAACTGCGCTTGGACGAGCTTCTCGTCCGGCGCGGGCTGTTTTCGACCCGCTCGCGCGCCCGCGACGCGATCGCGCGCGGCGCGGTGCGCGTCGACGGCCGCGCCGCGACCAAGCCCGGCCAGCCGGCCGCGCCGGACGCCGCGCTCGCCATCGACGACCCGGCGCGGGCCTACGTCTCGCGCGCGGCGTTGAAGCTGATCGCGGGGCTGGACGCCTTCGGCCTCGATCCCGCCGGCGCGTTCGCGCTCGATGTCGGGGCCTCGACCGGCGGCTTCACCCAGGTCCTGCTGGAGCGGAATGCTGCCCATGTCGTCGCGCTCGATGTCGGCCACGGCCAGCTCGACCCCGTCCTTGCCGCCGACAGCCGCGTCACCTCGCTCGAAAAGCTGAACGCCCGCGACCTGACGGCGGACCATCTCGGCGGCCACCTCGGCGGGAGGCGGCCGGACTTCGTCGTTTCCGATGTCAGCTTCATCTCGCTGAAGCTGGCGCTGCCGCCGGCGCTCGGCCTCGCGGCACCCGGCGCGCGCTGCGTGCTGCTGGTCAAGCCGCAGTTCGAGGTCGGCCGCGAAGGCGTCGGCAAGGGCGGGCTGCTGCGCGATCCGGCCGCCGGCGAGCGCGTCGCCGCCGAGCTTTCCCGCTGGCTCGACGCGCAGCCCGGCTGGCGCAGCCTCGGGCTCGCGCCGTCGCCGATCGAGGGCGGCGACGGCAACCGCGAATTCCTGCTCGGAGGAATCAAGGACCGTAGGGAAGGGGACGAATGAACGCGATCCTGACCATCGCGCGGCTGGGCGCGCAGGGCGACGGCGTCGCCGACACGCCGGACGGGCCGGTGTTCGTGCCGTTCGCGCTGCCGGGCGAGAAGGTCAATGTCGCGCGGGGGGTCGCGCGGGGGGCCAGGAAGGCCGATCTGGTCTCGGTGCTCGAAGCCTCGCCCCAGCGCGTCACGCCGGCTTGCCGCCATTTCACCCGCTGCGGCGGCTGCGCCATGCAGCATCTGGAAGAGAGCGCCTATCGCGGCTGGAAGCGCGGCCTGCTGGTCGAGGCGCTGCGGGCGAAAGGCATCGGCATCGAGGTCGAGTCGCTCGTCTCGTTCCCGCCGCATGCGCGACGCCGTGCCGCGCTGACGGCGAAGCGCGGCGAAGGCGGCGTCCTTCTCGGCTTCAATGCGGCGCTGTCGCATCGCATCGTCGATATCGAGGAATGCCCGGTGCTGCTGCCGCAACTGGTCGCGGTGCTGCCGCTTCTGCGCCGGCTGGCGCGGTTGATCGCCCGCACCGACGACGCCTTCCGCCTCGCCGTCACGCAGACCGATTCCGGCCTCGACGTCGCGGCGCAAGGCAGCGGCCGGCTGGAGGGCAAGCCGCGGCAGGCGGCGATCGACTTTTGCATCGCCGGCGGCATCGCCCGGCTGACCGTCGACGGCGAGATCGTCATCGAGCCGAAGAAGCCGGCGATCCTGGTCGGCGGGGTGGCCGTCGCGCCGCCGCCGGGCAGCTTCCTTCAGGCGGTCGAGGGCGCGGAGGCGGCGATGGCCGGCATCGTCTCGGAACATCTCGCCAGGGCGAAGCGTGTGGCCGACCTGTTCGCCGGCGTCGGCGCCTTCGCGCTGCGGCTGGCGCGCGCCAGCGAGGTCCATGCAGTGGAGGGCGACGCGCCGGCGCTCGCCGCGCTCGACCGCGCCTTCCGCTTCGGCGCGGGGTTGAAGAAGGTGACGGTGGAAAAGCGCGACCTTTACGTGCGCCCGCTGACCTTCAAGGAGCTGGACGCCGGATATGACGGGCTGGTGTTCGATCCGCCGCGCGCCGGGGCCGAGGCGCAGGCCGCGCAGATCGCCCGTTCGCAGGTGCGGCTGGTGGCGGCGGTGTCGTGCAACCCGCTGACGCTGGCGCGCGATCTTTCGATCCTGATCGCCGGCGGCTACGAACTGAAGCGGGTGGTGCCGGTCGACCAGTTCCTGTGGTCGCCGCATCTCGAGGCGGTGGCGCTCTTGGAGAAGCCGAAGAAGCGGCGTTAGGGCAATTCCAGGAAAGGTGCGAAGCGGTGTTTCCGCGAACTACACTGTCGCCAAGAGCCCCTCGACGAAGGCCGGGACGGTCTCGCTCGCCCGCCCCTGCACCAGCTCGTCGAAGGACGAGGCGGTTTCCGACGGCTCGAGGTTCAGTTCGATGGTGCGCGCGCCGGCGTGCTTCGCCTCCTCGACGAAATCGGCGGCCGGATAGACATGGCCCGACGTGCCGATCGAGACGAACAGCTCGGCCTCGCCCAGCGCGCGATAGATGCGGTCCATGTGATAGGGCATCTCGCCGAACCACACCACGTCCGGCCGCAACCGGCCGATGGTCGAGCAGGCCGGGCATTGCGAGGAGGTCGTCATGTCGCCATGCCAGCGCGAGCGCTGGTGGCACGCCTCGCACAGCGCCGAGAACAGGTCGCCATGCATGTGGATCAGCTTCTCGGAGCCGGCCATCTCATGCAGATGGTCGATGTTCTGGGTGATCAGGGTGAACGCGCCGGAATAAGCCTTTTCCAGCCGCGCCAGCGCCCGGTGCGCGGCGTTGGGCCTGGCCTCGGCGACGCTGTCGCGGCGGCGATTGTAGAAATCGTGCACTTTCGACGGGTTGCGCGCGAAGGCGTCCGGCGTCGCGTAGTCGCGCCAGTCGGTCCTGGCCCAGATGCCGTCGCGGTCGCGGAACGAGGCGATGCCCGATTCGACCGAGATGCCCGCGCCGGTGAGAATGACGATGGAGGAAGGTTTCAAGGCCATGGCGTCACCGGGAAAGGGCTGGGCGGGAAACGGAGCGTGATGGAAGGGGCACAGAGCCGGCGGGAGGGGATCAGGCTTTCGTGCCGCCGACGGTCATGCGGTCCATGCGCAGATGCGGCTGGCCGACGCCGACCGGCACCTGCTGGCCGGCCTTGCCGCACATGCCGATGCCGGTGTCGAGCTTCATGTCGTTGCCGACCATCGACACGCGGTGCATCGCGTCCGGCCCGTTGCCGATCAGCATCGCGCCCTTGATCGGCCGCGTCACCTTGCCGTTCTCGATCCTGTAGGCCTCGGTGCAGCCGAACACGAACTTGCCGCTGGTGATGTCGACCTGGCCGCCGCCGAAGGAGACGGCGTAGATGCCGTCCTTCACCGAGGCGATGATCTCGTCGGGCGCGTAGGCGCCATCGGTCATGTAGGTGTTGGTCATGCGCGGCATCGGCTGGTGGGCGTAGGATTCGCGCCGCCCGTTGCCGGTGGGCGCCATGCCCATCAGCCGCGCGTTCTGCCGGTCCTGCATGTAGCCGACCAGCCGGCCGTCCTCGATCAGCACGGTGCGATTGGTCGCCGTGCCCTCGTCGTCGATGGTCAGCGAGCCGCGCCGCTCGGGCACGGTGCCGTCATCGACCACGGTCACGCCCTTCGCCGCCACCTGGCTGCCCATCAGCCCGGAAAAGGCCGAGGTCTTCTTGCGGTTGAAATCGCCTTCGAGGCCGTGCCCGACCGCCTCGTGCAGCATCACGCCCGGCCAGCCGGCTGAGAGCACGATGTCGAACGTGCCGGCGGGCGCGGGCTCGGCGTCGAGATTGACCAGCGCCTGCCTGAGCGCCTCGCGCGCGGCGTGCCGCCACGAGTCCTCGGCCAGGAATTCGCCGAAGCCCTTGCGCCCGCCCATGCCGTAGGAGCCGGTCTCCTGCCGGTCGCCGTCGCCGACGACGACCGCGACGTTGAAGCGGACCAGCGGCCGGATGTCGCCCGCCACCCGCCCGTCGGCGCGCAGGATCTCGACCTGCTGCCACGACGCGGCGAGCGAGGCGGTGACCTGGCGCACCCTGGGGTCGAGGCCGCGCACGAAGGCGTCGACCTCCTGCAACAGCTTCGCCTTGGCGTCGAAGCCGGGCGCGGCGGTCGGGTTGTCCTCGCCGTAGAGCTTGCGGTTGGTGCCGGCGGGCGCCTCGGCGGCGGTGCCGGAACGGCCCTTGCCGACGGCGGCGACGGCCGCCGCCGCCCGCCTGAGCGCGGCTTCTGACAACTCGCCCGAATGGGCATAGCCCGTGGCCTCGCCGGCGACGGCGCGCAGGCCGAACCCGCGCTCGGTGTTGAAATTGGCGGTCTTCAGCCGGCCGTCGTCGAACACCAGCGCCTCGCCCTCGCGGTGCTCGACATAGAGCTCGCCGTCGTCGGCACCTCCGGTCGCCTCGGCGACGATCCGGCGCACCGCCTCCGGCGCGATGTCGAATTGTTCGAGAAGCCTTGCCGCCACCTTCGTCGCCTTTCCTGCCTGCCGCGCCTGTCATATAGGCGGGCGCGGCGCGGGTTGCACCCGTGCGCCGCGTTTTCGTTCAGGGCAGGGCGTCGAAACCGGCCGAGAAGCCGGCGAGGTCGACCGGGATGCCGATGCCTTCCTCCGGCGTCTGGAAGACGATGAAGGTCGCGGCCTGGCCGCTCTTCAGCGTGTCGAGCAGCGGCTTTTCCAGGATCACCTCCGCGTAGCAGCCGTCCTGGAAGCAGCGCACGAAATAGGCGCGGCCGATGTCCTTGCCGTCGACGTTGAGGCCGAGCCCGTTGGGCAGGAGCACGCCGAGCGGCGCCAGCACGCGCAGGATCTCGGCGCGGCTGTCTGCCGTGCGCAGCACGACGACCGAAAGCCCGACTTCTGGCCGGTCCTCGGCGACGACGTTCTGCATCAGCGCGCACTGCTCGGCGGCGGCGCCGCCGGGCGTGTCGCAGACGACCGACCATGAGCCGTGCGTCGAGCGCACCGTGCCCTGCTGCGCCGTGGCGACTCCCGGCGCGGCGAGGCCGCACAGGGCGAATGCGCCGGCGAAGAGTGCCGCGAAGCGGGTCGAACGGGCGGCCTCCGGCGCGGTCCAGCGAAGCGTCATGAAGCGTATCCTCTCGACAAAGGGCGTGACGAATCACGCAAATCTAGCACGGGCCGGCCGGGCGGGGCACCTTACGCATGGGCAGGCATGGCCAATGGCAAAATTGGCCGCAAGTTGAGCAAAATCAAGGCGTAGGCGTCGTTCCGGCAAGGGCGGGCAAAAATGCCGCAGCCGCATTCCCGGCAATCCTCGCCCTCCGTCAAACCATTCCTTGCGGTCTGATAAAGATTGTGGTTTGAGATTGTGCCAGTGGCCCGCCCCTCGTCCCTCGACGAAGGGCGGGGCGCTTGTGGTTTTCCGAAGAAAATCGCCAGGCAAATTCCGACGGGGAGATGACGAGGGTGATGAAGAAGTTCCTTGCAGGCGCGGCCGTTCTCCTGCCGCTTCTGGCTGCCGCCAGCGCGTATGCGGCGCAGCCGACGCCGTGGCAGCTCGGCCTGCAACCGGCCGCGACCTCCATCATGGAAGAGATCCGCTGGTTCGAGCGCTACACGCTCTGGTTCATCGTGCCGATCACCCTGCTCGTCATGGCGCTGCTCGCCTGGTGCATGTTCAGATACCGCGCCGGCGCCAACCCCAACCCCTCGCGCACCAGCCACAACACGCTGATCGAGGTGATCTGGACCGTCGGGCCGGTGATCGTACTCCTGTTCATCGCCATCCCCTCGTTCCAGCTTCTGACCGCGCAGTACGATCCGGGCGAAGAGCCGGCCCTGACCCTGAAGGCCACGGGCGTCCAGTGGAGCTGGGAGTACGAATACCAGGACGGCGACGAGCCGTTGACCTTCTCCTCGTTCCTGCTGCGCGACGAAGACCGCGCCGCGGCGGGCAAGGAAGACCGCGCCGCCTATCCGCGGCTGCTGGCCGTCGACAACGAGGTCGTCGTCCCGGTCGACACCACCGTGCGCGTCCTCGTCACCGCCAACGACGTCATCCACGCCTTCGCCATGCCCGCATTCGGGGTCAAGGTCGACGCCGTGCCCGGCCGCCTGAACGAGACCTGGTTCAAGGCCCAGCGCGAAGGCATCTATTACGGCCAGTGCTCGGAGCTGTGCGGCAAGGACCACGCCTTCATGCCGATCGGCATCCGCGTCGTCAGCCGCGAGCAGTACGACACCTGGCGCGCGGGCGCGCAGGCCAATCTGGACGAGGCGAACAAGTCGCTCATGGCCTCGCTCGCGAGCCGCGCGGTGGACGTCGCCGACGCCGGCCCCAACGCCAGCATTAGCGCCAGCGCGCACTAACAAGCATTACGGAGCGGGAAAATGGCAGGCTCGGCATCTCAGCACGACACCCACGCGGCCCATGACAACCACGATCATCACATGCCCAGCGGCTGGACGCGCTGGGTCTACTCGACCAACCACAAGGACATCGGCACCCTCTACCTGATCTTCGCGATCTTCGCGGGCATCGTCGGCGGCTTCCTGTCGGTGATGATGCGCTGGGAGCTGGCTGAGCCGGGCATCCAGATTTTCCACGGCCTGGCCTCGATGGTCTACGGCTACGAGGGCGCGGCCGCCATCGACGGCGGCAAGGAGATGTTCAACGCCTTCACCACCTATCACGCGCTCATCATGATCTTCTTCATGGTGATGCCGGCGCTGATCGGCGGCTTCGCCAACTGGATGATCCCGATCATGATCGGCGCGCCGGACATGGCCTTCCCGCGGCTGAACAACATCTCGTTCTGGCTGCTGCCGCCGGCCTTCCTGCTGCTGACGATCTCCTTCTTCATGCCCGGCTCCGCCGGCGGCCACGCCGCGGGCACGGGCTGGACCATGTATCCGCCGCTGTCGACCTCCGGTTCGCCCGGCCCGGCCTCGGACTTCGCGATCCTGTCGCTGCACATCGCCGGCGCGTCGTCGATCCTCGGCGCCATCAACTTCATCACCACCATCTTCAACATGCGCGCGCCGGGCATGACGCTGCACAAGATGCCGCTGTTCGCCTGGTCGGTGCTGATCACCGCTTTCCTGCTGCTGCTGACGCTTCCGGTTCTGGCCGGCGGCATCACCATGCTGCTGACCGACCGCAATTTCGGCACCGCCTTCTTCGCGCCCGAGGGCGGCGGCGATCCGATCCTCTACCAGCACCTGTTCTGGTTCTTCGGTCATCCGGAGGTCTACATCCTGATCCTGCCGGGCTTCGGCATCGTCAGCCACATCATCTCGACCTTCTCGAGGAAGCCGATCTTCGGCTATCTCGGCATGGCCTACGCCATGGTCGCCATCGGCGTCGTCGGCTTCGTGGTGTGGGCGCACCACATGTACACCACCGGAATCTCGCTCGACACGCAGCGCTACTTCGTGTTCGCCACCATGGTGATCGCGGTGCCGACCGGCGTGAAGATCTTCTCGTGGATCGCCACGATGTGGGGCGGCTCGATCTCGTTCCGCGCGCCGATGCTGTGGGCGATCGGCTTCATCTTCCTGTTCACCGTCGGCGGCGTCACCGGCGTGCAGCTCGCCAATGCCGGCCTCGACCGCTCGCTGCACGACACCTACTACGTGGTCGCCCACTTCCACTACGTGCTGTCGCTTGGCGCCGTGTTCGCCATCTTCGCGGCCTGGTACTACTGGTTCCCGAAGATGTTCGGCTACATGTACTCGCCGTTCATCGCCGGGCTGCATTTTTGGGTCACGTTCATCGGCGTCAACCTGATCTTCTTCCCGCAGCACTTCCTCGGCCTCGCCGGCATGCCGCGCCGCTACATCGACTATCCGGACGCCTATGCCGGCTGGAACATGGTGTCGTCGTGGGGCTCGTACGTCTCGGCCGTCGGCGTGATCATCTTCCTCGTCGGCGTCTTCGAGGCCTTCGCGCGCAAGCGCGCGGTGGGTGCCAACCCATGGGGCGAAGGCGCGACCACGCTCGAATGGCAGCTTTCGTCGCCGCCGCCCTATCACCAGTGGGAACAGCTTCCGAAGATCAAGTAGGAAGCCGTCCCGCCACAACGATGAAGCCGCCGGCCCTCCCTCTTTTCCCTGGGCGCCGGCGGCTTCGGCCAAACGGATAGACCGGATCAGGTACGCATGGCCCTCATGGATGAAAGCAGGTTCGAGGATGTCGGCTTCCGCATTTCGGAGGCGACGCCACGCGACTATCTCGCGCTGCTGAAGCCGCGGGTGATGTCGCTCGTGGTCTTCACCGCCTTCGTCGGCATGGTGACGGCCCAGGCCTCGGTCAATCCGGTCATCGCCGTGTTCTCGATTCTCGCCATCGCGGTCGGCGCCGGCGCGTCGGGCGCGCTCAACATGTGGTATGACGCCGACATCGACGCCGTCATGAGTCGCACCGCCACCCGGCCGGTGCCGGCCGGCCGCGTCGCCGCCCGCGAGGCGCTCGCCTTCGGCCTGGTGCTGTCGGCGCTGTCGGTGCTGACGCTCGGCCTCGTCGCCAACTGGTTGGCGGCGGGCCTGCTCGCCTTCACCATCTTCTTCTACGCCGTCGTCTACACGATATGGCTGAAGCGCTGGACGCCGCAGAACATCGTCATCGGCGGCGCCGCCGGCGCCTTTCCGCCGGTCATCGGCTGGGCCGCCGTCACCGGCGAGGTCAGCCTGTTCAGCCTTGTCCAGTTCCTCATCATCTTCCTGTGGACCCCGCCGCATTTCTGGGCGCTGGCGCTGTTCAAGTCCGGCGACTACCAGCGCGCCGGCGTGCCGATGATGCCCAACGTCGCCGGCGAAGCCTCGACCAAGCGTCAGATCTTCGCCTATTCGCCGCCCGTGGCGGCGATCGCGGTCGTGCCGACGCTGATGGGGGTGGCCAGCCTCGCCTACGGACTGTTCGCGGCCGCGCTCGGCCTCGCCTTCGTCTGGTATGCGTGGAAGGTGCTGCGCATGCCCGAGGCCGACCGCGCCATGCGCCCGGCCAAGCTGTTGTTCGCCTATTCGGTATTCTACCTCTTCGCCATCTTCGCCGCGCTGCTGGCGGACGGCATCGTCGGGCGCATCGGAGGCATGTGGTGAGCGTGATGGAAGAAAACGGACCCGACCGCGGCATCGAGATGACCGAGGTGCAGAAGAAGGCGCGGCGCAGCCGTTCCATCGCCATCGGCCTGGCGCTCGCCGCCCTCGTCGTGCTGTTCTATGTCATCACGCTGGTCAAGTTCGGCCCGGCCATCCTCAACCGGCCGATGTGAGGGCAAGATGACGGTTCCGGCGACATCGGCAAACCAGGAAGGACGACGGCTCTCCAACCGCGCCGTGGTCCTGGTGTGCCTGACGTTCCTCGGCACCATGCTCGGCATGTCCTATGCGGCGGTGCCGCTCTACGACATGTTCTGCCGCGTCACCGGCTATGGCGGCACCACCCAGCGCGTCAGCCAGTATTCGGACGTGGTGCTCGACCGCAAGGTGACGGTGCGCTTCGACGCCAACGTCGCCGGCGGCCTGCCCTGGCAGTTCAAGCCCGTGGTGCGCGAGGTCGAGATCAGGATCGGCGAGACGACGCAGGCGCACTATCAGGCCCAGAACGTCTTTTCGGCGCCGACCTCGGGCCGCGCCACCTTCAACGTGACGCCGCAGCTCGCCGGCGCCTATTTCATGAAGGTCGAGTGCTTCTGCTTCACCGACAACGAGCTGGCGCCCGGCGAAACCATGGACATGCCGGTCGTGTTCTATGTCGATCCGGCCATCGTCGACGTGCCGGAGCTGAAGAATATCCACACCATCACCCTTTCCTACACCTTCTTCCCGATCGACGGCGAGCAATCGCGGAATCAGGCTTCGGCCGGGAAGACGCAGGTCAACACCGACACGAAACTCGGGGGATAGAATGGCAGACGCCCACGCCAAGAACCACGACTACCACATCATCGACCCGAGCCCGTGGCCGATCCTTGGCGCGTTCTCCGCCTTCGTGCTGGCGGTCGGCGGCATCGGCTGGATGCAGTATCTCAAGGGCAACGCCGATTTCTCCCTGCTCGGCATCCCGCTCGCCACGCCGTGGGTCTTCTTCATCGGCCTGGCGCTGGTGCTCTACGTCATGTTCGCCTGGTGGTCGGACACGATCCGCGAGGCGCATGAGGGCCATCACACCCGGGTGGTTTCGATCCACCTGCGCTACGGCATGATCATGTTCATCGCCTCCGAGGTGATGTTCTTCGCGGCGTGGTTCTGGGCCTTTTTCGACGCCAGCCTGTTTCCCGGCGAGGCGCAGCAGGTTCTGCGGTCGGAATATACTGGTGGCGTCTGGCCGCCGAAGGGCATCGAGATCCTCGATCCCTTCCACCTGCCGCTCTACAACACCATCATCCTGCTCCTGTCGGGCACGACGCTGACCTGGGCGCACCACGCGCTGCTGCACAATGACCGCAAGGGCCTGGTGTGGGGCCTCGCCATCACGGTCGCGCTCGGCCTCCTGTTCTCCTACGTCCAGTTCTACGAGTACGCCCACGCCCCGTTCGACTTCAAGCAGTCGATCTACGGCGCGACCTTCTTCATGGCCACCGGCTTCCACGGCTTCCACGTCATCATCGGCACCATCTTCCTGATCGTCTGCCTGTTGCGGGCGATGGCCGGCCACTTCACGCCGAAGCAGCATTTCGGCCTCGAGGCGGCGGCGTGGTACTGGCACTTCGTCGACGTGGTCTGGCTGTTCCTGTTCGCCGCCATCTATGTCTGGGGTTCGTCCGGCGGCACCATCGCCGTGCATTGAGACGGCCCGACCGAACGGATAATCCAAGGGCGGCCGTGGCGACACGGCCGCCTTTGTCATGAAAGGCCGGTGAGCGGCCGGGACGGATGCGATGAACGAGCACGACCACATGGACACGGCGTTGTGGGCCCCGGTCGACCCGGTGAAGGCCGGCCTGTCGGGCCGCTGCCCGCGCTGCGGCGAGGGGCGCCTGTTCAAGGGCTTCCTCGGCGTCGGCGAGCGCTGCGGCAATTGCCGGCTCGACTATTCCTTCGCCGATGCCGGCGACGGTCCGGCCGTGTTCGTCATCCTCATCATCGGCTTCGTCGTCGTCGGGCTGGCGCTGTGGATGGAGGTTTCCTACAACCCGCCGCTGTGGCTGCATTTCATGCTGTGGATTCCGCTGACGCTGGTGCTGTCGCTGGTCACGCTGCGCGCGCTGAAAGGGCTGCTGATCGTGCTGCAATATCGCAACAAGGCCGCCGAGGGCCGGCTGGACAGCTCTCGCGGCGGGGAGGAGCGGCCATGAGCGCGGATGCCGGCGGCGGAAAGGGAGACGGCAAGGCCGGGCGCGTCGGCACGGCGCTTTTCGCCGTTCTCGGGCTCGTCGCCTTCGCCGTCCTGATCGGCCTCGGCACCTGGCAGGTCCAGCGCCTGCACTGGAAGGAGGAGCTGCTCGCCACCATCGAGGCGCGCGTCAACGCCGCGCCGCGGCCGCTGGCCGCGATCGAGGCGCGGCTGGCCGAGACCGGCGACGTCGACTACTGGCCGGTGTCGCTTTCCGGCACCTTCCGTCACGAGGGCGAGCGGCATTTCTTCGCCACCCACAAGGGTCGCACCGGTTATTTCGTCTACACGCCGCTCGAGCTCGACGACGGCCGCCTCGTCCTGGTCAATCGCGGCTTCGTGCCGTTCGAGCTGAAGGAGCCGGGCCGCCGCGGCGAAGGCCAGGTCGAGGGCCGGCGGGAGATCGTCGGCCTCGCCCGCAACCGGCTGGACGGGAAGCCGAATTCGCTGATGCCCGACAACGACCTGGCCAAGAACGTCTTCTACTGGAAGGACCTCGCGGCGATGGCGGCAAGCGCGGGCGTCGGCCGGCCCGCCGATTACCTGCCGTTCTTCGTCGATGCCGACGACGCGCCCAACCCCGGCGGGCTGCCGGTGGGCGGCGTGACGCTGATCGACATGCCCAACAGCCACCTGCAATATGCCATCACATGGTACGGGCTGGCGGCGGCGCTCGCCGGGGTGCTCGGCGTCTGGCTGTGGCGCAGGTGGCGGCCGCCGGCTTGACAGGAAGGGCGGCAACGGCCATCCACCGCCTGGCGGCCGGGGCATGATCCCAACCCGTGGAATCGCGCCGGCCCGGGCCGCGCGCCGGTTTTCGCGGGCATCGGGCCCGGACAAAGAGATCAGACCATGAAACCACCTCTCACGATCAGGCTTTGCGGTCCGCGCGGTTTCTGCGCCGGCGTCGACCGTGCCATCCAGATCGTGGTCCTGGCTTTGAAGAAATACGGTGCGCCGGTCTATGTCCGCCACGAGATCGTCCACAACCGCTATGTGGTCGAGGGATTGCAGGAGCGCGGCGCGGTGTTCATCGAGGAGATCGACGAGATCCCGCCCGAGCACCACGACAAGCCGGTGGTGTTTTCCGCCCACGGCGTGCCGAAGTCGGTGCCGCAGGAGGCGCAGGCGCGCAACCTGTTCTATCTCGACGCCACCTGCCCGCTGGTCTCCAAGGTGCACAAGCAGGCGATGCGCCATCACCGCCAGGGCCGCCATGTCCTCCTGATCGGCCATGCCGGCCACCCCGAGGTGATCGGCACCATGGGCCAGTTGCCCGCGGGCGCGGTGACGCTGGTCGAGACCGAGGCCGACGCGGCGCGGATCGAGCCGGCCGACCCGCAGGCGCTCGGCTTCGTCACCCAGACCACGCTGTCGGTCGAGGACACCGCCGGCATCGTCCGCGCGCTGGAGGCGCGGTTTCCGGCCTTGCAGGCCCCGGCGGCGGAATCGATCTGCTACGCCACCACCAACCGCCAGGACGCAGTCAAGGAGGCAGCGCCCGGCGCCGACCTGTTCATCGTCGTCGGCGCGCCCAATTCCTCGAACTCCAAGCGCCTGGTCGAGGTGGCGGAGCGCGCCGGGGCGCGGCGCGGGCTGCTGGTCCAGCGCGCCGCCGAGATCGACTGGGACGCCGTCGGCGACATCGCCGTCCTAGGCCTCTCGGCCGGGGCGTCGGCGCCGGAGATCATCGTCGACGAGATCATCGACGCCTTCCGCGCCCGGTTCGAGGTCAAGGTGGATCTGGCCATCACCGCCGAGGAAACCGAGACCTTCCTCGTCAATCGTGTGCTGCGCGACGTCGAACTGACGGCCGCCGACATGGCGTTTGTGAACGGAAGCGCCTGATGGCCGTCTACACCGACATCACCGAGGGCGAACTCGCCGCCTTCCTCGCCGGCTATCGCCTCGGCGGGCTTTTGTCCTACAAGGGCATCGCGGAGGGCACGGAAAATTCCAACTTCGTCCTCCACACCGAGGCCGGCCCGTTCATCCTCACGCTTTACGAGAAGCGCGTCGAGCGCGCCGACCTGCCGTTCTTCCTCGGCCTGATGGAGCATCTGGCGCGGCGCGGCGTGTCCTGCCCGTTGCCGGTGCGCCGCGCCGACGGCGAGATGACCGGCGAGCTGGCCGGCCGGCCGGCGGCCATCATCACCTTCCTCGAGGGCATGTGGCCGCGCCGGCCGACGCCGGCGCACTGCCGCGCCGTCGGCGAGGCGCTGGCGCGCCTGCATGTCGCCGGCGCCGATTTTCCGCTTCGTCGCCCCAACGCGCTGTCGCTGCCGGGCTGGCGCGCGCTGTGGGACGGCTGCCGCGCCCGCGCCGACGAGGTCGAGCCGGGGCTCGGGGTCGAGGTGGCGGCCGATTTCGCCGCGCTCGACGCCGGCTGGCCGCGCGACCTTCCCGCCGGCGTCATCCATGCCGACCTGTTCCCCGACAACGTGTTCTTCCTCGGCGAGACGCTTTCGGGGCTGATCGATTTTTATTTCGCCTGCAACGACTTCCTCGCCTACGATCTGGCGACCTGCCTGAACGCTTGGTGCTTCGAGCGCGACCACGCCTTCAACCTGACCAAGGGGGCGGCGCTTCTCGCCGGCTACCAGAGCGTGCGCCGGCTCGATCCGGCCGAGATCGCGGCGCTGCCGCTGCTCGCGCGCGGCTCGGCGCTGCGCTTCATGCTGACGCGGCTTTACGACTGGCTGCACGGCCCGGACGGCGCGCTGGTGATGAAGCGCGACCCGATGGAATATGTCCGCAGGCTGCGCTTTCATCGCGGCGTCGCGTCGGCCGGCGAATACGGCCTCGTCCGCCCGTGAAGAAGATCGAGATATTCACCGACGGCGCGTGCTCGGGCAATCCCGGCCCCGGCGGCTGGGGCGCGATCCTGCGCTTCAACGGCATCGAGAAGGAACTGTCCGGCGGCGAGGCCGAGACGACCAACAACCGCATGGAGCTTCTGGCGGCGATCACCGCGCTCAGCGCGCTGAAGGAGCGGTGCGCGGTCGAGCTTTACACCGACAGCAAATATGTCATGGACGGCATATCGGGCTGGATTCACGGCTGGAAGCGCAACGGCTGGAAGACCGCCGACAGGAAGCCGGTCAAGAACGCCGAGCTGTGGCAGGCGCTCGACGAGGCCAACCGGCGCCACAAGGTGACGTGGCACTGGGTCAAGGGCCATGCCGGCCACCCGGAGAACGAGCGCGCCGACGAGCTCGCCCGCCTGGCCATGGCGCCGTTCAAGAAATGATTGCGGACGGTCCGGCCCGTCCGGCGAGCCGGCCCATTCCGCCCGTCCGGCGAGCCGGACCGTCCCGTTCGAATGCGCTTAGAGCTGTTCCAGGATCGTCGCCGCGCCGGAATTCACGACCGTGCCGGGCACGTCCTCGATGTTGAGCGCCGTCACCGTGCCGTCCTCGACGATGGCCGAGAAGCGCTTCAGCCGGAGGCCGAGCCCGCCCTTGGCGAGGTCGAGGTCGAGGCCGGCCGCCCTGGCGAAATCGCCGCTGCCGTCGGCGAGGAACAGGATCTTGCCGTCGCGGCCGGTGGCCTTCGCCCAGGCGTTCATGACGAAGACGTCGTTGACCGCGACGACCGCGATTCCGTCGATGCCCTTGCCGAGGATGGCGTCGCGGTTCTCGAGATAGCCGGGCAGGTGGTTGTTGTTGCAGGTCGGGGTGAAGGCGCCCGGCACGCCGAACAGCACGATCCGCTTGCCGGCGAAGATTTCGGCGGTGGACAGCTCCCTGGGGCCGTCGGCGGTGCCGGTCTTGAAGGAAACGTCCGGCAGCTTCTGGCCAACTTCGATGGTCATACTTCACCTCTGGTCGGGAAGGGGTTCGTCGAGGGGGTGGAGCCCGAACCGTTAGCGGTTCGCGCGCGGGCTGACAATCGTTTCAGCGCGGCGGAAGCTCCATGGTGCCGGAAACGGCGCCGGCATCGGTGACCAGCGTATAGGCGACTTCCTCGGCGTGGTCGCCCGTGCGCAACGCGACCGGGACGCGGAAGAGCCCGTCCGGCTCCGCGCCCTGCCGCTCGGGCGTGCCGAGCGCCAGCGTCGCGCTGCCGGCCACGAACAGGTCGAGCACGCGCGCGCCCGCCGGCAGCGCGGTCTCGATCAGGATTTCGTCGTCCCCGACCCTGGCGGCGGCGGCAGAGAAGCCGGGCCGGGCCGGCGCGGGCAGGGCGGCGAAGGCGTCCTTGACCACCCTCGCGTCCTCGGGAGCGTGCGTGCCGTCGCGCGGATCGAACGAAAGCGTGGCCGCGACCGGGATGCAGATCGTCTCGCAGACGCCGAGGAAGACGCTGGCGTCCAGCCTGGCCGGCGTGCGTTGCGGCAGCGCGATGGTCAGCGCGAGCGAGACCGGATGGTCGTAGCCCGCCCACGGCGCGTAGCCGTCGTCGAAGCGCCTGGGCGGCGGAAAGCCGATCGCCACCGCCGTGTCCGTGTCGCCGGCGCTCGCGGTCAGCGTCGGCGGCACGCCCGATGCACCGGGGTCGAGCCAGTAGGTCTTCCAGCCGGGCTTCAAGCGGATTTCCAGCGCCCCGCGCAGATGGCCGCCGGGGCCGGGCTCGCCGCTGGTGACGATGCGGATCGCCCCGCCCTCGACATGGTGCCAGCCGCTCGACGCCGCCTGCGCGAGGGTGGAGCAGGCGCAGGCGAGGGCGACGATGCTGGCGCGGGGCAGGAGGCGGGCGAACGGCGACATGGCGCGAATGTGGCCGCAACCGCCTGCTTTCGCAACCGCCCGCCGCCCGCGCCTGCATCATAATTGCGTGAGAGAAACGTCATCTTCCGACGGCGGTCGAATCGCCGTTCAAGACGCCTTTCGCGTCGGCTGGAAACGCGCTAGCTTTTGTTTCATGGACCTGCTGGGCAAAAACAGGGGCGCCGCGCGCGGCGGCTTCCTCGACGACCAGTTCCTCATCGCCATGCCGGGCATGAAGGACGAGCGCTTCGCGCGTTCCGTCATCTATGTCTGCGCCCACAGCGAGGAAGGGGCGATGGGCCTGATCATCAACCAGGTCCAGCACCTGATGTTCCCCGACCTTCTGGTCCAGCTCGGCCTCCTCGACGAGAAGGAGGCGATCCGCCTGCCGGCCAAGACGCGCGACATCGTCGTGCGCCATGGCGGCCCGGTCGACCGCAGCCGCGGCTTCGTGCTGCACAGCGACGACTACATGGTCGAATCCTCGATGCCGGTCTCCGACGAGATCTGCCTGACGGCCACCGTCGACATCCTGCGCGCGATCTCGTCCGGCAAGGGGCCGCGCCACGCGCTGATGGCGCTCGGCTATGCCGGCTGGGGTGCGGGGCAGCTCGAGCACGAGATCGCCGAGAACGGCTGGCTCACCTGCCCGGCCAGCGTCGATCTGGTGTTCGACCCCGACATCGAGCGCAAATATGACCGCATCCTCGCCTCGATCGGCATCGACCCGGCGCATCTGAGCATGGAAGCCGGCCACGCCTGAGCGGCCCGAGCGGCTTGAGCGGTCTGGGCACGGGGGCCTGAACGCGGGGATGCCGCCGCGCCGTTACGCCTTGACCAGCGGGAACTGCTCCTTGAGCAGCTTCAGCGCCGCGTCGGCCTGGATCGGCGGGCCGAACAGGAAGCTCTGGACATACTCGCAGCCCATCTGCCGGAGTTCCAGCGCGTCGTTGTCGTCGGCGACCCCCTCGGCCACCACCGACAGCCCGAGCTCGTGCGCCATGCCGACCATCGAGCGCAGCAGCACCGAGCGCTTCGGGCTGGTGTCGTCGATGAAGCTCTTGTCGATCTTGATCGTGTCGAAGGGGAAGCGGGTGAGGTACGCAAGCGAGGAATAGCCGGTGCCGAAATCGTCGAGCGACAGGCCGATGCCGAGCTGCTTCAGCTTGGCCAGGATGTGGGTCGATTGCTCGGGATTGTCCATCACCAGCGATTCGGTCAGCTCCAGCCGGAAGCAGCGCGGCTTGATGTTGGCCCGCGCCACCACCGAGCGCACGTCGCTGACGAGGTCGCGGCGGATCAGTTGCCGGCTCGACAGGTTGACGGAAACCGACAGCGGCACCTCGCCGATCTGCTTCTGCCACATCGAAAGGTCGTCCGCCGCCTGCTGCATCGCGAACAGGCCGAGCTGGACGATCAGGCCGCAATTCTCGGCCACGGGAATGAAATCCGCCGGCGGAATCTGCCCCCGGCGCGGATGGTCCCAGCGCAGCAGCGCCTCGAAACCGGCGATGGAGCGGTCCTCGAGCCGCACGATCGGCTGGTAGGCAAGCCTGAGTTCCTGCCGCTCGACCGCGCGGTGGAGGTCGGATTCGAGCTGGAGCCGGTCGGTGCCGACCGAGCGGAAGGCGGGGCGGAACGGCTCGATGCGATCGCCGCCGAAGCGCTTGGCCTGGTGCATGGCGAGCTCGGCGTCCTTGACCATCTCGCCGGCGCTGGACTGCGAATTGGTCCAGGAGACGAGGCCGAGCGAGGCCGACAGCACGATCTCGCGCTTGGCGAAGGTGATCGGCGCGTTGATCGCCTTCTTCATCGCCTCGGCGATGGTGGCGACGCGGCTGGGCTCCTGCTCCGACAGAAGCAGGAGCGCGAACTGGTCGCCGCTGAAGCGGGCGAGCGAATCCTGCGGCTTCAGCAGCCGGTGCAGCCGCCGCGCGACGGTGAGCAGGATGGTGTCGCCGGCCGAGATGCCCAGCCCGTCATTGACCTGCTTGAAGCGGTCGATGTCGAGGACGATGACGGTGGGGCGCACACCTTCCTCGGTTCGGGCGATGGCGATGACGCCGTCCAGCCGGTCCAGGAAAAGCTCGCGCGTCGGCAGGCCGGTCAGGTTGTCGTGGACGGCGTCGTGCAGCAGCCGCTCCTCGGCCTTCTTCTCCTCGGTCACGTCGACCAGAGTGCCGACGCAGCGGATGATCTCGCCGTCCGAGCCGATGATCGGCCGCGCCTTCAGCGTGAACCAGTGATAGTGGCCGTCGGCCCCGCGCATGCGGAACGACTGCGAGACCCGGCCGCGGCGGTGTTCCAGGATGACGTCGAGCGTGGTGCGGAAGGTGTCGCGGTCCTCGGCGTGGAGCACGGGCAGCCAGTTGCGCACCGGCCCGTTCAGGCTGCCCTGCGGCAGGCCGAGCTGGCGCGAGACGTCGGGCCGGGTGACGACGCGGTCGCGCAGCACGTCCCAGTCCCACACCGTGTCGCCCGAGCCCGCGATCGCCAGCGCCTGCCGTTCCATGTCGCTGAACAGGCCCTGGTGCAGCGCGCCGCCGGCAAAGGCGTGCTGCATGACCGTGAAGCCGATCAAAAGGATGATGAGCACCAGCCCGCCGCCGAGCGCCGGCTGCACGATGTCGTTGTCGAGCGCGCCGGTGACGGTCATCCACGACCCCGCCAGCCAGACCAGGATCATCAGCCAGCTCGGCACCAGCATGATGGCGCGGTCGTAGCTCCTGATCGACAGATAGGTGATGATGCCGAGGCCGAGCACCGCGGTGAGCGCGAAGGAGAAGCGCGCGATGCCGGAGGCGACCGAAGGATCGAACAGAAGCACGCCGGACAGCGCCGCCAGCGCCAGCACCCAGGTGACGGCGCCGTAGCTGAAGTGCAGGTGCCAGCGGTTCAGGTTCAGATAGGTGTAGAGGAACACCACCAGCGTCGCCGCGAGCGCGATCTCGGTGCCGGCGCGCCACAATCGCTCCGATCCGGCGGTGATTTCCAGCACCTGGTTCAGGAAGCCGAAATCGATGCAGATATAGGCCAGCACCGCCCATGACAGCGCCGCCGTCGCCGGAAACATCGACGTGCCCTTGACCACGAACAGGATGGTCAGGAACAGCGCCAGAAGCCCGGCGATGCCGATGACGATGCCGCGGAACAGCGTGTAGGAATTCATCGTGTCCTTGTAGGCTTCCGGCTCCCACAGATAGACCTGCGGCAGGCGCGGCGAGGACAGCTCCGCGATGAAGGTGACGATCGAGCCGGGATTGAGCGTGACGAGGAAGATGTCGGCGTCGCGGCTCGCCTGGCGGTCGAGCGCGAAGCCCTCGCTCGGCGTGATCGCGGCGATGCGGTTGGAGCCTAGGTCCGGCCACATCAGCCCCGAGCCGACCAGGCGGTAGTGCGGCGCGACGATCAGCCGGTCGAGCTGGCGGTCGGTGGTGTTGGCGAGCGCGAACACCGCCCAGTCGCCGCTGGAACGTTCGTCCAGTGCTTCGACCTCGATGCGCCGCACGATGCCGTCGATGCCGGGCGCGGTCGAGACCTGGAAATTCTGGCCCTGGTTGCGGTAGATCTCGACGGCGCGCGACAGGTCGAGCGCGACGTCCTCGCGCGAGATCTTGATCGGCTCGATGGCCAGCGCAGGAAAGGCCGACAGGATGAAAAGAAGCGCCAGAAGCGCGCCCGTCAGCCGTTGCCCCGTTCGCATCGTTGCTGTCAAACGCCTGGGCCTCTCGTCTCGCTTGCGCCCTGCCGCGCGTCGTCGGCGATCCGGGCGTAGATGTAGTGGTCCTGCCAAACGCCGTTGATGCGCAGGTAGGACCGCAGCAGTCCTTCCCGCTCGAATCCGGTTTTTTCAAGTACGCGGATCGAACGGACGTTGTCCGGAATACAGGCGGCCTCGACGCGGTGCAACCTCATCGCGCCGAAGGCATGGGCGAGGACGGCGGCCACGGCATCCTGCATGTAGCCGCGCCCGGCGTGGCGCTCGCCGGTCCAGTAGCCGATCTGGGCCGATTGCGACACGCCGTGGCGGATGTTGCCGATGGTGATGCCGCCGACGAGATGGCCGCGGGCGCTGTCGAAGACGAGATAGGGGATGGCGCTGCCGGCAGCGAAATCCTCGCGATAGCGGCGCATGCGCCGCTTCCAGCCGCTGCGCTCCAGCTCGTCGCGCGCCCAGCGCGGCTCCCATGGCTCGAGGAAGGCGCGGCTCTCGTGGCGCAGCGCCGCCCATTCGCGGTAGTCGGAACTGAGTGGCGCGCGCAATGCGACCCTGCTGCCCCTGAGTGCCGGCGGTTCGCGGCGGAGGAAGGGCAGGGCGACCATGCGCTTTTTTCCGCCGGCGGGGTCAGACGGCGAGCTTGTGCGGCGCCGCCGTTGCCGCGGCAAGGCTGTCGCCGATCGTGTCGAAGGCGGGCAGCGCCGAGACCGGGCCGATGGCGGCGAGCGTGGGGCACGTCGAGAACAGGCGCGAGGACAGGTCGGTCATGCGCTCGACGGTGAGCTTCGACAGCCTGTCCACCAGCTCCTCCGTGCCGATGGGGCGGCCGAATAGCAGCAATTGCCGCGCGATCTGCGAGGCGCGGGCGGAAGCGCTCTCGTGCGACATCATCAGGCCGGCGCGGTATTGGGCGCGGGCGCGGTTCAGCTCTTCCTGGGTGATGTCCTCGCCGGCACGGCGCAGCTCGCCGACGATCACCGGCACCAGCTCGGCGATGTCGTCCTTGCCGGTGGCGGCGTGGATGCCGAAGATGCCGGTGTCGGAAAAGCCCCAGTGGAAGGCGTAGACCGAATAGCACAGGCCGCGCTTCTCGCGCACCTCCTGGAACAGGCGCGACGACATGCCCCCGCCGAGGATCATCGACAGCACCTGGCTGGCGTAGAAATCGCGCACGTGATAGGCGCGGCCCTCGAAGCCGAGCACGATCTGGGCGTCCATCAGGTCGCGTTCCTCGCGGAAGTCGCCGCCGGCATAGGCGGCGGCCGGAAACGCCTCGCTGGCGGAATGTGGACGGAACGAGCCGAGCCGCTTCTCGACCTCGCGGACGAATTCGTCGTGGACGACGCCGCCGGCGGCGACCACCACCATGCGCTCCGCCCCGTACTGGCGCTCCATGAAGGCGCGAAGCTGGGCGGAGGTGAAGGACTCCACCGTCTCCGGCGTGCCGAGGATGGAGCGGCCGAGCGCCTGGTCGCGGAACGCGGTCTCGGTGAAGCGGTCGAAGACGATGTCGTCGGGGGTGTCGTGGGCCGCGCCGATCTCCTGGAGGATGACGTGCTGCTCGCGCTCGAGCTCGTGCGGGTCGAACAGCGAATCGTTCAGGATGTCGGCGAGGATGTCGATGGCCAGCGGCATGTCGTCCTTCAGCACGCGGGCATAGAAGGAGGTGGTCTCGACGCTGGTGGCGGCGTTGATCTCGCCGCCGACGTCCTCGATCTCGGAGGCGATCTTCCAGGCGCTGCGGCTGCCGGTTCCCTTGAATGCCATGTGTTCGAGGAGGTGGGCGAGCCCGTGCTCGTCGCCGCGCTCGTTGCGCGCGCCGGACTTGACCCACACCCCCAGCGCGACCGACTCGATATGCGGCAACGTCTCCGTGGCAACCGTCAGGCCGTTGGACAGCCTGCTGACCTCAACACCCATTTCGAACTCGACTCCCCGAACGCGACCTTGCCGCCTAAGACACGGCTCTCGTCAGCCGGCTGATATAATCTTCCACCATTTTCCGGTCGGATGGAAGCACGGTGTAACGCTCCTCGCGCTGCATCAGGTCGCCCTGCCAGGCGGGAAGGGCGGGCCGCCCGCCGCCCGCCGCCTCGACGGCGTCGGGGAACTTGGCCGGGTGCGCGGTCGACAGCACCACCATCGGCGTCCTGTCATGTGCTTGGCCGCGCGCGACCTTTGCCTGCGCCGCGTCGCGCGCGACCTTTGCCTGCGCCGCATCGCGCGCGACCTTGATTGCCGTCGCGGTGTGCGGATCGGCGAGATAGGAGCTGCCGGCGAGGACGGCGCGGATCGTCGCCGCGGTCTCGTCCATGGTCGAGCGGCCGGCGTCGAAATCGCGGCGGATCGCCTCGAGCGTTCCCTCGGCGAGCGCGAAGCGGCCCGACTGCTTCAGCCCGTCCATGGCGCGCACCACCGCGGCGGCGTTGCGTCCCGATGCCTCGAAGAGCAGCCGCTCGAAATTGGACGACACCTGGATGTCCATCGACGGCGAGGTGGTCTCGACGACGCCGCGCGTCTCGTAGACGCCGCCGACGAGCGTGCGCGCCAGGATGTCGTTGTCGTTGGTGGCGATGACGAGCCGCTCGATCGGCAGGCCCATGCGCTTCGCCGCGTAGCCGGCGAAGATGTCGCCGAAATTCCCCGTCGGCACGGTGAAGGAGACCGGCCGGTCCGGCGCGCCGAGCGACAGCGCCGAGGAGAAGAAATAGACGATCTGGGCCATGATCCGCGCCCAGTTGATGGAGTTGACGCCGGCGAGCGAAACCCGGTCGCGGAAGGCATGATGGTTGAACATGCCCTTCACGATGTCCTGGCAGTCGTCGAAATTGCCCTGAAGCGCGACGGCGTGGACGTTCGCCGCCGTCGAGGTCGTCATCTGGCGCTGCTGCACGGGCGAGACGCGGCCGTCCGGGAACAGGATGAAGATGTCGGTGCGGTCCCGGCCCGCGAACGCCTCGATCGCCGCGCCGCCGGTGTCGCCGGAGGTGGCGCCGGCGATGGTGGCGCGCTCGCCGCGTTGGGCGAGCACGTGGTCCATCAGGCGCGCCAGCAACTGCATGGCGACGTCCTTGAAGGCGAGCGTCGGCCCGTGGAACAGCTCGAGCACGAACTCGTTCGCCCCGGTCTGGATGAGCGGCGCGACCGCGTCGTGGCGGAACGTGGCGTAGGCTTCGCGCACGATCGCGGCGAAGGTGCGCTCGTCGATCTCGCCGCCGAGGAACGGCGTCAGCAGCCGGACCGCGAGGTCGGGATAGGCGAGCCCGCGCAGGGCGCGGATGTCGTCCGGGGAGAGGTGCGGCCATTCGGCCGGCACGTAAAGGCCGCCGTCGCGTGCCAGCCCCGCCAGCAGGACGTCGCAGAAACCCAGTTCGGGCGCGCCGCCCCTCGTGCTCACATAGCGCATGATGATCCGTCCGGTTGCGCCGCCTGCGGCGCGGTCTTCGAAAAACCGCATTCGCGCGGTCGCCTTTTTACTGCGGCGTTGGTATAGAACGCCAGCTTTGCTTGAGGGAAGTGCGGTTCATGGCATTTGTTCGGGAGTTCGTCCGCTTGAAGCTCGCCGGCCTTTCGGCGCTCGGTCTCGTGCTTGCGCTTTCCGGTTGCCAGTCGGGCGACACGCTCGGGGCGTTGAACATCGGCGGCGGGCGCGGCCAGCCGCAGGTGGAAACCCAGCCGCCGGCCGGCCAGGAGACGATCACCGTCCAGGAGCTGCTGGCCTATTGCCCCGCTGTCTCGCTGGCCGAGCGCGACGCCGTGCTGAATTCCTACCAGCGCGGCGGCGACGGCGATCCGGCCAAGCTCAACTACCGCGCCGCCATCGTCGACACCACGCGAAGCTGCACCTATGGCGGCGGCATGACCGCGATGACGATCGGCCTCGCCGGCCGCCTCATCCCCGGCCCGACCGGGACGCCGGGAACCGTGCGCCTGCCGCTGCATATCAGGGTGTTTCAGGACACGACGGAAATCCATTCCCAGCGTTTCGATCACGAGGTGACGATCGCCGATACCGTCGGCGCGACCCAGTTCGTCGTCGTCGACCGGAATTTCTCGATGCCCAACCCGACCTCGCGCAACGTGCGCGTGGTCGTCGGCTTCGACGAAAAGACCAGGCGCTGACGATAGCGCGCCGAAGCGGCGCGCGCCGGGCGGCGGCCGAAGCCGCGCTCAGGCATCCTCCGACCATTCCGACAGGGCTGTGACCACGGCCGGGAAGTCGGCCCAGCGACGGATCGTCGTCTCGGCCCCGGCTTCCGTCAGGAGGTCGGCATGGCCGGGATGGCTGTGGGCGCCGCCGGTGAAGCCGATGACGCGCATGCCGGCCGCCCGCGCGCCGGCGACGCCATGGACGGAATCCTCGATCACGAAGGTGGCGCGCGGGTCGGCCGCCATCTGCTTCGCGGCGTGGAGGAAGATGTCCGGCGCCGGCTTCGGCTTGCCCGAGGGCAGGTCGGCGACGGAGAACACGGTTCCGGGAAAGAACGGCGCGAGCCCGGTCCGCGCCAGCGTCGACTTGACCCGCGCCGGGCCGGAATTGGAGCAGATGCAGCGCTTGCCCTCCACCCATGCCACGGCCTCGCGCGCGCCCTCGACCGCCCGCACCTCGCGCGCCAGCCGCTGGTCGACCAGCCGCTCGACCTCGTCGAGCAGGGTGGCCTGGAACGGGATCTCCGCCTCGCGCTCGATGCGCAGCAGGATGTCCTTGAAGGTCAGGCCCGAATAGGTCTCGGCCAGTTCCTCCGGCGTGATGGCGAAGCCCGCCTTGGTCAGGAGATCGGCCTCGACCCGCGCCGCGATGATCTCGGAATCGGCGAGCACGCCGTCGCAGTCGAAGATGACGAGTTCGGGTTGCGGCATCGAAAGGGAACCTTTGGCTGGACGGCCGCCGCCGCCTCCGGGGAGGGCAGGGGGCGCGGAACCGTCGTCCTGAAAGCCGGGCGGCATACACCATGGTCCGCGCCAGGGCAAACCGGAGCGAAAAAGAGGGGCGCGCGCTTCATTAAAAATTTACCGAGAAAGGTAACCATAACCGCGAGTTAAGAGTAACCCGCGTTCCGGTGTGCCCCCAATGTCCGTTTCCCCTTCCACCCTGCGTCTTCTCGACGGCCTCTCGCCGGCGGCGCCCGCCGCCGAATGGCTCGACACCATCCTGAAGGGCGACTGCGTCGCGGCGCTCGAGCGGCTGCCGGAAAAGTCGGTCGACGTCATCTTCGCCGACCCGCCCTACAACCTCCAGCTCGACGGCGACCTGCACCGGCCCGACCAGTCGAAGGTCGACGCGGTCGACGACGCCTGGGACCAGTTCGAGAGCTTCGCCGCCTACGATGCCTTCACCCGCGCCTGGCTTCTGGCCGCGCGCCGGGTGCTGAAGCCCAACGGCACCATCTGGGTCATCGGCTCCTACCACAACATCTTCCGCGTCGGCGCGATCATGCAGGACCTGGGCTTCTGGATCCTGAACGACGTCGTCTGGCGCAAGACCAACCCGATGCCGAACTTTCGCGGCCGCCGCTTCCAGAACGCGCACGAGACGATGATCTGGGCCTCGCGCGATTCGTCCGCCAAGGGCTACACCTTCAACTACGAGGCGATGAAGGCTGCGAACGACGACGTCCAGATGCGCTCGGACTGGCTGTTCCCGATCTGCACCGGGGCCGAGCGCCTGAAGGACGAGAACGGCAACAAGGTCCATCCGACCCAGAAGCCCGAGGCGCTGCTGGCGCGTGTTCTGCTGTCGTCGTCGAAGCCGGGCGACGTCGTGCTCGACCCGTTCTTCGGCACCGGCACCACCGGCGCGGTGGCGAGGAAGCTCGGCCGCCATTTCGTCGGCGTCGAGCGCGAGCAGGCCTATATCGACGCCGCTCTGGAGCGCATCGCGAGCGTCGAGCCGCTCGAAATGACCGCGCTGAAGATCATGACCGGCAAGCGCGCCGAGCCGCGCGTCGCTTTTTCCAGCCTGCTCGACAACGGCCTGATCGGCCCGGGGGCGGCGCTCTACGACGCGCGGCGGCGCTTCCGCGCCGAAATCCGCGCCGACGGCACGCTGGCCTGCGGCGACGCGGTCGGCTCCATCCACAAGGTCGGCGCGCTGGTGCAGGGGCTCGACGCCTGCAACGGCTGGACCTTCTGGCACTATGAGCGCCATGGCGGCCTGACGCCGATCGACGAGCTGCGCCGCATCGTGCGCCTCGGCGTCGAGCGCGCCGGCGGCTGAGGCCCGTTCAGAACCCGAACCGGGCGAGGTCGCTTTCCAGCGTCGGCGCGTCGGTGAACGGCACCGCCTGCCAGCCGGCGGCGCGCGCGCCGTCGACATTCCCGGCGCTGTCGTCGATGAACAGCGTCGCCGCGGGTTCCAGCCCGAATTTCTCCGCGTGCAGCCGGTAGATGGCGGCGTCGGGCTTGATGACCCCGACCTCGCCCGAGACGGTCGCGCCGCGCGGCAGGTCGAGGAAGGCGAAGCGCCGCCGCGCCTCGGCGAAGGTGTCGGCGGCGAAATTGGTCAGCAGCGTCACGTCGCGGCCGGCCGCGACCAGCCGTTCCAGGATCGCGACGCTGCCGTCATGGGCGTGCGGCACCATCTCGTGCCACTGGCGGCGGAAGGCGCGGATCAGCTCCTCGTCCCGCGGATGCGCGGCGATCAGCAGCGCCTCGGCCTCCGGCCACGGCCGGCCGCGATCCTGCTCGACGTTCCATTGCGGCGTGCAGACCTCGGCGAGGAAGCGCCGCCGCGCCGCCTCGTCCGGGATCAGCCGCCGGAACGGCAGTTCCGGATCGTAATGGATCAACACCTTGCCGATGTCGAAGACGATGTGGCGGACTTCAGTCAAGCTCGTCTCTCCGGTTGCTGTGCCTAATTACTGTGCAGGGCCGCTGCGATGGCTTTGCGCATCACCGTCGGCAGCGCCTCGCCGGCGAGGTCCTCCGGCGTCGACCACCACCACCCGTCGGGCGGGGCAAGGCGGCCGACATCCGCCCGCCAGATGTCGAGCGTCAGCGCGAAATGGGTGAAGACGTGGCTGATCGCGCCGGCGGGGCGCCAGTCGGCGGCGAACGGCGCGGCCTGCCGTCCCGTCGCGCCGTCGGCGCGCGCGGTGAAGCCGGTGGTCGGTGGCTCGGCCATGCCGGCCAGAAGCCCGCTCGGGCCCCGCTTGCGCAGCAGCACCGCGCCGTCGCCGCGCACGGCGACGAAGGCCGCGCCGCGCCGGGCCGGCTTTTCGGGCTTCGGCGCCTTGACCGGATAGCGTTCCGGCTCGCCTTCGATGAGCGCCGCGCAATCGGCGCTGACCGGGCAGAGCATGCATTTCGGCCGTTTCGGCGAGCACAGGGTCGCGCCCAGATCCATCGTCGCCTGGGCGAAGTCGCCCGGCCTGTCCTCCGGCAGCATCGCCGCGACATGGCCGGCGATCTCGGCCTTGGCCGCCGGAAGCGGGCTCGCGACGGCATGGAGGCGCGACACCACCCGCTCGACATTGCCGTCGACCACGGCGGCCGGCCGGTCGAAGGCGATCGCCGCGATCGCCGCCGCCGTATAGGGGCCGATGCCGGGCAGGGCGCGCAAGGCGGCCTCGCTGTCGGGAAAGCGGCCGCCATGCGCGGCCGCGACCACCTCGGCGCATTGCTTGAGGTTGCGGGCGCGCGAATAGTAGCCGAGCCCGGCCCAGGCCCTCATCACCTCGTCGGCGTCGGCCGCCGCCAGCGCCTCGACCGACGGCCAGCGCGCGGTGAAGCGCGCGAAATAGGGCTTGACCGCCTCCACCGTCGTCTGCTGGAGCATCACCTCCGAGAGCCAGACGCGGTAGGGGTCGGGCCGCGCGCCGCGCGCCAGCTTCGCCGGCGGCACCCGCCAGGGCAGGTCGCGGTGGTGGGCGTCGTACCAGGCGAGCAGGCGCCGCGCCGCCGGAGTGCCCGTTTTCGGGCCGCCCGTTTTGAAGCCGCCGTCTCCGGTGCTAGTGTGCGCTGTCATCAATCCGTTCAGCCGGCCGAACCAACGAAGGATCGCTCATGACAGGGAAACGCCGCAACGGCAATGCCGTGCCGGTCAGCGACCTTGCCGCCGGCATCCTCGATCCCGTCCTGCGCAGGCGCGCCGGCATCACCATCGGCCTCGTCCAGTCGTGGGAGGAGATCGCCGGCGCGCGGCTGGCCGCGACGACGCGGCCCGAGAAGATCGCCTGGCCGCGCCGGATGCACGAGGACGACCCGTTCCAGCCGGGAACGCTGGTCGTCGCCTGCGAGGGGATGGCCGCGCTTCACCTCCAGCACGAGACCGGGGAGGTGATCGCGCGCGTCAACGCCTTCCTCGGCTTCGCCGCCATCGGCCGCCTGAAGATCGTGCAGAAGCCGGTGGCGGTGCCGGCGAAGGCCCGCCCGCGACCGCGCGGCCTGAGCGGCACGGAGGCCGCCCGTCTCGATGGACTGGTGGGCGCGATCGAGGACGACGGCCTGCGCGAGGCGCTGGCGCGGCTGGGCAGGGCGGTGATTGGAGAGAGGGGAATAAGGGAATAGGGGAGTAGGATCTAAAGAAATCATCCTGCTTTGCTTTCCGCGGCGCATTGCACTACCGATCCCTTACGCACTCCACCCCCCATCGCGCCTTCGTGAACGGTCCGTCTTCATCCCGCGATTGGATTGGGGACAGATTTGCCTTATTTCGCCTTCACGCTCGCCTTCGCGGCCGAAATGGCTGCACAGTTCAATCCGTCATCAGGTGATTCGCATGATCCGCTCCGTCCCGCGCCGTACAATCCTGGCCTCGCTCGTTGCCCTTCCCGCGGCGGCAATGCTCGCGGCGTGCAGCGATTCGGGTAGCGGCGGCGATCAGGCGCAGGCGCCCGCGACGCCCGCCCCCGATGCCCCGGCCACGCCCGCGCCCGCGACTCCGCCGGCGGCCGCGCTGCCCACGCCGTCCGGCAAGGTCGACATGGCCAAGCTGCTCGAGGAAGGCGCGCTGCCGGAAAAGGTGATCGGCAATGCCGACGCCCCCGTCACCATCGTCGAATACGCCTCGATGACCTGCGGCCACTGCGCCAATTTCCACACCGAGACGCTGCCGGCGATCAAGGAGAAATATGTCGACACCGGCAAGGCCCGGATCGTCTTCCGCGAGTTCCCGTTCGACCCGCGCGCCGAGGCCGGCTTCATGCTGGCGCGCTGCGCCGACGACAAGTATTTCGCCATGGTCGACGTGCTGTTCAAGCAGCAGCGCAACTGGGCGACGGTCGACAACGCCCGCGAGGCGCTGCTCCAGATCGCGCGGCTGGCCGGTTTTTCGCAGGAGACGTTCGAGGCCTGCCTGACCGACCAGAAGCTTCTCGAGGACGTGCGCGCGGTGCGCACGCGCGGCGCCGACGATTTCGGCATCGACGCGACGCCGACCTTCTTCATCAACGGAAACAAGTATTCGGGAGCTTTGAAGGTTGCCGAGATGTCGGCCATCATCGACAGCCTGCTCTAGGGGCGGGAAAGGCGCGCGTCAGGCCCTGGGCGCCGCCCGGCGCACGGGTGCGCGCGCATGAAGTTCTCCCGGCTGCGCCTTCTCGGCTTCAAGTCCTTCGTCGAGCCCGGCGAGTTCGTCATCGAGCGCGGGCTGACCGGCATCGTCGGCCCCAATGGCTGCGGCAAGTCCAATCTTGTCGAGGCCCTGCGCTGGGTGATGGGCGAAAGCTCGTACAAGAACATGCGCGCGTCCGGCATGGACGACGTCATCTTCTCCGGCTCGGGCACCCGGCCGGCGCGCAACACCGCCGAGGTGACGCTGTTCCTCGACAACTCCGACCGCACCGCGCCGGCAGCCTTCAACGACGCCGACGAGTTGCAGGTCTCGCGCCGCATCGAGCGTGAGGCGGGCTCGATCTATCGCATCAACGGCAAGGAGGCGCGCGCCCGCGACGTCCAGCTTCTGTTCGCCGACCAGTCGACCGGCGCGCGCTCGCCGTCGATGGTGGGGCAGGGACGCATCGGCGAGCTGATCCAGGCCAAGCCGCAGGCGCGCCGCGCGCTGCTGGAGGAAGCGGCCGGCATCTCCGGCCTCCACACCCGCCGCCACGAGGCGGAACTGCGCCTGCGCGCCGCCGAGCAGAACCTCGAGCGGCTCGACGACGTCGTCGGCGAGCTCGAAAGCCAGATCGAGAGCCTGAAGCGGCAGGCGCGGCAGGCGTCGCGCTTCCGCAACCTGTCGGCCGAGATCCGCAAGGCGGAAGCCGTCCTGTTCCACCTGCGCTGGTCGATCGCCAAGGAACAGGAGGCCGAGGCGAAGTCGGCGCTGGCTCAGGCGACGACGCTGGTCGGCGACCGCGCCGCCGCGCAGATGCAGGCCGCCAAGGACCAGGCCGTCGGCGCCCATCACCTGCCGGCGCTGCGCGAGGACGAAGCCGCGGCCGCCGCCGCCCTGCAACGGCTGACCATCGCCAGGGCGCAGATCGAGGAGGAGTCGGTGCGCGTGCGCGCCCGTGCCGCCGAGCTCGAGAAGCGGCTGGCCCAGCTCGACGCTGACATCGCGCGCGAGGAGCGCATGGTGCGCGACAACGCCGACGTGCTCGCACGCCTCGACGACGAGGAGCGGGCGCTGAATTCCGACAATGCCGACGCGGCCGGTCGCGAGGCGGCGACGCGCGCCGCGTTCGAGGAGGCCGCCGCCCGCCTTGCCGCCGGCGAGGCGGCGCTCGGCGCGGCGACGTCGGAAAAGGCCGAGGCCGCAGCCGGGCGCGCCCAGATCGAGCGCGCCCTGCGCGACACGGCCGAGCGCCGCGAGCGGCTTGCGCGCCAGTTGGCCGAGATCGATCGCGAGGCCGGCGAGATCGCCGCGCGGATCGCCGTGCTGGCCGATCCGGCCGAGAAGCTGGTCGCGGCCGAGGAAGCGGAAGCCGCGGTCGAGGCGGCCGAGGAGGCCGCGCTCGCCGCCGAGCAGGCGGTGGCGCAGGCGCGCGCGCGGGAAGCCGCCGCCCGCCCGCCGCTCGCCGAGGCGAGAGCCGAATTGCAGCGCATCGAGACCGAGGCGCGCACCCTGGCGAAGATGCTGAGCGCGGTGAGCGGCGACCTCTTTCCCGCCGTACTGGAAAAGATCAGGGTCGAGCGCGGCTTCGAGACCGCGCTGGGCGCGGCGCTCGGCGAGGACCTCGACGTGCCGCTCGACCGCGCCGCGCCCGCCCATTGGGACGAGGCGGCGGTCGGCGAGGACGATCCCGCCCTGCCGGCGGGCGCGCGGGCGCTTTCGGAAGTGGTCGACGCGCCGGCGCAGCTTGCCCGCCGGCTGGCGCAGATCGGCATCGTCGAGGCCGCCGACGGTCCGCGCCTGCGCCGGCTGCTGAAGACCGGGCAACGCCTCGTCAGCGTCGACGGCGCGCTGTGGCGCTGGGACGGGTTGACGGCGAGCGCGGACGCGCCGACCGCCGCCGCGCTGCGCCTGCAACAGAAGAACAGGCTGGCCGAGCTGGAGGCCGAGGCGACCGGGGCGACGAGGCTGGTGCGCGAGGCGGAAGGCGCGCTTGCCGACGCCGAGGCGCGCGTGCGCCGCGCCGCCGACGAGGAGAAGGCGGCGCGCGACGGCTGGCGCGAGGCGCAGCGCCTCGCCGCCGAGGCGCGCGAGGCCCTGGCGCGGGCGGAAAGGGCGGCCGGCGAACTCACCGGCCGCCGCGCCGTGCTCGACGAATCGCGCGGCCGGGTCATGGAGGCGTTCGAGGAAGCGGAGGCTGCGCTGGCCGAGGCGGAAGAGGCGCTGGCCGCGACGCCCGACATGGACGAATTGCAGGCGCGCCTCGACGGGCTCGCCCGCGACGTCGCCGAGGACCGCGCCCGGCTTGCCGACGCCCGCGCCGCCCATGACGGCCTTGCCCGCGAGGCCGAGGCGCGCACCCGCCGGCTCGGCCTGATCGCGGCCGAGCGCAAGTCCTGGATCGGCCGGGCCGAGAACGCCGACCGCCAGATCGCCGCGCTGCGCGAGCGGCGCGACGAGGCGGCGGAAGAGCACGAGACGCTTGCCGAGGCCCCCGACGAGATCGACGCGCGCCGGCGCGCGCTCCTGTCCGAGATCGTCCGGGCCGAGGAACGCCGCAGGCAGGCCGCCGACCGCCTCCAGGAAGCGGAAAGCCGGCAGGCCGCCTTCGACAGGGCCGCGACCGACGCCATCCAGGCGCTGTCGCAGGCGCGCGAGGCCCGCGCCCGCGCCGAGGAGCGGCTGACGGCGGCCGACGAACGGCGCAGGGAGACGGAAAGCCGTATCCAGGAGGCGCTGGGTGTCGCGCCGCACCTCGTCATCCGCCAGGCCGAGCTTGCCCCCGACGCGCCGCTGCCGGACATGGCGCAGGTCGAGCGCGACCTCGAGCGCCTGAAGATCGAGCGCGAGCGGCTGGGCGCGGTTAACCTGCGCGCCGACGAGGAGCAGAAGGAGCTGGCCGAGCGCCACGAGACCATCGTGTCCGAGCGCGAGGATGTGATCGAGGCGATCCGCAGGCTCCGGCAGGCGATCCAGAGCCTGAACAAGGAGGGCCGCGAGCGGCTGCTCGCCGCCTTCGAGGTGGTCGACGCCCAGTTCCGGCGGCTGTTCACCCATCTGTTCGGCGGCGGCACCGCCGAGCTGCAACTGATCGAATCGGACGACCCGCTGGAGGCGGGGCTCGAAATCCTCGCCCGTCCGCCCGGCAAGAAGCCGCAGACGATGACGCTGCTGTCCGGCGGCGAGCAGGCGCTGACCGCGATGGCGCTGATCTTCGCCGTGTTCCTGACCAACCCGGCGCCGATCTGCGTGCTCGACGAGGTCGACGCGCCGCTCGACGACCACAATGTCGAGCGCTTCTGCAACCTGATGGACGAGATGGCGGCCTCGACCGAGACGCGCTTCGTCGTCATCACCCACAACCCCATCACCATGGCGCGCATGGACCGGCTGTTCGGCGTCACCATGGCCGAGCAGGGGGTGAGCCAGCTCGTCTCGGTCGATCTCCAGACCGCCGAGACCATGCGCGAGGCGGTCTGATCGCGCGGGCAGGCCCGCGCCGGGAGCAAGCCATGTCCGAAGCCGAACCCATGCCCGCCGCGCTCGCCGCACAACTGTCGGGTGCGCTGAAGGAGCTGCACCGGGCGCTGATCCGCGCCGAGGTCGGCGACGACCCGGCGCTGCAAAACCCCTATACCATGCTGTTCGCGCTGATCGGCGATCCTCGCTTCGCCTGGATGGGGCCGCTGTCGCAACTGATCGCCCGCATCGACCAGCAGGTGGCCGACGGTGAGATCGACGGCGAGGAGGTCCTGCGCGCCCTCCGCCGCGAGGTGTCCGCTATGATTCCCGCCATGACCCCCGCCATGACCCCCGTCAAGACCGATGACGGCGGGGGCGAGGGCCTCGTCGCCTTCCGCATGCGCCATGTCATGGCGTTGCAGAAGGAGCCGGAGGTCGGACTGGCGACGGGCCGGCTGCGCAAGGCTTTGGCCAGGCTCCCCGCCCCGCCCGAGCCGGATTGAGGCCGCCGCCTCGGAAGGTTCCGCCGTGCCGGCCTGCTAATCGATTCATATCCGGGATCGATCCCGGCCTGCTTGCGTTTGCGGCCACCGGGTCTTATCGCTCGGCACGCGCCGGGAAATTCAGGCCCGGCGAGGCAGGCGAAAGGCAGGAAGCAGTCATGACAAAGTGGGTCTACGGCTTCGGTGGCGGCAGCGCGGAAGGCAATGCCGGCGACAGGAACCTTCTCGGCGGCAAGGGCGCGAACCTGGCCGAAATGTGCGGCCTCGGGCTGCCGGTCCCGCCGGGTTTCACCATCACCACCGCCGTCTGCTCGTGGTATTACGCCAATGACCGTTCCTATCCGGCCGAGCTGCGGGCCCAGGTCGAGGCGGCGCTGGAGAAGGTCGGCGCGATCTCCGGCCGCCGCTTCGGCGATCCCGAGAAGCTGCTCCTGGTCTCCGTGCGGTCCGGCGCGCGCGCCTCGATGCCGGGCATGATGGATACGGTGCTCAATCTCGGCCTGAACGACCGCACGGTCGCCGCCCTTGCGCGCGATTCCGGCGACGAGCGCTTCGCCTATGACAGCTACCGCCGTTTCATCCAGATGTATTCCGACGTCGTGCTCGGCGTCGCTCACGAGCATTTCGAGGAAATCCTCGAGGACGAGAAGGCGCGGCGCGGCCATGACTTGGACACCGACCTTTCCGCCGCCGAGTGGCAGGAGATCATCGCGCTCTACAAGGCCAAGGTCGAGGAGGAGCTGGGAGCGCCGTTCCCGCAGGAGCCGGACGAGCAGCTCTGGGGCGCCATCGGCGCGGTGTTCTCGAGCTGGATGACGCCGCGCGCGGTCACCTATCGCCGACTGCACGACATTCCCGAGGACTGGGGCACGGCCGTCAACGTCCAGGCCATGGTGTTCGGCAACATGGGCGAGACGTCGGCCACCGGCGTCGCCTTCACCCGCAACCCCTCGACCGGCGAGAAGAAGCTCTACGGCGAATTCCTCGTCAACGCCCAGGGCGAGGACGTGGTCGCCGGCATTCGCACGCCGCAGAACCTGACCGAGGAGGCGCGCATCGAGGCCGGCTCCGACCGGCCGTCGATGGAAAAGGCGATGCCGGAAGCCTTTGCCGCCTTCGTCGAGATCGCCGACCGGCTGGAGCGGCACTACCGCGACATGCAGGACCTCGAATTCACCATCGAGCGCGGCCGGCTGTGGATGCTCCAGACGCGCTCGGGCAAGCGCACCGCCAAGGCGGCGCTGAAGATCGCGGTCGAAATGGTGGCCGAGGGCCTGATCGGCAAGGAGGAAGCGGTGTTGCGGGTCGATCCGGCCTCGCTCGACCAGCTTCTCCACCCGACCATCGACCCCGGCGCGCCGCGCGACGTCGTCGGCGTCGGCCTGCCGGCCTCGCCGGGCGCCGCCACCGGCGAGATCGTCTTCACCTCCGACGAGGCCGAGGAAATGCGCGCCCAGAACCGCAAGGTCATCCTGGTGCGCATCGAGACCAGCCCCGAGGACATCCACGGCATGCATGCCGCCGAAGGCATCCTCACCACCCGCGGCGGCATGACCAGCCACGCCGCCGTGGTGGCGCGCGGCATGGGCAAGCCCTGCGTCTCCGGCGCCGGCTCGCTCAGGGTGGATTACAAGACCGGGACGATGACCGCGCTCGGCCGCACCTTCAGGCGCGGCGACGTCATCACCATCGACGGCGCCACCGGCCAGGTGCTGAAGGGCGCGGTGCCGATGCTGCAACCCGAACTGTCCGGCGATTTCGCCGCGATCATGGAATGGGCCGACGAGACGCGGCGCATGAAGGTGCGCACCAATGCCGAGACCCCGGCGGACGCGCGCATGGCGCGCTCCTTCGGCGCCGAGGGCATCGGCCTGTGCCGCACCGAGCACATGTTCTTCGACGACGAGCGCATCGTCGCGGTGCGCGAGATGATCCTGTCCGACGTCGAGAAGGACCGCCGCGCGGCCCTTGCCAAGCTCTTGCCGATGCAGCGCGGCGACTTCCGCGAGCTGTTCGAGATCATGGCCGGCCTTCCCGTCACCATCCGCCTGCTCGACCCGCCGCTGCACGAGTTCCTGCCCAAGACGGAAAGCGAGATCGCCGAGGTCGCCGCCGCCATGGGCGTGCCGGCCGACAGGCTGCGCCAGCGCACCGAGGCCCTGCACGAGTTCAACCCGATGCTCGGCCATCGCGGCTGCCGGCTCGCCGTCTCCTATCCCGAGATCGCCGAGATGCAGGCGCGCGCCATCTTCGAGGCGGCGGTCGAAGCGGCGAAGACCACCGGCAGCCCGGTGGTGCCGGAGATCATGGTGCCGCTGGTCGGCCTGGTGAAGGAGCTCGACTTCGTCAAGGCCCGAATCGACGCGGTCGCGGCGGCGGTGATGAAGGAGACCGGCACGACCATCGGCTACATGGTCGGCACGATGATCGAGCTGCCGCGCGCGGCGATCCGCGCCGACGCCATCGCCGGCTCGGCCGAGTTCTTCTCCTTCGGCACCAACGACCTGACCCAGACCACCTTCGGCATCAGCCGCGACGACGCCTCGTCCTTCCTCGAGACCTACCGCCAGAAGGGCATCGTCGAGCGCGATCCCTTCGTCACCCTCGATGTCGAGGGCGTCGGCGAGCTGGTCCGCATCGCCGCCGAAAAGGGCAGGCAGGCGCGTCCCGGCATCAAGCTCGGCATCTGCGGCGAGCATGGCGGCGACCCGGCCTCCATCGCCTTCTGCGAGAGCGTCGGGCTGGACTATGTCTCGTGTTCGCCGTTCCGGGTGCCGATCGCGCGGCTGGCCGCCGCGCAGGCCGCCGCGCGCAACGCCTGATTCGGGCCCGAGATCCGTAAAAAGCGGCGTCCCGCAAGGCGGCGGGGCGCCGTTCTGTTCTGGACTGTCGGTACCCGACCCGGGGCCGATCCGGGGCATTGATTAAAATTAGAACGGTATTCT
Source organism: Aquamicrobium sp. (assembly GCA_039808485.1). Taxonomy (GTDB): domain Bacteria; phylum Pseudomonadota; class Alphaproteobacteria; order Rhizobiales; family Rhizobiaceae; genus Aerobium. The sequence goes on along the minus strand of JBDHTD010000001.1, from coordinate 54,557 downwards.
CACGGCAAGCTTAAAGCCTGGCTGATAGGGATGGGGCGCATCTGTCGTCTCATGCCGGAAATCTGCCATGCAATCTCCCACGATCCCGAACCAGGCAAACCAGGCCCCGCTGCTCGACGGCGTCGCAGCGCCGGCCGCCGTCGCCGGCCGCCGCGTCATGATGCTCGGCCTTCGCGGCATTCCCGGCGTGCAGGGCGGCGTGGAAAAGCATGTCGAGATGCTGGCCGGGCGGCTGGCCGCCCAGGGCTGGCGGGTCGAGGTGCTGGCGCGCGGCCCCTATCTGCCGCGCCCCGCCCCGCGCGAGTGGCAGGGCGTGCGCATCGTCCCGTTGTGGGCGCCGCGCCACGTCGCGTTCGAGGCCATCGTCCACACCTTCCTCGGCGTGGTCTATGCCGCCTTCAGCCGGCCCGACCTCCTGCACATCCATGCCATCGGCCCCGGCATCATGGTGCCGCTGGCGCGGTTGTTCGGGCTGAAGGTCGTCGTCACCCATCACGGCTACGACTATGACCGCCAGAAATGGGGCCGGGGCGCGCGAGCGATGCTGCGGCTCGGCGAGCGCTTCGCCATGCACCTGTCGCAGGGCAGGATCGCGGTGTCCGACGACATCGCCCGCACCATGAAGGGGCGCTACGGCGTCGGCGTCGACTTCGTGCCCAACGGCGTCGCGGTGGCGAACGCGCCGCAGGATGCCTCTATCCTCGGCGAGCTCGGCCTGGAGCGGCGGCGCTATGTCCTGCTTGCCGCGCGGATCGTGCCGGAAAAGCGCCAGCTCGACCTGATCCGCGCCTTCGCCCGCCTCGACCGGCCGGACTTCAAGCTGGTCCTGGCCGGCGATTGCGAGTTCGAGAGCGCCTATGCCGCCGAGGTGCGTCGCCTGGCCGGCGAGACCCCCGGCGTGGTGCTGGCCGGCTTCCGGTCCGGCGAGCCGCTGGCGGCGCTGTTCGACAACGCCGCGCTGTTCGTGCTGCCGTCGAGCCATGAGGGCATGCCGATTGCGCTGCTGGAGGCGATGGCCTACGGCCTGCCGGTGCTGGCGAGCGACATCGTCGCCAACAAGGAGCTGAAGCTGCCCGAGGGCGACTATTTCCCGCTCGGCGACGTCGATGCGCTGGCCGGCGCCATCGCCGCCAGGATCGCCGACATGCCGACGGAGGAGGCGATGCGCGCCCGGGCGGCGGCCGTCGGCCGCGCCTATAGCTGGGCGAGCATCGCCGACAGGACGGCGCTGCTCTATCGCCGGACGATCGGCCGATGAGGGCGAGGACCACGCAGCGGTTGGCGATGGGAGCGGGCGGGCCGGAGATGGCCGGCGGCCTCCGGCGCGCGGTCGCCATCCTCGCCTGGCTGATCCTCGCGGTAATCGTCTTCTCCACCCTGTCGCCGATCGGCATGCGGCCGCGGCTCGGCGTCTTCGTCCACCTCGAGCGTTTCGGCGCCTTCGCGGCGATGGGGTTCCTGTTCGCGATCGTCCATTCGCGGCGAGCCGCGGCCGTCCTGGTTTGCATCGTGGTCGCCGTCGTCGGGCTGGAACTGCTCCAGATGACGATGTCGGATCGCCACGCGCGGCTTTCCGACCTTGCCGTCAAGGCGGCCGGCGGCGTCTTCGGCGTGGCCTGCGGCTGGTTCCTGATGCGCAACCGCGCGCTGGTCGAGCGGCTCATGTGTCGTCTCGCCTGCGCCGCGCGCGGATCGAGATAGGGGAGAAATGCTCTTGACGGTATCGGTCATCATCAAGACGCTGAACGAGGAAGAGAAGATCGCCGCCACCATCGAGAGCGCGCTGGCGGCGCTCGCGCCCGTCGGCGGCGAGGTGGTCGTCGCCGACAGCGGCTCCAGCGACAGGACGGTCGAGATCGCCGCCGGCTACGGCGTCGTCGTCGCCCAGATCGCGCCGCCGGCATTGCCCAGTTGCGGCATCGGCCCCCAGCTCGGCTATCAGCATTCGCGCCATCCGTTCCTGTGCCTGATCGACGGCGACATGATCATCGACCCGGATTTCCTGCGCGAGGCGCTGGCCTTCCTCGCCGCGAACCCCGGGGCGGCCGGCGTCACCGGCCATGTCGAGGAAATGGCCGTCGCCAACCTCGAATTCGCCCGCCGCGCCCGCCGCGACGCGCCCGAGAAGCGCGTCGGCCCGGTCGACCGCATGAATGGCGGCGGCCTCTACCGCCGCGCCGCGATCGAGGATGTCGGCTATTTCTCAGACCGCAACCTGCATGGTTACGAGGAGTTCGACGTGGGCGCGCGGCTGCGGGCGGCCGGATGGAGCCTTCACCGCCTCGACCGCCGCTTCGTCAGCCATTACGGCCACACCGAGAATTCCTACCGGCTGCTCTTCCGCCGCTGGCGCAGCAAGTATCTCTACGGCATCGGCGAATTGCTGCGCGCCTCGCTGGGCAAGCCCTATTTCTTCCGCCTGTTCGGCGAACTGCCGGAGCTGAAGCTGTGGGCCGGCATCTATCTGTGGTGGGCCTTGAGCCTGGGCCTCGTGGTCGTCCTGCCCGACAAGGCGCTGGCCGTGGCGCTGGTCGCCGGCCTCGCCGCCGCCGCCGTGCTGGCGATGGCGGCGAAGAAGGGCAGCCTGAGCATGGGGCTCTACACCGTCGTCGCCTGGTTCTTCCATGCCGCGGCGCTGCCGGTCGGCTTCCTGCGCCGGCGGCGCGAGCCGTCCGCGCCGATCGAAAGCCGCCTGCTCGGGGAGCGCGCGTGAGGCGGCTTCTCGCATCGGCGCTGCTGCTGCCGTTTCTCGCCGGCCTGCTGGCGCCCGCGGCGGGCGCCGCCGACTGGCTGCCGGTGCGCGAGACCGGGCTCGAGATACCGTCGGGAAGCCCGCTCGACTTCTCCGCCCTCCTGCCCAACCGCGCCATCGGTCCCGAAAGCGCCATCGGCGCGAACCGCCGGATCGTCGCCGGCGCGGGCGGGCGGCTCGTCTTCGCCGACCGGCCCGATGCGCCGGCGCGCCTGCTGTGCGCCTCGCTGGCCTGGAGCCCGGCCTCGGGCGGCTTTCCCGCCCATGAGGAGGCCGACCGCTACGCCCGCCAGCTCGCCATGCGCGGCTACAACCTCGCCCGCCTGCATTTCGCCGACGCCGCGCTGATGTTCGGCCGCGACCGGGATTTCGACTTCGACCCCGAGACGCTCGACCGCGTCCACTACCTGCTGGCGGCGCTGAAGCGCAACGGCATCTACTGGATGATCGACGGCATGAGCTCGTGGCGCGGGGCCTATGGCGGCAATGACGAGCGCTGGGACCCAGCCGGAAACCTGAAGCTCGCCGTTCATTTCGAGGGCGAGGCGTTCGAGCACTGGAAGCGGCTCCAGGGCGCGTTCCTCGCCCGCGTCAATCCCTATACCGGCACCGCGCCGGTCCATGACGAGGCGCTGGCGCTGGTCGTTCTCGTCAACGAGAACGGCATCGAGTTCGAGAGCGTCGTCCATGACCGCCCCGGCCGTCCGCCCTACGATTCTGTCCTCGCCGCGCCCTTCAACCGATGGCTGGCCGGCCGCTACGGCTCCACGGCCGAGCTTGCCCGCGCCTGGGGCGATCTCGGCCGCGGCGAAAGGCTGGAGGACGGCACGATCCTGCTGCCGCCCGACCGCTATGCCGACCGCGCCCGCCTGCGCGACCTCCAGGCGTTCTTCGTCGAGGCCGAGGGGGCAAGCGCGGCGCGGATGACGAAGGCGCTGCGCGATCTCGGCTATGACGGGCTGGTCAGCACCTACAACAACTGGCCGACGGTGCAGGCGTCGCTGAGCCGGGGCAGCCTCGACGCCGTCACCGCCAACACCTATCACGACTGGGTCGGCGGCTATCAGCCGGGCAGCGCGCTGACCCAGGAAAGCTCGTTCGACGGCGACGTCGGCTATATCAGGGCGACCGCCGCCGCCCGCTGGCTGGGCAAGCCCTTCCTCGTCAGCGAATGGGATCATCTGTTCTGGAACCGCCACCGCTACGAGGCGGGGTTGGCCATGCCGGCCTATGCGGCGTTGCAGGGCTGGGACGGCCTGTGCCGCCACGGCCACGGGCCGATCGTGCTGGCCTATGGCGAGCCCTATCCGCACAAGCGCGCCATGCTGCCCTACGCCATCGCGCTCGATCCGGTGGCGCGGGCGGGCGAGACGCTGGCCGCGCTTCTCTACCGCCGCGGCGACGTCGCCGAGGCGGAACTGACCATTCCCTTCGCCGTGCGCGGCGAGGCCGATCTGGGGCCGGACATGCAGGCGCGCGAGCCAGACCTCCTGACACGGTTCGCGCTTCTCGGCCGCATCGGCCTGACGCAGGAGGGCGGCGCGGGGCAAGCGCCGGTCTTCGTCCCGCAGCCGCGCGGCGAGGCCGACAGCATGGCGCTGTTCGCGGCGCTGCGCCGCTCCGGCGCGTTGCCCGCCGCCAACCGCACCTCGCCGCGCGACGGCGTCTACGAGAGCGCGACCGGCGAGATCGTGCTCGACGACCGCAGGCGTCAGCTTCGTGTCGTGACGGAGGCGACGGAAGGTCTCGCCTGGTCGGGCCTGCGCGCGCCGGTCGAGCTCGGCGTCGTCAGGGTGGAGACCGTCGACGGCGACGGGCTGGTCGCGATTTCTTCGCTCGAGGGGGGCGCCGGCCTGCGCGACGGCGGCCGCTTTCTCGTCGTCTTCGCCACCGACGCCCGCAACACCGCGATGCGCTTCCGCGACCGGGCGGAAAAGGTGATCGAGGATTTCGGCCGCCTGCCGGTATTGCTGCGCAAGGGCGAGGCAAGCGTGGCGCTGGCGCGCGAGGGGCGCTGGAGGCTGTCCCCGCTCGGGCTCGACGGCGCGGTGCATCCGCCGCTGGCGAAGGGCGACGGCGCCGTCGCCTTCCGGCTGACCAACGACCTGCCCTCCGGCCCGACGACCTTCTTCCTGCTGGAAATAGACTGATCGGCTTTCAAGCTCTTTATTCTGAAGCAATCCCGGACGGAAAGCCGCTTCGCGCTTTTCTGGGAACTGCTTCAGGCCGCGCCCAGCGCGCGATAGAGGTCGAGCGTGCGGTCGCGATAGGCGGCGGCGGAGAAATCCTGTCCGATCCACTGCCTTCCGGCCCGGCCCATCGCCTTGCGCTCGTTCGCGCCGCGGGCCGCCATGGCGCAAAGCGCCGCGGCCAGGCTGTGCGCGTCTCCCGGCGCCGAAAGCTCGCCCGTCTCGCCCCGCCGGATCATCTCGGGGATGCCGCCGATGTCGGCCCCGATCACCGGCCGGCCGAGCGCATAGGCTTCGAGCACGCTGATCGGCGCGTTCTCGTACCATTCGGAGGGCAGCACGAGCGCCATCGAGCGGCCGATCAGGCTGTGCAGAGCCTGGCCGGAGAGATAGCCGGCGAAGGTCACGTCCGCGCCGGTCTCGGCTGCCAGCGCGCGCAAGGCGTCCTCCTCCGGCCCGGTGCCGGCCAGGACGAGGCGCTGGCCCGAAAGGGCGGCGGCGCGGATCAGCGTCGCGATGCCCTTTTCCGGCGCGAGGCGGCCGGCGAAGGCGAAGTAGCCGTCCTCGTCCCAGTCGTCGCCATAGTGGTCGACGTTCACGAAATTCGGGATGTGGACCATCATGCCGCGCGGCCAGCCCCATTCCACCAGCTTCTCGAGATAGAACGAGGACGGCACCACCAGCCGGTCGATCTTGTCGCGGTAGAGGCCGAGCGCGCGGTGGAGCGCGGTCTCGGCCAGCACCAGCCCGCTCAGCGCGTAGGAGTCCTTGATGCAGCGATGGCGCAGCACGTTGTAGATGCGGCCGCCCTTGCAGTCCTCGCAGATCTTGCCGTCGCGCAGCATCTTGTAGGCCGGGCAGGCGAGCTTCAGGTCGTGGACCGTCATCACGACCGGGATCCCCGCCGCCTTCAATGTCGGGAAGATCGACGGCGACAGATGATGGTAGACGTTGTGGGCATGCGCCACCGACGGCCGCGCCTTGTCGATCAGCCGGCCGATGTTGCGCTGCGCCTCGAAGGAATAGAGGATGTTCGCCGCCTGCTGGACCTTGCGCATCGGGCCGGTGCGGCGGCCATATTCGATCTCGGAGACGAAATGGTCGGCGAAGGGCGACGGTTCGTTCTGCTCGTGCTGCATGGCGAAGGGAACGACGTCCCAGCCGGCCGCTTCGAACATCGCCATATGGTCGAAGAACACCGCTTCCGCGCCGCCGCGGCGGTAGAAATAGTTGTTGATGGCGAGCAGCCGCCGCCGGCCGCCGCCCTGTCCATGCTGCCGCGCCCGGCCGTCCATCGCCTTCACCATCCCAGCCTGTCGAGTGCGCGCGACACGCTCACGACCTCGCAGCCGCTTTCCACCGCGTGGCGGACGAGCAGCTCGAACGTTTCCGGCGTGCAGCCATAGGGCGAGGGCAGGTCAGAAACGTCGTGGCAGAAGAAGATCAGCCAGCCCGGATTGCCGGCGACCTCGTCGATGATGCGGGTCAGGCCGCGCGCTTCCTCGTCGGAGCGTTCGATGGCGATGCTTCTCAGCATCATCGGGTCGACCGCGCCGCGGTTGACGCCGCGCCCGGCCGCCCGGCAGGAGCGGAAGCGGCGGCGCAGCGCCGGCCGCGCCGGCGGCCAGGCGGCGTTGAACGGAAAGGCGAAATTCTCCGGCGCAGCCAGGCCCGTCACCTGTTGCAGGCAGGCGGCGTTGCGGTCGAGGTCCCGGTCGAGCCGCCGGCCCGGCAGGCGGCGCAGCGGCTTGTGCGCGAAGGTGTGGGAGCCGATCTCGTGGCCGCGCAGCGCAAGCTCGCGGCAGCCTTCGGCCGTGATGACGGGGCGGTTCATCTCGACTTTGCCGAGCAGGCCGCCGGCGACGTAGAACGTGCCGTGGACGCCGTATTTCTCCAGTATGGCGGCCCCGGCGTCGAGCGCGCTCTGCGGCACGTCGTCGAAGGTGAAGGAAATCAGCCTGGTTTCGGCGTCGACGGTGCATGGACGACTGCCGAAACGCCGGATCAGCCGGTTGGAGAGGCGGTTGACGACGTCGCCGAGCTTGCGTGCGATCTCAGGCATGGGCCATCCTCGCCGCCGCCGCGCGGGGCTTGCCGGCCTTGTCCGTCTCGTCCGCCTCCAGCACGGCGTGGGTCTGGAGGCGCAGACCTGTCAGCGCCACGATCAGCATGAACCAGACGATGTTGCCCCCCGCGAAAAAGAAACTTTCCAGGCCTGCATTGAACAGGGCGTAAAGCCACATGCGCACAAAAAGCCTAGTCAAAGGTGAATGCTCGTCTTCGGCGGGCAGCCGCGCCACGGCGCGCAGCGGATAAAGCAGCACCAGGCACAGCGTCAGCGCCAGGCCGGGCAGGCCGGCGGCGAGCGCGATGTCGAGGAAGGAGTTGTGCCCGCTCTGGGCCGTCGCCGCCCATGTCTCGAGCGTGTTTCCGCCGTGCACCAGCTCCTCGGTCTGCCAGAAGGCGCGGGGGCCGTATCCGGTCAGCGGACGTTCGGAAAACGCCTTGAAGGCGAACTGCCAGATGTCGGCCCGGTTGGTGAAGGTGGCGTCGATGCCGAGGCTGGAAATCAGCTTGCCGAGGGAGGGCCAGACCGCCGCCCCGACCGAGAAGAGATTGAAGGCCGCGACGCCGCCCACCACGATGGCCGCGCGCAGCCACCGCATTTTCTCGAAGCAGAAGGTGAGGACGAGGATGAGCGGCACCATCGCGGAAGAGGTCTTTCCGCCGGTGTTGGCGAGAAAGAGCAGGGCGAGCGCGACGATGGCGAGCCCCGCCGCGCGCGACCACGCCCTCATGATGTAGAGGCCGAAGAAGGTGGCGAGCGCCATGGCCGCCGCGGCCGAGTTCTTGTGCGGGAAATGGCCGCGCCAGAAGCCGGCGTTCATCGGCTCGCGCAGCTCGGACGCCTGGTGGATCGAGAGCGTCGGCCTGAACACGATGCCGAAATAGGCGAATCCCAGCATGACCAGCATCGCGATGGCGAGCATCCTGGCGAAATGCCGCTCGGACGCCGGCAGCAGCAGGTAGACGCCTGCATTGACCATGGTGAGGATGGCCAGCACTACGTCCTTGATCCCCAGCATCGGATGGGCGGAAAGCAGCGACGCGACGAGGAACCAGAGGAAGCTGACCGAAAGCAGCGCCCGCGGTTGCAGGACCGCCGAGCGCATCGGATGCATGATGCCGTATCCGAGGAAGCCGGCGGTCAGGGTCAGCGTCACGATCTGGTTGAGCCGGTTCGAGTTCCCGGCGGAGGGGTCGAGGAAGGCCTCGCCCGTCAGGTCGCTATAGGGCGAGATCGAAATCCACAGGAACAGGGACATCGCCATGAACAGGAACGAGCCCAGCCATCTCGGCGGGACGAAGCCCCGCATGGGCGGCTGCAGCTCCTCCCGGCTTCCGCGCATGGCGTTCACGCCGCCCGCGGCGCGGGCCGACCGCCGATCCGCCGGATCGGAGAGCGCAGGTGGCGCCAGAGCCCGAGGCCCAGCGCCAGCCCCGTGCCGAGCATCGCGCCGAGGATCGCGCCCGCCACCAGCAGGATCAGGGTGCGCGGCGGCCAGCTTCGCGCCTTCGGCGGCACCGGCGGCGAGATGACGCGCACATTGGTTGCGTCGATCTGCTGGCGTTCGCCGACCTGCTGCGCGCGCGCCAGATAGGTTTCGTAGATCGTGGCCCGCGAGCGCGCCTCGCGCTCGAGGTCGCGCAACTGGACGAGCGCGGCATTGTCGGTGAAGACGTTGTCCCTCTCGCTTTCCGCCTTGCCGCGCAACGCGTCGTAGGCCGCCTGCTCGCGCGCCAGCTCCGCGCGCGCCAGCTCGAGGATGCGGCGGGCCTCGCGGTCCATCGCCCCGTCGAGCGCGCTGCGTTCCGAAAGCACGGAGATCATGCGCGGGTGCTGCGGGCCGTAGATGCGCTCGACCGAGCCGATCTGCTGCTGGAGCGCGTTGCGCTGGCCGCGCAGTCCGGTCATGGCCTCGGAATCGAACACCGCGGCGCTGGCGGTCTGGCCGCGCTCGATCGCCGTGCTCATCTGGTTGAAGCGCGACTGCGCCTGGATCAGCCGCTGCTGGGCTTCGAGCACCTGGGTGTTCAGCTCCCCCGACAACTGGTTGCTGACCAATTCGCCATTGGCCGATTGCAGGCCGTTGGCGCGGCGGAATTCCTCGACGCGGCGCTCGGCCTGGGTGACGTTCTCGCGCAGCTCGTCGAGGCGTTCCTTCAGGTTGCCGGCGACACGGCCGGCGCTGTCGGCGGCGGACAGGAACAGCTCCTCCTCGAACGCCGCGACGATCGCCTCGGACAGGGTGACGGCTTTCGCCGGGTCCTCGCTCCAGACCGCGAGCACGACGACGAACGAGCGTTCCTCGCGCCGCGCCTCGACCCGTTCGCTCAGCGCGCGCATGGCGGCGACGCTGCGGTCGCCTTCCTCCTCGCGAAGGCCGAGGATCGCCTTGATCGGGGCCAGCGGGTCGGGCTTGACGAACTCCGCGTCCTGCGTGAGGCGCAGGTTCTCGATGACCCGGGCGAGCACGTTGCGCGACGTCAGCACCCTGAGCTTGCTTTCCACTTCCATCAGTTGCGCGTCGCGCTGCGGATTGGTCGCGAACACGTCGTCGTTGACGACGTTGAGGTTGGCCGGGTCGACGACGATGTCGGTGAAGACGGTGTAGCGGTGCGTCGTCGCCAGCGCGAAGAGAAGGGCCGCCGCCGTGCACAGCACGATGCCGGCGAGGATCCATTTCCAGCCGGCGTAGAGCCAGCGGATGAAGTCGTCGATGCCGAGCGCGCCGAGGGCCGCCAGGCCGGGCAGGAAGCTGGCCGTCGCGAAGGGGGCTTCCTCGGGTTCCGCGAGTGGGGACAGCGCCGGGGCGGCCGCCGCGAGCAGCGAGCCGGGCGGCGCATGCCGGTTCACGCGCATCGGGGCAGGGCGTCCGGCGAGGGCGGTCTTCGCGGCCAGCAGCGAGCCGCCGGTTTCCTCACGCCGCCGCCCGGAAGCCGCCGCCTTTTCTGCCTTCGGTGCCGCGGGCTGACGTGGGCTGTACATCCGCTGATTCTCCGCCCCGTCGGCTCCGTTGATAGCGCGCGTTTCGCTGGTGCTGCACACCCGCGACGATTAGGCAGATATGGTAAATTTTGGGTTAAAACGGGCTTTCGCCCGGCGCGGCCCGCCTCGCGCCCGGCCCGCCGTTACAGGTCGGTCACCAGCCGGCTCCAGCTTTCCGACGCCAGGCCGCCGACATAGAAATCGCCGCGCCGCGCCGCCGCCAGCAGGTCGTCGTGGCGGGTGTTGAGGCACAGATAGCCGAAATGGCGGAACACCAGCCGCCGCTGCCGCATCACGGCATTGACCATGAAGGGCTGGGCGGTGCCGGTCGCCGCGACGTAGCCCTCGTCGGACAGCGTGGCGAACATCTGCGCCGCGACGTCGAATTCGCGTCCCGCGTCGCAGACCATGTTGAGCACCCGGGCTTCCTCGCCCGGCCTGCCGCAATAGAGGAAGACGCCGATGGTCTTGCCGGCCTCCTCGACCGTGCGGCAATGAAGCGGGCCGAGCGTGCCGTTGAGCGCGATCATGCGCACCACCCAGTCGAAATGGTCCTGCGTCCACACCGGCCGCACGGCGAAGCGCTCCATCATCGGCCCCGAATGGTCGAGGAACGCCTGGGGAGGCGCCGCTTTCGTCGTGCATCCGGGCGCGGGCGCGGGCTTGATCGAGGGACGGCGCGCCACGATCGCCCGGTCGAGCACCCGCGCGGGCCCGGCCAGGATCGCGCGCGCCGCGTTCCAGCCGCGCCGCTTGCGCAAGCCGTGGAGGCCAGCGCCGAGCGGCTGGAAGGAGCGCCGCCATTCCAGGCTTTCGACCGGCAGCGCGATGCCGCCGCCGGTGGCCCAATGGCTGGCGCTGACCGGCGAGGCGTTGTCGGTGAAGCAGAACTCGACCTGATCGGCGCGCAGGCTGCGGGTGATGCGCCCGGCGCCCAGCGCGCCGCTCTTGGTGCCGTCCGACATGAAGGCGCACAACAGCCGCGCCATCACCGGCCTGCCATTGACGATGAACGGCATCGGCAGCGAGAAGATGGCGCTGGTCACGCCTTTCCTGGCGTCCTCGTAGACGAGGCTGCCGTGCTCGTCGCTGAAATGCGGATTGCTGAAGAACAGCGTCTCGATATAGCCGGCGAGATCGTCGGCCACGTCGTGCCTGGCGAAGGCCGTGGCGAAGATACGCAGCACCGCGGGGATGTCGGCCGGCGTCATCGGCCGGATGCCGGAACGGCCGGCAGCCGGGGTTTCCTCCGTTGCGGAGCCTTCCCGGGATGACGGGTTCGGTATGGCGTTCATCTTTCCCCCCAGGCCGACACGGTCTTGTCGCGGCGAACCAGCTTCGCGAACATTGCCCAGGAGGCAATGACCATCATGAATTCGATAATATAGAATGAAACGAAGGTGCCGATCGGCGGCGCGTACCAGGTCGCCCAGGCCGCGAGCATCGCGCCCGCCAGGCTGCCCACCCCCATGACGGCGGCGCGCTGGGCCTGGTAGCCGGCCGCGCCCAGCGCCTCCAGCGCCACCGAACGCACGCCCAGCAGCACCACCAGCCAGCACAGGATGCGCACGAACGGGACGAGCGAGACGTAGTCGTGGCCGAAGATGTAGGGCAGCACCGGCGCCAGGAGATACATCGCGACCGCCGTGGCGATGCCGATGACCGAGGCGGCCGTCAGCACCTTGCGCACGCGCGGGACGGCGTTGTGCAGCCCGTCCGCGGCGGCGCGCGCCAGCACCGGATAAAGCAGCCGGTTCAACGCCTCGACCGCGAGATAGCTGCTTTCGAGCATGCGCCGGGCAAGGCTGTAGCTGGAGACGATCTCGGCCGAGGCGACGAGGCTCAGCACCAGGAGGTCGGCGTTCTGGCGCACCGCGTGCAGGATGAAGGGGATGCTGAAATAGAGGCCTTGCGGCAGCTCTTCGCGCACGATGCGGAAGATGGGCCGGCCGAGCCTGCGGATGAAGCCCAGGCAGGCGAGCGCCACCAGGACATGGGCGGCGAACTGCCAGATCGCCCACGCCGCGACGCTGGTCACGCCGAAGCCGACGCAGGCGAGGACCACGGCGGCGGTGCGCGTCAGCGCGAAGCCGACGACGACGGCGTTGGCCGAGGCGTATTCGCCGTGGGCGATGAAGATCTGCTCCGACAGGACGATGACGCGGACCAGCACGATGTTGGTGACGAGCATCAGCGCGATGACGGCGGCGTTGGTCGCCGGGTTCGGCGACAGGGTGAAGAAAAACGGCAGCACGACCGCGCCCGCGGCGACGAGAACCGCTCCGCTCGCCGACGTCAGGAGGATGTTGTGGCCGAGCATCGCGGGATAGATCGAGCGGTCGCGGGCGACGCGGCGCACGAGGCATTCCATGCCGCCCAGGCCGCACATGTGCACGGCGATGTTGGCGATGGCGGTGATGGCCACGAACAGGCTGAACTCGTGCACGCCGAGCCAGCGCGCCAGCACCGCGAAGGTGGCGAGCTGCGCCGCCGAGCTGACGACGAGGCTTCCGCCCGAGGCGGCGTAGGACAGGATCATCGGCAGCAGGGAGCGGGATTTGCCTTGCGTCTGCGTGGTGCTGCCTGGAATCATCCGATCCGTTCTCGAACTCGTGCTCGCGGTGCCACGCCCCGGGGGGCTTCCGCCGCGGCGGTTTTTCCCCCTGACGCTGCCCGTTCCCTGTCCCCCGACGCCGGCATGAAGCTAGCAGTCATAGGTGATCGGGCGGTTAATTTGCCGATGGCGGCGGTTTCAGCATCCGTTTACCCGCGGCGAATAGGGTGGGTCGCGACAGTCCGATCGAGTTTCACCAAGAAGCGAACCGTTGCGATACCACCGACACGCCCATTCGCCGCGCCCCGGCCGGACAGGGTCATGAGCCAGGTCCGCCCCTTCCTTGCCGGCGACGTCGCGGCCGTGGCCTCGCTGTTCCAGAAGATATTCCGCGATCCGGCGGCCCCGCCGCCGCCCGGCCTCGCCGCCTATATCCGCAGGCTCTATCTCGACACCGCCGCCGGAAAGCCGGAAATGCCGTCGCTGGTCCATGTCGGCGCCGCCGGCGCGATCACCGGCTTCATCGGCGTCGACACGCTGACGATGCGCCACGGCGACAGGCTGCTCGAGGCCGCGATCTGCGGCTCGCTGATGGTCGAGGACCACGACAACGACCCGATGGCGGGCGCGCGCCTGCTGAAGGCGTTCCTCGCCGGGCCACAGGACATCTCCTTCAGCGAAACCGCGAGCGACGTGTCGCTGAGGATGTGGACCAGCCTGCGCGGCGTGGCGCTGCCGCAATACAGCCTCGACTGGGTGCGCATCCTGCGCCCCGGCTCCTTCCTGGTCGACGTCGCGGCCGACCGGCTTCGTCCGGCGCGGCTGCTGGCCCCGTTCGGGCGCGGCCTCGACCGGCTGGCGCGCCTCTACCAGCGCGACGACGCCATCCACTGGTCCGGCATGGGCGCGGCGCGGCCGGTGCCCGGCGGGCTCGACGTGCGCGAGGTCGACGCCGCCGGCTTCGCCGCCCTCGTCGAGCCGCTGACCGAGCAGTTCGCGCTTCGTCCGCATTGGGCCGACGGCCAGCTCGACGCCATCATGGAAGACGCGCGGCTAAAGCAGTCCTATGGCGGGCAGATCCTGTGCGCGGTCCACGCCCGCGGCGGCCGGCCGATCGGCGCCTTCGCCTATCACGTCAGGCCGGGCGGCATCGCCCGCGTGCTCCAGGTGCTTGCCCGTCCGGGGCAGGCGGGCGCGGTCATCGACTGCCTGATCGGCGACGCCTTCCGCCGCGGCGCCGCCGCCCTGCGCGGGCGCACGCAGCCGGCGCTGCTCGAGGCCATGCTCGGCCGGCGCATCGCCTTCGTCAACGTCGCCTCGACGGTGGTGCATTCGCGCGACGGGCTGCTCGTCGAGGCCTGCCGCGACGGCGAGCTGTTCTTCAACGGGATCGCCGGCGAGCACTGGAACCGGATGATCGGCGGCGCCTTCGACTGATCGCTTCCAGATGAGAGGGAGCGCGGCCGGAAGGGCCGCGCCGGCCCCGTCTCAGAGGGCGATTTCCGAAACGTCGTCGACGAGCAGCGGCCGCATGTGCAGGTAGCGCGTCGCCCGGCGCTTGGCGGCGATGTCGGCCCAGACGCGGCCGACCTGCTCGGTGCTCAGGCCGGCGGCGGCCGCCACCTCTTCCACCGGCACGGCGTTGTTGAGGCCGTAGAGGCACAGGTCCATGCGGTCGTAGGGCAGGGAGAAGTAGAATTCCTCCTGCGTCTGCTCGAGCGAATAGGTGTCGGTCGTCGGCGGCCGGCGCAGGATTTCCTCGGGCACGCCGAGGTGGGCGGCCAGCGCATAGACCTGGCTCTTGTAGAGATGGGCGATCGGCTTGACGTCGGCGGCGCCGTCGCCGTTCTTGACGAAGAAGCCCTGGTCGTATTCCAGCCGGTTCGGCGTGCCGATCACCGCATGGTTGAGCCGGTCGGCATGGTAGTATTCCATCTGCTTGCGGGTGCGCTGCTTCATGTTGGTGGCGGCGACGATGCCGAGATAGGCCGCAAGCGGCATGCGCAGCTTCTGCTGCCTACCCTCGGGGTCTTGCACCACCAGCGACGAGATGTTGTAGCCGTCGGCCTCGAGCGAGTTGGCGATGACCACCTTCGACGCCCATCCCTCGCCATAGCCCGGCACCATCCCGCGGATGAAGGCGTCGCGCCGCTCGTAGCAGCCCATGGCCTTGAGCGCCGGCCCGATGTCCTCGACCACGGCCTCGACGCCGAACTTTTCCGCCAGCAGCCGGCCGAGCCGCAGGCTTTCCGGGTCGGAATCGTTCTCCGGCATGAAGATGGCGAATACGTTGCCCGCGCCGAGCGCGCGCACGGCCAGCGCCAGCGAGGTGCTGGAATCGATGCCGCCGGAAAGGCCGAGGACGACGCCGCGCTTCTTCAGCGTGCGCAACTGGCCGCGCATCGCCGCGGCAATGCGGTTCGCTTCGCTTTCGGCGTCGATCGCCAGCATCTGCGCCGAGAACGGCGCGTGGCGGGAGGTATGGGCGTTCATTCTGCGGGCTCCACGTTTTCGGCCGCCAGCCTGCGGCTGACCTTGCCTGTGTCGGTCTTGGGCAGTTCCGTGCGGAACTCGATGGATCGGGGGACCATGAAGTCCTCGAGATTGGCGGCGCAGTGGCGCACGACCTCGCGCTCGGTCAGGGCCGGGTCGAGGGCCACCACCATCGCGGCGATGGCATGGCCGAGGACCGGGTCGGGCACGCCGAACACCACCGCGTCGGCGATGCCGGGATGGGCCTGCAACACCGCCTCGACCTCCTTCGGCGCCACCTTCTCGCCGCGCGTCTTGATGATGTCGTCCTTGCGCGAGACGAAATAGAGGAAGCCGTCCGCGTCGGCGCGGAACAGGTCGCCGGTGTAGAGCACCTTCTCCCACGGGTTGAAGCCGGGGCGCAGCATCTGCGCGCTCGCTTCGGGGTTGCCCCAGTAGCCTTGCATCACCAGCGGGCCGCGCACCACCAGCTCGCCGACCTCGCCGCGCGGCACCGGCAGGCCGTCCTCGCCGACCACGAACACCTCGGTGTTGGGAATGGCGATGCCGACCGAGCCCGGCCGGCGCTCGATCTCCTCGGGCGGCAGGCAGGTGCAGCGCTTGCACTCGGTCAGCCCGTACATCGAATAGATCCTGGCGCGCGGGAACAGCTCGCGCAGTTGCGCGATGTGGGTCGGCGGCAGCGCCGCGGCGGTGTTGGTGATGTAGCGCAGGCTCGGCACATGATCGGGCGCGAGGTCGCGCATCTGCAACACCATCGCCGACATCGTCGGCACCAGCGGGAAGCCGGTGGCGCCTTCCTCGCGCATGCGCTCGAAGATCGCCTGCGGAAACGCGAACGACTTCTCCAGCACCAGCGTCGCGCCGAGCCGGACCGACATCAGCAGTTGATACAACCCGTAATTGAAGGAAAGCGGCAGAACGCTGAGGATGACGTCGTCCTCGCGGTTTTCGAGCAGGCCGGTGATCGATTCCGACGCCGCATCCATGTTGCGGTGCGTCATCATCACGCCCTTCGGCCGTCCGGTCGAGCCGGAAGTGTAGATCAGCATGCCGAGGTCGACGTCGATCCCGCCATGGGCGGGCGGCGAGGCATCCGCTTCGAGCAGGTCGGGGAGCGGGATCGCGCCGGCGGGGCAGGCGCCGCCCGGCGCCGCGGCCGAGACGATCGCCATCGCTTCCGCCTTCGCCAGCGTCCGCGCCTGCGCCGCCACGCCGCACAGGCGCGCCTGGGTCACAACCGCCGCCGGCCGGCAGTTGCCGACGATGTAGGCGAGCTTCTCGGCCTTGGTCGAGGGGTTGACCGGGCTGAACGCCGCGCCCGCCTTGAGCGCGGCGAAGATCGACACCGCCGCTTCCCAGCAATTGTCCATGAAGATCAGGACGCGGTCGCCGCGTCCGACGCCGGCGTCGGCAAGCCCCGCCGCCAGCCGGTCCGACAGCGCATCGAGCTCGGCATAGGTCAGCCGTCTGCCGCCGGCGACCAGCGCCGTCTTGCCGCCGAGCCGGCGGGCGTTTTCGGTCAGGAAGCGTTCCATGCGCATGGCGGCTGTTTCCGTCAGGCGGCCGCCGAGGCCGTGCGGGCGGCCACGAAGGCGGCGATGCGGTCGAGCGTGTCGAGGTTGGCCGGGACGATGTCGGAATCGGCCATGGCGATGCCGAACCGCTCCTCGATGAAGGCGACGAGCTCAAGCACCCCGGTCGAGTCCATGATGCCGTTCTCGATCAGCGATTCGGCGTCGGCGGGGGCCTGGGCGGCGTCGCCGAACAGGAAGTTCTCGACGACGAAGCCGCGCACGTTGTCCTTGATGGTATCGGTCATGTCTTCCACCTCGTTTCCTTGTGAATTCAGGCCGCGTCGGCGACGGTCGCGCCGGCGGACGTGCCGGGGGACGCGAAGGTCGCGTTCCAGAGCTGCGTCGACAGGATGCCGACGAAGGCGGCGTTGTCGCGGAAGCCGGTCGCCTGGCCGCCGGCGCATTTGGCGTGCAGCGCCGCAACCGCCTTCGGGTTGAACAGCCCGGTCGCCGCGATCCGCTCGGCTCCCAGCGCCTCGGCGACATAGTCGCGCGCGCCCGCGCCGGTGAAGGCGTGGCTGTCGGGAGCGCGATAGGGTTGCTTGGCGCGCGCGCCGATCTCGGGCGGCAGCAGGCCGCGCGCGGCCTCGCGCAGGATGTGCTTCTCCGTCAGGCCCTTCAGCTTCATCTCCGGCGGCAGCGCCGCCGCGAACTCGACCAGCCGGTGATCGAGGAACGGAAACCGCGTCTCGACGCCGTTGGCCATCGCCATGCGGTCGCCCTGGCTCGACAATATGTAGCCCGGCAGCAGGAAGCGGCTTTCGAGATACTGCGCCTGGTTGAGCGGGTGCCAGCGCGCGAACGCCTCCGGCAGCAGGCCGGCCATCTCCTCGGCCGCGTCGTAGCCGGCGAGCGTTTGCCGCAGGTCGGCCGAGAAGAACAGCTTCGCCGCCGCCGTGCCGCGCAGGCGCGGCCGGTGCGAGAACAGCGGGTCGTCGAGTGCGTCGCCGCCCGCGCCGAAGAAGGCGGCGAGATATTCGGCCGATTGCTGCTGCAAGCCGGGAAGGTAGGGGTAGAGCTTGCGGAACAGATGCGGCCGGATGTGCGAGCCGGGCTGGCGGCCGCAGAAGCGGCGCACCCGCGCTTCCTTGAAGATGTCGTAGCCGGCGAAGACCTCGTCGGCGCCTTCGCCGGTCAGCGCGACCTTCAGCCCCGCCTCCCGCACCAGCGCCGAAAGCCGGAACAGCGGCGCCGGCGCGGTGCGCAGGATCGGCCGCTCGGTGAAGCGGATCACGTCCGGGAACACGGCGGCGATGTCGCCCTCGCCGCAATGGGCCGACGAATGCAGCGTGCCGAGCGCCTGCGCCACGGCGGTCTGGAACGCGCTCTCGTCGTGCTCGGCGCTGTCGAAGGTGACGGAGAAGGTGCGCAGGGTCTCGCCCGTCATGCCGGCGGCGAGCGCCGTGACGATCGACGAATCGAGGCCGCCGGAAAGGTAGGAGCCGACGGGGACGTCGGCGCGCATGCGGATGCGCGTCGCGTCGGAAAGCAGCGCGCGCAGCTCCTCGGCCGCCGCGCGCTCGTCGCGATGGCGCGAAGGCGCGCCGGCCTCGGGGAAGTCGAGCCGCCAGTAGGGGCGGATGGCGACGCCGCCGTCGTCGACGATCATCAGGTGCGCCGGTTCCAGCTCGTGGATGCCGCGGAACGGCGTCCGCGGCGCGATCGGCGCCCACAGCGTGAAGATCTGGTCGAGCGCCACCGGGTCGATCTCGGCGTGGATGCCGGGGACCCGGAGCAACGCCTTCACTTCCGAGGCGAAATGGAAGACGCCGCGCCGGCGGGTGTAGAACAGCGGCCTCACCCCCATGCGGTCGCGCGCCAGCACCATGCGGCGGCGGCGGCCGTCCCAGATCGCGAAGGCGAAGTCGCCGTTCAGGCGGGAAACGCAGTCCTCGCCCATCTCGTCGTAGAGGTGCAGGATGACCTCGGTGTCGCTTTCCGTGCGGAAGCGCCGGCCGCGGCCGCGCAGTTCCTCGCGCAGTTCGACATGGTTGAATATCTCGCCGTTGAAGGCGATGGCGAGATCGCCGGTCGCGTCGCGCATCGGCTGCTGGCCGTCTTTCAAGCCGACGATGGCGAGCCTGGCGTGGGCGAGCCCCGCCTGCGGCGCGACGAAGACGCCGCTCTCGTCCGGCCCGCGATGGCCGAGGGCGCGCGTCATGGCGCGGAGCAGATGCTCCGCCTCCGGGACCGCGCCGTAATGACCGCCGAAACCGCACATGAAAGTGCCTTTGCAACGTGAAGGACGGCCTTCGTGATAGCGCGGCCATCCTTCGGCAGGGGTTAATGCGCCGGGACAGCCGTTGCGCTTGGTTTACGAATGGATAAGCGCTCGAGCATGGCGTGGGTCGCCGCTCAATAGGCGTTCCTGGTGTCGAGCAGCCGGATCGGCGTCAGGAACAGGATCTTCAGGTCGAACCACAGCGACCAGTTCTCGATGTAGTCGAGGTCGAACTGGGTGCGCATCCTGATTTTCTCGTCGGAATCGATCTCGCCGCGCCAGCCGTTGATCTGGGCCCAGCCGGTGACGCCGGGTTTGACGCGGTGGCGGGCGAAATAGCCGTCGACGACGTCGTGGTAGAGGCGGTGGCGCGTCTGGCCGCTGACGGCGTGCGGGCGCGGGCCGACCAGCGACAGGCTGCCCTCCAGCACGTTGAAGAACTGCGGCAGCTCGTCGATCGACGTCTTGCGGATGAAACGGCCGACCCGCGTCACGCGCGGATCGTCCCGGGTCACCGCGTTGCGGGCGGTCGGGTCGCACTGGTCGACATACATCGAGCGGAACTTGTAGACCTCGATCACCTCGTTGTTGAAGCCGAGGCGCTGCTGCCTGAAGAACACCGGCCCCTCGCTGTCGAGCTTGATCAGGATCGCGGTCGCGATCATCACCGGCAGGAACAGCACGATGCCGACCAGGCTGAAGACGATGTCGAAGGCGCGCTTGGCGACCGAATCCCAGTCGCTGATCGGCCGGTCGGCGATGTCGAGCATCGGCACCGAGCCGATGAAGGAATAGGTGCGCGGCAGGTAGCGCAGGTTGGTGGCTTGCGCCGACAGGTGGATGTCCACGGGCAGCACCCACAGCCGCTTGATCAGCGCGAGCAGCCGGTTCTCCGCCGTGGTGGGCAGCGACACGATCAGCATGTCGATATGGGCGATGCGCGCGAACGCGATCAGCTCGTCGATGTTGCCGAGCTTGGGATAGCCGGCGACGACGGACGGCGAGCGCTCGTCGCCGCGGTCGTCGAAGATGCCGCAGATGCGGATGTCGCTGTCGGCCTGCCGCTCGATCGACTGGATCAGCATCTCGGCCGCCTGGCCGCCGCCGACGATGACGGCGCGGCGCTCCATGCGGCCGGCGCGCGTCCAGCGGCCGACGAGCCGGTCCATGACGATGCGCGCGGCCATCACCAGGCCGATGCTGCCGAGGAACCACGTCCCGACCCAGACGCGCGAGAAATCGCCCGCGACCTTGAGGAAGAAGCCGACGAAGGCGATCAGCGCCAGCGCTCCGCTCCAGACGAGGATGAACCGGCCGGTGCTCATGAAAGGCTGGCGCAATTCGCGGCGCCGGTAGTTGCCCGAAACGTCCGCCGCGACGACGGCGATGCTTGCCGCGAGCAGGATCACGACCGGATAATGCCGGATCAGCGGCGTCTCGAAGCCGACATAGGCGACGAAGAGGACGAAGCCCAGCCCGGCGATCAGGCCGAACTCGATCAGGCGCAGCGTCCCGCTGACGATCGCCGGCGACAGCGCGTCCCTGCGGTAGTGCGCCGCGATCCGCTGCGCCGCGTTGTTCAGTTCGACGGTGCTTGCAGTCGGCGCGCTGGCTGTCATGTCGTCGTAGATATCTCGTTCCGGTCGGTTCAACACAGCAAGATCTGTCATGGATGGGGCTTCCGTAGACTGGTTGTCATTAGCACCAACCGCCTAAGTAAGCATTGAAGAAATACAATCGATGCGTGTAGACTTAACAATGTCTTAACCGACGATGAGCCGGCCGCGGGTCGATGCGGCCGGCTCGTCTGGTCGTGTCCGGCGATGCCGCCGGGGGGGTCCGCTCCGGGCGGGCCGGGTCAGAATTCCTCCCAGCCGTCGCCCTCGGGCGCCGGGCTCTGGGCAAGTCCGAGCGCTCCCCCCAGCGCGCCCCCCAGCGCCCCGGCGAGCTTTCGGCCGAGCGCCCGCGCCGGCGAGGGGTGGGCGGTCTCCTGCCGGCCGGCGGTGACGGCTTGCGGCCGCGCCGAGGCCGCGCCGTCGCCGAGGTTGAAGCGGCCGATCAGTTGCATCAGCGACGAGGCTTCGCGGGCGAGGCCGTGGCTTGCCGCCGTCGACTGCTCGACCAGGGCGGCGTTCTGCTGCGTGCCGTGGTCGATGGTGGTGACGGCCGAGCTGATCTCCTGGATGCCGGTGGCCTGCTCGCGCGCGGCGGTGACGATGGAGGAGACGTGGTGGTCGATCTCCTGCACCTGGGTGACGATGGCCTTGAGCGCGCCTCCGGTCTGCTCGACCAGCTCGACGCCGGCCCGCACCCGCTCGCCCGAGGTGGTGATGAGGTTCTTGATCTCCTTGGCGGCGGTGGCGGAGCGCTGGGCGAGCTCGCGCACCTCGTGGGCGACGACGGCGAAGCCCTTGCCCGCGTCGCCGGCGCGCGCGGCCTCGACGCCGGCGTTCAGCGCCAGGAGGCCGGTCTGGAAGGCGATGTCGTCGATGACGCCGATGATGTTGGAGATGTCGTTCGACGACCGGGCGATCTCCTGCATCGCCGTGATCGCGTCATGGACGATCTCGCCCGACTTCTCCGCGCCCTGCTTGGTGCGGGCGACGAGGTGGCCGGCCTGCTCGGCGCGCTCGGACGAGCTCTTCACCGTGGCGGTGATCTCCTCGAGCGCGGCGGCGGTCTCCTCCACGGATGCGGCCTGCTGCTCGGTGCGCCTGGCCATGTCGTCGGATGCGGAGCGGATCTCGCCGGCGCCGGAATCGATGGTGTGGGCGTTCTCGTCGACCGCGCGCAACGTCGATTGCAACGTGTCGAGCGAGGCGTTGAAATCGGCCCGAAGCGTGTCGAGGCCGTCGGCGAACGGCGTCGTGATGCGGTGGGCGATGTTGCCGTCGGCGAGCTGGCGCAGCCCTTCCGCCAGCGAATCGACGGCGAGCTGGATCTGCGCCGCCTCCTGCGCCTTCTGGCGCTCGCGGGCGACGCGCTCCTCCTCGGACAGCGCGCGGTTGGCGTCGGCCTCGCGCTCCAGCTCGGTCTTGGCGACGGCGGCGTCGCGCAGCACCACCAGCGAGCGGGCCATGTCGCCGATCTCGTCCTTCGCTTGCGCCTCGGTGATCTCGACTTCCATCTCGCCGCCGGCGATCCTGCCGGTGGCGGCGATGACGCCTTCGAGGCGGCGGCGGAAGCGGCTGGAGATCATCACGCCGAGCAGGACGAGCAGGATCGCGGCGCCTGCGATGATGGCGATCGACGTCCAGGCCATGCGGGTCAGATAGGCGTAGACCGTGGCTTCGGGCACGGAGACGACGGTGAACCACGAGGTGTCGTCGAGAAGCTGGACCGGGACGGCGACGCCGAGCCGGGTCTCGCCGTCGGCGCCGACGAATTCCATCACCTCGCCGGGACTGGAGAGCATCTTGCGCCAGGTCGTGGCGTCCTCGCCCGTCTCGGACAACGGGCGGCCGAGGAAGGACGCGTCGGGATGGCTGATGAAGCTGCCGTTCTTCGACAGCAGCGCCACGAACCCGGTGCCGAGCGGCTTCGTGCCGGACAGCGCCCGGGTGATGGCGTCGAGGCCGACATCGGCTCCGGCCACGCCGGCGACCTTGCCGTCGACCACGATCGGCGCGGTCAGCGAGGTCATCAGCGTCGAGACGCCGTTCACGTCATAGGCGAACGGCTCCATGATGACCGGCTTTCCGCTGTCGCGGGCGTTGAGATAGTAGTCGCCGTCGCCGGGCTGGTCGTAGCCGGCGATCGGCTCGAGATTGATGCTGCCGTCGGCGGCGGTCGTCGCATAGGGAAGATAGCGGCCGGTGGCGTCGTGGTTTTTCGTGTTGGCGAACTGGGCGTCGCGGCCGTCGAAGGCGTCGGGCTCGAAGCCGACCCACACACCGAGCAGGCCGCTGGCGTTGGTCTGCATCTGCGTCAGCACGCTGTCGGCGAGGGCGCGGTCGCCGCCCTTTCGCGCGCTCATCGCCTGCATCGTGTCGCGCAGGTTGTACACCACCTGCATGCGGCTGGCGATGCCGCCCTGGATTGAGGCCGCGCTGTTGTGGGCCGCGGCGCGCATCTCGGTGCTGCTGGCGGCTTTCATCTGCTGGTAGGACATCACGAACAGGCTCGACGCCGTCGCGACTGTCGCCACCACGCCGACGGCGACGATGGAGAAGATGTTTCGGGATGTTGCGGTCTTCAACAGCATGGGGGGCCTTTCTAGCCGTGCGCGAACCCTCGCGCTTCACCACGCGCAAAGGTTTCAGGCTCGATTCTTGATGCGGGAGGGACGCCCTTGTCGAAGATCGCGCCCCCCGGCATGTTTCCTCAACGCGGCCAGCTTTGCGGGAGAGCGATTAATTTAATCTGAACTAAGTTGTAATTGTTCTTGCTTCCACGCTGCCGGCTCCCGGCGCGTCCGATGCGTCCGGGCGACGCGGCGGTTCCTCGAGGGATGGTCCATGATCGATCCGCGCCTGCTGTTCGCCAGCCTGTTCGATGCGGCGGTCGCCGCGGCCGATCCCGCCGCCGTCATCCGCGGCTTCCTGCCCGCGCGCCCGCGGGGCCGCACGGTGGTGGTCGGCGCCGGCAAGGCGTCGGCGCGGATGGCCGCCGCCTTCGAGGCGGCCTGGGACGGCCCGCTCGAAGGCGCGGTCGTCACCCGCCATGGCCAGAAGCCGGGCCAGAAGCCGGGCCAGAAAGAGGGCCGGGACGGGGGCGAGGGCGCTGCCCCCCGGCGCATCGAGGTGATCGAGGCCGCGCATCCCGTTCCCGACGCGGCGGGGCTGGACGCTTCGGCACGGCTGTTCGCGGCCGTGCGCGGCCTCGCGCCCGACGATCTGGTCGTGGCGCTCGTCTCCGGCGGCGGCTCGGCGCTGCTGCCGTCGCCACCGTCCGGCATGAGCCTGGCCGACGAGATCGCGGTCAACGAGGCGCTGCTCGCCTCCGGCGCGCCGATTGCGGCGATGAACACCGTGCGCAAGCATCTCTCGACCATCAAGGGCGGGCGGCTGGCGCTCGCCGCCCATCCGGCGAAGGTGGTCACGCTCGTCGTCTCCGACATTCCCGGCGACAACCCGGCCTTCGTCGCCTCGGGGCCGACGGTGCCCGACCGGGCGGGCAGAAAGGACGCGCTGGCCATCGTCGAGGACTATGGGCTCGCGCTGCCCGAGGTCGCGATTCGGCATCTCCGCACGCCGGCTGCCGACGCCCCGCTGCCGGACGATCCGCGCCTCAGTGGCAACGAGGTTCATGTCGTCGCCTCTGCCGCGCGCGCTCTGGAGGCGGCGGCGCGCGAGGCCGCGCGCCGCGGCGTCGAGGCGGTCATCCTGTCCGACGCCATCGAGGGCGAGGCGCGCGATATCGCCGGCATGCATGCGGCGATCGCCCGCGAGATCGCCCTGCGCGACCGGCCGTTCCGCAAGCCGGTGCTGCTGCTGTCGGGCGGCGAGACCACGGTGACGGTGAGGAACAAAGAGGGCAGGGGCGGCCGCAACGGCGAGTTCCTGCTCGCCTTCGCGCTCGCCGTCGACGGCTGCGCCGGCATCGACGCCTTCGCCGCCGATACCGACGGCATCGACGGCACCGGCGACAATGCCGGCGCCTTCGCCGACGGCGCCACGGCGGCGCGGATGCGGGCCGCCGGACTCGATCCGCGCGCGGCTCTTGCCCGCAACGATTCCTGGAGCGCGTTCCATGCCGTCGGCGGCCTGTTCGCGCCCGGACCGACCGGCACGAACGTCAACGACCTGCGCGCGGTGCTGGTGCGCTGACGGCTTTGCCGCACCGATTGCGGTCCGCGCCCGTTCGCGGGATACTCGACCGATGTGGATCGTCCTTTCCGACTATTGGCCGCACATCCTTGCCGTATTGTCCGTGGCCATGGCGGCCCCGGCGATCGTCCATGTGGTGATGAACAAGGAGGAGGTCCGCTCGGCCATCGGCTGGGTCGGCGTCATCCTTCTGTCGCCGATCATCGGCGCCTTGATCTACGCCATCGGCGGCATCAACCGCATCCGCCGCGCCTCCATCATCTCCGAGCGGCAGCGCGCCGCCGAGCACGACCCGCGCCATCAGGCGCATCTCGACGTCTCGCGCGCGCTGGTGGCCGACCTGTTCGGCGAGCGCTTCGCGGCGATGAAGACGCTGGGCGACCGCGTCGCCAAGCATGCAATGACCATCGGCAACTCGATCCGGCTGCTCGACGGTGGCGACGAGGCCTATGCGCAGATGATCGCCGAGATCGATGCCGCCTCGCGCTCGATCATCCTGGAGACCTACATCTTCGACCGCGACCCGATCGGCCTGAGGCTGGCCGAGGCGCTGGCGCGGGCGCGCCGCCGCGGCGTCGAGGTCAGGGTGCTGATCGACGCCGTCGGCGTCCGCTACAGCGTGCCCTCGATCGTCGGCACGCTGGAGAGCGCCGGCATCGCGGTCGCGCTGTTCAACGGCAGCCTGATCATGGGCCTGCGCCTGCCCTATGCCAATCTCAGGACCCACCGCAAGATCCTGGTGGTCGACGGCGCCGTCGCCCTCGTCGGCGGCATGAACATCCGCAAGGGCTTCACCAGCGAGTTCGCCCACGAGGCGCGCGGGCGCGACACCCATTTCCGCATCGCCGGGCCGGTGGTCGCCGACATCTTCACCACCGCGGCCGAGGACTGGCGCTTCACCACCGACGAGGACCTCGACGGCGGGGCGTGGCGGATCGAGCCGCTGCCGGCCCTGTCCTTCGGCGCGCCGGTGTTCATCCGCGCCGTCGCCTCCGGCCCCGATGCCGCGCTCGAAACCAACCATCGCATGCTGATGGGAGCGTTTTCGGTGGCGCGCCGCTCCATCCGCATCATGTCGCCCTACTTCCTGCCAGACCGCGAGCTGGTGGCGGCGCTGGCGACCGCCGGACGGCGCGGCGTCGAGATCGACATCGTGGTGCCGGCGCAGAACAATCTCGTCCTCGTCGAACGCGCCATGACCGCCCAGTTCGAGCAGGTGCTGAAGAACTATTGCCGCGTCTGGCGCGTCGGCGGCGGATTCGACCATTCCAAGCTGCTGGCGGTCGACGGGACATGGGCCTTCGTCGGGTCGTCCAATCTCGATCCGCGGTCGCTGAGGCTAAACTTCGAGGTCGACGTCGAGGTGCTCGACGCTGGCTTCGCCGAGCTGATCGAGGCCAGGATCGACGCGGCGATCGGACAGGCTGCGCCGGTGACGATCGAGGGCCTGCGCGCGCGCCCGTTCGTGCTGCGTCTTCTCGACCGGATATTGTGGCTGGGCTCCCCCTATCTGTGAGCGGGTGCCGTGCCGGCGCGATCTTGCAGTTGCGCGCCGGATAGCCGACGATGCCGGGGTGAGGCACAAGGATGCGCCGGCAGGGGCCGGGAGCTTCGAGGGTGAGGCGATGGACAGGATCGATGCCGGATGGGTGGACGAGGTTCTCGGCTTCTGGTTCGGGGAGTTGAGCTACGAGGACTGGTTCGGCGGCGGCACGGAGCTCGACGAGACCGTCCGCGCGCGCTTCCTCGACCTCTACCGGCTGCTCAAGGCCAGCTTCGACGAGCGCAAGGTCAATGACGCCCGGACGGCGCTCGCCGCCATCATCGTCTTCGACCAGTTTCCCCGCAACATGTTCCGGAGCACCGCCGCCGCCTTCGCCACCGACGACCTCGCCGCCGGCATCGCCCGGATCGCGGTCGAGCGCGGCTGGGACAACCAGGGCGGCGAGGCCGCCCGACCGTTCTACTACATGCCGTTCATGCATTCGGAAATCATCGCCGACCAGGAGCGCTGCGTCGACCTCTTCCGCGCCATCGGCGAGGGCGATGGGTTGAAATACGCCATCGAGCACCGCGACATCGTCGCCCGCTTCGGCCGGTTTCCGCATCGCAACCGGGCGCTCGGCCGCGAAAGCACGCCCGACGAGCGCGAGTTCATGAAGGAGCATGCCGGCTACGGCCAGGCATGACGAAACGCGACGGCTTGCTTCCGGCCGGCTGTCGCCATAGATGAAATATAGCAAAAGCTACCCCGGCGGCGGGATCGGTTCCGCGGGGCATATAGAGGGAGGATCGCCTTGACCGGTTCAACAGGAAATTCCGCGACGGCCGCAAAGCCGTGGCTGACCAGCTATCCGAGCGTGGTCAAGGCCGAGATCGGCCCGATCGAGGACGCCTCGCTCGGCGACATGATGACGAAGGCCTGCGCCCAGTTCTCCGCGCGTCCGGCCTTCACCTCGATGGGCAAGAGCCTGACCTTCGCCCAGCTCGAGGAAGCCTCCACCCACGTCGCCGCCTGGCTCCAGTCCAAGGGGCTGAAGAAGGGCGCGCGTGTCGCCATCATGATGCCGAACGTGCTGCAATATCCGGTGGCGCTGATGGCGATCCTGCGCGCCGGCTGCGTGGTGGTCAACGTCAACCCGCTCTACACGCCGCGCGAACTCGAGCACCAGTTGAAGGATTCGGGCGCGGAAGCCATCTTCATCCTCGAGAACTTCGCCACGACGCTGCAAAGCGTGGTGAGGAACACCGAGGTCAAGCACATCGTCGTCGCCGCCATGGGCGACATGCTCGGGCTGAAGGGCCATATCGTCAATCTGGTCGTGCGCCGGGTCAAGAAGATGGTGCCGGCCTGGTCGCTGCCCAGCCACGTCACCTTCAAGCGGGTGCTCGCCGAAGGGCGCTCGAAGAGCTTCGCCAAGGTCGCGGTCGGGCAGGACGACGTCGCCTTCCTGCAATATACCGGCGGCACCACCGGCGTCTCCAAGGGCGCGACGCTGCTCCACCGCAACATCCTCGCCAACGTGCAGCAGACCGAGCTTTGGCTGGAGAGCGCTTACACCAAGCGCCCGCGCCCCGAGCGGCAGACCTTCGTCTGCCCGTTGCCGCTCTATCACATCTACGCGCTGACGGTGAACGCCTTCATGGGCATGCGGCTCGGCGCCGAGAACCTGCTGATCGCCAATCCGCGCGACATCCCCGCCTTCGTCAAGGACTTGCAGAAGTACGAGATCAACGTCTTCCCCGGCCTGAACACGCTGTTCAACGCGCTGCTGAACAACGAGGATTTCCAGAAGCTCGACTTCAAGCCGCTGTTCCTGACCTTCGGCGGCGGCATGGCGGTGCAGCGCGCCGTGGCCGAGCGCTGGCAGAAGCTGACCGGCAACATCATCTCGGAAGGCTACGGCCTGTCGGAAACCTCGCCGGTGGTGACGACCAACCGCTTCGACGCCACCGAATTCTCCGGCACCATCGGCCTGCCGATCCCCTCGACCGAGGTGGCGATCCGCGACGAGAACGGCAACGACGTGGCGCTGGGCGATGTCGGCGAGATCTGCATCCGCGGGCCGCAGGTGATGGCCGGCTACTGGAACCGGCCCGACGAGACCGCCAAGGTGATGACCGACGACGGCTTCTTCAAGTCGGGCGACATGGGCTTCATGGACGAGAAGGGTTACGTCAAGATCGTCGACCGGAAGAAGGACATGATCCTCGTCTCCGGCTTCAACGTCTATCCGAACGAGATCGAGGACGTGATCGCCATGCATCCGGGCGTGCTGGAAGTCGCGGCCGTCGGCGTGCCGGACGAGAAGTCGGGCGAGGTGCCGAAGGTGTTCGTGGTCAGGAAGGACCCCGCCCTGACCGAGAAGGAGATCATCGACTTCTGCCGCGACAAGCTGACCGCCTACAAGCGGCCGAAGCATGTCGAGTTCCGCACCGAGCTGCCGAAGACCAATGTCGGCAAGATCCTGCGGCGCGAGCTGCGCTGAGCGGCCGCGTCAGGCGACGGCTTTCCCGCGCCGGTTCTCCGTGGTGGCCGCCGGCGCGGGCATGTCGGCCTCGACAAGCCGGCGCCACGCCAGCGGCGTGGTCCCGCCCGTCCAGCCCTTGAAGGCGTTGGTGAAGCAGGTCGGATCGGCATAGCCCAGCCGTCCCGCGATCTCGCCGATCGAAAGCTCGGTCATCGACAGGAGCTCCTCGGCGAGCGCGCGGCGCACCTCGTCCCTGATGGCGGAGAAGGTGGTGCTTTCGCCCTGAAGCCGCCGGCGCAGCGTGCGCGGCGTCATGCACAGGTCGGCGGCGATCATCGCCATGTCCGGCATCAGCGCCGATTCGCGCAGCAGCCTTTCCCTGATCCGCAGCGCCAGGCCGGAGCGCAGATGCCTGCGCTCCAGAAGCTGCCGGCACTGCTCCTCGGCGGCCTGGCGGGCGATGGCGTTGGCCTGCGGCAGCGGCTGCGACAGGCCGGTGTTGCACAGCCGGATGACCGAGCGGGGATGGCCGAATTGCGGCCGCAGGCCGAGAAGCGCCTCGTAGTGAGCTTCGTGCGCCGGCGGAGGAAACGCGAAGGCGACGCCGCGCAGCACCGGGAAACGCGGGACGAGATCGCGCTGCACCTGGATCACGCCCGCCACGTCGCGCTCGACGACGAAGCGCCGCAAGTCCGGCGGCACACTGACGGACTCGATGATGATCGTCGTCTCGTGGTCGTTCTGGTCGATGAGGAAGTCGGTGAAGGCGAAGGTCAGGTTGAAATAGCGCAGCGCGATCTCCAGCGCGTCGAGCGCGGTGGCGCTGGCGGCCATGGCGAGGCCGAGCATGCCGAAGGCGGTGAAATGATAGCGCAGTCCGGCCTCCAGGCCGAGCGCCGGCACGTTGCCCAGCGCGCCGACCAGGTTGCGGATCAGCTTCAGTTCCTGCTCCGGCGCGACCAGCGCCGCCGCGTCTCCCAGATCGCGTTCGGTGACGCCCGTCCCGGCCAGACAAGCCCGCGCCGACAGGCCGTGCGCCATGCCGAGTTCGGTCATGATTCGCATGCTGGCCACCCCGCGCTCCCAGTCGCGTGACGCCATTCTCTCCCCCTGCAACAAATGTCCCCGAAATTCGATTTTTTGTCTTTTTCTAATATGCCAGCCGATAACCGCGGCGGCTAGCCTCCGATCGGCCTTTGGGGGGAGATTATTCGGGAGCGAGGGGGGCCAAGCTCCCGGCTGTGCCTCGCAAGGCCGGCGCTGTCGGCAACGGGCAGGCTGTTCGCGCAGTCTCCGTTGCGTCCGGCGGTCCCCGCCCATGCTTGGCGAGCCTGAGCGCCGGCATGGGCGGATTGCCGTTGCGGCGTGGGCGGCCTGACATGGATGGCCGGCATGGATGGCCGGCATGGATGGCCCGCATGGATGGATTGCCGCCGTTGCGCGCCCGACGGATGGTCAACTCCCGCCAAAATGGGCATGATGTGGCCGAAAGGCGCCGCCAGCGGCGTCATGCTGTGGAAGGAAGCGGACCATGGAAACCACGTCGCCCGCCATCATCGCCGAGCGGTTCGAGGCGCAGCGACGGGCATTCCTGAACGAACCCGACCCGAGCTACGAGGCGCGGCTGTCGCGGCTCGACCGGCTGATGGCGCTGACCGAAGCCAACGAAAAGGCCATCGTCGCCGCCATCGACGCCGATTTCTCCGGCCGCGCGTCGCAGGAAACGCGGCTCGCCGAGCTTTTCGTCGTCCGCGCCGGCATCGGCCACGCCAGATCGCATCTCAAGCGCTGGATGCGGGTCAGGCGCGTGCCGACCGGCCTGCATTTCCGCCCCGGCCACAACCGGCTGATGCCGCAGCCGCTCGGCGTCGTCGGCATCGTCTCGCCGTGGAACTACCCGTTCCAGCTTGCGATCGCGCCGGCGCTGGCCGCGCTCGCCGCCGGCAACCGGGTGATGCTGAAGCCTTCCGAGCTGACGCCGGCGTTCTCGGCCCTTCTCGACCGGCTGGTCGCGAAGGCGTTCGACCCCGACGAGGTCTGCGTCGTCACCGGCGACGCCGAGACCGGCAAGGCGTTCACCGCCCTGCCGTTCGACCATATGTTCTTCACCGGCTCGACCGCGGTCGGCCGCGTCGTCGCGCAGGCGGCGGCCGCCAACCTGACGCCGGTGACGCTGGAGCTCGGCGGCAAGTCGCCGGCGATCTTCGATCCGTCCTGCGACGTCGACGTCGCCGCCGGGCGGCTGGCCTTCGGCAAGCTGCTCAACGCCGGCCAGACCTGCATCGCGCCGGATTATCTCATGGTGCCGAAGGGCCAGGCCGATGCCGTCGCCGACAAGCTCGGCCGCACCATCGCGAAAATGTATCCGTCGCTGGTCGACAATCCCGACTACACCGCGATCATCAGCCAGCGCCATCGCGCGCGGCTGGTCGAGATGGTCGGCGAGGCGCGCGAAAAGGGCGCCCGCGTCATCGAGGTCAATCCGGCCGGCGAGCGCTTCGAGAGCAACGAGACGCGCAAGCTCGCGCCCACCCTCGTCATCGACCCTTCGCCCGACACGCGGCTGATGCGCGAGGAGATTTTCGGGCCGGTGCTGCCGATCCTCGAATATGACGGGGTCGGCGACGCGATCGCCCGCGTGCGCGCCGGCGATCGCCCGCTGGCGCTGTACTGGTTCGGGCAGGACGCGGCCAGCCGCGAGCGTGTGCTGCGCGAGACGCTGTCGGGCGGCGTCACGATCAACGATTGCCTGTGGCATATCGGGCAGGAGGACCAGCCCTTCGGCGGCGTCGGCGCCAGCGGCATCGGCGCCTATCACGGCGAATGGGGCTTCAACACCTTCTCCAAGCTGAAGCCGGTCTTCTACCAGTCGAAGCTGAACGGCACGTTCCTGTTCCGGCCGCCCTACGGCAAGACCTTCGAACGGATTCTCGGCCTGCTGAACCGGCTGGCCTGACCGCGTGCGGAAGGGGAGGAGAGGATGGAAGCGGCTTTCGACTACGTGATCGTCGGAGGCGGGTCGGCGGGCTGCGTGCTCGCCGGGCGGCTGAGCGAGAATCCCGATGTCAGCGTCTGCCTTCTGGAGGCGGGCGGCGGCGGCGATAGCGGCTTCGTCACCGTGCCGGTCGGCGCGGTGGCGATGATCCCGACCAAGCTCAACAACTGGGCGTTCGAGACCGTGCCGCAGCCGGGTCTCGGCGGCCGGCGGGGCTACCAGCCGCGCGGCAGGATGCTGGGCGGCTCCTCGGCCATCAACGCCATGATCTACATGCGCGGCCATCCGAGCGATTACGACCGCTGGGCCGCGCTCGGCAATGCGGGCTGGTCGTTCGCGGACGTGCTGCCCTATTTCCGGCTGAGCGAGGCCAACGAGCGTTTCGACGACGAGTGGCACGGCCGCGACGGGCCGCTGGCGGTCAGCGACCTGCGCACCGGCAATCCCTTCCAGCAGCGCATCGTCGAGGCCGCGCGCCAGACCGGCCTGCCCGTCAACGACGACTTCAACGGCGCCGAGCAGGAGGGCGTCGGCGTCTACCAGGCGACGCAGAAGAACGGCGAGCGCTGGAGCGCCGCGCGCGCCTATCTCTTCCCGCATATGGGCCGGCGCAAGAATCTCCGCGTCGAGACCAGGACCCGCGTCGCCCGCGTGATCGTCGAGAACGGCCGCGCCGTCGGCGTCGAGGTCATCCGGGGCAGGGAGCGCCGCGTCCTGCGCGCCCGGCGCGAGGTGGTGCTGTCGGCCGGCGCGCTGCAATCGCCGCAGATCCTGATGCTGTCCGGCATCGGCCCGGCCGAGGAGCTGAAGCGCCACGGCATCGCCCCTCTCCTCGACCTGCCGGGGGTCGGCCGCAACCTCCAGGACCATCCGGACTTCATCTTCGGCTATCGCTCGGCCAGCCGCGACACGTTCGGCCTCTCGCTCGGCGGCGGCTGGCGGCTGCTGCGCGAGGCGCTGCGCTACCGCCGCGAGCGGCGCGGCATGATCACCTCGAACTTCGCCGAGGCCGGCGGCTTCCTGAAGACCCGGCCCGATCTCGACGCGCCCGACATCCAGCTCCATTTCGTCGTCTCGCTGGTCGACGACCATGCCCGCAAGCTCCATCTCGGCCATGGCTTTTCCTGCCATGTCTGCCTGCTGCGGCCGAAAAGCGCGGGCACGCTCGCGCTGGCGAGCGCCGACCCGCTGGCCGCGCCGCTGATCGACCCGGCCTTCCTCGCCGACCCGCGCGACGTCGAGGGCATGGTCGCCGGCTTCAAGCTGACGCGGCGCCTGCTCGAAGCCCCGGCGCTGGCGGCATGGGCGACGAAGGACCTTGTGACGGCGGCCGTGCGCACCGACGACGACATCCGCGCGCTGCTGCGCCGGCGGGTCGACACCGTCTATCACCCGGTCGGCACCTGCCGCATGGGTGTCGACGCCGGCGCGGTCGTCGACCCGGAACTCAAGGTGCGCGGCATCGGGGCCCTGCGCGTGGTCGACGCCTCGGTGATGCCGAC
Source organism: Aquamicrobium sp. (assembly GCA_039808485.1). GTDB lineage: Bacteria > Pseudomonadota > Alphaproteobacteria > Rhizobiales > Rhizobiaceae > Aerobium. Next base: position 21,485 of record JBDHTD010000001.1, on the reverse strand, counting down.
GCTGATCGGCGGCAACACCAACGCCCCGACGATCATGATCGCCGAAAAGGCGGTCGACATGATGCGGGGGACTTCCCGCGTCTGAAGCGAGCGCTTCCCCGTCATTTTTTGCGGATTGCGAAATAAATCCGTTCTGCGCTATGCTTCCCCGGCAGCGGCCCCTCGAAGAGGCCGCTGCCGGGAGGAGGATCATGTATCTCGGCATCGACCTCGGCACCTCCGGCGTCAAGGCGCTGCTGATCGACGCCGGCCAGCGCGCCGTCACCTCGGCCACCGCGTCGCTCGACGTCCTGCGCCCGCGTGACGGCTGGGCCGAGCAGAATCCCGCCGACTGGATCGAGGCGGTCGAGACGGCGGTCTCGGCGCTGAAATCGACGCATCCGCGCGAGATCGCGGCCGTGCGCGGCATCGGGCTGTCCGGCCAGATGCACGGCGCGACGCTGGTCGACGCTTCCGGAGCGGTGCTGCGCCCCTGCATCCTGTGGAACGACACCCGCAGCAGGGCGCAGGCGGCCGCGCTCGACGCCGATCCGCGCTTTCGCGCCGTCACCGGCAACATCGTCTTTCCCGGCTTCACCGCGCCCAAGCTCGCCTGGGTCAGGGCCAACGAGCCCGCGGTCTTCGCCCGCGTCGCCAGGGTGCTGCTGCCGAAGGACTATCTGCGCCTGTTCCTGACCGGAGACTACGTCTGCGAGATGTCGGACGCCGCCGGCACCGCCTGGCTCGACGTCGCCGGCCGCGCCTGGTCGGCCGAGCTTCTCGCCGCCACCGATCTCGGCCTGCGCCACATGCCGGCGCTGATCGAGGGCACGGCGGTCTCCGGTGTTCTGCGCGGCTCGGTCGCGGCCCGCTGGGGCATGGGCGGCGGCGTGGTTGTCGCCGGCGGGGCCGGCGACAACGCGGCTTCCGCCTGCGGCGTCGGCGCGGTCCGGGCCGGCCTCGCCTTCGTCTCGCTCGGCACCTCTGGCGTGCTGTTTGCCGCCGCCGACGCCTGCCGGCCCGATCCGCAAAGCGCGGTGCATACCTTTTGCCATGCGTTGCCCGGCATGTGGCATCAGATGGGCGTGATCCTGTCGGCGACGGACGCGCTGAACTGGTTCGCCGGCGTCACCGGCCGCACGGCGGCGGAACTGACGGGCGAGCTCGGCGAGGCCCTGCACCCGCCCTCCGGCGTTTCCTTCCTGCCCTATCTGTCGGGCGAGCGCACGCCGCACAACGACGCCGCCATCCGCGGCGCGCTGGTCGGGCTCGGCCACCTTTCCGGCCGCGCCGCGCTGGCGCAGGCCGTCGTCGAGGGCGTGGCCTTCGCCTTCAGGGACAGCCTCGAGGCGCTGCGCGCGGCCGGCACCGGGGTTTCGCGCGTCACCGCCGTCGGCGGCGGATCGCACTCGCGCTACTGGCTGAAGGCGATCGCGACCGCGCTGGAGGTCCCGGTCGACCTGCCGGCAGACGGCGATTTCGGTGCCGCCTTCGGCGCGGCGCGGCTCGGCCTGATCGCGGCGGAAAACGCCGATCCGTTCGCCGTCTGCACCCCGCCGGCGACCGCCGAAACGATCGCGCCCGAGGTGGCGCTGGTCCCGGCCTACAGCGACGCCTACCGGCGCTATCGCGCGCTTTACCCCGCCATCAAAGGAGCGACATCGTGAGCACCGGCTTTTTCGGCGATATCGGCCCGGTCCGCTACGAGGGGCCGCATTCGGACAACCCGCTCGCCTACCGCCACTACGATGCGGACGAGATCGTGCTCGGCAAGCGGATGGAAGACCACCTGCGCTTCGCCGTCGCCTACTGGCATTCCCTCGCCTGGGAAGGGGGCGACCCGTTCGGCGGCCGCACCTTCGACCGGCCGTGGTTCGGCGACACGATGGACGACGCGCGCCGCAAGGCCGATGTCGCCTTCGAGCTGTTCTCGTTGCTCGGCACGCCGTTCTATTGCTTCCACGACGCCGACGTGCGCCCGGAAGGGGCGACGCTGGCCGACAGCATCGCCCGCCTCGACGCCGTCGCCGACATCTTCGCCCGCAAGCAGGAGGAGACGGGGGTGAAGCTGCTCTGGGGCACGGCCAACCTCTTCTCCCACCGCCGCTACATGGCGGGCGCGGCCACCAACCCCGACCCGGACGTGTTCGCCTACGCGGCGGCGACGGTGAAAAGCTGCATCGACGTGACGAAACGTCTCGGCGGCGCCAACTACGTGCTGTGGGGCGGGCGCGAGGGCTACGAGACGCTGCTCAACACCGACCTGAAGCGCGAGCGCCAGCAGGCCGGCCGCTTCCTGTCGCTGGTGGTCGACTACAAGCACCGGATCGGCTTCAAGGGCACGATCCTGATCGAGCCGAAGCCGCAGGAGCCAACCAAGCATCAGTACGATTACGACGTCGCCACCGTCTACGGCTTCCTCAAGGATTTCGGGCTTGAGGGCGAGGTCAAGCTCAACATTGAGGCCGGCCACGCCATCCTCGCCGGCCATTCCTTCGAGCACGAGTTGGCGCTGGCGGGCGCGCTCGGCATCCTGGGCTCCATCGACATGAACCGCAACGACTACCAGTCGGGCTGGGACACCGACCAGTTCCCCAACAACGCGCCGGAGGCGGCGCTGGCCTATTACGAGATATTGAAAGCCGGCGGCTTCACCACCGGCGGCACCAATTTCGACGCCAAGCTCCGCCGCCAGTCGCTCGACCCGGAAGACCTGCTGATCGGCCATATCGGCGGCATCGACACCTGCGCCCGCGGCCTGAAGGCGGCGGCGCGGATGCTGGAGGACAGGGCGCTCGCCGCCCCGCTCGAAGCGCGCTATGTCGGCTGGCAGGCGCCGGAAGCGCAGGCGATGCTGTCCGGCGAGCGGCGGCTCGAGGATATCTGCGCCCGCGTGCTCGCCGAAGGCATCGAGCCGCAGCCGCGCTCCGGCCGGCAGGAATATCTGGAGAACGTGGTCAATCGCTATCTGTAGAACGGAACGGGGAAGGGCGGGGCGCGCGCCTTTCCGGTCGCGTTCCGCCGTCTTCACGGCTTCCATTCTCCGGCCGGCCAGGGGTAGGGTGTCGCCGCCATTTCCGATTCCGGCACCTTCCCTTTCCGTTGCCTCTTTTTGACACGGGTGAAGCCATGACCACGCTGTTCGATCCAATCGCCTTCGGCGCGATCCACGCCGCCAACCGCCTCGTCATGGCGCCGCTGACCCGCAACCGTTCGCCCGATGCCGTGCCCGGCGAGATGGTCGCTGACTATTACGCCCAGCGCGCCTCGGCCGGCCTGATCGTCACCGAAGGCACCGCGATCACCCATCAGGGGCAGGGCTATGCCGACGTGCCCGGCCTCTACGCGCCGGAGCAGCTCGCCGGCTGGCGGCGCGTCACCGACAGGGTGCACGACAAAGGCGGCCGCATCGTCGCCCAGCTCTGGCATGTCGGCCGCGTCTCGCACGACACGCTCCAGCCCGGCGGGACGAGCCCGGTCGCGCCGTCGGCGATCGCGGCCAAGGCGAAGACCTACCTCGTCGGACCCGACGGCGGCGGCTTCGTCGGCGTCTCCGCGCCGCGCGCGCTCGATCTTTCGGAAATTCCCGGCATCCTTGACGATTATCGCCGCGCGGCCAGGGCGGCGGTGGAGGACGCCGGTTTCGACGGCGTCGAGATCCACGCCGCCAACGGCTACCTGATCGACCAGTTCCTGCGCTCCGGTTCGAACCGTCGCACCGACGCTTATGGCGGATCGGTCGAGAACCGCGCCCGCTTCCTGTTCGAGGCGGTCGACGCTGTCGCGCAAGGCGCGGGCAGGGGCCGCGTCGGCATCCGCCTGTCGCCGGTGACGCCGGCCAACGACGCCTTCGACCCCGAGCCGCAGCCGCTGTTCGAGCACGTCGCGCGCGGCCTCGGGCCCCGCGGCCTCGCCTATCTCCATGTCATCGAGGGCTCGACCGGCGGCCCGCGCGACTATCGGCAGGGGGAGCGCGATTTCGACTATGCCGCCTTCAGGAGCGCCTATCGCGACGCCGGCGGCGACGGCGCATGGATCGTCAACAACGGCTATGACGGCGACATGGCGAGCCGGGCGGTTGCGAGCGGCGCGGCCGACCTCGTCGCCTTCGGCCGGCTGTTCATCGCCAATCCCGATCTGGTCGAGAGGCTGAAGAAGGGATTGCCGCTCAACGAGCCGGACCGCAAGACCTTCTATGGCGGCGGCGCGGAAGGCTATACCGACTATCCCTTTGCGGCGTGACGAGGGTCAGCCGGGCAGCCTGACCTCCCACGGCCGGTCGAAGAAGAACTCTTCGAGATTGTTGCCGTCGCCACCGCGGTCGACGACGAGGAAATCCTGGGCCGCGCCGATCGGCGTCAGCACGCCGTGCCAGGTGTTGCGGCGGTAGCTGACGCCCTGTCCGGGCCGGGTGACGAAGGCGTGCGGTTCGCCCGGCCCCCCGGCCGCATCTGGGCAGACGACGACGAGGAACGGCGCCGGCGACAGCGGCATGAACGCCTGGCTGCCCAAGGGATGACGTTCGACCATCGATAGCGTCAGCGGCAAGGGGTAGGGCGTGCCCTTGAAGATCGAGATCAGCACCCGCGCGTTCGGCCCTTCCGCCTCGACCCTGGCGAGGTCGTGGTAGCGCTCGCACTTGCCCTGATTGATCGGGTAATGATCGTCCCAGTCGGTGTCGATGACGTCGCCGAACGGGGCGAAGGCCGCGCGGGTCAAGGGTTGGGCGACGATGGTCCGGCTCATCTGCCCGCTCATCTGCCCGCTCATCTGAAAGCCAGCTTCGCGTGGCGGTTGACGTCCTTGTAGAGCAGGTAGCGGAACTTGCCCGGCCCGCCGGCATAGCAGGCCTGCGGGCAGAAGGCGCGCAGCCACATATAGTCGCCGGCCTCGACCTCGACCCAGTCGCGGTTGAGCTTGTAGACCGCCTTGCCCTCCAGCACGTAGAGGCCGTGCTCCATCACATGCGTCTCCTCGAACGGGATCAGCCCGCCCGGCTCAAAGGTGACGACGGTGACGTGCATGTCGTGGCGCAGGTCCTCCGGGTCGACGAAGCGCGTCGTCGCCCAGCGCCCTTCGGTGTCCGGCATCGGCGACGGCGCGATGTCGGCCTCGTTGAGGAACAGCGCATCCGGCGCTTCCAGGCCCTCGACGAAGTCGTAGGCTTTCCTGATCCAGTGGAAGCGCGCGGTCCCGGCTCCCGCGTTCCGCGCCGTCCAGCCGCTCGCCGGCGGCAGATAGGCGTAGCCGCCGGGCGTCAGCACATGGTCCTCGCCGTCAAGCGTGACCGTCAACGCGCCCTCGACCACGAACAGGACGCCCTCGGCGTCGGCTTCCGGCTCCGGCCGGTCGCTGCCGCCGCCGGGGGCGACCTCCATGATGTATTGCGAGAACGTCTCGGCGAAGCCGGAGAGCGGCCGCGACAGCACCCACAGCCGCGTTCCCTCCCAGAACGGCAGGTAGGAGCTGACGATGTCGCTCATCACCCCTTTCGGGATCACCGCGTAGGCGTCGGTGAACACGGCGCGGCCGGTGTGAAGCTCGGTCTGCGGGGGCAGGCCCCCATGCGGCGCGTAATAGGTGCGGCCGGTCATCTTGGATTCGTCCTTCAGGCGGGGAGGAGGGCGTTGAGCCGCAATTCGGCGATGCGCTCCACCTGCTTGCAGGCGGCGGCGAACTCCGTGTCGCGGTCGTTGTCGATGCGGGCGCGGAAGGCGGCGAGGATGCCGGCCTTGGTGTTGTCCTTGACCGCGATGATGAACGGGAAGCCGAATTTTGCCATATAGGCGTCGTTGAGCCGGGTGAAGGCTTCGCGCTCGTCGTCGGTCAGCGCGTCGAGGCCGGCCGACGCCTGCTCGGCCGTCGAGTCCGCCGTCAGGCGCCTGGCCTGCGCCAGCTTGCCGGCGAGGTCGGGGTGGGCTTTCAGCACGCCGAGGCGCTCCGCCTCGCTGGCGACACGGAAGGCGCGGGCCAGCGCATTGTGGACGCCGGCGGCGCAATCGTGCGCCGGGCCGAGCTCCAGCGCGAAGGCGCGCTCGGCGATCCACGGCGAATGCTCGAAGATGCCGCCGAACTTCTCCACGAACTCCTCTCTGCCCATGCGACTCGGGCGCAAGCGAGGCGCGCGGTAGGGATGGGTTTCGCGCCAGTGGGCGGCAATTTGCCCACGCGTCGGCAGCCAGACGCGGTCGTGGCCCTTGACGTAGTCGAGGAAGCGCTGGAGCGCGGCGGCGCGGCCCGGCCGGCCGATGAGCCGGCAATGCAGGCCGATGCTCATCATCGCCGGCCTGCCTGCCTGCCCCTCGGCATAGAGCGTGTCGAAGGCGTCCTTCAGATAGGCGAAGAACTGGTCGCCCGAGTTGAACCCTTGCGCGGTGGCGAAGCGCATGTCGTTGGCGTCGAGCGTGTAGGGGATGACGAGCTGTGGCGAAATGGGATTGCCGTGGCCGTCATGGTCGAGCCAGTAGGGCAGGTCGTCGTCATAGGTGTCGGAAATCCAGTCGAAGCCGCCCTCGACCGCCGCCAGCCTGACCGAATGGACCGAGGTGCGGCCGAGATACATGCCCTTCGGCCGTTCCCCCACCACTTCCGTATGCAGCCGGATCGCCGCATCGAGGTCGGCCTTCTCCGCCGCTTCGTCATGGTCGCGATAGTCGATCCAGCGCAGGCCGTGGCTGGCGATCTCCCACCCGGCCGCCTTCATCGCCGCGACCTGCTCGGGCGAGCGGGCGAGCGCGGTGGCGACGCCGTAGACGGTGGCGGGAATGCTCGCCGCCGTGAACATGCGGTGAAGCCGCCAGAACCCGGCGCGCGCGCCGTATTCGTAGATCGATTCCATGTTCCAGTGGCGCTTGCCGGGCCATGGCGCCGCGCCCACCACCTCAGACAGGAACGCCTCCGAGGCCGCGTCGCCGTGCAGCACGCAGTTCTCGCCGCCTTCCTCGTAATTGACCACGAACTGGACGGCGACATGCGCGCCGCCCGGCCATTTCGCATCGGGCGGGTTGGCGCCGTAGCCGCGCATGTCTCTGGGGTATCGCATCGAGGGTCCCATCGTCGTTTCCTCAAGAATAATTCAAAACCGGCAGGCCATTCCCCCTCTAAAGTTTGAAAGTGTTTTGGCCCCTTTCGGCTGGCCTGTGCTTTTCGATGCAATAGAGTATCGTGAATCCGCGCCGCTGCCGCCGATGCGGCAAGGGGGCGGCCGCAGGGAGGAACGATGGCTGGGAACGCACGGCTGACGACCCATGTGCTCGATACCGCCAGCGGCCGACCGGCCGAGGGGCTGAAGATCACACTCTACCGGGTCAGCGGCAATTCGCATAAGAAGCTCAAGGAAGTCGTCACCAACGCCGACGGACGCTGCGACGCGCCGCTGCTCGAAGGCAAGGACTTCCGCCCCGGCGAATACGAGCTCGTGTTCTTCGCCGGCGATTACCTGCGCGCCGGCGGCGGCGCGTTGCCGGAGCCGCTGTTCCTCGACCAGGTCCCGATCCGCTTCGGCATGGCCGAGGAGGCGCACTATCACGTGCCGCTCCTGCTGTCGCCCTTCGGCTATTCCACCTACAGGGGGAGCTGATGGGCCGAGGGGCTGGATTGCCACGCCGCGAACTCCGCTTCCTGTTGAACGGCGAGGCGGTCGCGCTGCGCGAGGCGCGCGCCGACGAGACGCTGCTCGACTGGCTGCGCCTGCGCCGCGGCTTGAACGGCACCAAGGAAGGTTGTGCCGAGGGTGATTGCGGTGCCTGCACGGTCCTCGTCGGGCGGCTTGGCCGGGACGGCCTCGTCTATGAAAGCGTCAATGCCTGCATCCGCTTCCTCGGCTCGCTCGACGGCTGCCACGTCGTCACGGTCGAGCACCTGAAGGACGAGAGCGGCGCGCTGCACCCGGTGCAGCAGGCGATGGTCGATTTCCACGGCTCGCAATGCGGCTTCTGCACGCCGGGCTTCGTCATGTCGCTCTACGGGCTGTGGATGCGCGAGCCCCGCCCCTCCGACGCTCGCATCGAGAAGGCGCTGCAAGGGAATTTGTGCCGCTGCACCGGCTACGAGGCGATCATGCGCGCCGCCCGCGCCGTCTCGACCTATGGCGAGGCCGGGCGCGACCCGCTGGCGGCGGAGCGCGAGACGGTGACGGCGCAGCTCGCGGCGATGCGCGACGGACGTCGCGTCGAGATCGGCGAGGGCGGCGGGCGGCTCGTGGTGCCGGCCTCGCTCGACGATTTCGCCGCTTTCCTGGAAGCCGAGCCGAAGGCGACGATCGTCGCCGGCTCGACCGATGTCGGCCTGTGGGTGACGAAGCAGATGCGCGACATCGCGCCGGTCGTCTTCGCCGGCGGGCTGCGGGACTTGCAGGCGATCTCCGAAAAGGACGGCGTCGTCACCATCGGCGCCGGCGTCAGCTACAGCGAGGCGCGCGATTTCCTTGGCCGGCGCATTCCGGCGCTCGGTCTCCTGATCGACCGCATCGGCGGCGAGCAGGTGCGCAACATGGGCACCATCGGCGGCAACATCGCCAACGGCTCGCCGATCGGCGACACGCCGCCGCCGCTGATCGTGCTGGGCGCGTCGCTGACGCTGCGTAAGGGTAAGCAAAGACGCACGATTGCGCTGGAGGATTTCTTCGTCGCCTATGGCCGGCAGGACCGGGCGCCGGGCGAGTTCGTCGAGGCCGTGCATGTGCCGCTGCCGGCGAAAGCTGCGCATTTCGCCGTCTACAAGGTGTCGAAGCGCCGCGACGAGGACATCACCGCAACCCTCGGCGCGTTCCATGTCACGGTCGAGGACGGCGTCGTGGCGTCGGCCCGCATCGCCTATGGCGGCATGGCCGCGACGCCGAAGCGGGCGAAGGCGGTGGAGGCGGCGCTGGTCGGCCGGCCGTGGACGCAAGCGTCGGTGGAAGGCGCGCAGGCGGCCTACGCGCAGGACTACCAGCCGCTCAGCGACATGCGCGCCTCGGCCGAATACCGGCTGCTGGCGGCGAAAAACCTTCTCCTGCGCTTCTACATGGAAACGACCGGCGCCGCGCGGCCTTTCGCGGTGAAGCGATACGAGGTCGCGTAAGGCCATGAACAGGCACGCCCCGAACCTGAAAGCGCAGAAGATCGCCGGCGGCGTCCACAGCGACGTGCGCCACGATTCCGCCCACAAGCACGTCGCGGGCGAGGCGGTCTATATCGACGACATCCCCGAGCCGGCCGGGACGCTGCATGCCGGCCTCGGCCTCGCCTCGGTCGCGCATGGGGTGCTGAAGTCGGTCGACCTTTCGGCGGTGCGCGCCGCTCCCGGCGTCGTCGCGGTGCTGACGGCGGACGACGTGCCGGGGGTCAACGACATCTCGCCGTCCGGCATGAACGACGATCCGGTGCTGGCCGACGGCAAGGTCGAGTTCCATGGCCAGCCGGTGTTCTGCGTCGTGGCGAGGACGCGCGACCAGGCGCGCCGCGCGGCAAGGCTGGCGAAGATCGACTACGAGGAGTTGCCGGCGCTGGTCGGCATCCGGGACCTCGATCCCGCGACGGCGCGGCAGGTGACGACGCCGCTGACGCTGAAGCGCGGCGACGCGGCAGCCGCGCTCCGCGCCGCGCCGCGGCGCGTCAGGGACCGGATGCGGCTCGGCGGGCAGGACCATTTCTACCTCGAAGGGCAGGTGTCGCTCGCCGTGCCCGGCGAGGACGACGAGGTGACGGTCTATTGCTCGACCCAGGGGCCGAGCGAGACCCAGCACATGGTCGCCCATGCGCTCGGCGTCGCCTCCCACGCGGTGACGATCGAGGTGCGCCGCATGGGCGGCGGCTTCGGCGGCAAGGAAACCCAGGCCAACCAGTGCGCCGCCCTTGCCGCTATCGCGGCCAGGAAGCTCGGCCGCGCGGTGAAGCTGCGGCTCGACCGCGACGAGGACATGACCGCCACCGGCAAGCGGCACGACTTCATGATCGACTACGACGTCGGCTTCGACGCGGACGGCCGCATCCTCGCCGTCGACTATACCTTCGCGTTGAATGCCGGCTTTTCGGCCGACCTGTCCGGCCCCGTCGGCGACCGGGCGTTGTTCCATTGCGACAACGCCTATTTCTTCCCGCACGTGCTGGCGAAGTCGGCGCCGCTCTACACCAACACCGTCTCCAACACCGCCTTTCGCGGCTTCGGCGGCCCGCAGGGCATGGTCGGCGCGGAACGGGTGATCGAGGAGGTGGCGTTCGCGGTGGGCAAGGACCCGCTCGACATCCGCAAGCTGAATTTCTACGACGAGATCGGCGTCGAGGGGACGCGCAACCTCACCCCCTACCATCAGAAGGTCGAGGACTGCATCATCCAGCGCATCGTCGCCGAGCTGGAGAAAAGCGCCGACTATGCCGGGCGCCGGCGCGAGATTTCCGCCTTCAACGCCAACAGCCGCTTCGTCAAGCGCGGGCTGGCGCTGACGCCGGTCAAGTTCGGCATCTCCTTCACCAAGACCGAGTCGAACCAGGCCGGCGCGCTGGTCCATGTCTACACCGACGGCTCGGTGCACATGAACCACGGCGGCACCGAGATGGGCCAGGGGCTGCATCTGAAGGTGGCGCAGGTGGTGGCCGAGGAGTTCCAGATCGATCTGAACCGGGTGCGTATCACCGCCACCACCACGGCCAAGGTGCCCAACACCGCGCCGACGGCGGCCTCGTCGGGGGCGGATCTGAACGGCATGGCGGCCCAGGATGCGGCGCGCCAGATCAAGAAGCGGCTCGCCGACTTCGCCGCCGAGCGCTACGGCGTGCCGCGCGAGCAGATCGTCTTCCTGCCCAACCGGGTGCGCGTCGGCAACCAGGAGATCGCCTTCGACGAACTGGTCCGGCAGGCCTACGTCGCCCGCGTCCAGCTCTCGGCCGCCGGCTTCTACAAGACGCCGAAGATCCATTGGGACCGTTCCAAGGGCAGGGGCCACGCCTTTTATTACTACGCTTATGGCGCAGCCTGCTCGGAGGTCTCGGTCGACACGCTGACCGGAGAATATGTCGTCGAGCGCACCGACATCCTCCACGATGCCGGCCGCTCGCTCAACCCCGCCATCGATCTCGGCCAGGTCGAGGGCGGCTTCATCCAGGGCATGGGCTGGCTGACGACGGAAGAGCTGGTGTGGGACGATCGCGGAAGGCTGCGCACTCACGCGCCCTCGACCTACAAGATCCCGCTGGCCTCGGACCGGCCCAAGGTGTTCAACGTCGCGCTGACCGACTGGAGCCAGGCTTACGAGCCGACCATCCACCGCTCCAAGGCGGTGGGCGAGCCGCCGCTGCCGCTCGGCCTGTCCGTGCTGCACGCGCTGTCCGACGCGGTGGCCAGCGTCGCCGATCACCGGATATGCCCGCGTCTCGACGCGCCGGCGACGCCCGAACGGGTGCTGATGGCCATCGAGCGGCTGAAGGCCGAGGCCGCCCCGGTGCCGACACCGGCGCGATGAGCGCCGCGCCGTCACGTCTCGGGACGTTCCTCGCCGCATGGCCGGACGTGGCGCTGGTCGAGATCGCCGAGGCGAAGGGCTCGACCCCGCGCGAGGAACGCGCCTGGATGCTGGTGGCGCCGGGCGCCATCTTCGGCACCATCGGCGGCGGCCAGCTCGAATTCATGGCCATCGACCGTGCCCGCGCCATGATCGCGGCGGGCAGGCCGGCGACGGACGACCTCGACGTCCCGCTCGGGCCGCAGATCGGCCAGTGCTGCGGCGGCCGCGTCACGGCCCGCATCGCGCTTGCCGACGATCGCCTGCGCGCGGCGGCCGTCGCGCGCGTCGAGGACGAGACGGCGGCGCGCCCTCGCGTGCTCGTCTTCGGCGGCGGCCATGTCGGCCAGGCGCTGGCCGAGGCGCTGTCGCTGCTGCCGCTCGCCGTCACCGTGGTCGAGACACGGCCCGACCAGATCGGCGACCTGCCCGAAAGGGTGGACGTGCGGCTGACCGCCGTGCCGGAGGAGGCGGTGCGGCAAGCCGCGGCCGGCGCGGCGTTCCTGGTGCTGACCCATGACCACGCGCTCGATTTCCTGATCGTCGCCGAAGCGCTGAAGCGCGGCGACGCGGCCTATGTCGGCATGATCGGCTCGAAGACCAAGCGCGCCACCTTCGCGAGCTGGTATCTGAAGCAGGCCGGCGGCGACGAGGCTTCGCTTTCCCGCCTCGTCTGCCCCATCGGCGGCTCGGAGGTCAGGGACAAGCGGCCGGCGGTCATCGCCGCGATGGCCGCCGCCGAGGTGCTGCGGGCGCTGTCGTCACACGGAGCTTAGGGCGTCCGCCGCTCCAGCGCGCTCTTCGCCGGCGCGCCGGCGACATAGGTCTCGACGACAGCCCGGTCGTCGCCCAGCGTCTGGAGCAGGAAGAGCTCCTCGTTGAGCGTCGTCGCCCGCTCCATCCGCAGCCGCATCGCCGGCGTCGCCCGCGCGTCGAGCACGACGATGTCGGCGTCCATGCCGGGGTCGAGCGCCCCGACATGGGCAGCGAGCGACAGCGCCTCGGCGTTGCCGCGCGTGATCTGCCAGAAGGCGGCGAGCGGGTTGATCTTCTCGCCCTGGAGCGCGATCACCTTGTAGGCCTCGTCCATGGTGCGCAGCATCGAATAGCTGGTGCCGCCGCCGATATCGGTCGCCGCCGCGATCCGCAGCGGCTTCGCCCGCCTCGAATAGCCCTGCCAGTCGAACAGGCCGGAGCCGAGGAAGAGGTTCGAGGTCGGGCAGAACACGGCGACCGCGCCGACATCGTGGATCGCGTCCGCCTCGCGCCCGGAGAGATGGATCGAATGGCCGAGCAGCGTCCTGTCGTGCAGGAGCCCATAGCTCGCATAGACGTCGGTATAGTCGCGCGCCTGCGGGTAGAGCTCCCGCGTCAGCGCGATCTCGGCATGGTTTTCCGAAAGATGCGTCTGGATGTGAAGCTGCGGGAACTCGGCCGCCAGCGCGCCGGCCATCTCCATCTGCGCGGGCGAGGAGGTGATGGCGAAACGCGGCGTGATGGCATAGTGCAGCCGCCCCTTGCCGTGCCAGTCGCCGATCAGCGCCTTCGAATCGTCATAGCCCGATTGCGCCGTGTCGCGTAGGGACTCCGGCGCGTTGCGGTCCATCATCACCTTGCCGGCGATGACGCGCATGTTGCGCGCCAGCGCTTCCGCGAAGAAGGCGTCGGCGCTTTCGCGATGCACCGAGCAGAAGGCGGCGACCGTGGTGGTGCCGTGGCGGATCGTCTCGTCGAGGAACAGGCGGGCGATGCGCCGCCCGTGCTGGGTGTCGCGGAACCGGGTCTCCTCGGGGAAGGTGTAGGTGTTCAGCCAGTCGAGCAGCTCCGCCCCGTAGCTGGCGATGACCTGCATCTGCGGCATGTGGACATGGGCGTCGATGAAGCCGGGCAGGATCAGGTGCGGGCGGTGGTCGATCACCTGCGCGCCCTCGGCCTGCCGCGCCATCGCCGAAAAATCGCCGACCGCCGCGATGCGGCCGTCGCGGACCAGAACGCCGCCGTCCTCCTCGAACAGGTAGGAGGCGCGGTCGTCTGTGCTTTCGGGCCGGGTGCGGAAGGACAGGACGCGGCCGCGCAGCAGGCGCGCGCTCACCGCCGCGTCTCCTCGAACCAGGCGACGATCAGCGCCCGCTCGCCGTCGGTCATGCCCGAGACGTTGCCGGGCGGCATGGCGTGGCTGCGCCCGGCCTGGAGATAGATCTCGCGCGCCCGCTCGGCGATCTGGCCCTCGGTCTCGAACGCCACGTCCTTGGGCGTGAAGCGGACGCCGTCCCACGCCGGCTCGGCGGCATGGCACATGGCGCAGCGGCCCATCACCGTGTCGCGCACGGCGGGAAAGTGCGCCGACGCCATCAGCGCCTCGGCGCCCGCCGACACCTTCTCCTCGCCGGTCAGCACCTTCGGCACGGTCGACAGCCACATGACGACGATGAACAGCACCGCCGCCGCGCCCCATGTCCAGTGCGGGTTGCCCTTGCGGGCGTGCACGGTGTTGAAATAGTGACGGATCAGAACCCCGATCAGGAAGATCAGCGCTGCGATCACCCAGTTGAACTGGGTGCCGAAGGCCAGCGGATAGTGGTTCGACAGCATCAGGAACACGACCGGCAGCGTCAGGTAGTTGTTGTGCAGCGAGCGCGTCTTGGCGATGCGGCCATATTTCGGGTCCGGCTTGCGGCCGGCGATCAGGTCGGCGACCACGATCTTCTGGTTGGGGATGATGATCAGGAAGACGTTGGCCGACATGATGGTGGCGGTGAACGCGCCGAGATGCAGGAAGGCGGCGCGGCCGGTGAAGAGCTGGGTATAGCCCCAGGCGACCGCGACGAGGATCGGGAACAGCACCAGCATCAGGCCGGTGTCGTTCTTCGCCAGCGGCGAGCGGCAGAGAAGATCGTAGATCAGCCAGCCGAGCGCCAGCGACCCGGCCGAAAGCGCGATCGCCGCCCATTGCGGCACGTCGAGCACGTTGCGGTCGATGAGATAGAGATCGGCCCCGGCGTAGTAGACGATGGCGAGCAGCGCGAAACCCGACATCCAGGTGGCGTAGGATTCCCACTTGAACCATGTCAGGTGCTCGGGCATCCGCGCCGGCGCGACCAGATATTTCTGGATGTGGTAGAAGCCGCCGCCGTGGACCTGCCATTCCTCGCCGTGCGCGCCCTCGGGCATGCCCTCGCGCTTCACCAGCCCGAGATCGAGGGCGATGAAGTAGAAGGACGAGCCGATCCAGGCGATTGCGGTGATGACGTGCAGCCAGCGCACGCCGAAGGACAGCCAGTCCCAGAAGATCGCGAAATCGTGCATGGCTCTCCCCTCGTCGGCCGCTTGCTGCACCTTGGGCCGACTTTACGGCCTTCGCTTCAAAGCGAAAGGGTGGCGATGCCCGATGACTTTCAAAAAAATCTGGAAAATAATGCGACGATTGCCGATGATGCCGGCAACAGGGGGAGCCGGCCATGGCCTATCTCGACAACATCGCGGTCTTCGTCCGGGTGGTGGAACTGGGAAACCTTTCGGCCGCCGGGCGCGACATGCGCATCTCGCCGGCGGTGGCGTCGAACCGCATCAAGGAACTGGAAAAGCACCTGGGCGTCAGGCTGTTCAACCGCACCACGCGGCAGTTGATGCCGACCGAGCACGGTCGCGTCTTCTACCAGGGCGCGCGCCAGGTGCTCGACGCGGTGGCCGAGGCGGAGGCGGCGGTCAGCGCGCTGTCTGGCCAGCCGCGCGGCACCATCCGCGTCACCGCGCCGCTCGGCCTCGGCCGGCGGCTGATCGCCTCGGGCATTCCCGACTTCCACGACCGCTATCCCGACATCGAGGTGCGGCTGCGGCTGTCCGACCACAATGTCGACATCATGAAGGAAGGCATCGACGTCGCCTTCCGGCTCGGCGTGCTCGAGGATTCGAGCCTGCGGATGCGCGGCATCATGGAGTGCGAGCGCGTGCTCGCCGCCTCGCCGTCCTATCTCGCCGCGCGCGGCGAGCCGGCGACGCCGCACGATCTCGTCAACCGCAAGCACGATTGCCTGCCGCTGCGCTATCCGGGCGCGAAGGACTATATCTGGACGCTGAAGACGCCGTCCGGCCTGACCCGGATCGAGGTGCACGGCCCGTTCGACAGCGACGACGGCGACGTCGTCACCGGCTGGGCGCTGTCGGGGCGCGGCATCGTCAACAAGCCGCGCTTCGAGATCGAGCCATTCTTACGCGACGGGCGGCTGAAGGTGGTGCTGGCCGACCACCCGCCGGTGCCGGTGCAGCTTGCGGCGGTCTATCCCCACCGCAAGTTCCAGGACCCGAAGGTCAGGCTGCTGCTCGACTTCATGGCCGACCGCTGCCAGCGCATGATCCGCGACATCCTCGCCGGCCGCTGAGCCGTTCAGGAAGGAAGCTCGGGCGATGGCGCGCCCCCTTCGTCCTTGCCGCGGCCGGTGGCGGTGGCCAGCGCGATGCGCAGATCGAGCAGCAGCGACTGGAGCGCGCCGGTCCGTCGGCCAGGGCGCGCCCCTTGCGGGCGAAAAGGGTTTCCGGCGTCGCCGTCAGGACCCTAGCCAGACGAGGGAGGCCGTCAGGTTGACGGCCAGCGCCGCGACCAGGGCGAGATAGACCGCCCGCTCATGACGCCTGCCGCCGGCCCTCTTCTCCGGCGCGGCGGGCAGGTCGGGGGCGGGTGTTCCCGTGCACAGGCACATCGGCCGCGCCCGTCACTTCTTGCGGCAGAAGCAGGAGAACTTGATCGTGACGTCGCTCGTCTTCTCCAGCCTCTCGATCTTGGCGCGCACGGCTTCGGCCTCGCTCGTCCGGCCGAGCTTTTGCAGGCACTCGTGATAACCTTTCAAGCTCCAGATGTTGTCGGGATGCTGGCAGGCGCGCGGCAGCGAGTCGTTCAGACCGAGATCGGCCTCGTAGACCGCGAGCGATTCCTCGACATGCCCCTGTTCCAGCATCAGCGCGCCGAGCGCGTGGCGCGCCGGCTGCATCCAGCCCCACGGCTCGTCGTAGGGCAGGGCGTCGTCGAGCGCGACGGCGTTGCGCAGGTGCTCGAACGCCTGGCTGTAGAGCTGCTCGCGATAGGTGATCTCGCCCAGCATCATCTCGCGGGCGACGGCGAGGATGTCGATGCAGCGGTTGTTGAACAGGTAGCGGCTTTCCTGGACGCGGGCGAGCGCGGCGTCGAACTCGGCCGCGCATGCCTTGGCCTCGGCGACGTTGCCGAGGACGCCGTGGGCGACCGCCTTGGCGTACCAGATCATCGCGGTGGTGACGCTGAACAGGTTCCGGTCGGCCGGCAATTCCTGCGCGATGATCTCGTTCCAGCGGCCGAAACGGACCATGACGTGCTGCTTGACCGAGACGAAGCCCTCGAGCCAGTCGGCCATCGGCGGCGATTCGACCCTGAGCAGCTCCTCCGGCAGCGTCGCCAGCATCGCGTCGGCGGTGGTGATGGCGGTCTCGTACTGCCCGGCGAACATCGCGCCGTAGATCTTGAAGTGGTAGTTGTGGCAGCGATAGAGCGAGTAGAAGTTGAGCGGCCCGCGCAGGCTGAGGAACTTGGTGTCGGCGGCGATGCCGGCGGTGTTGGCGTCAATCGCCGCGACGTAGTCGCCGACCAGCACGTCGATATGGCTCGGCATATGGTTGAGGTGGCCGGCATCCGGCACGAGGTTGCGCAGCGCGTTGGCGGCCGGCAGCGCCCGCTCGGGGTTGGGCGACATCTCCACCGCGTGGATGTACATGTGCAGGATGCCCGGATGGGTCATGCCGCCCGATGCCAGCGCCTTGTCGAGAACGTCGAGGATTTCCTGCGTGTCGGCGCCGTCGGCGATCCGGCCTGCCTTGATGTCCCAGAGCTGCCACGGCGTGCGGTTCATCATCGCCTCTGCGAAGACGGCCGCAATGTCGAGATTGTCGGGCGCCTGCGCATAGGCCTTGCGCATCGCGGTGGCGAAATCGTCGTTCCACTTGTCGAGGTCGTCGCGGGGCGTGCCGGCCTGATAGCGGTGCGGCAGGGCCTCGATCAGCAGGCGCTCGAATTGCGAAGCGCCCTCGCGCAGCTCCATCGCCTTCTGCGTCGCCTCGAACGCCTCGCCGATCGAGCGCGCGGCGTCGGCAGGGTCGAACGCCACCCACGGCTTGTTGTAGTTGCAGCCGAGCACGAAGGCCTTGCCCCACCAGGCGATCGCGCAGCCGGGGTCGGCCTCGAGCGCCAGGTTGAAGCATTCATAGGCTTCCTGGTGGTTGAAGGCGTAGCAAAGCGCCAGGCCGCGATCGAACCACATTTGCGCCTGTGGCGAGGAGGTCGTGATCGCGACGCTGTAGCTGCCGAGGTCGAAATAATCCGATGCCATGTCTCTCCCGTTCATGTCGTCTCTCCCCTTGTTCGGACGCACCCCGCCATGGGCGGCGGGGGCGTCCGTCGATGTCAGTCCTGGGTTTCGCTGCCGGAGTGGAAATTGAAGACGGCGCCTTCCTTGATGCCGCTCGGCCAGCGCGTCGTCATGGTCTTCAGGCGGGTGTTGAAGCGCACGCCTTCCATGCCGTGGATGTGATGGTCGCCGAACAGCGACCGTTTCCAGCCGCCGAAGGAATGGTAGGCCACCGGCACCGGGATCGGCACGTTGACGCCGACCATGCCGATCTGGACGCGGGTGAAGAAGTCGCGCGCGGTGTCGCCGTCGCGGGTGAAGATCGAGGTGCCGTTGCCGTATTCGTGGTCGTTGATCAGCCCGACCGCCTCCTCGTAGGACTGGGCGCGCAGCACCGACAGAACCGGCCCGAAGATCTCGTCCTTGTAGATCGACATGTCGCTGGTGACGTTGTCGAACAGGCAGCCGCCGAGGAAATAGCCGTTCTCGTAGCCTTGCAGCCTGACATTGCGGCCGTCGACCACCAGCTTCGCCCCGGCCTTCTCGCCCTCGGCGATGTAGCCCAGGATGCGGTCGAGGCTCTGGCGGGAGATCACCGGCCCCATGTCGGAGGCGGGGTCGTCGTAGGGGGCGACGTTCAGCGCCTCGACGCGCGGGGCGAGCACTTTCACCAGCCGGTCGGCGGTCTCGTCGCCGACCGGGACCGCGACCGAGATCGCCATGCAGCGCTCGCCGGCCGAACCGTAGGCCGAGCCGATCAGCGCGTCGGCGACCTTGTCCATGTCGGCGTCGGGCATGACGACGAGATGGTTCTTGGCGCCGCACAGCGCCTGCACGCGCTTGCCGTTGGCGGTGCCGCGGCTGTAGATGTAGTGGCCGATCGCCGTCGAGCCGACGAAGGAGACCGCGTCGACGTCCGGATGGTCGAGGAGCGCGTCGACCGCCTCCTTGTCGCCGTTGACGACGTTGAACACGCCCGCCGGCAGGCCGGCCTCATGCAGAAGCTCGGCGATGCGGACCACCACGGAGGGGTCGCGCTCCGACGGCTTCAGCACGAAGGCGTTGCCGCAGGCGAGCGAGACCGGATACATCCACAGCGGCACCATGGCCGGGAAGTTGAACGGCGTGATGCCGGCGACGACGCCGAGCGGCTGGCGGATCGAGAAGCTGTCGACCTGCGACGCGACCTGCTCGGAATATTCGCCCTTCAGCAGATGCGGGATGCCGCAGACGAACTCGACGACCTCGATGCCGCGCGCGATCTCGCCCTTGGCGTCGGACAGGGTCTTGCCGTGCTCGCGCGACAGAAGGACGGCCAGCTCGTCGGTGTGGCGGGTGAGGAGGTCGCGGAACGCGAACATGACCGCCGCGCGCTTGGCAGGCGGCTGCGCGCCCCACCGGGCTTGCGCCTTCTTCGCCACTGCGACCACCTCGGCGACGTCTCCCGCGCTGGCGAGCCGGACCTTGCCGATGGCCGTGCCGGTGGCGGGGTTGAAGATGTCGGCGGTGCGGGCGGACGACCCCGTCCAGACCTTGCCGTCGACGAAATGTTGAACGGTGCTCATTTCAGGTTTCCTCTTCGCTCAGAAGCGTGTTCCGTCACAGGATGGTTCGCAGCAGCACGAAGCTCGCCGCGGAAATGAAGATCGAGGCGAGGGCGGCGACGAGGAGCGGGCGCACGCCGCGCGCCCGCACCGCGCCGAAATGGGTGCCGAGGCCGAGCGCGCCCAGCGCCGCCGCCAGCATGATCGGCGTGATCCCGACGATCGCCGCCTTGAGCTGCGCCGGGACGACGCCGAAGGTGTTGAGGATCATGCAGGCGACGAAGCCGATGACGAAGGTCGGGACGATCTGCGACAACGTCATCTTGCCGGCGACGTCGCCGGCGCGGCTGGCGGAGAACGCCGACATCGCGATCAGCAGCGGCGCGAGCAGGATGACGCGCGACAGCTTGACCACGACGCTCTGCTCGCCGGCGACGTCGCCGTGCTGGAAGCCGGCGGCGACGACCTGCGCGACCTCGTGGATCGAGGAGCCAGCCCAGAAGCCGTAATCGGCCGGCGAAAGCCCGGCGGCCTGCCCGAGCAGCGGATAGGCCAGCATCGCGATCGTGCCGAAGACGGTGATGCACGCCACCGCATAGGCGACGTCCTCGTCGTTGGTCCGCTGGACGGCGTTGGCGGCGGCAATGGCCGAGGCGCCGCAGATCGAGGTGCCGGCGGCCAGCAGTCGCGCGAGCCCCGGATTGATCCCGAAGAGCCGTCCGAGCGCCAGCGTGGCGAGGAAGGTCGCGGCCACCAGCGCGCAGATGCCGAGCATCCGGGTCAGGCCGACCTCGCCGACCTGGCCGAGCGTCAGCTGGAAGCCGAGCAGCACGATCGCCAGCCGCAGCATGCCCTTGCCGAACAGCGCGACGCCGGGCCTGGCGGCGGCCGGGACCGTGGTGAAGCTGGCGAAGGCGATGCCGATGAAGATGGCGGAAATCATCGGGCTGAGGCCGGAGAGCCCCGGGACCTGCCGCAGCCCGTAGGCGGCGGCGGTGACGATCGCAACCAGCGTCAATCCCGGCAGGATCGCCTCCAGCCGCCGCAGCGGCGAGGCCGCGGGGCCGCGCGCGATGGTCGTATGATCGAGGTTCACGGGCGCAGGCTCCGACGCGGCTGTTGTTTCCGTGCCGGTTATGGATTTCCCGGATTGTGCGGTCCAACGGATTGATGTGATGAAACTGTTCGTTTCAATCGAACGACCGGCATCGGGACCGGCGTTCGCTTCGGCGGGGAAAGGGCAGCGCCGCCTTGCGTCTCACGTCGCGGGATGAATGTTGCAGAGCACAACAATTAATTGTTGACAATTATAGGTCGATCGCCTTCCCTTGGTGTCAGGATGAGCGTTCCGGGTGGCAAGCCTCGCCGGGAACGGACGGAAACGGAGGAAAGAAAGCGCGCCTTCCTGTCTGCACGGCCAAATGGGTCTGGCCAGTGGCGCCGCTCGACCTGCATAAAGGCCAGGCGGCTTGAGGACGACGCATTCGTTCCGGTTTCGGAAGTTCTTTCAAGGGCGGGGCCGTCTTTGGCCTGCAAGCATCACAGGCGCGGAGGATCGGGCGTGAGCAAGTTGAAATCAGGATCGGGCGACATAGCGGCGATACCCGAGCTGCCGCGTTCGATCGCCGCGATCGCCGCCCAGCATCTCGAGCGCGAGATCATCGAGGGGCGCCTCAGCCCGGGCGCCCGCCTGATCGAGGAGGAGTGGGCCGAGAAGTTCGGGATCAGCCGCGGCTCGTTCCGCGAGGTGCTGCGGATCCTGGAGACGGCGAAGCTGGTGGAGATCATCCCGCGGCGGGGCGCGCACGTCGCCCGGGTCAACCGCCGCGACGTCGAGGAAATCTACATCCTGCGCAAGCACCTGTTCGAGTTGGCCTACATGTATGCCACGGCCAACATGAACGAGGAGCACTTGAAGCAGTTCAGGGCCATCGTCGACGACATGGAGCGCGTCGTCGCGCGCGGCGACGTCGTCCAGTTCAGCGCCCTGTCGCAGAAGTTCGACGATCTGGTGCTCGATGTCGCCGACATCGTCCGCCTGCGCATGGTGGTGGAGTTCCTCGGCAAGCAGACGATCCGCTACCGCTATATCGGCTTCAAGATTCCCGGCCG